>DATCGV010000060.1:0-14107 GCA_036508755.1 Candidatus Limnocylindrales bacterium | reverse complement strand
TCGCCACGCCCGTGAGTCTTGGCGCTCAATTCGGCTCACCAGTGACGGATCCCGCGCATCCGTCTGCGGACTGGCAATCCACTTCCGATTCGACACCGCTCCATCCGCGCAGCGCGGTGGAGGTCCTGAATGGACTGTCGGACAAGGTCAGCCAAGGCGCCGTGACGGAGTACCTGCCCATCCCGTTGGGCATGACGCCGCTGGACAGAACCCTCGGTGGCGGGATCCGGGCAGGCGAGCTGATCCTCATCGGTGGCGCCCAGGGCACGGGCAAGACGACGATGGCGCTCCAGATCGCGCGCAATATCGCCCAGAGCGGCCAGGCCAACGCCCTCTACATCTGCTTCGAACACGACGAGGAATACCTCCTCAACCGCATGATGGCGATGGAGTCGGCGCTCGCGAGCACGATGCCGCCGTCGCCGAACAGCGCGGTCAAGATCCAGGACGTCCGCCGCGAGGTGCTGGGCACGTGGATGGCCCAGGGCGGCAATGCCGACGCCGACCTGCGCGCCAACCCGCGACTTCGTCCGGCGATCGAGCGTATCGGTCGCTTCGGCCAGGGGCTGTACCTGTTGCGCGGCTCGAACACGAACACGACGCCGCAGAACCTGCGCACGCTCATCGAGGAATACCGGCGCACCGCCTCGAGCCGGCCGCTGGTGGTTTTCGTCGACTACCTGCAGCGCGTGCCGATCATTCCCGAGCCTTCGACCGAGGCGGAGAAGGTGACGACGGTCGTCGCCGCTCTGAAGGACATGGCGCTGTCACTCGGCGTCGCGGTGGTGTGCATCGTCGCCGCCGACAAGGAGGGGTTGAAGGCTGCCCGCCTGCGCAACCACCACCTGCGCGGATCGTCCGCGCTCAACTACGAGTCGGACGTGATCCTGATCCTGAACGAGAAGTACAGCATCGTCGCCAAGGTCAACATCGAGTTCAACCCGTACCAGGCGCAGCGCTTCCGCGACTGGACGATCCTGACCGTCGAGAAGAACCGATCGGGCAAGGACGCGGTGGACCTCGAGTTCGAGAAGCACTTCGAGTATTCGTGCTTCAACCCGAATGGCCGCCAGGTCCAGGAAAAGCTGATCGAGGAGCGTCTCTACAACGACTAGCGCCCGTCCGCCGATAGACTGCGGATGGTGAACGCGACGAACAAGACGCGGCCCGAGGTCGTCTTCCTCGACGTCGGCGACACGCTCATCAGAGCCCATCCCTCGTGGGCCGGCGTCTACCGCCAGGGGCTGCTCGAGGCGGGCCTCGATGTCCCCGAGAAGGACCTCGAGCGCGCGTTGCTGATCGAATCGCAGACGGGCGGCTGGTGGAACATCGAGGACCCCTTCGAGCCGACCGAGGAGAACTCCTTCCGGCGCATCGTCGACTTCGACACCGCGGTCCTGAGCCGCACGGGCTTACCGAACCTGTCCGAGGGCGTCTTCCACCGCATCGAGGAGGCATTCGCCCGACGCTCAGCGTGGTACGTCTATCCCGACGTGATGCCGGCGCTCGACGCGCTGCGCGAGCAGGGCCTCAGGCTGTGCGTCATCAGCAACTTCGTGTGGGGCGCGCCCGAGCTGATTCACGATCTCGAGCTGGCGGCCCATTTTGAGGCGCTCGTCATCAGCGCCCGTGTCGGCTTTCAGAAGCCCAATCCGGGCATCTTTCGGCACGCGCTCGACGTGATGCACGTCGAGCCCGGCGCGGCGATGCATGTCGGCGACTCGTACCGCGCCGATGTCCTGGGCGCGCGCCGTGTCGGCATTGATGGCGTCCTGATCGACAGATCGGGCACGGACCCGGGGCGCATCCGCGAGGAGCGTGAGGATCCGAATCTGGCCGTTCTCGGCGACCTGTTCGAGCTGCTCGACCTGCTCGGCATCGAGCGACCGGCACTCTCGGCTGCCTGAGCTCTGGCGACTGTTCGTCGCCGCGCCACTGCCCGATGTCACGGCCGCGGCCGTCTGGGAATGGCTGGCGCCTCTGCGCGCGGACCATCCGGGCACGCGCTGGATGCGGGCGGATGTGCTGCACCTGACCCTCGTATTCATGGGCCAGGTGGATTCCGGCCGCGTCCCTGCGATCGGCGACGGCCTGGCCGATGTCGCGGCGCGCCACGCGACGTTTGCGACGCGGACGTCGGGCGCCGGCGGCCATGTCGACGATCGACCCGGCGCCCGACGCGGCGGCGTGGCGTGGCTGATGCTCGGCGCGGGCGCGCGCGAGATGACCAGCCTCGCGCTCGACGTCGACGAGGTGCTCGGCACGCGCATCTTCACCGCTTCGCGCTCGCCGCGGCCGCACCTGACCGTCGCCCGCGACATCGACACGCTCGCCCTCGAGGCCCTCCGACTACGGGCGCGCGCGGCCGAACTCGAATGGACCACGTCTTCAGTGATCCTGTTCCGCAGCCACCTTGGTCCTGGCGGCTCGCGCTACGAGCCGCTTTCGATGCACTCGCTGAGCGGCGCCGGTTGACCATATGCGCCCGGCGTGGCAGACTCCGGGGCCAATCGAACACGAGGCTGTGATCGGGAGAAGTAGTCCGCGATCCTCCGCTTTTCAGAGACCCGGCGGCTGGTGCGAGCCGGGACGGAGCGAGGGCGAATGGACCCGGGAGCCCCGGACCGAACCGAGGTCGCTTGAGGAGGGGGAGCGACCGCGGCTTAGGCTCCGGCGCAGAGCGCCAGCGTTATCAGGGCAGCACCGATCGGCATCTCTGGCGATCAAAGGCCAGCGAGGCCCGTCGGCAATCGAGCGCAGCGACGGATGTCGTTGAAAACGGGTGGTACCGCGGAAGGACCGGCCTTTCGTCCCGGCAGGACGAAGGCCGGTTACGTGTTTTCGGCTCCGGAACGAGGCCGAACCAGAAGCGATGGAGGTACCACCGGTGGACGACCGGACCAAGTTCATCCTCGACGAGGATCGCATCCCGCGCGCCTACTACAACATCGCCGCGGATCTGAAACAACCGCCTCCGCCGCCGCTCAATCCGGGCACGGGCGAGCCGATCGGTCCGCGGGATCTCGCGCCACTGTTCCCGATGGAGCTGATCAAGCAGGTCGTCTCGACCGATCGCGAGATCGAGATCCCGGATCCGGTGCGCGAGGCGTACAGGCTCTACCGGCCATCACCGCTGTATCGCGCCCATCGGCTCGAGAAGGCGCTCGATACCCCGGCGCACATCTACTACAAGTACGAGGGCGTCAGCCCGGCCGGCAGCCACAAAGTCAACACGGCGCTCGCCCAGGCGTTCTACGCCAAGCAGGAGGGAGTCGCGCGCTTCGCGACCGAGACGGGCGCCGGGCAGTGGGGCAGCGCGCTGGCGTTCGCCTGCTCGGTCTTTGGGCTCGAGCTCAAGGTCTACATGGTCCGCGCGAGCTTCGACCAGAAGCCGTACCGACGGATCCTGATGGAGACCTACGGTGCGCAGATCGTTGCCAGCCCCAGCCCCGACACCCAGTACGGGCTGCGCGTCCTCGCGGAGGATCCCCACCACACCGGTTCGCTGGGCATGGCCATCAGCGAGGCGATCGAGGACACCGTCACCCACCCGGGGACGAAGTACTCGCTCGGCTCGGTTTTCGACTTCGTCCTACTCCACCAGACGGTCATCGGCCAGGAGGCGATGGAGCAGATGGTTCTCGCCGGCGAGGAGCCGGACGTGATCATCGGCTGCGTCGGTGGTGGCTCGAACTTCGCGGGCCTGGCGTTTCCGTTCATCGGCCGCCAACTGCGCGGTGAGCACAGCTACAGGTTCGTCGCGGTCGAGCCGACGGCGGCACCGAGCATCACCCGCGGCAAGTACGACTACGACTTCGGCGACACGGGCGAGATGGCGCCGCTGGTCAAGATGCACACCCTGGGTCACAAGTTCGTGCCACCGCCGATCCATGCCGGCGGGTTGCGCTATCACGGCATGGCGCCGCTCGTCAGCGCGCTGGTCGAGCAGGGCTACATCGAGGCGCGCGCAGTGCCTCAGGTGGCGACCTTCGACGCCGGCGTCCGCTTCGCGCGCACGGAAGGCATCGTGCCGGCGCCAGAGTCGAACCACGCAGTGCGCGCGGCCATCGACGAGGCGCTCGAGGCGAAGGCCGAAGGCAAGCCGCGAGTGATCCTGTTCAACCTGTCAGGCCACGGCCATTTCGATCTCGCGGCCTACGAGGCGTACCTCACTGGACGCCTCGAGGACTACGAGTACGAGCCCGAGGCGACGAGCGAAAAAGAGCTGGCCGGAGCGGCCGCGTAGAGCGGCCAATCCTCCTCCAGCGAGGGGAAATAGAAGTGCTGGCCGCCTGCCCGAGCGGCCAGCACATCGCCCGAAGGCGACGTTCGCCACTCTACCGTCAAGCTCGGCCATGGTGCAATTGCACTAGACGGCTTAGACGAGCCTTTCGCGCAGGGCCAGCGCCACGGCCTCGATGCGTGAGTGCACGCGCAGCTTGGCGATGACGTTCTGGACATGCGTCCGGACGGTGTTGTGGCCGATGCCCAGCTCGGTAGAGATCTGGCGTGTCGTTCGCCCCAGGGCGAGCGCGCGGAGAACCTCCAGCTCGCGCCGCGTCAGTCGCTCGGCAGCCGGGCCGGCGTCGCCGCTGCTGCCAAGCTGCTGCCGGCCAATGGGCGTCGGCGACGGTGCGGCGCTGCGGCTCAGGCTCGCCGCGTGACGCAGCGCCGAGAGCAGCTCTGCCATGGACACGCCCTTGCCCAGGTGCGCGTCGGCGCCGGCGCTCGCGGCGCGCGACGCGGCATAGTCGTCGGTGACCGCGCTCAGGACTACGACACGCGCGGCGGGCCAGCGCTGCTTCATCAGCCGCGTCGCGTCGGCGCCCGTGCCGTCGGGCAGGAGATAGTCGACGATCGCGACGTCGAAGTCCGGCAGTTCAGGCTCGAGCTCGCGCAAAGAGGCAGCCGTCGCAACCACGCTGATGTCCGGCTCAGCCGCAAAGCAGCCTGGCGAGGGCTTCGACCACGAGCCGGTGGTCATCGACCAGCACGACCCTGGTTGGTGATGGACGGGCAGGCTCCAACAACACCGTTCTGCGGGCAGTCAGCGAGTTCGCTTCAAACCGAGAATAGGATTCGAAGCCAATGAGAAACCGGTGTCCGCGATGACGAGTGACGAAGAGCTCGTGCTTGGCTTGGCGCGCGACGACGTGCCCCGCGGCCTCGCGTTTCGCGGCGTTGCCGGCACTCCGCTCGAGCCGTATCTGGAGGCGGTTCGGCGCCACGGCTCGTTCCGCGCGCGCAGCGAGGCCGAGGCGGACCCGACCTGGAAACAGGTCATTCCCTACGTCGCGCTGACCGACGGACGCTCGATCTACCTGATGCGCCGGACGCGCGCCGGCGGTGACGCGCGGCTGTTCGACCGCTACTCGATCGGCATCGGCGGCCACATCAATCCCGAGGACGGCGGCGTGGACGGCGGCCTGCGGCGCGAGTGGGCCGAGGAGATCGAGGCCGACTTCATCCCGGAGTTCGTGCCGCTCGGCGTCCTCAACGACGACGAGAACGCCGTCGGTGCGGTCCACCTGGGCCTTGTTTTCGCCGCCGATGCGGGCGGTCGGAAGGTCGAAATTCGCGAGCGCGCAAAGCTCTCGGGACGGTTTGCGTCGTTCGCCGAGGTCGACGCCGTTGCGGGCGACCTGGAAACGTGGAGCGCGCTGCTGTTCGAATTTCTTGTCGCCCGCCAGCGCGAAACCCGGCCGGGGTGATAATCGTTGGCAGCAACATGAAGATGAACAGCGTCGCGACACGACTGCGCTGGCTCGCCCGACTGGGCCTCGCCGCAGGCCTGGCCCTTGTCGTGGCTGCACCGGCGCTCGCCGACGGCGGCGCGCCACAGGTCTACGTGATGCCCACGAGCGGCACCGTCGACCAGGTCATGGCCGGTTACCTGCACGACGGCATCGCGCGCGCCGCCAGCAGCGGCTTTGCCGCAGTGCTCATCCAGATCGACACGCCCGGTGGCGATCTGACCGCTACGGACAGCATCGTGGAGACGCTGCTCGAGGCGCCACTGCCGGTGATCGTGTGGGTCGGACCCGGGGGCAGCAGGGCGGCCAGCGCGGGCACGTACATCACCCTCGCGGCCAACCTGGCCGTGATGGACCCGGACGCGCGCATCGGGGCGGCGACGCCGATCGACAGCAGCGGCGCGGATCTGACCGGGACCGAGGGCGCCAAGGTTCTCCAGGACACCGAGGCTCAGCTCCGGGTCATTGCCCAGACGCGCAACCGCAACTACGACTGGGCACTGACGACAGTCACCAACTCACAGTCGTATACCGCCCAGGAGGCGCTGGCCCAGGGCGGAATCGACGGCATTGCCGCGTCGATTCCCGACGTGCTCGCCTTCGCCAACGGCCGGACGACCACGGTCAACGGCCAGCAGGTGACGCTCAACCTGGCGGGCGCGCAGGCGCAGACCTTTGCGCTCAACCCGCTCCAATCCCTGCTCCACCTGCTCGACGACCCGAACATCGCCTTCATCCTGTTCACGCTCGGTTTCTACGGCTTGCTGTTCGAGCTCGCGCACCCCAACCTGCTGACCGGCACGGTCGGCGGGATCTCGATCATCCTCGCCTTCATCGGCTTCGGCAGCCTGCCCCTCAACCTCGCCGGGCTGCTGCTTATGGGTCTCGGCATCATCCTGTTCGGGATCGACATTCACGTCACCAACCACGGCCTGCCCACGATCGGCGGCCTGATCTGCTTCGTCCTCGGCGCCGGCGCGCTGTACACCGAGCCGGGCATCCCCGGTGCGCCTGACTTCACCGTCGCGCTACCCGTGATCGCGACGATGACCGTGCTCACGGCTGGTTTCATGGGCCTGATCGTCTACACCGCCGCGCGC
Organism: Candidatus Limnocylindrales bacterium; assembly: GCA_036508755.1. Classification (GTDB taxonomy): domain Bacteria; phylum Chloroflexota; class Limnocylindria; order Limnocylindrales; family CSP1-4; genus JALYGJ01. The sequence goes on along the minus strand of DATCGV010000060.1, from coordinate 7,254 downwards.
ACCAGGAACATGGTCACCGCGCCGGACCTCGTCGGTTCCGGCGTCCTGCCGCCCGTGGGCGAGGTGCGCCGGCCGCTGGCGCCGCTTGGGTCGGTCTATGCTGGGGGCCAGGAGTGGACGGCTCGGACTGCCGACGAACGGTCGCTTGACCGTGGCACGCAGGTTCGCGTCGTACGCCAAGAGGGGTTGACACTGATCGTCGAGCCGATGGAAGGGGCACCTGCCTGATCGCTCGAACAGCTGCAGCCGGAAGAGGAGACTGAGAGCCAGATGGACACCGTTCTACTCGGCGTCGTCATCGTCATCGTGTTCTTCGTTCTGGTCTTCGTGTACCTCTCGGTGCGCGTCGTCCAGCAGTACGAGCGGATGGTCATCTTCCGCCTTGGCCAAACCGGGCCCTCCCTCGTGCGCGGCCCCGGACTGCGCTTCCTGATCCCGATCATCGACAAGCCGGCCAAGATCGACATCCGCGAGAAGTTCATCGAGGTCCCCAGCCAGACGACGATCACCAAGGACAACGCGCCGATCAACATCGACTTCCTGATCTACTGGTACATCAGCGATCCGCTGCGCTCGATCGTCAACGTCCAGAACTTCGCCGGCGCCCTCCAGGGCATCGCGACGACGACGCTGCGCGCGGTCATCGGCGACATCCTGCTCGATGACGTGCTGTCGAAGCGCGACCAGATCAACGAGGTCCTGCGCGCGAAGCTCGACGAGCAGACCGAGCGCTGGGGCGGCAAGGTGACCACGGTCGAGATCCGCGAGATCATCCCGCCGCGCGACGTCCAGGAAGCCATGAACCGGATGCTCTCCGCGGAGCGCAACCGGCGCGCGGTGATCACCGAGTCGGAGGGCACGCGCCAGGCGAACATCAACGTCGCCGAGGGCGAGAAGCAGGCCGCGATCCTGCGCGCCGAAGGCAACCGACAGTCACAGATCCTCTCGGCCGAAGGCTTCAGCCAGGCACTCGAGCGCATCTTCTCCGCGGCGCACCTCATCGACGACAAGACGATGACGCTGCAATACCTCGAGGCTCTCAAAGGCCTGGGCCAGTCGCCGTCAACGAAGTTCGTCATCCCGGTCGAGCTGGTCGAGCTGGCCAATCGGCTGACCGGCTTCACCGAGCGCGGCCTGGAGGCCGGCAAGGCGACCGGTGCCGCAATGCCCCCGCCAGCGCCAAAGGGCTGACAGCGGCGTCGAGATCGCGGGTCGGTACGGGCCGGTCATGGTCCTTCCGGACGGGACAGGGGAGTACGTCCGCAGTCTGGGTATGACCGTTCGGCAGCAATAGCATCGGGCAGGAATCGAACGGAGAGATATGCCTTCCCGCGTATTGGTCGTAGCCGCACAACCGGCGATCCAGCTCCAGATCGGCAACATGCTGCGCCGCGATGGGCATGACATCGTTGTGGCCGGCGACGCGCAGGATGGCCTGCGCCACTGGGCTGCCGATCGTCCCGATCTGATTGCGCTCGACGACGACCTGCCCGGTCCGTCCGGCGTGGAGCTCGTCGCGCGCATCAGGCAGGCAGAGCCGGCCGGCACGCACACGCCGATCGTGCTCATCGGCGGCGGGAACGATGTCGACGCCAAGGTCCGCGCCCTGCGCGCAGGCGCCGACGACTACCTCGGCAAGCCGGTTCACCCGCAGGAGCTGTCTGCGCGAGTGCGCGGCCTCCTGGCGCGCTTCGCCCGGCCCCAGATCAGTGCGCGACGCCAGGCCTTTGGCCGGATCCACGCCTATTACGGCGCAAAGGGCGGCGTGGGCACGACGACGATCGCGATCAACACGGCGATCGGGCTGCACCGCGAGCTCAAGCGTTCGGTCGCACTGGTCGATGGCAATCTGCAGTTCGGCGACCACCGCGTCTTCCTCGACATGGGTGTCGACCAGCGCTCGATCATTGATGCCGTGACCGCGACCGGGGTCGATGCCGAGGTTATTCGCAAGGTCATGGTCCGTCACGACTCGGGCATCGACCTGCTCCTCGCACCGCCCACGCCCGAGCAGGCGGAGCTGGTCAGCGGCGAGCAGCACCATCTCCTGCGCATCGTTGAAGTGCTGCGCACGATGTACGACTACGTCGTGGTCGACCTCGACAAGCGGCTCGACGACCACACGCTCGACGTTATCGGCGCCGCAGACCGGCTGGTCGTGGTCATGACCGCCGACCTCTCGTGCATCAAGAACGTCCGTCTGGTGTTCGAGACGATGGCCCAGCTGGCCGTCCCCGACGAGCGGCTGATGCTCGTCCTCAACCGCGCGAACGCGTTCACGGGCATCTCGGCCAAATCCGTCGAGAGCGTGCTCAAGACACAGATTGCGCACCAGATCATCAACGACTACCGCTCCGCGATCTCGTCGCTCAACTCGGGCGCGCCATTCATGGCCAACAAGCCCGACTCCGCTCTGTCGCGCGCGGTCATGGAGCTCGCTCGACTGGTCGACCAGCAGGCGACCTCGAGCGCCGAGCTGCGCGAGCTGGAGTTCGCCGGCACCTATTAAGCGGCCGATAAGCACACGTTAATCGGCCGTCAATGCGCCGTGCGTAACGTGGCGCCGTGCTCGCGACGCTCGTCACAGCTGTCATCAACGGCCTGCGCGGTGAGCTCGTGCGCGTCGAAATCGACGTCGCACCCGGCTTGCCGGTGTGCCACATCGTCGGCCTACCGGACGCCGCGCTGTCGGAGGCACGCGAGCGTGTCCGTGGCGCGATCCGTAACAGCGGCTTCGAGTATGTCCTCGTAGTTTGCGTATCGGGTGCACCGACCAGCTACTTCGGCGCCCGCCCCTCGGCAATCTCCCGTAGGCATCGCGCCATCTCGCGCACGACGCCGGCGATACATCGGCGGCGAGTCGCACTGCGAGCGTCGCCCGGTAGAGCCGGGCTCAGACGGCGGCCGCCTCATCGGCGGCGATGGTGGTCGCCACGCCTTGCCAGAAGTCCACCGCCGCGCGCTCGTACCGCACGCCCATCGACAGGGTCTGGCCGCGCCAGTGCTCGACCGTTCGGTGCCCGGGAAGCGGTCTGTCGGACCCACGTTCGAGGCGCGCTTCCGCCTCGTACTCGACGAGCTTTGCGCGATGGATGGCCAGCTGCTCGAGGACCAGGGCGCGCCGGACGTCGGACGACGCGAGATCGGCGAAAAAGAGCTGCAACAGCCCGGGGTCCCGGAGCTCCGTAGATTCCCGGGATGGCCGTTCGAGCCACGCGCGGACCGCATCGATCCCAGCGGCGGTCACCGTGAAGAGTCGCCGCCGCCGACCAGCCTGCTCGCGCTCCTCGGTCGCGAGCCCGAGCTCGACCAGGCGTGGCGGCTCCTTGTACAGGAGCGCGTGCCGGAACGACCAGAAGTGGCCGATCGTTGCCGCCACGTGGCGCTTGAGGTCGTAGGGCGTGCACGGTCCCTCACGCGCGAGGAGGCCGAGCACGAGGTACGAGGTCGGCGTCAGCAGCGCGTTGATGGAGGTGGCTTGGCTGTTTGACATAGTCCACAAGATACCATACAATAACAACTATCTTGCAGGGACGGACCGCCAGATCGGTGGACGTCAGCTGCGGACCACGAGTTCGTTAGAGGAGATCCCGATGGCGTTCAAGCATCCCGCGACCCAGCACCACCTCAACGCAGCCGAATATCACACCAAGGCCGCTGCGAGTCATGCTCTGGCCGCCGTGCACCATGAGACGGGCGACCTCCCGACCGCCAAGAAGCACGCTACTGAGGCGCACGCGCACAGCACCACCGCGCACACGCACTCGACCACAGCGCGCGACGCTTCGCACAAGTAACCACCGGCTTCAGCGCTTCCAGCCTCGCCTGGAGTCGCCAGAGGCCACACCCCGGCAACTGAAAGCCCCTCCGCACTCGGAGGGGCTTATTCACGATCGGATTAATGGCTGGCCCCTGCTCTCACAATGCGTTCGAGTATCAGTTAGGGGATTCATTCGTGCGGAGGAGGGAGATCTGGCTGGCGAGTCTCCCGCAGGCAACGCGCCATCTCGCACACGACGCCTTCCTCGGTCGGGGCGACGGCGGTCCACTCGCGGCTGCGCAGCCCGACCTTCGGCCGCTCAGACGGGTCGAATGCGTACAGCTCCCAGGAGTCTCGGAAGCCGATGTACAGCGGCTGGCCGACGTGCCAGCCCGGCGGCGTTGCGTCGTGCAGCTCTTCCCAGGCGGCGGCGAGCTCGGTGGGCCCGGGTCCCGTCACGACCCGAACATCTCCTCCTGGCCCGGCGCGACATGGACGCGCTCGGCCTGCTGGAAGGTCGGCAGCACGAGGAGGGGCAAAGTCGGCCGCCTGCCCTCGAGGAGATCCTTGACGGTCACGATCTGGACGCGAGGGTAATCGCGATTCGCGAGCTCTGACCAGTAGGTCCCGGCGCCGGCGGCCTCGACCTTCATCGGGCCCGACGGTTCGTCGAGCGTGACGAACAGTCCGAGCGGCGCATCCTCGCGCTTCATCGTCCCTACCAGGTCGCGGACCATCGCCACGTTGACGCCGCCGCTCTTTACGCTGACCAGGACGAACTTCACGTCGTTCCCGGCTTCCGTGAACGCGATCCGCCCGTCGATACCGGCATCGGCGCCCTTCTTCTTGTCTCCGACGGGTTGGGCGCCGATCTGGGTCAGTGCCCAGTACTGGAACTCGTAGCGGTCGTGCAGCGACTGCTCGGCCAGCATCCTGGCGCCTTCGACCTCCGTCGGTTGGCCGATGACCTTCGTATGACCGAGCTCCGGAAACGACCTAACAAGGCGCGACTCCATGACCGCGATCGACAGGTAGGTGATGTCGATTCCAAGCCAGCGTCGGCCGAGCTTCTGCGCAGCGATGAGGGCGGTCCCGCAGCCGCAGAATGGGTCGAGCACGATATCGCCTGGGTTGGAGCTAATTGAGATGATCCGCTCCAGGAGGGGCAATGGCTTCTGGGTTGGGTAGCCCAACCGCTCCGCGCCTGATCCTCCGACGCCATAGATGTCCGTCCAAACGTCTTGGAGGAGAGCGCCAGACAACTCGTCCAGATAGACCTTCAGTCTGAGACGCCCGCCGACCTTCGACGGGAAGTACAGCCTTCCCTCTCGGTCCAGCCGCTGCATTCGGTCGAGCGTGTACTTCCAGCCGTTTGGCGGAGATTTGTAGATGATCCCGTTCGATGCCTGGTAGTCGTACATCAGGTTGGGGCGCACGGCTGGGTTCGCTAGGTTCTGCTCCATCCAGCGGCGTCCGCCGGGATCGGCGAAACGGAACCGAGCCTCAACGTACGTGTCGTCATGGGGCGTGTAGACCTTGTTGAACTTGGCGCCCGTTGTTCTCCCGTAGAGGAGCAACACGTCATGGATGTTGCCGATCCTCCCGGCGTTCCCGTGGGCGCTCCACCGCTTCCAGATCACCTCGTTGAGGAAGTTGTCTGGCCCGAAGATGCTGTCCAAGACGATCTTGAGGTAGTGACTGGCAGTGGGGTCACAGTGCAGCCACAGCGATCCGGTGGGCTTGAGGACGCGGTGCAGCTCTGCGAGTCTCACGGTCATCTCAACGAGGTAGGCCATCATCTGATTAGTGCCGATGGCCTTCCGGAGCGCGCCGACGAGTGCGCTGACCTCGGTGGAGACGGCGCCCTGGTGGCGCGAGAAGTTGGTCAGGTACTGGTAGGTCGACTCGACCCTGGGGCCCCAGTGCCAGGTGTCGTCGAACGCCTCGATCTGGGCGTCGCTCCCGCGACCCGACTCGTCCTTGAAGATGACGCTGTATGCGCGGTTGCTGTTGAACGGCGGATCCAGGTAGATCAGGTCGACCGCGGCGTCGGGGATGTACCGGCGGAGGATGTCGAGGTTGTCCCCGTAGTAGAGGACGTTCGTCTCCGTCACACGCCGAGCGTAGCAGCGTCCCGCCCGCCGAGCGGGTCCAGCGATGGCTCGCGGCGGACGATCTCGGCGACGATCAGCCCGAGGGCCGCACCCTCATTGGGGGACTATCGGCGCAACATCCAGGCATGCGGCCTTTCTCGCCTACCAGCGATCCGGCGTGGGAGGGTGGCTCGGCTCGTGCTTGCCCTCGGAATAAAGTCGGAAGCGCACCGTCTCATCCGGCGCGAACGGGACCGGCTCCGGCACGCCGACCGTTTCGACCACGGCTGTTGGCAGAGGGGCGTCGTATCCGGCAGCGGCGCGGGTGCGAGCGTAAGCCTCGACGTGGGCGCGTTGTGCTGGATCAAGGCGTGCGTAGGAGTCAGGGTGCTGTTCGCGGAGGGCGAGCATCAGCTCGAACTCCTGAGCCAGGAGCCACTCGCGCCGGAGGGCCTCGGCCTTGAGGCCGTCGCTGGCCTTGCCCTCGTAGGTCTCGGGCGTCTCACCCGACTGGCCGCGGCTGGCCATCGCCCGCTGCTTGTCGAGCGTCTCGCTCACGAGCTCGATGAACGACGGGAAGCGCACCAGTCCGTGCGTCAAGTGGAACGGCGCGTTGTCGCCGACCGGATCGTGGCCCACCCGATATACGCCTGGCAGCTCGCCGGCCGCCTTGAGGATGGACCGGGCCTTGACCAGCTCGTCCCCAAGGGCGTTGGCGAACGCCATTTCCCGGGTGACGTCCAGGTAGAGCCGCGCAGCAAGGGCCAGGTCGACCGTGACGGCCTCGGTGAGAGCGGCCATGGTGTCGGTCGCCTTCTGGCTCGCCTCCACCTGGCGCGGGTTGTAGCTGACCACGTAGTTCCACGCCCACTCGATAGAGCGGGCCTGCCGGGCCTCCGCGTCGGCCTTCGCGATGGCCGCCTGCTTCTCCTGCTCGGCTGCGAGGGCGGCCTGGGCCTTCGATGCGGCGGCGGTGAGGGTCCCGATGTCACTCATTCGACGTTCCTTCCTCCGGGACGAACGTCCCGAGCTTGATCGCGGCCGCGCGGCCCCGGGTGTAGAGGGAGAGCTCGAGCGCGGAGCCTTTCATGGCCGCGAAGTCGCGATCGAACCGCTCAGGGTTGGCCTCTCTGGCGGCCACGGCGGCCTCTGACTGCGGATCCGGCACGAACCCGTGCGCGGCGTTGACCAGCTTGCGGCGGGCCGGGTCCACCGGCTTCAGCGGGCTCATTGCGTCGGCGATCGCGGACTCGAGCGGCGGGGCCGCGGTTGCGTACCGCTCCATCTCGGCGATCCTCGCCTTGACCCGGGCGAGCTCGGCGTAGGGGTCATCCATGGTCGTCTCCTTGTTGGGTGGTGGGGGTCACCAGGCGGCGCCCCGGTTGGAGCTCGGCCAGCTCA
>DATCGV010000059.1:0-4771 GCA_036508755.1 Candidatus Limnocylindrales bacterium | reverse complement strand
CTCGCCCGCGCCTGGGTTCGAGGTGCGACACAGGACGTACACGAAACGGTCGGTGCGCTCGAGCAGCGCCGCGATCGCTTCGCCCCCGAGGTACGGGTTGGCGGTGACAGCGTGCGCGTCGAGCATGTCGTACAGCGCTGCTGCCTGCCTGGCGACTGTGGTGCCGATATCACCGCGCTTGGCGTCGGCGATGAACGGGACGTCGGACGGGATGCGTGCCCTCACTCGCTCCAGCGCCGCAGTTCCCCGGCTGCCGAACGCCTCGAAAAACGCGATGTTGATCTTGACCGCGGCGGCACGGTCAATACACGCGTCGAGGATGAGTGCGGCGAAGCGCTCCACTCCTGAGACGTCGCGCGGCCAGCCCGCGGGAAGTGCCTCAGGGTCCGGGTCTACGCCAAGGCAAAGCGTCGTGTGAACGGATTCGACACGGCGCGCTAGCCGCGCCAGGAAGGCTTGGCCGCGGTCAGCGGCCGCGGGCAACGGCGAACTCGCGCGCGCGGCGTCGATCGTCGTACAGATGCCAGTCGACGAGCAGGGCGCTTGCGTTGAAGATCGACGAGTAGGTCCCCGAGATGATGCCGATGACCATGGCGAACACGAACGCCCGCGTCGCGTCACTGCCGAACAGCAGCAGCGCCGTCAGGACCAGGACGGTCGTCATCGAAGTGTTAAGCGACCGGCCGACGGTTTGAAGAAGGCTGTGATTGACGATCACGTCGAACGGCTCGCCGGCGTGCCGGATGCGGTTCTCGCGAATTCGGTCGTAGACGACGATCGTGTCATGCACGGAGAATCCGATCACTGTCAGCATCGCCGTCACGAACAACGCGTCGACCTGTAGGCCAAAGAACGTGCCGGCTATGGCAAAGGTGCCGACGACGACGATCACGTCGTGGAGCAGGGCGGTGATGGCCGTGGCGCCCATGCGGAAGTCCTGGAAGCGGAACGTCACCCAGGCGAGGATGCCGATCGAGCCGAGCACGACGAGGAGAAGGGCCTGCTGCGCAATCTCGGCGCTGATGATCGGCCCGATGTTCGCCTCCTGGCGAACCTCGTCGATCGGCCCGAACTTGTTCTCGAGCGCGACGCGCAGGTCGGCCAGCTTGCCCGTCGTGGGCAGGCCGATAACGTTCGTCGTGGGCGAGGCGGATGGGCCTGGGCTCGCGCCGGGAACGATGGCACCCGACGCGCCGGGCGATGCTGAAGGTGACACGCTGGCTACGGGCGAGGAGCTGGGCGCTGCCGACGGCACGGCCGACGAGCTGGGCGCTGCCGACGCACCGGTCGAAGCGAGCGGCGAGCCCGAAGGCGCCGCTGACGCGTCGAGGGATGCGAGCGGTGAGCCTGACGGGCCAGCCGACACGGACGGGGCAGCCGACACGGACGGGGCAGCCGACACGGCCAGCGAACCTGACGCGACCGGTGACCCCGAGGCGCCGGGCGAGCCCGAGGCGCCGGGCGATGGGCTCGGAACCGCGCTTGGGAATTCGGCGAGGCCGATCTGGATCGTCCGGATCAGCACGTACGACTTGTCGCCGGCCGTCGTGATTGCCACCGATCCGGGCAGGCCCTGCTCGGCCATGACCTCCTGGATCTGCGTCGGCGTGGGCGTGCCGTTGGCGAAGTGAACCTCCCAGACGGTGCCGCCGGTGAAGTCGATCGAGAACTGGAGACCGACCTTGCCGCCGGTGATTGGCGTCAGGAGGATGAAGATGAAGCCCGGGACGGTGATGAGGAGGCTGAAGATATAGAACCAGCGGCGCTTGCCGATCAGGTCAAACACTGGCCCCTGCCTGGCGCTGCCGCCCGCGCGGAGGCGCAGCGAGGATGAACTCGTCCTCGGACACGCCGAAGTAGGAGGCCTTGCGTGCCCACGGCTGGCGGACGACAAAGCGCAGCATCATCCGGCTCAGGGTCACTGCCGTGAACATCGACAGCAGGACACCGATGATCAGCACGAGCGCGAAACCGCGGATGGTCGCCGATCCGAAATAGAACAGGATCGTGGCGGTGATGATGCTCGACATGTTCGAGTCGAAGATCGAGTTCCAGGCGCGGTTGAACCCTGCCTCGATCGCGCTGACGAGCGTCTTACCCGAGCGCAGCTCTTCCTTCGTGCGCTCGAAGATCAGGATGTTGGCGTCGACCGCCATACCCACCGAGAGCACGAAGGCCGCGACACCTGCGAGGGTCAACGTGACTGGTATGAAGCGGAAGATCGCGTACACCACGAGCGCATAGAAGGTCAGCGCGATGCAGGCGATCACGCCGGGCAGTCGGTAGTGGACGAGCATGAAGATGAACACGAGCAGGATCCCGATTGCGCCGGCGAGTATCGACTGCTGCAGGAAGTTCAAGCCGAGCGTGGCGCTGATCTGGCTGAAGCTGACTTCCTGGATGGCCAGCGGCAGCGCGCCGTACTTGAGCACGGTCACCAGCTCGTTGACCTGGGCCGTCGTGAAGCTGCCCGTGATCTGTCCGCTGCCGCCAGTGATCGCCGTTTGAATCGCCGGCGCGGACTGGACCGTGCCATCGAGCACGATCGCGAACTGGTTGCCGACGTTCGCGCGGCTGTAGTTGGCGAATAGCGTCGAACCGGTTCCCTTGAGCGTGAAGTCGACGGCGCGCTGGCCGGTCGTCTGCGACGAGCCCGCGTTGGCCGACTGGACCTGATCGCCGGAGAACAGGACGCATTCCGCGCTGAACGTGGTCGCGTTCGGAGCGCAGGCCGGCAGGGACGTGCCCAGCACGGTCCCCTGGTTGACTCCCGTCGTGCCCGCGGGAATCGGGACGAAGTCCAGGCGGCCGGTCGAGCCGATCAGCTTGCGGACCGTCTCAACGTCGCTGACGCCCGGGATCTCGACGACGATACGGTCCGTGCCCTGGGTCTGGACGACCGGCTCGGCGACACCGTACTGGTTGATGCGGTTTTCGATGATCGTGCGGATCGTCGTGAGGTCGTCGGCAGTGACCGCGTGGTCTGCGGTTGGCAGCGCCTGGTACTCACCGCGCAGGCCGCCCTGCAGGTCGAGGCCGAGGCGCGTGTCTATGCACCCGCTGCTCAGCCCGGCCGACGGCGCGCATGGCTGGTCGCTGAACGGGCGCGGGATAGTCAGAAAGTCGATCGCGAGGGCAGCAACGGCTATTGCCGCGACCAACCAGGGAAGGATGCGACGCATTCGCCCGGGACTATAGCAACGAACTTGCGATCAGGCGTTCAGACCATCGTGAATCCGCTCGGCAAGCGAGCGGCTGATGCCAGGCACGGCGGCGATCTGGTCGACCGTGGCGCCGCGCATCTGCTTAGTCGAGCCGAACACGCGCAGCAGCGCGCGCTTGCGCGCCGGCCCGATGCCGGGCACTTCGTCGAGCACCGACTTCGTCTGCGCCTTGGCGCGCAGCTGGCGGTGGTAGGTGATGGCGAATCGATGTGCCTCGTCGCGCAGGCGCTGTAAGAGGTACAGCGCCTGCGAGTTGGTCGGCAGCACGAACGGCTGGCTGATGCCGGGCAGGAAGATCTCTTCGCGCTCCTTGGCCAGGCCGATGGCGGGCATGTCGGTCAGTCCAAGCGAGTCGAGGACTTCGCGCGCGACGTTGACCTGGCCCAGGCCGCCGTCGATCACGACGAGATCGGGCAAGCGCCAGCGCAGCTCCTCGGCGACCCCCTCCTCTGCCTCCAGCGCGCGAAAGAAGCGGCGCCGCAGCACCTCGCGATGTGATGCGAAATCGTCGGGCCTGCCCGGCGCGACCTCCGGCGTCCGGACGCGGAAGCGCCGGTACTCACCCGACCTCGGCCTGCCTTCCTCGAATACGACCATGCTGCCCACGGTGTTCGTGCCCTGGATGGTCGAGATGTCGTAGCACTCGATGCGCAGCGGCGGCGCTGACAGGCCAAGCGCAGCGGCAAGCTCCTCGAGCGCCGCCAGGGTCTTACCCTCATCGGCAAGCCACCTGGCCTGCTCGCGGCCGAGCGTGTCCGCGGCGTTGCGCGCCGCGAGATCCAACAGCTCCCGCCGCTCGCCGCGCTGCGGCACGGCAATCTCGACCTTGTGGCCGCGGCGTGCCTCGAGGAACGTGACCAGCTCGGCCGAATCGGGCGGCAGGAACGGGACAAGGACGCGCGGCGGGATCGACGAGGCCGCGGCGTAGTACTGCTTGATGAACGCGGACAGTGCCTCGTCGTCGGACGAGTCGCCCACGTTCTCGAGTAGGAAGACGTCGCGCGCGATGATCGTTCCCTCGCGGATGGCGAAGAGCTGGACCGCACCACCGCCCCCGGACCTGGCGAAGCCCAGCACATCGAGCTCCGTGCGCGCGAACGCCGCCATCTTCTGCGACTCCATCGTCCGCTCGACGGACCGCACCTTGTCACGCAGCTCGGCTGCCCGCTCGTAGTCGGTCCTGTCCGACGCGGCGCTCATCTCGTCGCGCAAGCGGCGCACGACGAGCTCCTGGCGGCCTTCGAGGAAGTGCATCACCTGATCGATGTCAGCCCGGTAGTCGTCCTTCGAGATGGCCTCGATGCACGGGCCTTGGCAGCGCTTGATGTGGTAGAGCAGGCACGGCCGCGGCAGGGCTCGCTTACCTTCCTTGATCTCGATCGTGCACGTCCGGAACGGGAACAGCCTGCGAATGAGGTTCATCGCCTCGTCAACCGACGACGCGCTCGCGTAGGGTCCGAAATAACGCGACCCGTCGTTGGGCAGCTTGCGCGTGCGCTCGATGCGCGGGAAATCGTCGGCGAGGGTGACCTTGATGTACGGGTAGC
>DATCGV010000058.1:0-10779 GCA_036508755.1 Candidatus Limnocylindrales bacterium | reverse complement strand
CAGTGAGTGGGAAGCCAGCGATCCGGACGCGTTCGCGGCCACGCTGCGCGAGATCCTGAGCGCCTAGTCGGGGATCACCGCGACCCAGCGGCCACTCCATTCGGGCGCCTGCTTCCACTGCATTGGCGTGAACTTCTTGCGCAGCTGGTCGGCGGTCAGCCAGGTGCCCGGCGCCGGGTCGTACGGCTTGCCGTTGATCGTGCCGTCCGGGTAGAGCGGACCCATGACCTGGATCTGGGTGACCTTGTAGCTCGAGGAGCTCTGTGGGTCGGCGCTCGACTCGAACCCGGTCATGACCCACGCGTGGCCGCCCGCGTCGACGAACAGCCCGACGGGCCGGCCGGTGGCGCGCATGGCGGCCGCCAGCTCGCGCAGGCCCGCCTGGTAGCGAGTGGCGAGGTTGATCGTGTAGTCGCCCGCTCCGAAATGCTCGAGCGCCGCAATCCAGCCAACCGGATCGACGCCGTTGTCGGTCGGCTTGTGCTTGCTTTGGTCGCGCCCGTACTTCCAATAGACCGTCTGGGCGCTGGCGGAGTGATGGGCCGTGCCGTTGATCATGTTGAGCATCATCTGAACGCTTGCGCCGACGCACGTGTAGTTCAGATGCTGGTAGCTGAACGAGTGCGACGTATAGACGCTGTATCGACCGCTCCACGCGGCCGCCTGCGTTGGCGCCACCACGATGCCGAGGAACGCAGCGGCGAGCACGACCGCGATCAGCCGGCGAAGCGTCGAACGATGCAAGGCCATGGCCGAAAGATAGTCTGATGGTCAGTTGCCGTCCTAAGGAGGAACGAGATGCCGACCCGATCAAAGGCGAAAGGTGCGCAGACCGGTGGCCGCCAGCGGAAGACTTCGCCCGAGCCGCGCATGGCGCGGCTGGGCACTGAGATCCAGAGTTTCGGCAGTATCCGACTGCTCCCCATCGCACTTTCCGCGGAGGCGCGCGAAGAAAGCTGCCAGCTGCTCAACGTGATCCTTTCGGACACGATGATCCTGTACGCCATGTACAAGAAGCACCACTGGCTCGTCGCCGGGCCGACCTTCTATCAGCTGCACCTGCTCTTCGACAAGCACGCCGAGGAACAGCTGGAGCTGATCGACCTGGTCGCCGAGAGGGTCCAGACGCTGGGCGGCATCGCCGTCGGAGATCCTCGCCATGCGGCTGAGCTGACCACGATCGAGCGCCCGCCCAACGGAGCCGAAGAGGTGGCGCCGATGATCCATCGCCTGCTCAACGCGCACGAGACGATCATCGAGAAGGTCCGCGACGCGATCGATAAGACGGAGAAGAGCGAGGACTGGGGCTCGAACGACCTTCTGATGAGCGACGTCCTGCGCCGCAACGAGCTGCAGGTCTGGTTCATCGCCGAGCACGTGGTCGACGTACCGCTCGTCGAGGACTGAACCCGCCACCTGGGCGAGTTGTCGCTACCCGGCGCGGCGCCGCCGATTGGTTCCGACGCCGGCAAACCCTCGGCGCACGATGGGGATCCAGGCAAGCGCGCCGACGGCCTGCACCGCAATGGCGATGAGCAGGAGCAGTCCTGGCACTGCCGTGACGAGGGCCGGATACGTCCAGCTGATCCAGCCGCCGGGCAGACTGTCGAATGCAGCGGCAACGACGGCATCCACTCCAGTGGCCGGCTCCACTGGGTCGCCGCCGCTCGTCTCGCTCTTTGTCGATCCGACCATGATGGCCGACGACGGTCGTGGCAACGGGGCAGGGATTAGTGCCGGGCTGCTCGGCTGAGCTGAAGGGGCCGCTCCTGTCGTAGAGCTCGGGTTCGACGTTGCCGTTGCCGGTGCGGTCGGGTGCACAGGTCCCGTTGGCGACGACGAGCCGTTTGGTGGTGGGGTCGACCCTGGCTTGGACGTGGGCGATGGCGTGGAAGTGGGCGTGGGCTTAGGGGTCGGAGTGGGCTTGCCAGTCGGCGTGGGCGTCGCCGTCGAAGTAGGAGTCGGCGTAGGCGTCGGTGTCCTAGTTGGTGTCGGAGTGGCCGTTCGCGTGGGCGTCCGAGTGGCGGTAGGAGTAGGAGTAGGAGTAGGAGTCGGGGTCTTCGTTGGGGTTGGCGTAGGAGTCGGCGTAGGAGTCGGCGTCGGGGCGGGCGCGACATTGAACGCCAGCTTCCCGTTCGCCGACTTTCCGGAGCAGTCGGTAGAGGTGGCGTCGCCGGCGTCGGTGTAAGCCTTGACGAGCCAGTTCATCGTCTGTCCCTTACCCGTCGCGACGCCTCGAATTCGGACCACGGCTCGGTCGTTTGGCGGGTCGCCCCCAACGAGCGGATACGCGTCCTGAGGCACCTTGAACGTCACGGTTTCCGACCCGTCCCATACGACGTTCCAGGCGTCGTATGCCGACCCTGATGTGAGACCGTGGACGGACTGGACTGACGCCGCGGACACGGCGAACGAAGAAGCTGCGTGGAACTGCACGCAGTTGATCTCATCGTTCTTGTCGCTCGCGGTCGTGTTCGTGACGGTGATGGAGATGGTCGTTTGGGCGCCCGCGACAAGATCAGTCGGAGTCGCGTCAAGCGTGAAATCTCGCGCGCCAAGAACCGGGGACGCGAGCAGCGCTGTCGCGATTACGCCTGATGCGAGCACGACAAGGCGCTCGATCAGGCGGATAGACCCGGTACCCAAAGTCTGTGCGCGGGGGTATCGACGTTCGGGATGGGTGCATCCGGGACCGTCTCGAGCGCGTGGATGAATGCTTTGACGAGCTGCTCGTCGAGCTGGCTTCCCGCGGCATCGCCGAGTCGGGTCAGCGCCTCGCGAACATCCAGCGCCTTGCGATAGGGCCGCGTTGAGGTCATCGCGGAGAACGCATCCGCCACGGCCAGGATGCGGGCGAAGTGCGGGATAGCGGTGCCGCTCAGGCCGTCGAGGTAGCCACTTCCGTCCCAGCGCTCGTGGTGGTTGCGAATGCCCGCCCGTACGAGTCCAAGATTGGGCAGGTCGCGGACGATCATGTCGCCCAACGCGACGTGCTGCTTGACGATGTCCATCTCCTCGGACGTCAGCTTGCCCGGCTTGCGCAGGATGAAGTCCGGGATTCCGATCTTGCCGATGTCGTGGAGCAGGCCACACATGTGCAGCGTCTTGAGCTCGTCCTCGTCGAGGCCGAGCTGTCGGCCCAGGAAGACCGAGTAGAGGGCGACGTCCTGTGAATGGCGTTTCGTGTAGCGGTCCTTGGCGTCAACCGCAAAGACCAGTCCCTGGAGGACGTCGAAGCTCGTCGCGGTTGCCTCTGACGTGTCGGCGCCTTCTCCAGCGATCCGCACGACGTCACCGCCGCTCGTCCGCGCCTCTGCCGACGTCTGGGCGGCCAGTGACAGGAGTGCAGTGACAGAAGCCGCATCCTTGGGGAACGAGCAGATGCCCGCGCTGACGGTGACGGGCAGCTTCTCCGTTGACTCGAAGGGCATGCTCATTGCCGCCAGTCGGGCACGTATCCGTTCGACGATCGAGACAAGGTCCGCCTTGGAGGCCGGCGGCCTGATGATGAGGAACTCGTCGGGGCCGTAGCGCCCCAGGACCATCTCGGCGGGCAGCTCGGCCGCGATTTCGCGCGCCACGGCGAGAAGGACCTCGTCGCCGGCTCGGTGCGTCTACGTGTCGTTGACGAGGCGAAAGTTGTCCACGTCGAGCAGGGCGACATCGAGCTCCACGCCCGAAGCGCGCGCGCCCTCTATTTCCTGAGCGAGGTAGCCGACCAATGCGCCGTGGCTGAGCGTCTCGGTCAGCGGATCCCGTCGTTGCGCTTCGATCAACGCGGTCGTCTGGCGTGAGATGCGCCCTTGTGCGGCACGGAAGACGAAGAACAGCATCACGGCGACGATGAGCGCGGCGGTGAGGATGATGATGACGACGCCTCCACGCAGGTCATCCAGCGACTGCAGGATTGGCCCGGCATCTCTGTACAGCGCCACGACCAGGGCGACGTGTCCGGCCACGCTGAGTGGGACATATTCGCGGAGCACGGTCGTCGCCGCGATCGTGCCGGGGCCGACCTCCGCTTTGTCAGCGTTCTCGATATCAACGCTGGCCGTGCCCTGGTCCATCGCAGCCTGGAACTGCGCGCTGGGTGCGACGACGGCGCCGGTGGCACTCGGATCCGTTGCGGCAATGATCGTGCCGTCCGGAGTTCGAAGCTCTACGCGTAGGATCTCGCCCTTGCTGGTGAGCGTGCCCATCAGCGCCTGGAGGCTGGCCTGGTCCTGTGCTGCGAGGGCAGGGTCGGTGGCGATGCGGGGATCGACGCCCTGCTCGACGAAACCTCGAATCGTGGCGAGGTCGCTACTGACGATCGCGTCGAACGCCGTCCGCGATGAGTAGGCAGAGACCATCATCGCCTCGGCAGTGGTCGTCACACCGACGATCACGAGGAAGACCCCGAGCACGATCAGCAGCAGGACAGGCCGCGGCGACCGCGCCCGCGCGCCAAAGGAGTCAGGACGCGGGTTCATGCATGGCTGAACCTACGGGACCAACGCCTTCGCACCCACTCCTCAAAAGTACGGGCCACCGCTTGGCACCAGACGCGCGTAACGTCGACCGAAGCACGCATACTGCTGCCGGGGAGATGGACGCTGCTAGCCGCTGACGAGCGCCTCCGCCGCTGCCGACAGGCGCGCAAACTCCGCGTCGGATAGCACGAGATCAGCGGCCGCGGCATTCTCCTCGAGCTGCTCGATCGTCCGAGCGCCCGGGATCGCCACGGTGTTCGGATGGTGGAGCACCCAAGCCAGAGCGATCTGGGCAGCCGTGGCGTCGTGCGCAGCGGCGATCTCGCGGACCGCGTCGACAAGCGGGGTCAGCCGTTGCTGTCCGCGCGGCCGGAACAACGGATTCCTCGCGCGCAACCCTCGGACTGTGCCTGCGGCCGCGACCCCGCTCAGCAGGCCCTGCCCGAGAGGCGAGTAGGCGACGACGAGCCGGTCTGCGGTGGCTGCATAGGGCACGAGGTCACGAGCCGGGCCGGGGCTGAGGAGGCTGAACCGGACCTGGTTGGCGACGACCGGGGAGCGCAGGGCACGCTCGGCAGTGCGCCACTGACCCACGGAGTAGTTGCTGACCCCGACGCGCCGGACGACGCCGGTATCCACCAGCGGACGGACGGCCTGCATAACGCGCCGCACGGATACGAGCGGGTTGGGCCAATGCGCGTAATACAGATCGAGCGTGTCGACCCCGAGCCTGCGGCGACTGCCAGCAGCTTGCCAGGCCAGGATCGGCTCGGCGGGAGCGATGGGCAGGAACTTGGTCGCGATGACGAGTCGGGCGCGCTCCTCCGCCGGGAATTCCGCCAGCGTGGCGCCGATGATCCGCTCCGAGCGCGCGGGGCCGTAGGCCTCGGCGGTGTCGATCAGCGTTATTCCGAGCTCGATCGCGCGGCGCACCAGCACAGGCGCGACCTGCGAGGCGTAAGTTTCGCCGTAGCCCCATTCCCGGGAGCCGAACTGCCAGGTACCAAGCCCGATTCTGGAGACGAGAGGCCCGCCCGCCTCCACGTAACGCATCACGAGCTCCAGCCGGTAAGCTCGGCGGCGAGCTCCCAGAAGCGGCGAGCCTGATCGATGTCGCGCGAGTCCGGACTGGACTCGATCGGATGGCGTTCGCCGAAGAACGCCCCGCCGACGCCCTCGATCGCCGGATCGACGGCCATGAACACAAGCGAGTCGGTCGCCGCATCCATCGACGTGGCGAACGGCATGTGCGGTATCACGTGTTTCATGGCGAACCGCATCGCCCCGTGCGTGCTGGCCGCGACCGTCGTGGGCACGAAGCCTGGGCAGACGGCGTTGGCCGTGATCGGTCGGGGCGGGAGGCGGCGCTGCAGCTCGTAGCTGAACCACAGTAGGGCCAGCTTTGAGTTCTTGTAGGCCCGCTCCGGGTGGTAGTGGCGCTCCAGCTGCGGGTCGTCGAAGTCAAAGTCGACAGGCTCACCGCGCGATCCCGGCAGGTGGAGCCGGGAGCTGACACTCACCACGCGTGCCGATGGTGAGTGCTCGAGCAGAGGAAGCAGGAGGCCGGTGAGCAGGTACGGCGCGAGCACGTTCACCGCCAGAGTCTCCTCGTTGCCGTCGACCGTCACCCGGCGGGTAGGGCTCGTCTGCATGACGCCGGCAACGTGGAACAGGACGTCGATCGCCTCGCCGTGGTCCAACGCGTCTGCCGCGAAGCGACGGACCTGCGCGAGCGAGGACAGGTCGACGGACCGGGGCTCAACCCGGGCGTTGGGGTGCCCGCGCAGTATCTCCGCGGCCGCCGTCTCCGCACCTTCCTGGGTGCGTGCCACGAGGACGACCCGATGGCCGGCAACCGCGAGCTTCTCCGCGGTCGTTCGACCGAGCCCTCGTCCGCCGCCCGTGATGAGCACCGTCTTCATCAAGCGACATCCTAGGCGCGGATTCGTCGCCCCCCATTTCCGGGTTGGCTCGGCGCGTGACTCAATGACCCTCCCGGGCGCTAACGGGCCAGCCTGCGAGGCGAAGCCTGAGCGTGGCCGTCACGCCGCCAAAAGTGCCGCTTGGCGTGACCTTGCTCCTTGTCGCATAGCGTCGGGCCCTTCGGCACTTGTCGGTCGCCCGGAAGTGCACTAACACCGCAATCGATCCAGGGGTCAGACCGCGCCGGCGGATTTCCCTAGTCAAGGCCATTCGCCGCCGACCCGATCTCGGAGGGTCTGCGTGGTGGAGGCGAGGTCACGTGAGAACGGGCGCCGACATGAGCGGGTTGGACCACGCGATCTGCTCCAACTGCGGGACCGAGAACCGGCCGGGCCGTAAGTTCTGCTCTGAGTGCGCAGCGCCGCTGGCTGTCGTCTGCCCAGCGTGTGGCGCATCGAATGAGCCGGGTGAGAAGTTTTGTGGCGAATGTGCCGCGCCGCTGACCGACACGGCTGGGGTCGCATCCCCGGGCCCGACGTCGTGGCCGGTCACTCTGACCGCAGCCCCGGTCGCCGAGCGCCGGCTGGTCACCGTCCTGTTCGCGGACATCGTCGGCTTCACGCCGTTTGCCGAAGAGCGCGACGCCGAGGAGGTGCGTGACACCCTGTCGCGCTACTTCGAGCTGTGCGCCGATGTGATCGGCCGCTACGGCGGGACCATCGAGAAGTACATCGGCGACGCCGTCATGGCAGTGTGGGGCGCACCGACCGCACACGAGGACGATGCCGAACGCGCGGTCAGAGCGGCGCTCGAGCTCGTTGCCGCCGTGCCCGGGCTGGGTCCCGGCGCGCAGGCCCGAGCGGGTGTGCTGACCGGGGAGGCCGCGGTGACGCTCGGTGCAATCAACCAGGGCATGGTTGCCGGCGACCTGGTCAACACCGCGGCCCGTCTCCAGTCGGTCGCGCCGCCGGGAACGGTTCTGGTCGGCGAAGCGACCTTCCGCGCTGCGGCGGGTGCGATCGCCTTCGAGGAGGCCGGGGGCCAGGTGCTCAAAGGCAAGCAGGCGCCTGTCGCGGCGTGGCGTGCGGTCCGGGTCGTCGCCCAGCGTGGCGGGCGCAACAG
Organism: Candidatus Limnocylindrales bacterium; assembly: GCA_036508755.1. GTDB lineage: Bacteria > Chloroflexota > Limnocylindria > Limnocylindrales > CSP1-4 > JALYGJ01. The sequence continues at coordinate 3,262 of DATCGV010000058.1, read as the reverse complement.
GAGCGAGACGCTCGAGGCACCCTTCGTCGGTCGTGCCGACGAGCTCCGCCTGCTCAAGGAGCTTTTCCATGCCACCGGCCGCGAACAGAAGGTGCGCCTGGTGTCGGTCATGGGTCCGGCGGGCATCGGCAAGAGCCGCCTGGCGTGGGAGTTCCTGAAGTACGTCGATGGCCTGGTCGAGACGACCTACTGGCACAGCGGCCGATGCCCAGCGTATGGCGAGGGGATCACGTTCTGGGCGCTCGGCGAGATGGTCCGCGGCCGGTGCGGGCTGCTCGAGGGTGACGACGAGGAGACGACGCGCCGGAAGGTCGGCGAGACAGTCGCCCAGTGGGTCAGCGACGAGAGCGAGCGAGCCTGGGTCGAGCCCGCGCTGCTGACCCTGCTCGGGATCGAGTCGGGCATGGGCTCCGAGCAGCTCTTCGGCGCCTGGCGCACGTTCCTCGAGCGCATCGCCGGGGCGGGCACGGTGACGCTCGTGTTCGAGGACATGCAGTTCGCCGACTCGGGCCTGCTCGACTTCATCGACCACCTGCTCGACTGGAGCCGCGGCTATCCGATCTACATCGTCACCCTCGCCCGGCCCGAGCTGCTCGACCGCCGCCCGGACTGGGGCGCCGGCAAGCGCAGTTTCACGTCCATCTACCTCGAGCCGCTGGGCGAGCCTGACATGCGCGCGCTGCTCGCGGGACTGGTCCCTGGGCTGCCCGAAGTGACCGTCAAAGCGATTGTCGGCCGCGCGGACGGCGTCGCGCTCTATGCCGTTGAGACAGTGCGCATGCTGGTGAACGACCGCCGCTTGAAGGAGGAGCAGGGCATATACGTACCGGTCGGCGATCTGACATCGCTGGCCGTACCCGAGACGCTGATCGCGCTCATCGCCGCACGACTCGATAGCCTCGAAACCACCGATCGATCGCTGATTCACGACGCCGCCGTCCTGGGCCAGTCGTTCACCGTCGCTGGCCTGGCGGCCGTGTCGAGCATCGCCCAGGCAGAGCTAGAGCCACGCCTCAACGCTCTCGTGCGCCGCGAGATCCTGGTCCGCGAGATCGACCAGCGATCGGCCGAGCAGGGCCAGTACGCGTTCGTCCAGTCGCTGACGCGCGAGGTCGCCTACAACACCCTGTCCAAGAAGGACCGCAAGGTTCGCCACCTCGCCGCGGCGCGCTATTTCGAGCAGCTCGGCTCGGACGAACTGGCCAGTGCCCTTGCCGGCCATTACCTGGCGGCGCACGAGAATGCCGCAGCGGGCGCTGAGGCCGACGCCCTCGCGGCGCTGGCGAGGGTGGCGCTGCGCGCCGCCGCCGAACGCGCCATCGCGCTCGGCGCTCACGACCAGGCGGTCGCCTTCTTCAACCAGGCGCTGTCGGTGACGACCGACCCGTCAGACGAGGCGGACCTGCTCGAGCGCGCGGCCAAATCTGCCGGCTTCGCGGCGAGGTATGACGCGGGCATCGATCTCGCCCGCCGCGCGCTTGAGCTTCGAATCGGCCTCGGCGATCGGCTGGGCGCTGCTCGCGCGTTGGGGCTGCAGGGCGAACTCCTGGACTATTCGGCAGCACCCTGGGCGGCCCGCGAGTTGCTCGAGCAGGCCGTCGAGAAATACATGGATCTGTGGCCGGATCCTGTGATTGCCGAGCTGAAGGTCCACCTTGCGGACGCGGTCAGTAGTTTCGGGGACAACACCAGGGCAATCGCGCTGTGCGACGAGGCCCTGGCCGTGGCCGAGCACGGCAATCATCGGGTCCTTCTCGCCCGGGCGCTGATCTACAAGGGCACGGCCATGGGGGAGATCGGGCGGCTGCACGAGGCAATCGGGCTTATTCGTATCGGGGAAGAAGTCGCGGAAGAGACGGGCGACAATGAGCTCGTCCTGGCCGGGCTTGGGGGGCGCGGCTTCCACCTGGGCGAGGTCGACAACGTGGCCGCGATGCAGTGCTTCCGCGACGGCCTGGCGCTGTCGCGTCGCATCGGCCACCGGCGAATGATGCAGCTGTTCATCAACTGCCTCGGCTACTCTGGCTTCCTGATCGGCGACTGGGACGCGGCGCTGGCCGAGATGGACGGCGCCTTGGCCGAGGATATCGATCCGGCCAGGCGCACCTGGATTCTGAGCAACGAACTGATCATCCGTGCCTCGCGCGGAGAATCGGTCACCGAGGGGATCGCCGAGCTCGATCGCCTCGTGGCTCTCGAACATGACCCGCTTACGGCAACGGCGCCGCTCGACACCAAGGCCTTCGCAGCCTTGGCCGAGGGCCGATTCGACGATGCGCAACGCTACTGGGTCGATACCGCGGAAGCGTGGCCCCGCCAGGCACCTGAGTGTTACTACAAGGCCGGGCGGGCGGCCCTCTGGGCGCGCGACCGGGACGCCCTCCTGCGTTGCCGCGACGGCCTCGACGCGACCGGCTTCCACGGCCCGGTCGCCGAGGCCCGCCGAATGACGCTCAACGCAGGTGTTGCCGCGCTCGAGGGCCGTGAGCGCGAGGCACTGGCCGGGTACCTCGAGGCGCTCCGTGCATGGCGCGACTTGCGCATCGCGTGGGAGGAAGCCCTGACCGGCCTCGACATGGCCACCGTGCTCGATCCGGAGTTGCCTGAGGTCCGGGCGATCGTACGGACAACGCGCGAAATCCTCGAGCGGCTCAGGGCCCGGCCGTACCTCGAGCGGCTCGATGCGGCGATGGCACGCGGGACAGCCGGCCACGTGGCCCACAACGGCGCGGCGGTTGGTGTGCGGACCTCTGCCCCAACCGTCAGCGGCGGCAAGTAGGTCGCCCGATGCTCGAGGTGAGCTAGCGCTCCCTCTCGTCCCGACTTGATCGAGGTGGCGGCGCGTTGGATTCGAGACACCCAGTCGTTGGAGGAGGAACCACATGGTGAGATCCCAGAGACGATGGGCTCGTTCCCTGGCGTATGGCGCGACCGCGATCCTCGTCATTGCTGCTTGTAACGGCAATGCCGCGACGCCGGCCCCGACCACTGCGCCAGCGACCACGACGCCCGCGACCCAGGCACCACCGGCGACAACTGCGCCGGCGACCAAGGCGCCGAGCACTACGCCCGGTAACAGCACGGCTCCGAGCACCGCACCGAGCGAGTCTGCTTCCAGCGGTGGCGGCACAAAGGGCGGCACGCTGTACATGCTCAAGAACGCAGCGGACTTCGACTACTACGATCCGCAGCGCGTCTACACCGGCGAGGACCTGGCGTTCTTTGGCGCCACGATCACCCGCTCGCTCGTTTCATACAAGTA
>DATCGV010000057.1:0-6004 GCA_036508755.1 Candidatus Limnocylindrales bacterium | reverse complement strand
CGTCCTCGCGCGTGCCCGCGGCCACGCCGTCGCTCACAGTCAGCACGAGCGCCCGGCGCGCCATCAGCGCCCTGTGCGCTTGGGCCCGCGCGCGCCTGGCGCGGGTCGCGACGGATTGCTCGGCCGTGGCTGCTCCGCGCGTCGCCACTCGCCGGACTTGCCACCCGACTTTTCGAGCAACCGGATGTCGCTCACGGCCGCGCCGCGATCGACGCCCTTGACCATGTCGTAGACCGTGAGCGCGGCAACTGCCGCGGCGGTCATCGCCTCCATCTCGACGCCCGTGCCCGCGACCGTGGCGGCAGAAGCGCGGATGCGCACGCCGCCCGCAGCTCGATCGGGCGTGATCTCGACGACGAGGTTCGTGATCGGGATGGGGTGGCAGAGCGGGATCAGCTCGGAGGTCTTCTTGGCGGCCATGACGCCGGCCATCTCGGCCACGGTGAGCACGTCGCCCTTGGTTGTCTGGCCGTCGATGATCGCGCTGATCGTCTCCTGCTCGAGGGTCACGAAGGCCTCGGCCGTGGCGCGTCGGGCAGTCGGCGGCTTGGCTGAAACGTCGACCATACGCGGCCGCCCGCCGCGGCTGACGTGCGTCAATCGGCGCCGTTCACGTCGTTCATCTGTCATCTCAGGCGCAACACCTCGACTGTGGTTCCGGCGGCGGCCGAATCGACCGTCTCGGGAATGATTGCCAGCCCGTCCGCTGCCGCAAGTGCCGAGAGCATGTGCGACTCCTGGCCGCCCGCGAGCGACGCGCGCCAGGAGGCGCCGTCGTGTTCGAGCCGGACCCTGATGTACGCGCGGCGGCCCGGCGCCTTGCGGACGGGGTCAGTGAGCGTGGCCGTTATCGTCTCGCGGCCCAGGACGTCCGCGTGGCCGGCAAGCTGGCGCAGCACGGGGCGCACGAAGAGCTCGAACGTGACCAGGCTGCTGACCGGGTTACCGGGCAGGCCGAACAGCAGTACGTCACCTGATCGACCGCCGGCTGGCGCGCGGCCGAACGCAAGCGGCTTGCCCGGCTGCACGGCGATGCGCCACAGGTCGATCCGGCCCACGCTGGCGAACGCATCCTTTACAACGTCGTGGGCACCGACCGACACGCCGCCGCTGGCGACGATGACGTCCGCCCATGCCAGCCCTTCGAGCAACGCGTTGCGGACGGAGTCGAAGGTGTCGCGCGCGATGCCGAGCGATCTCACCGTTGCGCCCGCATCGCGCGCCGCGGCGAGCAGTCCGGGCGTGTTGCTGTCCGGGATCTGCGCCGCGCCGAGCGGCGTGCCGGCCGCGACGAGCTCATCGCCCGTGGCGATTACAGCGACACGAGGCCGGCCGTGCACGGGAAGCGTAGCGTGGCCGCCGGCGGCCGCAACGGCCAGCGCCGCGGGAGTCAGCTCAGTGCCGGGGTCGAGGATGCGCTGGCCGGCGCGCAGGTCGCTGCCAGCTCGACGGATGTGCGCGCCGGCCGCAACGGCCGTCCGGATCGCCACGGCCTGTGGCAAGTCCGCAACGCCCGGTGTCGCGTCGGTGTCCTCGACGGGCACGACCGCATCGCTCCCCGGCGGAATTGGCGCACCCGTCAGGATGCGGACGGCCGTGCCAGGTTCGACGGTCACTGAAGGCGCGGCCCCGGCCGCGACCTCCCCGATCACGCGCAGCGTCGCGGGCCGTGCGACGTCAGAGGAACGGACAGCGAAGCCGTCCATCGCGCTGTTGTCCCATGGCGGGAGCGTGGTCCTGCTGACGATCGTGTCGGCGACCACGCGGCGCAGCGCGTCTTCGAGCGCGACCTCTTCCGCCGGCAGTGGCGTCAGCCCGTCGAGCATCTGGGCGCGTGCGTCCTCGACCGACAACATTGGCCGGACAAGCGGGTTCGCGGCCATCGTCATGCCGCTTTGAGCGCGGCCGCGCGGCGCCGTGCCAGGAACCAGATGGCAATGCCGCCAACTAGGGCGAGGATGCCAAGCGCGGCCGACGACAGCTCCCAGAACGGCTCCGGGTAGAGCCTGATCAGGTTGCTCGTCGCTGGAAATGACCAGTTGCCGCCGGGGAAGAAGATCTCGTGGAAGAGCGTGAAGACCGCGTCAAACGCGACGAACGCAAATACCCCGAGCACGACGAGCCCGGTAATAAGCCAGATACCACCGCGCGACACGGCCTTCCATCGCGCTGCATCCCGTGAGCCCCGGATCAGCGCCAAGACTACGAACACGATGCTGGCCATCGCCAGGAGCAGGAAGCCGTAGAGCACGACGCGGACATCGCGCATGTGGCTTGCCTCATCGGCGGCATAGAAGGGCGCCGGCACGAGGACGCCACCGACCACTTTCGGTGGACCTTCGAACGAGAACGTGCCTGGACCGAAGAGCACCTCGTTGATTGTTCGATCGGATACGTCGGCTGCCATTTGGGGTGTGGCAAGGATGTCGTTGCCGCCACCGGACGCCCGGAGAGCGAAATGAGTCCAAAGCGGCGTAAACAGGATCAGCAGTGCCACTGCCAGGATTGAGATCGCTGTCCCGAGCGACAGCAGGATCCTCACTCCTCCTGGAGCGTGTGGGCCTGTTCCCACCAGCCCTCGATCATCAGGTCTGTAGGAGGCTCCATGGCGACGACGTGCGCCGCGCGGCCGAGTCGGGTGCGAAAGGCGTCGGTGTCGAGCGCAAGCAGGTCGGACAGGCCAACGATCCCGGCCTGGGTGAAGATCTGCTGCTCGTTCGGCCCAAAGTTGGCGAGGTTGAGCAGCAGCGCTTCGTCGCGCCAGGCATTGACGTCGTTGGTCGTTGCGCCAATCTGGTCGGCCAGGTATTGGCGCCGTGTGGACGTCTCGGACACCTCGAGCAGGAGGCCCGTGGTGAAGATCCCCTGGCGCTCGAGCGCCTCGAGGTGGTAGATCGGAACGCGCTGCAGGTTGTCGAGCGGCGGCATCGCTTGATTATCCCTGTCCGCTAAGCGTCGAGAGTCGCCTCTACGCTCAGCTCGACGTTGCCCTTCAGGGCGCGCGAGATCGGGCAGCTGTCCTTCGCCCCCTCGGCGGCCTTCTCGAACGCGGCTTGGTCGACGCCCGGGACTCGTCCGTGGACGACGAGATGGCTGCTGATGACCGTCCAGCCCGCGTCGAGCTTGTCGGCACTGATCGTCGAAGTGACATCGAGCTGTTCCGCCGTGAAGCCGGCCTTGATCAGGTTGCTCGCGAGCGCCATCGAGAAGCAGCTCGCGTGCGCCGCGGCAAGGAGCTCCTCAGGGCTAGTCAGGCCTTCGGGTTCGCCGGTACGGGCGTTCCAGCTCACGGGCAAGTCGTTGAACCGCATCGTGGTTGCCGAGCTGACCGTGCCGCGACCTTCCAAGAGGTTGCCTCGCCACGTCGCTTTGGCCGAGCGCGTTACCGCCATTTGGTCCTCCCTTGGTTTCCAGCCGGGTTAGTCTAGGGCCGCCGTCAGTCCGGCGACGGAACCGCATTCCGAGGCTGGACGTCAGACGCGCGCAGGAGGGTTATGAGCGGAACGGACGGTCCGGACCGGTGACTCGCGCGCTCTCAGTCGTGGCGATGGTCGTCGTGCTGGTCGTCATTGTCGCCGGCGTTGCCGTTTACGGCGGGTTCATCGGCGGTCCGGGTGCGACTGCCAGCCCGACCGCCACCAGGACGCCGTCCACGAGCTCGTCGTCAACCCGCCCCTCGACCCGACCGAGCACCTTGCCCTTGGCCACGCCCACCGCGGTGCCCACGCCGATCGACACGAACGTCCATGCGTCGGCTGTTGTCGTGCCGATCAACAGCGCGGACCTGGGCATGTCGATCGGGGGCGTGGTGTCGACGATCTACGTCCATGAGCAAGATCAGGTCATCGCCGGTGAGCTGCTGCTGAAGCTGGACCAGACGAAGTACCTGTCCGACATCCAGGTCGCTACCGCATCCGTCGACCAGGCAACCGCGGCCGTGAATAGCGCCACGGTCGCCGTCGACCAGCTGCCGGCTGATGCGACCACGGACCAGATCCAGGCGGCCCAGGCGCAGCTCCAGCTGGCGAACGCGAACAAGGAGCTGGCGCAGTCGAATCTCAACGCCGCCCAGTCAGCGTTGCGCCAGACGGAGCTGCGCGCGCCGATCGCGGGCACGGTCGCCAACATCGGCGTCGGCACTGGGGAGTCAGTCGCTGCGGGGCAGACCATCGTGACCGTCGGTGACATGTCGACCTGGCTGATCGAGACGACCGACGTTTCGGAGCTGGACATCGTCCGCGTCGCAGTGGGCGACAAAGCCCAGATCACCCTCACGGCACTGCCCGGGATCCAGGCCACCGGCGTCGTCGACAGCATCCAGGTGCGCGGCACAACGGATCAGGGCGAGGTCAGCTTCGCCGTCACCATCAGGCCCGACGTTTTTCTGCCCCAGCTGCGCTGGAACATGTCGGCCAACGTGAGCATCACGCCGAGCGGCTGACGCTTCCCTGGACCACGTGCTGTGGATAGGCGGCCCGCCCGGCTCGGGCAAGACGACAGCCGCGAGCATCTTGGCGCGCCGCCACGGGCTTCGGCTCTATTCGGCCGACACGAGGACGTGGAAGCATCGCGACAGAGCGATCGCTGCCGGTAACCCGGCCGCGCTGCGCTGGGAGAGCCTTGCGTCCGATTTGCGACGCAGCCAGCCCGCCGATGAGCTGCTGGCCATGTCACTCCATGTCGAGCGCGGGCAGATGGTCGTCGACGACGTCGGAGCCCTACCAAACGCGCCGTTGGTCATCGCGGAAGGTTCGGTCATCCGACCGGCCGACCTGCCGTCGGGGTCGGTTGCGGTGTGGCTCATGCCACCCGTCGGCGTCCAGGCTCAACGTCTCAGGACCCGCGACGGCCAGCGCGTGCCGCTCTACGAGCTGCTGGCCGAGGTGATCGCCGGGGAAGTGGCCGTCGCGGGTGCGCGGGTGGTCGTGGCGCGCGATCCGTCGCAGGTTGTCGCCGAGCTCGAGATGCTGTTCGCAGAGAGGCTCGCGCGCGGCCCGGTCGCCCAGAGCGTCGACGAACGCCGAGCACTGCTGCGCGAGGCCAACCTCGACATCGTGGATCAGGTCCAGGGCTACTACGCCCAGCCGTGAGCACAAGGCGACTCTGAGGCCGTCGTCCGTTCCTTCATCTGCGAGTGCACCGTCACGACGTGCGAATCATTCGTCGCTTCGAGCGTGGGACTGGCCGCTGCCCGACCCGTGATCGAGGCCGGCCGTGAACTCCCGGATGGGCGGCGGTAGCTAAGGCCTATCGCCACGTCCGTGGACCATGCCGCCGAGGATGAGAGCGACAACAAAGGCGAGGGCCGTGAGCACCGAGGAGCCCGCGACAGGAGCAATCCACTGTCGGCACCTGCGCTGAAGACCGCGCCAAGCCAGAGCGACTTGGTCGAACTCGAGCGGAGCATCGAGAGCGCAGCGTCGGTGGATCTGCGCGAGGCGGCTAGTGCTGCCGGCTCCTGTCCGCGGACGTCTCTGACAACCGTTCCGACTCTCGTTATGACAGACGGATCAGCGTTCGCGGTGACTCAGACGTGCAAGCGGCTCCTCCGGCCACCGAGGAGCAGGTTCGCAACGAAGACGACGATCACCGCGCCCACTGCGGACACGACGATGGTCTCGACGTTGATGCCGGTCGGGTCCTTGAGGTTCAGGAAGGTGCCCGCCAGCCAGCCGCCGACAACCGCCCCGACGATGCCCAAGACGACCGTGAGCACGACGCCGTTGTGAGTGTGCATGATGAAAGCGGCTATGTAGCCGGCGATCGCGCCGACCACGATCCAGGCAACGATCCCCATGGGATGCGTCCTTTCGATCGGCGCCTGGCCTGCCCGGACATTCGCGTTCGAGCTAAGCCTCGCCGTTAGGGCCACTGTGTCAGCCCGTGAGTGGTTCGTCATGACGGCGCGTCATATGCGCAGCGGCGTCGCTAACGGCCGTGCCGGACCTTGAAGGAAAGATGGTCGGGGCGCCGCGATTCGAACGCGGGACCTCTTGAACCCCAT
>DATCGV010000056.1:0-12399 GCA_036508755.1 Candidatus Limnocylindrales bacterium | reverse complement strand
ACAAGACACGTCAGGTCGCGCTAGGTGTCGCGCAGCTGGACAACAGAAATCTGGGTGCCGTAGACGCCTACACGCAACAGATGAATGGGGTGCGGCCGGCAATCTGGACAGTCTGGAGCGACTGGGGCAACCCGGCTATCTCGGCCTTTCCGACGGACGTCGCGAATGGCCTGCGCTCACGGGGTATCGTGCCGATGGTCAACTGGGAGCCTACGGACGGCGGGGCCGACTGCACGAAGTGGGCGAACAGCAACATCATCCGCGGCGATTACGACGCCTACATACGCCAGTGGGCCGCGGCGGCAAAGGCCTACGGCGGCCGCGTCATCGTCCGTTTCGCCCAGGAGATGAACGGCTATTGGTTCATCTGGGGCTACGGTCGCTGCACCAACACGCCAGCCAAGTTCAGGGCGGCCTGGATCCACGTCTGGAACATCTTTCGTGGCCCGAGCGGAGTGGGCGCCACCAACGTGAAGTTCCTCTGGAGCATCTATGGCACGTACAAACTGCGCGCTCATTACCCGGGCAACAGTTACGTCGACTATGTTGGATTTACCGGCTACAACTGGGGGCCCCCGACGCGCGCGTGGGCAAGCATGGTTTCCAACTTCAACCCCTCGATGACCGCCCTCGCGAATCTGACCACGAAGCCGGTCATCGCCGCCGAGATGGGCGCGGCCTATCTGCCCAACTGCGCCACCTGCAACAAACCGGCGTGGATCACAACGGGCTACCCGGCCGTACGCGCCAAATGGCCCCGGCTGAAGGCAATCGTCTATTTCGACATCGACATGACGTTCGTCAACCAGCCCAACTGGCGGCTCGACAGCCCGCCCGGTGCGCTGACTGCCTACCGGGCAATAGTCGCGCAAAGGGCGTTCCAGGGATCGATCCCCTAGCCGAGCCGGAGCTCTCGAGCGGAGCGTGCGGCTACGCTCCGCTTTCCACCTTGCCCATCACGGCAGTACATACGTGACCTCGAGACTGACGTCACGATCGAGGTTGGTCGCGAACGTCACCCCGTTGTTACTTGCCGATGCTCCGCCGGACAGCGACTCGATCGCCGCCCCGGGTGGCAGTGCCACGGTCAACGAGAAAGGTGTGGGCCGGAGCCCCGGTTGTTTCTGGACCGTGAGTCGTACGTCCACGCGCCGCCGGCCTGTGTTGCCACTCCGCGAGTAGCCCAGCGGTAGCCCAGGGTCGACGTGCCCGGCGGCATCAGCAAGTAATTGCCGAAGACGTTGCGGCCGGCTTCGCTGCCTATGCTCTCGACATTGGTGATCGCGCCGGCGTGACGTTCGCGGCCGAGCATCCGGACGCGCCGCGCGTCTAGCCGCCGGACGCGGCCAAAGGTCTACTGAGCATTGCCCCGCCGGTTCGCTCCGTGAGCCGGCGAACGCGGTACGTCCCGGCCCGGTCCGTGCGCTCGTCGCCAGTGCCGGCCGGGGCTACCCGCATCCAAACGACGAAAGCGTTGTGTGACCGGATTACCCTCCGATATGGAGGAGGTATCGCATGGGCTTTCTGCGTCGGCTCCTGGGAGGCCAGGACGAAGCCAAGAGGCCGGAAGCGCCCAACGCGGCACCGGCCCGCGAAGACCGTCGGACTGAGATACCGCCGGACGGCATCGCGCTCTATGCCGGCGCCGGCGGGCTATTAGTCGTGGGCTCGCAGCACTACCGCACAGCCGTCAAGCGGGCCGTGGGCAGGATGGGCCCCCAGGGCGTAACACTGACCGTCGCGCTCGTCCCTGAGCCGACCAATCCTTACGACCCGAACGCGATCTCGGTCCAGGTCGACGACCAGATCATCGGCTATCTGCAGAAAGCGACGGCGAAGTCCTACCGCACGGTAATGGGTGCCCTGGCGCAGCGTGGCCTGACCGGCTACTGCCGCGTCGACATCAAACCTGACCCCAATCCCGAGTATGACTACAGCGTCCACGTCTTCGTCGACACGTCCGAGCGCCAGCTCGAGCTCATCGCCGAGCACGACGCGCGGTAAGGGACGATGGGCCTCTCGTTTTGTGCCATCGACTTCGAGACCGCGAACGCGTTTCGCGGCAGCCCATGCGCCGTGGGCCTCGTGCGTGTCGTGGACGGCCGGGTCACGGGGACCGCCGCGTGGCTCATGCGCCCGCCCACCGGCTACGACGAGTTCGACGAGTTCAACATCGCCATCCACGGCATCACGCCTGCGATGGTGAAGGGCGAGCCGCGCTTCGGTGACCGGCTGCCGCAGATCGTCGCCTTTGCCGGGGACCTGCCTCTGGTCGCCCACAACGCTGCCTTCGACGTGGGCGTAATCCGCGACGCCTGCAACGCGTCGGGGTTGCCGTGGCCGGCGCTGACCTATGCCTGCTCGCTGGTCCTCGCGCGCCAGACCTACGACCTGCTGTCCTATTCGCTGCCCTGGGTGGCCGAGGCAGCCGGGCTGGAGATGGGCGAGCAACACGACCCAGCCGCCGATGCAATGGCCGCCGCTGGCATCGTGCTCGACCTCGCCCGCCGGCGGCAGGTCGAGACCCTGTCCGATCTCGTCCGGGATAGCCGGTGCCTGCTCGGCCACACCGACGGCGACGCTTGGTCGCGCTGCCTCCATCAGCAACCTGGCGACGCCGGCTACCTGCTGTCCTCGCCCAACCCGGACGCGGATCCGTCGCACCCCTTCTACGGCAGGGAGATGGTCTTCACTGGCGCCCTGGCCTCGATGACCCGCGCCCAGGCGTGGGAAGTGGTAGCCGAGCGCGGCGCCACCCCGGCGCCCGGGGTGACCAAGCACACTGGCATCCTGGTCATGGGTTTCCAGGACGCCCGGGTGCTGCGGCCCGGGGCGACACTCAGCGCCAAGGCGCGTAAGGCCGCCGAGCTACGTGCCAAAGGCCAGGCCATCGAGCTGATGCCGGAGGAGGACTTCTTCCAGCAGCTCGCCCTGTGACCGATCCGCTGCTCGCCAAGGCCATCGCCGCCGAAGGTGCGCATCTACTGAGCAATTGCCCGCCGGTTCTCTCCGTGAGCCGGCGAACGCGGTACGTCCCGGCCCGGTCCGTGCGCTCGTCGCCAGTGCCGGCCGGGACTAACCTTCCGAGGGCGCCCCGGCTCCGTCGACGTTCGATCCCGGTACGGGCAGACCGGCCAGTCGGGCGGCAGCGACCGGGGCGCTCGATCTGTGCAGCATCGCGTGCAGCATCAACTACGCTGCAACGTGAGGCGCTAGGGGCATTCTCCCGCACGAATGGCGCACGATGCGACACTCTGAGGCGCCGTGCGGATCACTTTGCGTACTCCACGGCGCGCGTCTCGCGGATGACGGTCACCTTGATCTGGCCCGGATAGGTCAGCGTCTCCTCGATCTTGCGCACGATGTCGCGCGCCAGTCGCGTCGAGGCGAGATCGTCGATCTCCTCGGGCCGCACCAGGATGCGCACCTCGCGGCCGGCCTGGACGGCGAACGACTTCTCGACGCCATCGAAGCTCTCGGCGATCGCCTGGAGCTCCTCGAGCCGCTTCAGATACGTCTCCGACGACTCGCCGCGCGCGCCTGGTCGCGAGGCACTGATCGCGTCGGCGATCTGGACGATGGGCGCCTCGATGCACGCGTACTCGACTTCCTGGTGGTGCGCGGCGATGGCGTTGATGACCTTCATGGGCAGGTTGTTGCGCTGCGCGATCTGGGCCCCGATGGACGCGTGCGGACCTTCGATCTCGTGGTCGACCGCCTTGCCCATGTCGTGCAACAGCCCGCCGATCTTGGCGGTCAGGATGTCGGCGCCCATCTCAGCGGCGATGACCCCGGCGAGACGTGAGGTCTCGATCGAATGCTTGAGCACATTCTGGCCGTAGCTCGTGCGGTACTTGAGCCGGCCGAGGAGCTTGATCAGCTCCGCCGGCAGACCCGGCACGCCGGTCTCATAGGCCGCCGCCTCGCCCGCCTGGCGCATGACCAACTCGACCTCGGCGCGCGCCTTGGCCACGACTTCCTCGATCCGGCCGGGATGGATCCGGCCGTCCTGAATGAGCTTGGTCAGCGCCAGCCGGGCGACCTCGCGCCGGACCGGGTCGAAGCCACTGATGAGCACGGTCTCGGGGGTGTCGTCGATGATCAGATCGACCCCCGTAGCCTGCTCGAGTGCGCGGATGTTGCGCCCCTCGCGACCGATGATGCGGCCCTTCATCTCCTCCGACGGAAGCTGGACTGCCGACACTGTCATCTCTGCCGTGTGGTCGACCATCACGCGCTGGATGGCGGTCACGACCACATCGCGTGCCTTGTCCTCTGCCTCCTCGCGCGCTTTGCGCTCGATCACGCGCGCCACGCGCACTGCGTCCTGCTCGGCCTCGCCACGGACCTGCTCGATCAGGACCTGCTTGGCCTCTTCCTGTGACATAAGGCTGACGCGTTCCAGGGCCTGGATCTGCTCCTGGCGCGCCCGGCCGAGGTCCTCTTTGGCCTGATCGATCTCGCGCTCGCGGGAGATGAGCTTCCGGTCACGCTCCTCGAGCATGTCCGCGCGCTGGTCGAGTTGCTCGTCGCGTTGGAGCAGGCGGCGCTCAAGGTTCGATAGCTCCTGGCGCTTCGCGCGCGCCTCCTCCTCCGACTGGCGTGATAACCGGACCTGCTCGTCCTTGGCCTGGAGGATCAGCTCCTTCTGCTGCGCGCGCGCCTCGGCAACGATGCGTCCCGACTTATCCTGCGCCGCGCGGATCGTCTGCGCCGCCAGGAACGAGCGGGCCACGAATCCAAAAGCGAAGCCGGCCGCGACGGCCACAACGGCCACCACCGCCAGCACGATGGGATCACTCATGTATTCCTCCCATCCAGCCCCAAACTGGAAGGATTCAGTGCAGGTTCGTTGGGGAAGCGAACTCGCCGGCCTCCCAGCCGGCACTGCGCAGCTACCCGACTCGTCTCGCTGGGCAGCGAGACAACCTCTCTCAACTGCCGTCTCCGGCCGCGGGCCGGGCATCCCTGCCGTTGGAGCGGCGACGGCTCTGTGGTAATTCCGGTCGGAAGCCTACGCCGGTTTAGAAATCTTGGTCAATCCAAGGGTCTGATTCGCGCGCGCGGCAGCTCGTCTCCGTCGCGGACCTCGACGAGCGCCCAGCGCGGCGCCGGCGGTTCCACGGTTGCGCCGCTCAGGGCCAGGATCTGAGCCACGCGACGGACGAGCGCCTGGCGATCACGGGCGCGGGGTCGTCTCGATGACGCCTGACGAGCTCCTCGGCATCCGAAACGCCTTCGTGCTCGAGCGCCCGGATGAGCCGGCGCAGGTACGTCGCCTCGCTGTCCGGCAAACGGTCGATCCAGCTGACAGGTGGCGGAGACGGTGCCTTGCTTTCGACCCTGGTGGCCTCTTGTCGCGCCGTCTTCAGCTTGCCGGGCCGCACGCGCAGGAGCGGCTTGATGTCCCGGGCACCCGGAATCTGGTCACGGACCGCGTCGAGCGTTGGCAGTGGTCCCCGGATCAGCTGCTGCCCGAATTCGTTCGCGTGCTCGTTGTCGACCAGGTACCAGCCCACGTCCGACTTCTCGACCCGGAATCGTTCGTCGCCGGTCCGGTACACGCCCGCCGATTCGCGTACGAGGTCGTCAGGCCCCGGCGGCGGCTTCTCCTTCTTGACCCTCGCGCCAGCCATGTGCGAATTATCCGGCCGCGCGTCGCCTGACAGCCACGCCGTGGGCCCACCGGAAGAGCATGAATGCCACGCAGCCGATCAAAGCGCCGAAGACGTTCGTGATCACGTCGTCCACATCGGCCGCGCGATAAGCGAAGCCGACGGCGATCGAGACGGCGAGCTGGCCGAGCTCGATCGCTGTGGATAGACCGAGCGCAATCAGAAACACGCGCACGAGGGAGGCGCGGCCCTGCAGCAGCGGCACGAATATGCCGAGCGGCACGAAGGCCGCTATGTTGCCGATCAGAACGATGAACTGGTGCGACGCCAGGCCCTGCCTGAAGGCAAAGTTGATCGTCCTGAACACGCCCAGGCGCAGGTCGACGGGTTGCCCACGATCGATCCCGTCGAGCGGCAGGAACGTGAGCAATAGAAGGACGACGAGGTACGCCACGAACAGCTCCCGGACACGGCTATTCATGTTCGCGGGAACTCCGTGTTGACCGCCTCGCGGCACACGTCAGCGTCGAAACCGTTGCGAGCCAGAAGCGCATACGCCTTCTGCCGGCGGCGCCTCTCGTCCGGCTCACGCTCGAGTGCGGCAAAGCGCCGCGCGAGCAACGCTCGCGCGGCGCTCATGTCCGGATCTGCCTCCGGCGCGTCCTGTTCGCGCTCGGCCAGGACGATATCGATCGTGTCGCGTGCCACGCCCTTGAGCAGCACTTCACGTTTCAGGCCGGCGGAGCCGCGCGGGCGTGAACGGTCGCGGCTCTCGACCCACGCCCGCGCGAACGCCTCGTCGTCCAGGTAGCTCATCTCGATCAGACGAACGACAACCTCATCGACGAGCACTTCTGGGTATCCCAGCTTGAGCAATCGGCCTCGTGTCTCTGCTTCCGAGCGGGGTCGTACGGCGAGAAACGCCGCTGCCGCCTCCATCACCGGGGCCCGATCAAGCAGCTGAGAGCGCAACTCACGCATAGCCGCAACCAGTTCCCGGCTCGATCGTGTCGCCACTACGCGCGTCACGCGCGGTACCCCGACGAAGGGCAGGCTGGAAGGAGCACAGCCGGCAACGCCGCAATGCGCCGCTCCAGACAGACCTACTCAGCTTCGGCGATGCCTTCGACGGGGACCGTGATCGTCGCCACCTTGCCGCGGATCTCCGTTTCCAGCTTCTGAGCGACGTCCTGGTTGGCCCTCAGGAACTCCTTCGCCTGCTCACGACCCTGGCCGAGCCGGAGATCGCCGTAGGTGAACCATGCGCCCGTCTTGGTCAGGATGTCCGACGCGACACCGACGTCGAGCAGGCCGCCCTCGCGACTGATGCCCTCGCCGTACATGACGTCGAACTCCGCCACGCGGAATGGTGCAGCGACCTTGTTCTTGACGACCTTGACGCGTATGCGGCTACCGATCGACTCCGTGCCGCTCTTGATCGTCTCGATACGCCGGATGTCCAGGCGGACGCTTGCGTAGAACTTCATCGCGCGGCCACCGGGGGTGGTCTCCGGATTGCCGAACATGACACCGATCTTCTCGCGCAGCTGGTTGGTGAAGACGAGCGCCGTGTTCGAGCGGCTGACAGCGCCCGTCAGCTTGCGCAGTGCCTGACTCATCAATCGGGCCTGCATGCCCATTGACGAGTCACCCATCTCGCCTTCGATCTCGGCACGCGGCACAAGGGCCGCGACCGAGTCGACCACGACGCAGTCCACGCCGCCGGATCGAATGAGCGTCTCTGTGATCTCGAGCGCTTGTTCACCTGTGTCCGGTTGACTGACCAGCAGCTCATCGACATTCACGCCGCAGGCGCGTGCGTACTTAGGGTCCAGCGCATGCTCGACATCGATGAATGCCACTACGCCGCCGCGCTTCTGCGCTTCGGCAAGGATGTGTTGGCAGAGCGTGGTCTTGCCCGACGACTCTGGACCGAAGATCTCCGTGATGCGGCCGCGCGGGACGCCGCCCACGCCAATTGCCAGGTCAAGGGCGATGGATCCGGTGGGAATGAAATCGACCTGCTGCTTTTCCGACGTGCCCAGCTTCATGATCGAGCCGCGGCCGAACTGCTTCTCGATGGCCAGGATCGCGGCGTCCACCGCGCGCGATCGCTCCGTACTCGGCTTGTCGGTCAGGCGGTCGACGCCGTTGCCCTCTGCTGCCGATGGCTTGCCGGTCCCCGTCATGGTCATGCCTGGTTCTCCTCCTGGTTCCGACCGGGGACCTGCGATCGGTTCAGCCCTCGCCCGCTCCCGGCTTTTCGTCCCAGCGCGGCTTGCGCTTGGGCTTGATCAGTTCCACCGAAGGTGGCGGCGATTGAAGAAGAGACTCGAGGTGAGGCTTGGCCTCCTTGTCCTTGGCCTTCTTCTTCACTTCCCGATGAGGGCGGTCCTTCGATGCCATTTGTTCTGCCTCCGCGGCTGAGCCGGAACGTTACCCGGCACCGCTTATCTGGTAGTTCACTCCGACTTTGCGCCAGCTTGCGTGTCACAACGAAGTTGCCGTGTGTCACGCAGGAAGCCCGTCGGTGCTCGGATTATCGCGCAGCGCAGCCTGTTCGCGGACGAGCTCCGGGAACCTGCCCTGTGCCAGTGCCATCCTGATGCGCTCCATGAAGTCGGCCACGTACGTCAGGTTGTGGCACGTCGCGAGGCGGTAGAAGAGCAGCTCGTCGGCGCGCAGCAGGTGCGCGAGGTAGGCGCGCGTAAACGAGCGGCAGGCACGGCAGCGGCATCCGTCCTGGATGGGACGATCGTCGTCGAGAAAGCGCGTGTTGCGCAGGTTGAGGCGGCCCTCAGGCACCCACAGGGTGCCGTTGCGTGCCACGCGCGATGGCAGAACGGAGTCGAACATGTCGATCCCGGCATCAACAGCGTCGAGCAGGTCGGCCGGAGAACCGAGGCCCATCAGGTAGCGCGGCCGCGGGTCGTCGGCCAGCAGCGGCACAGCCACGTCGAGTGCCTCACGCCGTTGCGCGGCCGACTCGTCGCCGGCCAGGCCGCCGATGCAGATGCCGTCGAACGGCATCGACGCGATCATCCGGGTCGACTCCGCGCGCAGGTCGGGCTCGAGCCCACCCTGGACGATGCCGAACAGCGCCTGGTCGGCGCGGTGATGCACAGACATGCAGCGCTCCGCCCACGAGTGGGTGCGGATCATCGCCGCGGCGACCTCGCGGCGCGATGACGCGTGGGGAGGCACGGGCTGGTCGAGACAGACGGCAATGTCTGACCCGAGCGCTTCCTGGACCGCGACCGAGAGCTCCGGCGTGAACCGGTGAATCGACCCGTCGAGATGCGAGCGGAATGTGACCCCGTCGTCATCGACGGAGCGGAAGTCGCCCAGGCTGACAACCTGGTAGCCGCCCGAGTCGGTCAGGATGGGCCGCCGCCAGGCCATGAACTTGTGCAGGCCACCCAAGCGCTCGATGCGCTCGTGGCCGGGCCGCAGATACAGGTGGTAGGTGTTGCACAGGATGATCTGGGCGCCGACCTCGACGAGATCGTCGGGGTCCATCGCCTTGACTGTCGCATTCGTGCCGACGGGCATGAACACCGGCGTCTGGACGTCGCCGTGCGGCGTGTGCAGGTGGCCCAGGCGGGCACGCGTCGAGCCGTCGGCCGGCGCCGGCATCAACACGTCGAAGGTCAGCGGGCGGCTCGTGGTCGGGGCCAGCCCCAGGTCCGTCAAGCGATCTCCTGGCGATTTATGGCGACGACGCCCACGAGCGTGGCCAAAGCGAGATAGATGAAGACGGCAATCAGCGCCTCAGGCAGCGGCACCGGCCTCAGGACGAACTGCTCGAGACCGCCACCGATCGACAGGCTGTTGCCGGGCGCGGAATTGATGACGTAGTCGCCGACGCTGATGGGCAGGTACTGGAACCATTCCGGTCCCTTCTGGACAAAGCCGTTGTCGCCGAAGGAAGAGACGCTTCCGCCAAGGGCCAGGCCGGTGAGGATCAGCCTGACGATGCTCTCGCCCAGGAACAGGACGATGCCGACGACCGCGCCAGCGATCTGGCTCCGTAGAAGTACCGCCACGCCGAAGCCGAGCGCCGCGCGTTCGAGCAGGACGGGATAGCCCAGCAGCATGTTGGTCAACAGGTCGCTCAGACCGTTGGCGCGCAACGGACTCGCCACCGGAACGTTGAAGAGCCATCCGACCACGTAGAGCGTGGCGATGCCGACTGCGTACATGACCACGACCGCAATCGCCAGCACGATCGCGAGTGCGACTCCCTTGGCGAGCAGGTAGTTGGTGCGGCTCTCGCCGCGCGCGACGACATTCCGGACGACGCCCCAGTTCCAGTCGGCGCCGACGTAGACAGCCGCGTAGACGACCGCGAGCAATCCACCCAGGCCGAAGCAGAACTCGTTGATGAACGCATAGGAAGCGGGAAACTCGATCAGCCCGAGGCCCGAGATGTCGAATGCTCCCGCGGCGCCCGCGATCAGGAACAGCCCGACCATGAGCACGAGTGCGACCGCGAACGTGACATACGTCGCTGTTCGCCGGCGCATCTTGAGCAGCTCGGCGCGGACAAGCCTCATTGCCCGGCTCCAGGAGACGGCGGCAGGGGGCCGCCGAGCGGCGCCAGACTTGTGCTCGTCGGTCGATCGTGGACGGCGCCGCCACTGCCGGTCAGCTCCAGGAAGAGCGATTCGAGGTCACTCCCCGGCTCGAGGCCCATGGCGAAGATGCCGGCATCGGCGAGTGCCTTGTTGATCTCCGCGGATCGAGCCGGCGCGACGCCGACCGTGAACTGACCGGCCTGCTCGCCGCTGTCGATGCCGTACAGCGGCCGATCGGGAGCAAAACGACGCAGTATCTCCGCGGCGCGGGTCATGTCCGCCACCGCGACGCGAACCTTGACCCGGCCCGCGTCGTCGAGCAGCTGCTGGAGATCGCCTTCGCGCAGCAGCCGGCCACTGTCGATGATGCCGACGACATCGGCGAGCTGTTCCACTTCATGCAAAAGGTGGCTGGAGATGACGACCGTCTTGCCCAGCTGTCGGGTGAAGTAGCGCAGCGTCTCGCGCATCGCGACCATGCCGCCCGGATCGAGGCCGTTGGCCGGCTCATCGAGGAGCAGCAGGTCCGGGTTGGAGACCATCGCCGCGGCGATACCAAGGCGCTGCTTCATGCCCAGCGAGTAGGTCTGGACGGCATCCTTGGCCCGGCCGCCCATGCCGACATAGTCCAGGACCTGGCTGATGCGGCCCTTGTCGGTCGGCGGACCGGCGGCAGAAAGAACGAGCAGGTTCTCGTAGCCCGACATGTACGGGTAGAACGACGGCGTCTCGATC
The DNA here is from genome assembly GCA_036508755.1 of Candidatus Limnocylindrales bacterium. Classification (GTDB taxonomy): domain Bacteria; phylum Chloroflexota; class Limnocylindria; order Limnocylindrales; family CSP1-4; genus JALYGJ01. The sequence continues at coordinate 1,472 of DATCGV010000056.1, read as the reverse complement.
AGCGAGCCGACCCGGAACAGCCGCTTCCGGTCGTGCCACGTATATGCCGTGCCGAACAGCGCGATCGTGCCGGCGTTGGGGCGCAGCAGGCCGGTCAGCAGGCGCAGGGCCGTTGTCTTGCCACTGCCGTTGGGCCCGAGGAAGCCGTAAACCTTGCCACTCGGCACGGACATGTCCAGGCCGACTAGCGCCTTGTGCCGGCCGTAGCTCTTGACCAGGCCGCGCGTCGCGACGGCCAGATCTGCGTTCACGGGCGGCTGCGCGGGCACAGCAGGCTGCGCGACGGTGTCAGGGGTCACGCCACGGTTTCCGACTCGGTCCGACCCTCAGACGTCACCCCGTCCCACAGCCCGGCATCGACGCGCTCCGTGCGGCGCGGCGGCGGGACTTCGTAGCCGAGGCCGCGCAGGTGCTCGCGCGCACTCTCAGTGGCCACGCGACCCTGTGGCGTTCGATCGAGAAAGCCGAGCTGGAGCAGGTACGGCTCGTAGACATCCTCGATCGTCTCGACCTCCTCGCCGATGACCGCGGCCAGCGCCGCGCCACCGACGGGCCCCGAGGCGAACTTCTGCACGATTGCGGCGAGCAGGCGCCTATCCGTCGTGTCCAGGCCTTCGTCGTCAATGTCCATTGCGTTCATGGCATCGGTCGCTTCCTGAGCTCCGATTCTGCCGTCCGACCTGACCTGCGCGTAATCCCTGACCCGCCGCAGCAGGCGATTGACGACGCGCGGTGTTCCCCTCCCCCGGCGGGCAAGCACGCCCACAGCCTCGTCGTCGATGTCGACCGCGAGGATGCCGGCCGAACGCTCGATGATCGTCGCCAGCTCCGGCTGGGAGTAGTAGTCGAGCCTGTAGACGGCTCCGAAGCGGTCGCGCAGCGGGCCGCCGATGCGCCCAGCGCGGGTCGTGGCGCCGACGACGGTGAACGGCTTGAGTCCCAGGCGCAGGCTGCGCGCCGAAGGGCCGCGGCCGATCATGACGTCGATCGCGAAATCCTCCATGGCCGGGTAGAGGAGCTCCTCGACCGAGTGGTTGAGGCGATGGATCTCGTCGATGAACAGGACGTCGCGCTCCTCGATGTTGGTCAGGATCGCGGCCAGGTCCCCCGGTCGCTCGATCGCCGGACCGCTCGTGGCGTGCAGGTTCACGCCCAGCTCGCGGGCGATGATGTTGGCGAGCGTGGTCTTGCCCAGTCCGGGCGGCCCGTAGAGCAGGACGTGATCTGCAGCTTCGCCGCGTTGACGGGCCGCGGCGAGCAGGATCTCGAGATTCTGTTTGACGCTCTGCTGGCCGATGTATTCGGCCAGAAATCGCGGCCGGAGCGACGTCTCGACGGCGACATCCTCGACGCTCAGCGAGCCTGCTGTCAGCGGCCGGCCAAGGTCTTCACTGGCGTCCTGCATCGGGCGTGAGTCTAGCAGGTTCGCGCGCTAATCGAACGTCTGTTCGACAGCCAGAGGTGGCGGGCGC
>DATCGV010000055.1:0-6082 GCA_036508755.1 Candidatus Limnocylindrales bacterium | reverse complement strand
CACGATCGTCGAGATCCGCGACGGCGCGGTTGTGCTCCAGGACAAGGACTTCAAGGTCTGGACCGTCCCGGCCGACGAGGTCGTCTCGTGCCACACGCGCCCCGACGACGCGTTCTTCGCCGAGCTGCGTGAGGCCGGCGTCCACGTGCTCAACGTGGGCGACTCGGTCAGGCCGCGCAACCTTTACCACGCAGTCCGCGAGGGCGCGGCCTTTGGCGCGGCGGTCGATCAGAACCTGCTGTTCAACCCGAACGGCGCGATCGTAAACGAGCTGCCGATCGATGTCCTTGGTCAGCTCACGCGCGACGAAGGGCCGTCCTACACCGCGCTGCGCATGGCTGAGCTCATGGCCACGCTGGATGAGACCGGCGCCGCGCGCTAGTTGGCGTTAAGCGAGCCATTCGCCGGCACGCATGACGCGGACGACCTCGAGCGCAGGCGAAAGCTCGACGAGGTCGGCGCGCTGACCTTCGGCGATGCGGCCGCGATCGGTCACGCCGAGCAGGGCGAGGGGGTTCCGACTCGCGGCCGCGACGGCCTGCGGAAGAGCAGTGCCGTTTTCGACCAGGTTGTGCACGGCGACGTCGAGAGATAGCACCGAGCCGGCCAGCGTCGAGGTCCCGACGAGGGTCACCCTGTCGCCGTGGACTTCGACATCGAGCGTGCCGACGCGCGCGCTGCCGTCGCCCATGCCGGCGAGCGAGATCGCGTCGCTGACGAGTAGCAGCCGCTCGGCTGGCTTGATGCGCGTGATCAGTGGCCACAGCGCGCGATCGACGTGAATTCCGTCCGCGATCAGCTCGACGTACGCGTCGTCGTCGAGCAGGGCCGCGACCGCGACGCCCGGCGCGCGATGCTCGACGCCGGTCATGGCGTTGAACAGGTGCGTCGTCGAGCGGGCACCGGCCGAATATCCGGCACGGGCCTCTTCGAAGGTCGCGCCCGAGTGACCGACCGAGACCGCCACGCCGCGTGTGGCTAGCCACACGATGAGATTCAGCGCGCCGGGCAGTTCGGGCGCGATCGTGATCACGCGAAGGTTCTCAACGAGCGGAGATATAGCCGATTCCGGCACGTCCGCGGGCACGATCAGGAAGGCCGGATCGTGGGCGCCGCGCCGGCCTGGCGCAAGGAATGGTCCTTCGAGGTTGAAGCCGAGTGGCTGGGCTCCGTCGGCCGGCGCGGCGCCCATCCACGATCGGACGCGCGCTGCGAATTCATGGAGCTCATCGATCGGCGCGGACACGGCCGTGGGCAGGAACGAAGTGATGCCGTGGCGCAGGAGCGCCCTGCTCATGCCGTCGAGCGCGGCAGTGCCGCCCATCGCGTCGTGGCCGCCCCAGCCGTGAACATGGACGTCGACGAAGCCGGGCGTGATGAACGGGGCGGAATCGGGGACGGACTCGTCACGTGTGACGCCCGCGATGTTTCCGTCCTCGATCTCGATGCTGCCAGGGACGATCTCGTCGTCGAGGATCAACCGGCCGCGGACGATCTCGCTCATGCCTGGCCCGCCATCTCGGCGCCGTGGACCGCGGCGCCGATGCCGCCCGCCCAGAGGCCGAGCTGAGCTGGCACGATCTCGACAGCCTCGACCAGCGTGATGTGCACGCGCCGAGCCACCTCGGCGCGGATCGGGCCGATGAGCAGGTCGAACGCAGCCGCGACGCCGCCGCCGATGACCACCCGATCGGGCGTAACGCCGACGATCATGTTGGCAATGCCGATGCCCAGGTAGCGGCCGACGGCCGCGATCGCATACGTGGCGCGTTCGTCGCCGGCGCGCGCGCGGTCGAACGCCTGCTCGGCGGTCGCCGCGCCGGCGGCGGCCGCGATCTGGTCGGCGCGCGCGAACGCCTCGAGACAGCCGCGATTGCCACAGGCGCACCACGGCCCATCCGGCTCGATCGTCTGGTGGCCGAACTCGCCGGCCGTGCCGTCGTGGCCCTGGTGGACCCGCCCGCCGATCGCGAGAACCCCGCCGACCCCTGTGCCCAGCGTCAGCCCGACCATCGATGATGCGCCGCGCCCGGCACCAAGTCGGAGCTCGGCCAGGCCGAAAGCTCGGGCGTCATTGACCAGGTGGGTCGGGACCTTGAGCGCGTCGCCCACGACCTGCGCCATGGGCTTGCCCATCCAGTCGCCGGGCAGGTTGATCAGCAGCCGCGTCGTGCCATCGGCCGGGTTGTACAGGCCCGGGACTCCGATACCGACCGAGTCGACCTCCGAACAGCGCGCGACTGCCTGCGCTCCGACTTCGGCGAGGCGCTCGATGACGGCGTCGGGGCCACGTGCCGCGAGGGTCGGCACCTCGTCCTGGTCGACCACCCGCCATTCACTTGCCGAGTGCTCGACGACGACCCATTTGATGTTGGTGCCGCCCAGGTCAAGCCCCAGATGGCGACTCGCCGTGTGCGGCTCGCCGCCCGTACCGGCCGCGCCGGCCATCTCAGCCCTCGGCGGTGACGCGCGCGTAGGCGGCGGCGACGAGGACGACGATCGAGCCGAAGACGATCTGGCGCCACGGTTCGGGCAGCACGATGCTCAGCACGCTGCCCAGCACTGTCAGTATCAGCGCGCCGACGATCGTGCCCGAGTATCCGCCGCGCCCGCCAAGGATCGACGTCCCTCCGATGACCGCAGCCGCCACCGACGGCAGCAGGTAGGGCTGGACGAGCGTGACGCTGGCCGTGTTGGCGAGGCCTGATTGGACGAGGCCGGCGATGCCGGCAAGCACGCCAGACATGGCGTACAGCACGATCAGCACCTGCCACGAGCGAACGCCGGACAGTCGCGCCGCGATCGGGTTGTCGCCGATGGCGTAGAGCATACGGCCGTAGCCGGTCCGCTTCAGCACGAGGATGAGCACGATCGCAACGGGCACGAAGACGATCAGGTCATTCGGAATACCGCCGAGGGTGCCCACTCCGATCGTGTGGATCTCATTCGGGACACCCGCGCCGGTCTGGACGCTTTGCAGTTGCCACACGTTGGAGAAACCGAACACGATCAGGCCCATGCCCAGGGTCACGATCAGTGGATGGACCTTGAAGATGCCCACGCCGATGCCGCTGACCAGGCCGGCCAGCGCGGCGGCAACAAGCGCCACGACGACGCCCATCGGCCAGCCGCCCGGTTGATGGACGAAGGTGGCCGTGACGAAGCCGGCCATCGACGCCACGTAGCCGACTGACAGGTCGATGCCGCCGGTGAGCATGGTCAGTGTCTGGCAGCCGGCGAGGATCGCCAGGACCGTAGCCTGTCGAACGATTGACGTTACCCATCCCTGGTTAACGAGCCCAGGCGACAGGATGTCGGCGAGGATGACGAGCAGGACCAGCAGAACGGTCAGCGGGACGATCGGATAGTCGCGCAGCAGGTTGCGCCATGTCGCGGCGCTCAGCCAGCGATTGCGAACGACGGTGCCCGTCGCCGCGGTCACGCTCGACTCCTTCGCTGCTGGATCAGGCTACCGACCATCAGCACGCCGATCAGGATGATGCCCTGCGCGACCAGGCCGTAGTTCGGGTCGACGTGCATGAACGTCATGTCGTCGCGGATAAGTTGAAGGACGATGACGGCAACGATCGGGCCAAACGCCCCGCCGATGCCGCCGGCCATGCTGACCCCACCGAGCACGACAGCGGCGATGCTGATCAGCACGTAGGTCGGCTCGGGAACCGGCGTGCCTATACCCGTGCTCGCGGTCAACGACAGCCCGGCGAACGCGGCGACGAAGCCGGTCACGATGTACGACAGCACCTTTGTCCGATTGACCGCGACGCCACTCCTGAAGGCCGCGAGCGGATTGCTGCCGATTGCGTACAGCGACAGGCCCAGCCGCGAGCGCGACAGCGGTATCCAGATCACGGCCACGATGATCACCAGCAAGACCGCAGCCTTCGGTATGACATCGATACCCGAGACGATCGGACCGACCACGAGGTCCTTGAGCCACTGCGCTGCGGACCCACCTGGCGCCGGCCGAACGAGGAGGGCGAAGCCCGCCCACACGAAGGACGTGCCCAGCGTGACGATGATGTCGGGCACCTTGGTCAAGACGACGAGCGCGCCGTTGATCGCGCCAAGAACGAGTCCGAGCAGCAGCACGCCGACGACGATCACGACGGCGACGTCCTCACCTGGGTAGCCCTTCATCAACGTGGCCGCGACGCAGCTGGTCAGTGCCATCTGCGACGCGACTGACAGGTCGATGCCACCCGAGAGGACGACTACCGCCTGGGCGACGGCGGCCAGCGCCAGCGGCACGACGGATGTGGCCGTGCTGGCCAGGCTGTCCAGGCCGTAGGTCTGATTGACGTACTTGGTGAAGAGCAGGAGGACAGCCAGAAAGCCGATCAGGCCCAGCGTCCATGCGTTATCGCGCGCGAACGTGCTGATCCTGTCGCCGCCACCGCCGCGTGGCTGGTCGATGGGCGCGGACGTGGCGCTCATGATTGGTTCACTGTTGCTGATTGGCTTTCGATCGCCGCTTGTACGGCGGCCTTGTCAGAGGGCCTGGACGCTGCAATCTCCTCGGGCAGCGCCGATCCGGGCTTGAGGTTGTGCGCCGCGCGCAGGAGCGCGACTTCGTCAGCCTGTGCGGCAGGCATCTCCGCGACGACCTCGCCACCAAAGATGACGATCACGCGGTCGCATGCGAGCTGGATCTCCTTGAGCTCCGACGTGTACAGCAGGATCGCGGCGCCGGCCGCGGCCAGGTCGCGCAACAGGACGTAGATCTGGGTCTTGGTTCGGATATCGATGCCGCGCGTCGGGTCGAAGGCGAGCATCGTCTTGACGCCGCTCGCGACCCACCGGGCGATGGTCACTTTCTGCTGGTTGCCGCCCGACAGGCGGCGCACCTCCGCGCCGGCCCGGGCGTCGATCTGGAGCGTGTCGACCGCTTCGTCGACCTTGCGCCTCTCGCGCCCGAGATTGATCCAGCCCCACTGCAGGATGCGCGCCGTGAAAGGGAGCGAGATGTTCTCGCGCACCGAACGCTGCATGAGCAGCGCCTCGGCGCGGTCGGCAGCCACGTAGACCATGCCGATCCGAATCGCGTCAGCCGGATGGCGGAACGAGGTTGGCTTGCCATCGACGAGGAGCGACCCGCTGGTCGGGCGCTCGCTGCCGGCGAGGACGTCGAACAGCTCGTCCTGGCCCTGCCCCTCGAGGGCCACGACGCCGAGCACCTCACCCGGATACAGCTCGAATGATGCGTTGTGCAGCCGGCGTGCGGCGCTTACGCCCAGCAGCGAAAGGCGCGGCGTCTTTTGTCGGCGCTCGGCTGCCGCGCCGGCGTCATCCTGGCGCTCCGCGAGAGCCGCCGCGCTCTCGCCGAGCATGAGCTCGACGATCTTGTCCTCTGATCCGGCCGCGACGTCGACCACGCCGACTGTCTCGCCGTTGCGCAGCACGGTTGCCCGGTCGCACACGGCGGCGATCTCGATCAGGCGATGGGAGATGAAGATCACAGAGCGGTTGCTGCCCTGCTGCTGGACCACCTCGAGCACGCGCTCGGTCAGGTTGGCGGGCAGCGCCGCGGTTATCTCGTCGAGCAGGAGCACGTCGGGCTCGATGGCCAGAGCGCGCGCGAGATCGATGATGCGCAGCGACGCCAGCGGCAACCGGCGCGACAGGGTCGACAGGTTCAGGTTCTCGAGGCCCAGCTCGTTCAGCCAGTGGCGGAAAGGCTCGACGGCCGTCTGGGTCAGGCGCAGGTTCTCGCGGATGTCCAGATCGGGAATGACTGCGGGCTCCTGGTAGACCGAGACGAGGCCGTTGCGCCGCGCGTCGGCCGGTGAGTGAGAAACGCGCTCGCGACCGCGTACGACGATGCGGCCGCTATCCGGCGAGACGGCGCCGGTAAGGATCTTCACCAGCGTGCTCTTGCCCGCGCCGTTGGCACCCATCAGCGCGTGCACCTCTCCGGGGCGCACGGCGAGTGAGACGTTGTGCAGCGCGACGACGGCACCGTATGTCTTCGAAACGTCGGTCGCCTCGAGCAGCAGATCGGTCGCGGTGAGAGTCATCAGCTTCCCCGGCTCGAGCGGTTGGTGGGCGGTGGCACCGGCGAGCC
>DATCGV010000054.1:0-2638 GCA_036508755.1 Candidatus Limnocylindrales bacterium | reverse complement strand
AGCAAGGCGGCTCCCGACTCCGTGCTGGCCTATCACACGGCGCTCGAGGCCCACGGCGTCGCGCACACGCCGGCACGCACCGTCTACTTCCTCTCGGCGAAGACGATGACGCCGTTCACGGTGCGCGGCTATCGGTTCAGGCGAGTGGCGGCCAAGGCTGAGCGCCTGTCCCCTTCCGTTGCGACGACTTATGTGACCGATGTCCGTGCCGGTGATGTTCTGGTAACGGCGACCACACGTGAGCGGACGCTGGTCGACCGTCTCGCTCGCCTCGACCTCGCCGGCGGCGTCGAGGAGTTGCTGCGCAGCGTCGGCTCCTTTACCACCATGACGTCCGCACACGTCGCGCGCTACTCGGCGTCGCTCGGCTCGCCGACCCTCGTCGCCCGTGCCGGCTGGTTGCTCGACCTGATGGCAGACGACTGGCTCTGCGATCCGGCGCCGCTGCGCGAGATGCGGCGCTCGCTGGGCCGCGGCACGTACTGGCTTCAGCGGCGCCGTCCCGGCGTCGAGTACGAATTCGTCTCGGCGTGGCGGCTGTATGTTCCGGTGGGGCTTCCGTATCTCGAGTGGCTGCGCGGATGAGGCCGCTGCTCTCGACCGCGTCGAGCTTCACGGCCCTTGCCGTGGACAAGGTCGAGAGGCTACTCGAAGTGCTCGCCGCCCTGCGTGACGACCCGCTGCTCGGATCCGTCTTCGTTCTACACGGCGGCACGGCACTCAACGTCTTCACCGACGAGCTGCCCCGACTCTCGGTCGACATCGACCTCATGTACGTCGAACAGCTCGAGGTGTCGGCGATGCGGACTGAGCGGCCTCGCGTCGATATGCGGCTGCGTGAAGTCGTCGGCAAGCTGGGCTACGCCGTCAGGGGGACCAACGACGAACACAGCGGTCAGACCTACCGGCTCAGGTACGGCGACGAGTACATCAAGATCGACGTCACCTATCTCGCGCGGGTGGCTCTTCTGGAACCGGTCGAGCAGAGGTGTCCGATCTGCTCGCCGCCGGTGTCGTTCCCCGTGCTCGATCGTCGAGAACTGGTGGCCGGCAAGGTCAAGGCGCTCATGGAACGCACCGCGAGTCGTGATCTCTACGACCTTGCGCGCATGGCCGCATCAAACCCCAACGCGATGGATGATCCACTCCTGCGCGCGCTCGTGATCCGGGCGATCTCGACGGCCGATCCGTTCCCGGCGGTGCAGGATCCCGTCGAGGCGCTGTCCAGGTTCGCCGAGCCGACCGTTGAACTGGTCGAATCGCTGCGGGCCGTGATCGCCGCCGACGACGAGCCGGACTTCCCGGCCATGTGCGCTCGCGTGGCTGCCTTTCTGGCGCCGTGCTCTGCGCTCACCGGCCCCGAGCGCGAGTACTTCCGCCTGCTCGACGAGGAGTCAAACGACCGGCCTCAGCTCCTGCTGTCAGCCTGGCCCGACGTGCGCGAGCGCGCGCTGATCGACCCCGTCATGCAGTGGAAGGTCAGCAATCTGAAGAAGCGCTCGACGGGGGCGTGACTACGTATTCCGCTCCAAGCCGAACACGGAAAGCGCCCTCTTCCTACCCGCGGCAACGTCCACCTGAGGCGGCCTTCCGCTTCGCCGCGCCGCGGCGTAGCCTGTTGGCCACCATGGTCGAGCAGCACGGGGAGGCGTCGCGCTGACGAAGTGGCGGACGACTGCACCTTCCCGGCCGCTCGTCGCGCTGGCGGGCGCGATCGGGGCGGCCGCCGCCTTGTGACGATGCGGTGCGAGATGTAGATCCTTGACAACATCGCTGTCATAGAGGACATTCTTTCTGTCAATGGAAGACAGGTTATGTGGTAGAAATGACAGCTCGCACAGTTCCTCAGGGTCTGGCGCCTCTCTTGCAGCTGCTCGAGTTGGAGCAGCCGCACGTGGTGACCGCTGCACAGGTGCGGGGTTGGTCATCGGAGGCCGGTATCAGCTGGCCCGCCGATCTTGTCATTCGTCGCTTGCGCGAAAAGGGCTGGTTGCTCGATCTTGCCACTCGCGGCGTGTGGGAATTCGCACCTGCCGCGCGAGCCGGAACATACGGGTCGGGCGATCCTCTGATCGAGCTTCGTGCGACGCTGGCGCGCGATCACTTCGCCCCGTATGCAGTGGGGGCTGAATCGGCTGCCTACCTGCTCGGGCTGGCCAGCAGGCGTCCCGAGCGCGAGGTGGTAGGTGCGCCCCCAGGGATGCGCCCACCGAAGGCCTTCAGCGCGTTCCGTGTGGTGTCATGGGTTCCACGCACGCCTCTTGTCCAGCGCGACTCGCTGCCGACATGGAGCGCAGCCACCCTGCTCGCCTTCATGGGCACGCGCCCAAGCGGGTACCGCGATTGGCCGAACGCGGGCGAGTGGCTCGCCCAGGCCACAGCGGGCGTCGGCGACGAGGATCTTGCAGGAGAGTTGAGTGGTCGGGCCCGCGGCGCGTGGGCGCGCACCGCGTACCTGCTCGACCGCGGCGGCGCACCGGCGCGCGCGCGCGAGCTGCTCTCGGCGGGTCCTCCCGGCAGCGGCCCCTACTATCTCGGCGAACGCCGGCGGGAGGGTCGCTACGCCAAGGCCTTTGACGTCATCGACTCCACGGGCCTCGAGGTTCACGCCCAGTGATCACCGAGGGCTACCTCGTTC
>DATCGV010000053.1:0-18470 GCA_036508755.1 Candidatus Limnocylindrales bacterium | reverse complement strand
GTTGTAGCAGTAGGCCTTCTGGCTGATTTGCCAATAGCGGTGCCACGGCGCTACGCTGGACCCACCTAGCCCAAGGAGGGGGAACCACAGTGAAGCGCTTCACGCCAATTATCGCCGGCCTCATTGCCGCACTCCTGTTGTCGCTCGGTGCGACGACAGCCGGCCTCGCAGCCACTCCCCGCCAGGTCGCGCTCGGCGTGTCGATGAACGGCGCGACGGATATGAACGTGGTCGACGCTTTCACGGCGCAGTCCGGCGCCAAGCCGGCGATCTGGTCGTTGTGGAGCGTCTGGGGCCTGGATTCAGGCGCATTTCCCACCGATGCCGTGAACGGCCTACTGGCGCGAGGCATCGTTCCGATGATCTATTGGGAGCCCGTCGGCACAGACACGAACGACTGCACGAACTGGTCGCTCGACGCGACGATCAAGGGCAAGCATGACGCCTACATCCGCCAGTGGGCTCAGGCAGCCAAGGCGTACGGCGGCACGATCATCCTGCGCTTGATGCACGAGAACAATGGTTACTGGTATGTCTGGGGCAACGGCCGCTGCACCAATACGGCCAAGAAGTTCCGCCAGGCGTGGCAGCATGTCTGGAACATCTTTCGCGGCAAGGGCGGCGTCGGTGCAACGAACGTCAAGTTCCTGTACAGCGTATACGACGCCAAGTACGTCACGTCGGACTATCCGGGCAACAAGTACGTCGACTACCTGGGCCTGACCGCGCTCTCCTGGGGACCGTCCGTTAACCAGAAGTGGCGGACCCTTGTGAAGGCGATGACTGCGGGGATGAAGGCTCTCAGGCAGCTTAGTAAGACGAAGCCGATCATTGCCGCCGAAATTGCCGCCGGCTATGATCCGAACTGCGCCACATGCGACAAGGGAGCGTGGCTTAGTCAAGGCTACCCAGCGGTGTACGCCAAGTGGCCACAGGTGGTGGCGATCGTGTACTTCAATTTCGACATGACGGCTTACAACCAGCCTGACTGGCGCCTGGATAGTCCGACAAGCGCAATGACGGCCTACCAGAACCTGCTCAAGGATCCGAAGTTTCAGGGCTCCCTTTCGCACTAGTTCGCTCAGGGAAGTCTGTAACTCACCTCGAGACTGAGGTCCAGGTCCAACTTCGCGTTAAGCGTGATCGTGTGGCCGGTGAATGCGCCAGCCGTCGTCGACACGATTTGTGCGCCATCTGGCAAATTAACGGTCACCTCCACCGGAATATCGGCTGCTCCCGGCTGACGCTGGACCGTGAGCTGGTACGTCCAGATACTCTGCGATGCGGTTGCGGCTCCCGGCTCGGTCCAGTCGTAACGCAGCGTTGACGCGCCAGGTCCCATAAGCAGGTAGTTGCCGAAGACGTTGCGACCCGCCTCCGTCGACGTTTCCTCGACCGTGTCAATGGAGTCCATGGCCTCGCCGGCAACCGCGCTGAGCGAGCTGGTCGACGGGGTCAGAAGACGGACATATGCGCCGTAAAGACCCGCCTTGTTTGTTGAATACGAGCGAATCAGGTCGAATGCCGAGCCCTCAGCCATGGCGGAGTTCTGCCACTGCATGGCAATGCTGTCGGATGCGGTTCCTGTCGCATCGAGTGCCACGTTGATCGAGTCGGATCGTTGCACGACCAGGTTGTACTTGGACGGAGGCTCGACATTGGCCTCGACCAGATAGATGTAGTCGCCCGGCTCCTGACCTACCGCGCCTCCCAACGGCGTCCCCGCGACCCACGCCTCAGCGGATGGATCGGCGAGCCAGACCATGGCATCGCGCCGATCGCGGATGGCATTGAACGCGTCAACCAGCTTCGGCATGTCGAGCGGAGAGAACCCAGCCAGCCGATCGAGAATATGCCCAGCTAGCGCGTCCAGGAATCCTTTCCGATCCGAGGAAGTCCCACGCGTGAGCTCCAGTGCAGTCATTGTCGTCTCGCCCGCGTGGACGGTGACGCCGTACTCAGGCACGTCGACCGGGCCGATGGCTTCGAGGAGCGCGTCGACGGCATAAGTCGTGAGCGCGATGACGCCATCGATCCTGGTGTCGCCACTTTCGAGCTCGTACAGTCGAAGCGATTCCTGCGCGGCCGTCGGGAAGTCGGGCGACCACGCCGCGTCGGCGATCTGCCACGACGCGTCCCCCAGCAGGTGGTTCTGGAGCGCTACCGGTGGCTCGACGTAGGGCAGGCCAGGTTGGAAGTCATAGCGGTAGACGTCTCCGAAGTCACGCTCAACGATGTGTCCGTGGTCGATGCCGACGACGCCCACCGTGCCGGTGTAGCCGCCCGCAGGGCGCAGCTCTGCCGGGTCGAGCGCAAGGACCAGGTAGCGGCGCTCGCCGCTCATGCCGGCGAGCGCCGGACCGAACTGCATGATGGACGGCGCGTTGCTGATGAGCGGCCCGAGCTGAACCGTGCACGAAGTGGCAAGCACGAGCATCAGCGTGAGCACGATAAGCAGCCACGCGCGACGGCCGATGCGCATTCGCGCCAGCGTGGTCAGCGTCTGCGGATGTAGAAGAAGGCCGCGCCTCCCAGCACGAGCACCAGCACGATGATCAGCGCCGCCGGCATAAGCAGGTCGCCAGTCGAGGAACTTGCTGGCTGGTCGCCGGCCGTGACCGGCTCAGATGCCGATGGCCCAGGACTGCCGGGCGCGCTTATCGAGCCCGATCCTCCCGGCACACCGCTGGATCCGGGCGCAGCGGTTGTCACGGGGATGGGTTCACCGCTCGCCTTGGGCGACGTGCCTGGTGCGTAACTGGTCGTGGGTTGCGGCTGCTCGCTGGATGAGGGAATGCCTGACCCCGTCGGCGTAGGGCCCGACGAGCTACCCGCCGTGCTCGTGGGCATGGGTGACCCGGTGGGTGTGCGGCTGGCGGTCGGCCTGGGGGTCGGGCTGGGTGTCGGGCTGGCGGTCGGCCTGGGGGTCGGGCTGGGTGTCGGGCTGGGTGTCGGGCTGGGTGTCGGGCTTGGCAGGCCACCGTGACAACTGACATTGATCGTCTCTGGGAAGTCCGGGATGGCATAGGCCCGAACGGTTCGCTGGCCCTCCGCGGGGCCGAAATGAAGCGTCGTGCTGGCTTTTCCCTTGGCGTCTGTGACAGAGGTCGCGGGGGAAACGGAGTCCTGGATCGACTGCTCAGTCTTGAACCCCCAAGTGATTGTCTGCGACTGAACGGGATTACCGGTGTCAGCTGCGCGAACCATCGCGGTTATCTGCACCGTAGAACTGCAGCTGACGTCTCGGGCCGGGCTCGCCTTGAGTGTGATGAGATACGGGTTATTTCCGATGTAGGCGCGCGTCGCCAATGCCGGCACGGCCAGCGCGACCGCGGCGAGGACCAGGCCCGCGATCAGCCGACGGCTCAGCAGGCCGGGAGCCCCATGGCGCAGTAAGGACTGGAATCTTGCGGGCAACGTGGAACCCCCTTCTGACTTCGCCTTATCCCCCGACCGCCACGGCTGCCGTCGCGGCGATGTGATGCTGACATTGTGGCACGGCCTCGGCGAACCATCCGTCGGCTGGGCCGTCCGTGCTATCGTGACGGCCAGAGGACTTTCGCCCCGAGTGGGCTCTCCGTCAGACAGTCATTAAGGGTGGACCATGCCTATGCTCGCCGTGACAGCGTGCGCATAGTCCTGACCGGTGCCGCCGGCTTCGTCGGCAGCAACCTGGCGGACCGGCTCGTGGCCGACGGCAACCGCGTCATCGGTGTCGACAACCTGACCACCGGCAGCCGGGCGAACCTCGTCCAGCTGGCAGCATCCCCTCAGTTCACGTTCGTCGAGGCGGACGTCTCCGAGCCGCTGCGCATCGATGGGCCGCTCGACTGGATCCTGCACTTCGCCAGTCCGGCCTCTCCACCGCGCTACATGGAACGGCCGATCGAGACACTCCGGGTCAACGCTGAAGGCACGCGCCACCTTCTGGAACTGGCCCGAGAGAAGGGTGCCGCCTTCCTGCTTGCGAGCACGAGCGAGGTCTACGGCGATCCGGCCGTGCACCCGCAGACCGAGGCTTACTGGGGCAACGTCAGCTCGATCGGACCACGCAGCGTTTATGACGAAGGCAAGCGCTACGCGGAGGCCATGACGATGGCCTTCAAGCGCACCTTCGGCTCGCCGATCCGCATCTGCCGCATCTTCAATACCTACGGCCCGAGGATGGATCCCGAGGATGGGCGCGTGGTATCGAACCTGATCACCCAGGCCATCGCGGGCGAGCCGCTGACGGTCTACGGCGACGGGCACCAGACGCGCAGCTTCCAATACGTCGACGACCTGGTCGAAGGCGTGGTTCGGCTGATGCGCGCCGACTACCAGCAGCCGGTCAACCTGGGCAACCCGGTCGAGTTCGACATGCTCGAGCTCGCCGCACTCGTCAAGGAACTGACCGGAAGCTCCGAGCCGATAGAGTTCCGACCACTGCCAGAGGACGATCCTCGTCGCCGCCGACCGGACATCAGCCTGGCCCGGGAAGTGCTCGGTTGGCAGCCGGTCGTTCCACTGCGGGATGGCCTGGTACGCACCATCCAGTCCTTCCGAGATACCAGGGTGGAGGTTTCATGATCTCGAGACGTATCACCGTCGTCGGCTGTGGACACGTGGGCCTGGTGACTGCAGCCGGCTTTGCCCATCTGGGCCATCAGGTGTGCGGCCTCGACATCAGCGCCCCGCTCGTCGACCAGCTCAACAAGGCTGTCAATCCCTTCGTCGAGGACGGCCTCCAGGAGTTGCTCGAAGAAGGCGCCGACAGCAAGCGGTTGACTTTCACGACTGATTACGGCACGGCCATGGCCGACGCCGAATTCGTGTTCCTCACTGTCGATACGCCGACGACACCGACGGGCGGTGCGGACCTTTCGAACATCCGGGCGGCCACTCGCTCCATCCGGGAGCATCTGCCTGCCGAGCGACCGCTGATCATCAACAAGAGCACCTCGCCCGTGGGCACGGGCGAGACGATCGCCTCGATCGTTCGCGCCGGGTTGGCCGACGACGGCCGCGAGCCGCGCATCGTCTCGAACCCCGAGTTCCTGCGCGAAGGACAGGCGGTGTACGACTTCCTGCACCCGGATCGCATCGTCATCGGCTCGAGCTCGCAGGAGGATGCGCACGCCGTCGCCGACCTGTACGGCGACCTCGGGCCGCTGCTGATAACGGACCTGCGCACGGCGGAGTTGATCAAGTACGTCGCCAACAGCTACCTGGCGACACGCATCTCGTTCGCCAACGAGATCGCCAAGCTGTGCGAGGGCCTGGGAACCGACGTCGACGCCGTGCTGCGCGGCGCGGGCATGGATAGCCGGATCGGCACGCGCTACTTCGCGGCGGGACTGGGCTACGGGGGCAGCTGCCTGCCCAAGGACGTCGCGGCGCTGCGCTTCATCGGCGAGCTGTACGGAGTGACAACCCCCGTCCTGAGCGCGGTAGAAGCGGTCAATCGGTCGCGACCGATCGAGATCATCCGTCGCCTGCGTAATGAGCTGGGCAATCTCGCAGGAAGGCAGATCGGCGTCTGGGGCGTGACTTTCAAGGGCGGCACGGAGGACACTCGGGACTCGCCGGCCCTGGGCGTGATATCCGCGCTGCTGAACGAGGACGTTCGCATCTCCGCCTACGACCCGGCCGCGCCGGCGCACGTGCCCGCCAGCGTCGCGGCCGCCATGGTGCATTCTGCCATCGAGGCCTGTCGGGGCGCGGATGCATTGGTCGTCCTGACTGACTGGGCGGAGTTCCAGGACGTGCCGCTCAGGGACGTCGCCGCCGCGATGAGCGGCAACCTCCTGGTCGACGGGCGCAATCACCTCGATCCGGACGCTGCCTGCGCGGCGGGCCTGATCTACATGGGCATGGGCCGCCAGACGCGACTGCCGATTGCCGAAAGCCTCGCGGCGGCCAGGTAATGGCACGGATCACGGGCGCGATCCTTGCGCTCAACGAAGAGCGCAACATCGAGTACTGCCTGCGCAGCATGTACACCTGGTGCGACGAGATCATCGTCGTCGACATGCACAGCGACGACCAGACGCCGGAGGTGGCGCGCCGCTACACCGACCTCGTGCTCCAGCACCCGCGCATCGCCGACTTTGGCGCTGCCCGTCAGATGTTCGTCGACCACGCGACCGGAGACTGGATCCTGTCGCTCGACGCCGACGAAGTCGTCACACCTGAGCTGGCCAAGTGGATCCGCAACTTCGTCGACTCGGATCCGCCGTACGACGTAGCGATGATCCCGAGGGCAAACGTCTTCCTTGGTCGCTGGCTGCGCAGCACACCGTGGTGGCCGGGCAAGCCACGCCTGTTCCGCAAGGATGGGATCGAGGTCACGACCGATCTCCATCACGGACTTGTACCCGTCGCCGGTGCCCGCATCGCCACGCTGCCCAAGAAGCCCGAGGTTTCGCTGTGGCACTTCGCGCAGCTGAGTCTCGAGGACGTCATATCCAAGACGAACCGCTACACGACGATCGAGGCGACTGGCGCCCTGGCGATGGGCCGCGGGCAGCCCACGGCAAAGGAGATCTTCTGGCGATCCTTCCGCGAGCTCGGGATCTATGTCGCCAAGCGCGGCTATCGCGATGGCCTGGACGGCCTGGCCTATGCCCTGGATCGAGCCTATTACCAGTTCGTGAAGCAAGCCAAGCGTTGGGACATTCCGCGCGCCGCGAAGCGGCGCGCCCATTACGACCGCTGGCGCGAACGCATCCTGACCGGCTTCCCGGAGGGTGGCAAGCCCGGGCCGGTAGCGGATAAGGCGCCGGCCGACAAGTAGCAATCCTCGATCGCGCGCGGCCGTCGCCTGCCGACGGTCGCTATGATTGCGCGCGTCCGCCATTCCGCCGGAGAGCGCGTGTCCCAAGTCCCTGACATGTTCATCATTGGTGCGCGCTCATGACGCACGGCGCGTGCATCTGGTTCACCGGTCTTTCGGGGTCGGGCAAGACGACGACCGCGGAGGAGCTGGTCGATCGCATCACGGAGTCCGGCCGACCTGTCACGGTGCTCGACGGGGACGTTGTGCGCACGCACCTGTCTCGTGGGCTGGGCTTTTCGCGCGAGGACCGGGACGAGAACGTCAGGCGGGTGGCCTTTGTGGCGGCCGAGATCGTCCGCCACGGTGGATTCGTCGTCTGCGCCCTGGTCAGCCCCTTTCGGGCCGCGCGCGCTGAGGCGCGCGCGATGGTCGAGGCGGCCGGCGGCCCCGGGTCGTTCGTCGAGGTGTTCGTCGACACACCGCTCGACGTGGTGGTCGGGCGCGATGTCAAGGGCCTGTATGCCGGCGCCGAGCGTGGTGAGGTCCAACAGATGACGGGCGTGGCCGATCCATATGAAGCGCCGCTCAGCCCTGAGCTGCGTCTCGAAACGGTCCGGTCATCCGTCAAGGACAACGTGGACCAGATCGTCGCCTATCTCGGCGCGCGCGGAGGACTCTAGCGATGGGTCTGCCCTCGACTGACAGCGATGTGATCTCGACACCTGCACGGGCGGATGCCGGGCCGGCTGAGCCGCGCCGGCCGGGCGAGCCTGAGGCCATCTTCGTCGTCGGCGTAAGCCGCAGCGGTACGACCCTGATGCGCAACATCCTCGAGCGCTCCGATCGCATTGCCCTCGCGCCTGAGAACCATTTCCTGGGTCACATCCTCGAGCGCGAGGGCGCGCGCTACTACTTCCGCCACGCTGGCGAGCTGGCGCAGGACCAGACGTTGCGCAAGATCGTCGAGATGATCTATTCGGGTGAATTCCAGAAGCGATCACGCTGGCGGGAGGTCAGCCCTTTCTGGCGCTGGCTGACGGCCAACGTGGAACGCGACGAGATGACGCGCCGGCTGCTCGCGCTGCCGGCCGAGGATCGCACCGAGCGCGGCCTGATGGCCGCATTCATGCGCGTCTACGCCGACCTTTACGGCCGCCCGATCATGGGCGAGAAGACGCCCGCCCACCTCGCCTATGTCGACACGCTTCTGGAGTGGTTCCCCAACGCCCGCGTCGTGCACATGATCCGTGACCCGCGCGCTGTGTATGTCTCGGACCAGCATCGGCGGCTGACGAAGCGCAGACCGCCGTACAGCTGGCTGATTCGCATCCCGTTCGCCCTGTCGGCCGTGCTGCTGGTGCAGGTGACACTTACCTGGGCGGGCGCGGCCCGGCGCCATCGGTACCTCCGGCGACGCTATCCCGACCGCTACCGGCTCGTGCGCTTCGAGGATGTTGTCTCGGAGCCCGACCGGACGCTGCCCGCGCTGTTCGCGTTTCTGGGCGTGACACCACCGGCTGATCCAACCGCGGTCAAGGTCTATGCGCGCGGTTTTCGGTGGGGAGCAGAGGGCCTCGACAGCGCCGCGGCCACGCGCTGGCGCGAGCACATTCGTCCGTTCCCGCGGCGCTGGCTGAAGTTCTGGCTGGGAAGCTACATGAGGCGATTCGGCTATGCGGACAAAGGGTCCGCGAGCTCATGACGCAATCGAGTGACCGGCTGCCGCCGGCGCTCCTGCTCGCGGCTGGAGTCGGACGGCGGCTCGGAGAAATGACTGCGCTACTGCCCAAGGCGCTGATCGAAGTCAATGGCGTTCCGCTGCTCGAGCGATCGCTGCTGGCGCTCGAGGCCGCCGGGTTCGCCGACGCGCTGATCGTCACCGGCCACGCCGCGGCGACCGTCGACCGCTATCTGGAACAGCGCGCCGGAGCGATCCGCGCCCGGTCCGTGTTCAATCCGCGCTTCGCAGAGGCGAACAACATCGTCTCGCTTCTCGCGGCGGCCGAATTCCTGCACCAGGGCTTCTGCCTGATGAACACCGACATCATCTTCGACCCGTCGCTGCTCGCGGACGTCCAGGCTTGCGGCGACGGTGTGTGGCTCGTTGTGGACGGCGACGAACCGCTCGGTGCGGAAGAGATGAAGGTCGAGGTAGAGGGCGATGGCCACATGCGCCGCATCAGCAAGAAACTCGATCCCCAAACCTCTGTCGGCGAATACATCGGGATCGTCAGGTTCGACGCGCATGGGGCGCGGGTCGTGCTCCGCGCAGCCGAGCGCCTGGTTGCCGCGGGCGGCACCGACCTCTACTACGAGGACGCCATGGACAGCGCAGCGACGGAGCTGCGGGCACGGCTGATCAGCACCCGCCGGCGCCAGTGGACCGAGATCGACGACATGGCCGATTTCGAACGGGCACAGCAGGTCGCCGCCGCACTCGACGCGGGTGAGGTAACGGGCCGGTGAGCGCTCGGTCGCCACACCGATCAGTCCGCATTCCGAGCCTGTTACGGCTCGTCGAAGGCGTCGACGCCGCGTCGGATGCACTTGACGAGATCACACAGGATGCCGACGGCGTGCTGCTCGCCGTGCACACCGGAGGACGGTCGGGCTCCGGCTACGCGCCACGCTTCATTGCCGCCGCCGCCAAACGCGGCCATGCGCTCGACGAGTGCGTGGTCGACGCTCACCGACTGACCTCGGTCGAGGAGGTCAAGCGCCGGATCGCGGCCGTCAGTCCGCGCTTCGTGATCGGTATAGGTGGCGGTCGTGTCGTCGACATCGCCAAGCTGGCCGCCGCCGAACGTGGCATCGACTTCCTCAGCGTGCCGACCCAGGCGTCGAGTGACGGCCTCTGCTCGCCGATCGCGGTGATCATCTCGGACGAGGGCCGCCCCAACTCGGTCGGGGCCAGGATCCCGGCCGGCCTCATCGTCGACATGGAAGCGCTGCGATCGGCGCCGCTGTCGACGTGGCGATCCGGTCTCGGCGACCTCGTCTCGAACGTGTCCGCCGTACGGGACTGGCGCGACGCGCATGTCCGCCGCAACGAGTCGATCGATGACTTCGCGTGTCTCACCTCTGAGGCCGCAGCGCTTTCGGTGATCGCCGACAACGCCGACCTCACGGAGGGCGGCTATCAGGAGAAGCTCGTGCGCGGGCTGATCCTGAGCGGGATCGCGATGGAGATGGCCGGCTCGTCACGGCCGGCATCCGGCTCTGAGCACCTGATCAGCCATGCGCTCGACTCTCTCGTCGAGCGACCTCACCTGCACGGCCTGCAGGTTGCGCTGGCAACGATCGCGACGACCATCCTGCGCGGTGAGGACGCCGGCTGGCTGGTCCACTTCTACGGACGCGTGGGCTTGCCGGTGACTCCGGCTGACCTCGGAATCTCCATCCCAGTATTCCTGAAGGCGATCCGCGTCGGACCTTCGACGAGGCTCGCCCGGTCCACCTTGCTCGATGACATCAGCGACCGGGACATCAGTCGCCTTGAGGCGTCATACCGAGACGGATCCCTTGCGCATCGGACGCTCGAAACGGCCGCGCCGTGACCGGCGCCGCAAAGGGCTCAGACGACGGGCGCCCGCCGCCACGCTCAGGTGGCGCGACGCTGGCGATGATCGAAGGCCGGTCCGGCCGCGCGGTAATCGCCAACACGATTCGCGACCTGGCCCAGATCCCGGCATTCCTCAGCGCATGTCTGAGCCGTCGTGACGCCAGCTCCTGGGTCTTCGGAAATATCCACGGCTTCAGGGACAACCCGCGCTACCTGGCCGAGTACATCCTTCATCACCGACCCGACATTGGCGTCACGTGGGTCGCGCAGAACCAGGAAGAGGCCGAGGCCGTGCGGTCGGCCGGGCTGAAGGTGACGTTGCGCGGACAGCCCGATGCGCGACGCATCCAGCGCCACGCCGGAGTAGCCGTGCTCACACACGGCTTCCGCGATCTCGATCTCCAGCACCTTGGCGGCGCGCGCATCGTCTTCGTGTGGCACGGAACACCGCTCAAGCGCATCGCGCTCGACGTTCGCATGGGGGCCAGACGGCGGTCTTTTGCGCGCATCGCGTCGCACATCGTGCGTTTCGCTCATCGACGATCGTTTGCCCTGGTCTCGATGTTCGTCGCCTCCGGGCAGCTCGAGCAGCGCAGGTTGATAACGGCCTTTGCGGCCTCTGTTCGACGCGTCCCTAACCTCGGGTCGCCGCGCTTCGACATAATTCGCGGCGGATCTGGGTACGACCTGATCGTGCACGGCGACCTACGGGCGCAGCTCGGCTACGGGCCACATGACTGGATCGTTCTCTGGCTGCCGACCCACCGTCTCGAGTACGGCGATGAGCGCTGGCTGCCACGCCTGACCGATGAGGACATCGAGCGCACCTTCGCGGGTACAGACATCAAGCTGCTCGTAAAGCCGCACCCACGCGCAGACTGGGATGTCTTTCGGGATCGCCTGCCAACAAGTGACCCGCGTGTTCGCCTGCTGCCCGTGACGGATGTGGACGTGAACTGCCTGCTCCACGTGGCCGACGCATTGATCACCGATTACTCAAGCGTCGTATGTGACTACGCGATTCTGAATCGGCCGATCTACTTCCTTGCCCCGGACGTCGATATCTACGCTGACAACAGGGGCCTCTACGACCCGTACGAAACGCTGACCGACAATCGGCACCATTCGGATTGGCCGTCACTGCTGGCCGCTGTTCGCGCGGACCTCGAGATTCCGGGAGGTGGCGAGGGCAGCTACCTGGCCAAGCGAATGAACGCATATCTGGGTCTCAACACCGCAGCTGACGCCAGTGCCAGGATCGTCGACACCATCGTTGCGTTGCGAAGCAAGCCCGAGCCGAAGACACCTTCGAGCAGCACGTAGCCCATCTTCCGGACGGGCGACGCGTTTTCCGTACCTTCGGCACTTGGCTCCAAGCAACAGAGGGTCGAGGCTGACCAAACTCAGGTCATATCGCGCAGAGGTGCCCAAGCATGACAGCGCCTATCGCCAAGACGACATCGACAGATCTGCTCGACGTCGTCCGGCACAACGACTATTTCCGCCGCGTGGTCGAGACCGGCGATCACGAGCAGGTCGTGGTCATGGCCCTCAAGGTCGGCGAGGACATCGGCAAAGAGGTCCATCCGACGACGGACCAGGTGTTCCTGTTCGTCGACGGCAAAGGCGAAGCGGTGCTCGACGAAAGTTCACGGAGCTTCGATGAGGGCGATCTCGTCTTCGTGCGGGCTGGAACCTGGCACAACATCATCAACCGCGGCGATGTTCCGCTGCGACTGATCACGATCTACGCGCCGCCGGCGCACAAGCCCGGCACAATCCACCAGACCAAGGCAGAGGCAGAAGCCGAGCCCGAGGACTAAGCGGCGGCCGTCGGGTTCGGCTACATCATCACCAGACCGCCGTCGACAGCGAGCACCTGTCCGGTGATATACGCGGCTTCGTCGGAGGCCAGGAAGGCGACGGCGTAGGCGACTTCCTCGGTCGTGCCGAATCGGGCGAGGGGCGTCCGATCGGTGATCTGTTGCTTCAGGTCGTCGGACAGTCCCTCGGTCAGCTCCGTGAGCACGAAGCCCGGCGCGACTGCGTTGACCGTGATGCCCCGGCTGCCCAGCTCGCGGGCGGCGGCCTTGGTCAGGCCGATCAGGCCGGCCTTCGCTGACGAATAGTTGGCCTGGCCCATTTGGCCGGCCTGACCAGACACGCTCGTGATCTGGATGATCCGGCCCGAGCGGGCACGGAGCATGGGCCGGGTTACGGCCTTGAGCGTGTAGAAGGCACCGAAAAGGTTCGTCTCGAGCACTTCGCGCCACGCCTCGACACTCATGCGCATGATCAGGTCGTCGCGCGTGATGCCGGCGTTGTTGACCAGGATGTCGACCTTGCCGAACGCTTCGAGCGCGGCCTTGACCAGCGCTTCGGCCGACTCGGGCTGGGTAACGTCAGCCTGGAACGCAACGGCCTTGCGCTCCAGCGCTTCGATCTCCGTCTTCGTCTGCTCGGCGGCCGTGGCGTTGCCGCGGTACGAGAAACAGATGTCCGCGCCCTGCTGGGCGAGGCGCAGCGCAATCTGCTTGCCGATGCCGCGCGACCCGCCGGTCACGATCGCCGATTTGCCACTCAGATCAATCATGGGCCGGAGTGTAAGCGGCTGATAAGCGGCGCTGACGAAGATGCGCCCGACATGAAGCGCTCCGAAGTCGGACGACTGCATCGCATGCTTCGCATCCGGGCGAAGATCACGCAGGCCGACGTCGCTCGAGGCGCCGGTGTAGGCCGCTGGAAGGTCGTCGATCTCGAACAGAACCGGCTGTCGCGTCTGACGATCGATGAATTGGACGCCTGCTTCGGCGCGCTCGATGCCCGAGTCGTTCTAACCGTTACCCACCGCGGCGCGGAACTCGACCGCCTGCTCGACGAGCGCCACGCACAACTAGTGGCGGCGTTTGTCCGACTGCTCGGAGGACTTGGATGGGAGACGCGGGTCGAGGTCTCGTTCAACGAGTACGGCGATCGCGGCTCGATCGACGTGGTTGGCTGGCATGCCGTACGGCACGCTCTCGTCGTGGTCGAAGTCAAGTCAGAGCTTGGATCGGTCGAGGGCACACTTCGACCCTTCGACGTCAAGTGCCGGCTCGCGCCAGTGATCATCGTCAAGCGCTTCGGCTGGCGCCCGGTCACCGTCGGCCGCATCCTGCTCCTGCCCGAGGACCGGACGGCACGGCGCGCAATCGACAGGCACGCCGCCGTGATCGACGAGTCACTGCCCGTGAGATCGCGCGAGCTGCGCGCCTGGCTGCATGACCCGGCGGCCGACATTGGCGGTGTCTGGTTTCTGTCAGATGACGGCTCGGCCGACACTAAGAGGAATCCGTCAGCGATCCGACGCGTCCGGCGGCCAAAGCCACGCTCACCTGAAGCCGGTGACGACGCGGAACACGGCCAGAGACCCGCGTAGCGTCGGCCCGTCCAACAAATGACCGAAGTCAATGCCGATTCCGGGCAAGCTGGCGGTTAAGGTCGGCCCGCCCGACAAGTGTCAGAAATCTGCCGGCTCAGGGCCCGGAAAAAAGGGTGCGCCGAGCGGCTAGACGGGCATCTCATGGCGCGACGGCTCGGGCTCGCCCGGTGCGACGTCGTCGAGCGGAACGGGCGGGCCCTCGCGTGCGTCGAGGATCTGGCGCAGGCGCTCCGGGATAGAGTCGACAGAGGCCCAATCGATCGGCTCCCGCACCCGCGCAACCGGCTCGACGGCCGCGGCGCGCTGGCCGCACACTGGATCGGCCGTCCACTCGAGGGCGATGCCGCCCGACGTCAAACCAGCCCCGAACGCGACAAGCACGACCTTGTCGCCGATCTTGATACGGCCCGAGTCGACGGCCTCGGAGAGGGCAATTGGGACGGACGCCGCGGACGTGTTGCCGTAGCGGTCCAGGTTGACGAACATCTTGTCCATCGGCAGGCCGAGGCCCTTGGCGACCGACTCGATGATGCGCACGTTGGCCTGGTGCGGGATGAACAGGTCGATCTCGTCCGCGTTCCAACCCGCACGGGCGATGGCCGTGAGCGCGGTCGTGGCCATCGTCTTGGTCGCGAAGCGGTAGGTCTCCTTCCCTTCCATGCGCACGTAGTGCTCGCCACGGGCGAGCGTGCCGCCCGACACGGGCGACCGCGAGCCCCCAGACGGCAGCCAGATCATGTACGCGCCGTCGGGATCCGTGGTCATCTCGAGGCCCTGCATGCCGCCGCCCTCCTGGTCGGAGGCGGACACGACGACCGCGCCGGCACCGTCGCCAAACAGGATGCACGTCGAGCGATCGGAGTAGTCCATGAAGCGCGAGAGCGTCTCGGCACCGATCACCAGCGCGTTCTTGAAGACCCCGGAGCGGACGTATGCGTCGGCGATCGAGTAGGCGTAGACGAAGCCCGAGCACGCGGCGGCAACGTCCATCGCCGGGGCCTTCGTGTTACCGATCGCCTCCTTGACCAGCGCGCCGGTCGACGGCATCCAGTAGTCGGGCGTGAGCGTGGCGACGAGGATCACGTCGATGTCGTCGGGCTGGAGACCGGCGACGGCGATGGCACGCTTGCCGGCGATCGCGGCGAGCGTCGCCGTCGTCTCGTGCGCCGCGGCGATGCGTCGCTCGCGGATGCCCGTGCGCGACACGATCCATTCGTCGGACGTGTCGACGACCCGTTCGAGGTCGGCGTTGGTCAACCGGCGCTCCGGTGCGTACATCCCCCAGCCGGTGATGCGGACACTCTTGGGAGTCATGCCTCAACCTCGATCAAGGGCTGCTTTGCCTTCACCAGTGCTCCATCCTCGGGATAGATCCGGACGACACGGCCGGCCCGGTCGCTATTGATCTCGTTGAACAGCTTCATGGCTTCGATCAGGCCGATCACCTGGCCCACCGTGATCTGCGAGCCAACCGTTACGTAGGGCTGCGCTCCAGGCGACGGCGAGCCGTAGTACAGGCCGGTCAGCGGCGCGACGACGGCGTTGGCCGGCGGTGCGTCGGCAGGTGAAGACGGCACCGATTGAGCCGCGGATCGCTGCTGCTCCGCGACGGATGCCTGCGCTGCAGCGGCCGCGGCGAGCGCGCCGGGCTTGCGCAGCACGAGCGCGGTGCCGCCCGCCTCGACCTCTAGCTCTGACAGCTCCGACGCGTTGAGCAGGCCCTCAAGCTGGTCGATCAGCTCGATCAGGCCCTGTGGGTCGTCCGGCCCGGACTGCGGTGCGCTCATCAGTTCTCGTCCCAGCGATGCACGACCAGGGCCGCGTTCTGGCCGCCGAAGCCGAAGGCGTTGACCAACGCGGCGCGAACCTCGCGCGGTCGCGCGGTCAGGGGCGTGCAATCGAGCTCACCCATCTCCGGCGCCGGGTCGGTCAGATTGAGCGTGGGCGGCACGCATCCTTCGCGCATCGCGTTGATCGTGGCGATCGCGCCGATCGCCCCGGCCGCCCCGAGCGTATGGCCGATGGCGCCCTTGGTCGCCGTCACCGAGACGTTGCGGGCGTGGGCGCCGAAGATCGTCTTGAAAGCCTGTAGCTCGGCCGGGTCGCCTTCCGGGGTCGACGTCGCGTGGGCGCTGACGAGGTCGATCTCCTCGGGTGCCATCTCGGCCTTCTTGAGCGCGGCACGGGCGGCGCGGACTGCGCCCGCGCCGCCCGGCGCAGGCAGGGTGATGTGGTGCGCGTCGGCCGTCGCGCCGTAGCCGCGCAGCTCGGCCAGGATGCGGGCGCCGCGCCGGCGGGCGTGGCCGAGCTCTTCGAGCACGAGCACGCCGGCGCCCTCGGCGATAACGAAGCCGTCACGGCCCTGGTCGAACGGCCGGCTCGCGCCCACAGGGTCGTCGTTGCGCGTCGACAGGGCACGCATCGCGCCAAAGGCGCCCAGGAGGACCTCGTAGATCGGCGCCTCCGAGCCGCCGGCAAGCATCACGTCCGCGTCGCCACGGATGATCGTCTCGGACGCCTCGCCGATGGCATGGCCGGCCGTGGCACACGCGGAGACGGTCGCCCAGCTCGGGCCACGCGCGCCGACCAGGATGGCCGTCTGGCCCGCGGCGAGGTTGGCGATGGCCATCGGGATGAAGAACGGCGACAGGCGGTCCGGCCCGCGCGTGACGTTGATCGTGATCTGCTCGATGAGCGTGCCCGAGCCGCCTAACCCTGAGCCGATGATCGTGCCCGTTCGATCGGCAAGCTCACCTTCCAGGTGCTCGGGCAACCCGGCTTGCGCCATCGCCTCGCGCGTGGCAACGAGCGCGAACTGCGTGTAGCGGTCGTTGCGCCGGATCTCCTTGCGGTCGAGCACGTGCGACGGATCGAAGTCGCGCACCTCGCCGGCGATCTTGCTCGCGACGCGCGACGGATCGAAGTTGTGGATCGTGCGCACCCCGGACTCGCCGGCAACGAGGCGGCGCCAGAACGCGGCGGCATCGTTGCCCAGCGGCGTCACGGCGCCCATGCCGGTGACCACGACGCGCCTGCGCGGCGCGCGGGCTGGCGACGTCACCTGATGAGCCTGCCTGTGCGGATGGTCGCGGCACGATAGACGTCACCGGGCAGCCCGCGCGCCGCGACCTCCTCGGCCGCGGCGTCGGCGTCGTAACTGGCGCGGAAGAGCTGCGCGCTGGGCGCCCTCGTGTCGGTCACCTGCTCGTCGGCGTCTTCGTCGGCATCATCGTCCGTGTCGGAGCGCGCCGGCGGCTGGTCGGGGATGGTCAGCAGCGCCCAGCCCGCGCCCGGATCGCCGCCGAAGTCGTAGCCGCACGAGCCCGAATTGACGATCAGCTTGCGGCCCAGCTCGCGCACGTCGGCGAGATGTGTGTGGCCGCAGCAGATGACGCGCGCGTCACTGCGCGTGACGCGCTCGACGGTGACCGTGGAATCGAGGTCGGCGGGCAGCCCAGCGGTAATCGAGCCGGGCGAGCCGTGGCAGATCAACGCCAACAGGTCGTCGGACCACACCCGGCGCTCGTTCGGCAGCCGGCGCAGCCAGTCGAGCTGGTCGTCGGAGAGCTGCTCGTGGGTCCACTCGGTCGCCGCGCGATGGCCGGCCGGTATCTGCTGGAGCCACGGGAACGCCGCGCCGTAGTCGTAGTCGGTCACCGCGATGTCCGTGTTTCCACACACGACCAGGGCGCCGTCCTGCTCCATCTTGCGCACGCGGTCGATGACCTCTGCCGGACGCGGGCCGTTCAGCACGAGATCGCCGGTCACCGCGATGTGATCGGGCCGTTGGCGCTTGATCTCGGCCAGGGCCGCTTCGAGCGCGGCGACGTTGCCGTGGATGTCGCCCAGGATCGCGACGCGCATCGCCATCAGCGCAGCACGCCTTCGCCCGGGATGACGAACGAGATCGTGGCCTCGCAGCACACCTCGCCGTCGACGCTGGCCAGCGCATGTCCGCGGCCGAAGCGACGGCCCAGCTTGTCCATCGTGATCTCGAGCGTGAGCCGGTCGCCGGGCTGGACGACGCGCTTGAAGCGGCACTCGTCGATGCCCGCGAAGAGGCCGATGCGATCGCCGAAGCCTTCCTGCTGGGCGACGTAAACGGCCATCGTCTGGGCCAGCGCCTCGACCTGGAGCACGCCGGGCATCACCGGCAGATCGGGAAAGTGGCCCTGGAAGAACCACTCCGTCGCGGTCACCGACTTCTCGCCACGGATGTAGGAGCGCCCCGGGTCGTATTCGACGATGCGGTCGACGAGCAGAAACGGCCAGCGGTGCGGGATGAGCTTCTGGATCTGTGCCGTTGAGAGGACGACACCCTCTCGTTGGAGCGGGTTGTCGGCGCGGCCTGGCGGTGCCGCTGTCGTGTCGGTCAAGAGTCCCTCCGGGGCGTCAAGCGGCCGCTGCCGCGTCCAGGAACGCGGCGCTCCCGACGCGGTCAAGCAGGTTGGTCGTGAATTCTCCGTCGAGGAAGGTGCGGTGGTGGACCAGCGCGCGGTGGAGCGGCAGGTTGGTGACTATGCCATCGAGGACGATCTCGTCGAGCGCCCGGCGCGACCGGGCAAGTGCCTCGTTGCGGTCGCTGCCCCAGACGACGAGCTTGCCGAGCATCGAATCGTAATAGGGCGGCACCTCGTAGCCGCTGTACATGTGGCTGTCCATGCGCACGCCGGGGCCACCGGGCGGCAGATAGGTTTCGACGATGCCCGCCTGCGGCCGGAAATCGTGGG
>DATCGV010000052.1:0-21840 GCA_036508755.1 Candidatus Limnocylindrales bacterium | reverse complement strand
CGGTCCTCCGGGCCGCCGTAAGCCTCCGTCTCGACGATCGGCCCGCCCGCGATTCCGTCGGGTCCGCCGCGCAAGAGCCAGATTCCCAGCAGGTCGCGCGCCACCTGTTCGGTCTCGCGCGCAAAGAACTCGCGCGGCAGCCGCACCGACGGCGACTCAGGCTCCACTGCGAATTCGGCCGCCAACCTCGCGCTCGACTGCCTGGGTAACGGCGGCCACGGCCGCGTCAACGGCCGCGTCGGCCGCCTCGTCCGTGGGCTGGAAGCGGAGCCGATAGGCGATGCTGATCTGGTTCGCGTCGAGTGGCGGGCCCTGGTAGCGGTCGAAGAGCGTCAGCGCACTGAGGCTTGGGCCGGCACTGCCGCGAATCGCGGCCTCGACCCGCGCCGCCGGAGTGTCGCGCGCAACGAGCACGGCGATGTCGCGCTCGACGACCGGCAACGACGGGGCCGCCTTGACCTGTGGCCTCCGATCCGCGAGCGGAGACAGGATGCCGTCCCAGAGAATTGCGAAAGAGACGTGATCGGCGTGAACGTCGTATTTACGCAGCAGGCGTGGGTCGACCTCGAAGACACGGCCGATCGTCCGGCGCTCGTCGCCGGCAAAGGCCAGGATCCCGGCCGTTCGCCCAGGGTGGTCGACGCCCTGGCGCACGTCGGTCACTGGCGCGTACTCGACGCGATCGATGTTGCAGCGCGCTGCGAGCGTCTCGACGATGCCCTTCACGTCCTCGAACGTGGCCGCGTGCGCCGGTTCGGCCCACGACGCCGGCCGCAGATTGCCGGCAAGCAGGATCGCCAGGACGGTCATCTGCGCGGGTTCGTCGTCGTGCCACTCGTGCAGGTTGCCGATCTCGAAGATGGCCACGTCCTCGCGCCGCTGCCGCTCGTTGCGCACCAGGACGCCGAGCATGCCCGGCAGCATCGTTCGGCGCAGCTGCGAGTGGTCGGCCGAGATCGGGTTCTCTGCCCGGATCGTGCCGGGATCGTCCGCAGCAATGCCGACCGCGGCGTGGTCGTCGGGTCCTATGAGCGCGTTGGTCACGACTTCGTTCAGGCTACGGCCACAGAGCATGTCGCGCAGCGTGTCGAGGAATTGCGTGGGCTCCGCCCTGTAGGCGGGCATCTCCGTGTCGGGCAGACGTGACGGCACCGTGTCGTAGCCGATCACGCGGGCGATCTCCTCGGCCACGTCCGCCTCGATGACGATGTCACGCCGATACGGCGGCACGACGGCGACGAGCTCGTCTGCGCCCGGGCCGGCTTCGGACTCGATACCGACGCGCGCCAGCGCGGCAGTCATCTGGTCCGCGTTCGCCTCCAGGCCGAGCAGCCGGTCTACGTGCGCCGGTCGGAAGCTCACCCGTACCGGCTCGTCGTCCACCGGATTGGTGTCGACGACGCCTGTCGCAACGCGCCCGCCCGCCCATTCGGCAAGCAGCTGCGCGGTCCGGTCGGCGCCCACGCGGGCGAGGCGCGACTCCTGGCCCTTCTCGAAACGCAGGCTGGCCTCGCTGCGCAGGGCATAGCGGAACGCGGTGCGCCGGATCGACACGGCATCGAAGATGGCCGACTCGACGATGACGGCCGTGGTCGCGCCACTGACCTCGCTCTGCGCGCCGCCCATGACCCCGGCAATGCCGATCGGCCCGCGCGCGTCGGCAATGATCAACGTCTCAGGCGTGAGCGTGCGCTGGACGTGGTCCAGGGTCTCGATCGTCTCACCGTTGCGCGCGGGCCGGACGACGATCTGGCCGCCACTGACCGCTCCGGCGTCGAACGTGTGCACTGGCTTGCCCATCTCGAGCATCACGTAGTTGCTCGCGTCGACCACGTTCGAGACCGGGCGCATGCCGGCCGCGGCCAGGCGCAGCTGAACGCGGAATGGTGATGGACCGACCTTGACGTTGTCGACATAGCGCCCGACGAAGCGCGGGCAAAGGTGGCGGTCGGCGACCTCGACCCACAGGTGGTCGTTCGTCGCGTCGCCGCTCTCGGGAACCTTGATTCCCGGCCAGCGCACCTGGCCGCCGGTGATCGCGGCGACCTCGCGCGCGAGACCGATCATGGACAGCAGATCGCCGCGATTGGGCTTGACGTCCACGTCGAGCACGACGTCCCCACAGACATCGGCGAGCGGTGCGCCGAGCAGCGTGTCCGGAGGCAGGATCAGGATGCCCTCGGCGTCGGTCGTGAGTCCCAGCTCCGCGCCCGAGCAGAGCATGCCCTGGCTTTCTGTGCCCTGGATGGTCGTCATGCCGATGCGCCGGTCGCCCGGCAGGACAGCACCAGGGAGTGCCACCGGCACGCGCTGACCGGCTTCGATGTTGTGCGCGCCGCACACGATCTGGCGCGGCTCGTCGCTGGCCGTGACGCGGACCGTGGTCAGGTTGAGCCGGTCAGCGCGCGGATGTGGCACGACCTCGAGCAGCTCACCAACGACGACGGAATCCCAATCCGAGCCGATGCGCTCGATGCCCTGGACCTCCAGGCCGAGCAACGTCAGCCGCTCGGCAAGCCGCTCGGGCGGCAGGTCGAAGTCGACATAGTCGCGCAGCCACGACAGCGGAACGCGCACGGCTAGAAGCTCTCCAGGAAGCGCAGGTCATCCTGCAGGAACACGCGCAGGTCGGAGATTCCGTGGCGAAGCATCGTGATCCGGTCCGTGCCCATGCCGAAGGCGAAGCCCTGGTACTTCTCCGGATCGAGGCCTCCATTGCGCAGCACGACCGGATGGACCATTCCCGCGCCCAGGATGGTCAGCCAGCCGCTGCGCTTGCACGCCGCGCAGCCCGAACCGCCACAGATCAGGCAGCCGATGTCGAACGCGACCGAGGGCTCCGTGAACGGGTAATAGCCGGGCCGGAAACGAGTCGCGGTGTCGGCGCCGAACATCGCCCTGGCGAACTGGTCGAGCAGACCGCGCATCGTCGCCAGCGACGTGCCCTCGTCGACCATCAAACCTTCGACCTGGAAGAACTCGAAGCCGTGGCTCGCGTCAACCGCTTCGTAACGGAAGCAGCGGCCGGGCAGCAGCGCGCGGATGGGCGGCTTCGTCGAGCGCATCACTCGGATCTGCCCTGGCGACGTGTGCGTGCGCAGGACGTAGTGGCGGTCCGTGCCGGCAACATAGAGCGTGTCCCACAGGTCGCGTGCCGGATGGTCGCGCGGAATGTTGAGCAGCTCGAAGTTGAGCTCGTCGGTCTCGACCTCAGGCGACTCGTAGGTCACGAAGCCGAACTCGTGGAAGATGCGCGCGATCTCGCGCTGCGTCTCGATCAGGGGGTGGAGTGAGCCGCGCGGCAGAGCGCGCCCCGGCAGCGTGACGTCGGTCTTCTCGTGGGCCAGGCGAACGTCGAGCGCGATCTCGTCGAGCCGCAGGCGCCGGGCGCTGATGGTCGCCTCGAGCTCCTCGCGGATCGGGTTGGCCAGGGCGCCGACCTTCGGCCGGTCCTCTGTGGGCAGCTGGCCGATCCCACCGAGCAGTTTGCGCAGCTCGCCGTTACGGCCAAGGAACGCGCCCTCCACGCCGTCGAGCTCGGCCGGATCATCCGCCTTCTGGACAGCGGCGAGCGCGCGACCGCGGAGATCGCGGAGCTGAGCGGAGAAAGACGCCAGGTTCACGGCGGTGTTGCCGCTACCTGGCCTTGGCGACCTCGGCGATGCTGGCAAACGTGGCCGCATCGCGGACCGCGATGTCGGCCAGGACCTTGCGATCGAGAGCGACGCCTGCCAGCTTGAGCCCGTTGATCAGCTTGCCGTAGGTCAAGCCGTTGAGTCGGGCGGCGGCGTTCAGGCGCACGATCCACAGCGCGCGCATCTGGCGCTTGCGCTGCTTTCGGCCGACATACGAGTAAGCCATGGCATGAAGCGCTGCCTCACGCGCCGTCTTGATGAGCTTCGACTTGGTACCGCGCCGCCCTTCGGCCGCGTTGAGCAGCCGCTTGTGGCGCTTGTGTGCGGTGACGCCGCGCTTTACTCGTGCCATTGGTGTCTAGATCCCCTGCCTAGAGGTACGGGAGCATGCGCCGCACCTGCTCCTCGCTGGTGCTGGTCACGACCGACTTGCCGGCATAGCGTCGCGTGCGGCGCGACGACTTGATGTCCAGGTGGTGGCCACTCCACGCCTTGACGCGCAGGATCTTGCCGCTACCGCTCTTGGCGAAGCGCTTCGAAGCGCCCTTGTGGCTTTTCATCTTGGGCATCGTCGAGTTCCTACCTACGCTCCCGCGTGCTTCGCGACTTCGGTCGGCGGTTCGGACGCTGCGGCCGGCATCGGGGCCGGCTCAGCAACCGGATCTGGCGGCGCAAGATCTGGCTCCGTCTCCGCGGCGGATCCGTTCAGCTCTTCGTCGCGTTTCTGCGCCTTTGGCTTATGCGTCGAGGTGATCACGAGCGACATCTGCTTGCCTTCCAGCAGCGGCTGCCGCTCGACCGTACCGTTCTCGCCGACCTGTTCCGAAAAGCGGATGAGCAGGTCGCGACCAAGGTATGCGTGGCTGACTTCACGGCCCCTGAACTGGACCGTCACCTTGACCCGGTCGCCTTCCTCGAGGAACTCGATTGCGCGCCGAACCTTGGTGTCGAAGTCACCCTTACCGATCTTTACCTTGAGCCTTATCTCCTTGAATTCGACCGAGCGCTGGTGGCGCCGGGCTTCCTTCTCTCGACGCGCCTGCTCGTATTTGAACTGGCCGTAGTCGAGCAGTCGGGTGACAGGCGGGGAAGCCATCGGAGCGACCTCGACCAGATCGTAACCTCGGTCCTGCGCGAGTCGGAGGGCGTCCTGGGTGGACATCACGCCCGCCTGGTTTCCCTCTTCATCCACGACCCGTACGTTCGGGACGCGAATCATTTCGTTGACTCGCAGCTCTCGGCTCAGGCCAGATCCCTCAAATGTCTCTCCTATGATGGCTCGCGGGGCGTGCAGCAATCACTCACAGCCGCTCCGTGGCCCGCGGGAATATAGCACGACGACCGCGCAAGGGTCGGTAGGCGCCCCCCCCCGCCCAGCGGCTCACGGCCCGGGATTCGGTCCCGCCTTCTGCCAATCACTGTACGTCGCCGCGTAGTCGCCGTCGAAATCGATCAAGGTCGACAGAATCAGCTGCTGGTTATTGGTCCAATCGAACCTGATGCCAATCCATTGCGGCGTGCACAACAGCCGGCCCGCGTCGGTCGAGCTCGAGTCGAGGCTGTAGCTCGCTTCCTGCGATCCGTCCGCGCACGAATCGGCGCCACCGTCGGGCGGGAAGGCGGCCATCCTGTTGTTGTAGGTGCTGAGCATGTCCTCGGCCGTGGCGTAGGCGGCGTACTCGGCTATCTCCGCACCGACCCGCCCGGGCTGGCCCAGGAAACAGCCCAGTGCCGTCTGCTCGGCCGTGCCGTACTCGGCAGGAACAGGCTCCTCGAAACAGCCCGGCTGCCAGTCCCCGGGCACGTGACTCAAGAGAGCTCGAGCCGGAGCGCTCATCGCGCCCGATCCGTCGCCGACACCGTAGGCGGTGACCTGCGAGACGAGGACCGAGTAGTTGTCAGAGGTCGCCTCGCCGTAGGCGGCGACCGAGTCGAAGCCTGCCGGTCCGTCGCCGCTCTCGTACATCGCGACGTTCCCCTCCTCGGGCATCCACAGCTCCAGGCGCAGCTTGCCGGTGGCCGTGCCAGCGCACAGCACGCCCAGCGTTGACGCCTCGTTGAGCGGGAGAGCGACGTCGCCCGGGTCGCCGTGGCGGAGCACCGTCACGCTCGGCGTTGCGGCCGTGTTATCAATGCTGATGAAGTACCACTCCCCTGTCGTGTCGACCACGGCACCGAGCAGCTGCTTGTCGCCCGAATCGCACAGCAGCCCGAACGTGCCGCCCGCCGCCGGCGTGGCCTGCCCAACGGCGACCACGGTGTCGCTCGTCCGACCGGCCGGCCTGTTCGTCCACAACCACGCACCGTTTGCAGAGGTTGACAACTGGAGTCCGCCGCCGGCGAAGGCGACCGTCCCGCCGCTGCTCGATCCGGTGCCCCAGCCGCTGGCCGGGTTGCTCATGTCGTCGCTGAACAGCAGATCGCTCGGCGACTGACCGCCCGTGGCTGCGGGGCTCGCGGCCGCAGTCGGCGTGATCGTCGCTCCGGGCGTGGGTGACACCGATTGCGGCGCGCTCGTGGCGAAGGTGGGCGCGGCGCCGGAGGCCGTCGAGAGTGGATTGCCCGCGCCGACAGTGCCGGGCGACGCTGTCGCGGATGGCGCCCCGGCCGGCCCGGAAGCCGACGGGGTCACGGACGTGCAGCCGACTATGACGGCGCCGACCATGAATGCAGCAACCAACGATCTGAGCACGCCGGTTCCTCCTGGCTCCGCGCGTCCCGGCCCACGCGTCAGGCTAGAGCGGGCCGGCGTTGAGCCACTGGTCGTACGTGTCGCTGTAGTTGCCCTGGAAGTCGATGAGCGACGACAGGATGGCGGTCGTGTCATCGGTCCAGTCGAAGCGGATACCAGCCTTCTGCGGAGCGCACTGGACGCGGCCGAAGGTCGTGCCGCTGATCGTCCAGTTCGTCTCGTTGGGGCCGCTCTGGCATGTTCCCGTCGACTCGACGCCGAACGCGCTGACCAGGTCCTGGTATGCGGCGTCCATGTCGGCATTGCTCGCGAACTGCTTGTACTGCTCGATTTCGGCGCCCGTGCCGCTGGTCTGCGGAATGCAGGTCACGACGAACGTGGCGGTGTCGTTGAACAGCGGGCTCTCGTGGCAGTTCTGCTGGAAGTCGGTCGGGATGTGGCTGAGAACCCCCTGCGCGCCATCCGACATCGTCCCGTCGCTGCCTCCCACGCCGTACAGCGTCGCCTCGTCGACGGCCAGTGTGTATCCATCGGAAGCCGCCTCGCCGTACAGCGCCACGGAGTCGAAGCTGGTTGGGCCGACCCCCTGCTCCACGTCGACCGCGACGGGGCCCGTGTAGGGCAGGCCGACGATGAGCGACACGTCGCCGCCTGAGTTGGTCGAGCACTCGAGCTCCATGAGCGTCGTCGAGCCGACCGGGACACTCAGATCGAGCGCGTCCCTGCGCGCGAGCACATTCACCTTGGAGTTGCTGATGCCGACGAAGACGAGGCTGCCGTCAGTGCCGACTACTGCGCCGTAGTAGTCACCCGTGACGCTGTCGCCGCACATCGAGCCGAAGAAGCCGTCGCTCTGGGGCATGAATGCGCCGATCGAGACGAGGGTCGTCTGCGGGCTGTCGAGCTGACGCGGGCTGAGCGCCCATGCCGGATTCGAGTTGAAGCGGAACGCGAGCACGCCGGTGTCGTACGTGACCGAGACGAAATCCTGGTCGAGGGGACTCCAGCCGCTCGACGGGTCGCTCATCTGATCGTCAAAGAGCAAGTCGCGCTGCGAGATATCCGGGCTTCCGGCGGGCGTAGGCTCCGCAGTGGCCGGGCTCGTCGGCTCCGGCGTTCCACCCGGCGTGGGCGCAGGGGTTGCTGACGGGGCAGGTGCCAGAGTAGGTGTGGGCACGGCCGTTGGGGTGGCCACGGGCGCCGGTGTCACGACTGGTGTCGGAAGCGGCGGAAATGACACCCTCCCCGGCGTCGCCACCCCGAGCGACGGTAGTCCGGAGGCCGGACCGCCGGGCGAGCCCGACGGTGATGGTCCGACCGTCACGCAACCGGCAACGAGGAAAACGGCCGTCAACACGGCGAGCGAAGCTTTGGTCACTTTTAAACCCTCCTCCCGCTACATGCTACGGAATTGGAGGGGTTCAGTCGATGCCCGCGAGCGTCCTCCATGCGGCGTCGGTGGCCGCGTTACTCGGGACCTCGCGCGGCAGACTCCTGGGCCAGTCGGGCCGCCAGCTCGTCCCAACCCGCGGCCGGCTGCTGCTCCCCGGCCCTCGTCCGTGGCGCCGCCGTCCGTGCCTCGATCTCGCGATCGCCGAGCACGAGCATGTAGGGCACCTTCTGCTCTTGTGCCACGCGGATCTTGTTCTGCATGCGGTTCGATGAGCCGTCGACCTCGACCCGGATGCCTCTGGCTCGGAGCACGTCGGCCAGCTGGCCGGCCGCCTCGTTGTGCCGATCCGCGATCGGGATGACCACGGCCTGTACGGGCGCGCACCAGAACGGGAAGGCACCCGCAAAGTGCTCCGTGATCACGCCGATGAAGCGCTCGAGCGAGCCCAATATGGCGCGGTGGATGGCCACCGGCCGCTGGCGCTCGCCGTTCTCGTCGATGTAGTGCAGGTCGAAGCGCTCGGGCAGCATCAGGCGATCGACCTGGATCGTCGCCGTCTGCCACTCGCGCCCAAGAGCGTCCTCGATCTGGATGTCGATCTTGGGCGCATAGAACGCGCCGTCGCCTTCCTTGACGCGGTACCTGACGCCTGAGGCCTTGAGCGCCTCGAGCATCATTGCCTCTGTCGCGCGCCACGTCTTCTCGTCGCCCAGCGCCTTATCCGGCTTCGTGCCGAAGGTCAGCGTCGGCTCGAGCCCGAACCAGCCGTAGAACTCGGTGACCTCGCCCATCAGCGCCAGGATCTCGGCCTGGATCTGGGCGGGCGTGACGTAGATGTGGGCATCGTCCGTGTAGAAGTGGCGCACGCGCGTCAGCCCGGAGGTGACGCCCGACAGCTCGTTGCGATGCAGCGCGCCGTACTCGGACAGGCGCAGCGGGAACTCGCGGTACGAGCGCACCTTTGAGCGATAGATGAAGGTCGACTCCGGGCAGTTCATCGGCTTGAGGCTGTACGTCTGCTCGTCGGCTTCGACGATGAACATCTTGTCGCGATACAGGTCCCAGTGGCCCGACTGCTGCCACAGCTTCTGGTGGACGAGCGGCGGCGTGTAGATCTCCTGGTAGCCGCGCCGGCGCTGGATATCGCGCATCGCCTCGCGCAGCGTGTTGTAGAGCGTCCAGCCCTTGGGATGCCAGAACGCGCCACCGGGCGAGACGTCGTGGAAGCTGAACAGGTCGAGGGCAATGCCCAGGCGGCGGTGGTCGCGCTTCTTCGCTTCGGCGCGGAGCCACAGGTAGTGGTCGAGCTCCTCCTGCGTCGACCAGACCGTGCCGTAGATGCGCTGCAGCGGTTGGCGCTTCTGGTCGCCACGCCAGTACGCGCCCGACACGGCGAGCAGCTTGAACGGGCCGATCCTGCCCGTGGACTCGATGTGCGGGCCGCGGCACAGGTCGATGAATTGCCCGTGCTCGTATGTCGAAACCTCGGGCTCTGCCTGGCCGGCCGCCTTGGCCGCCGTTCGCAGGTCGTCGAGGATCTCGACCTTGAACGGCTGGCCGTGCTTGGCGAACCACGCGCGGCCCGCGTCCGGGGCGAGGACCTTGCGCACGAAGGGATGGTCGGCCGCAATGGAAGCGGCCATGCGCTGCTCGATTGCCGCCAGGTCGTCGACCGTGACCGGCCGCGGCAGCTCGAAGTCGTAGTAGAAGCCGTTCTCGATCGCCGGGCCGATGCCCAGCCTGGTGCCCGGGAACAGGTCCATGACGGCCTCGGCCATGACATGGGCCGCTGAGTGGCGCATCGGATCGAGCTCGTCGCCGGCGCGCGCGTCGAGCAGCTCGTCGGCCGACTCGCGCTTGGGCGCCTCGAGGGCGAGCTCCTCCTCGTCGTTCGGGTTGATCTGCTCTTGGTCGGCCATCGGAGTCCTCCCGGGAATCAAAATGCCTCTCGTCCATCAACAGGACGAGAGGCCGTGCCTCCCGCGGTTCCACCCGCTTTCGCCGCCCACGAGCGACGCACTCAATGATGCCGCGCTAACGGGCGGCGCTCGGGCCGGTTCGCCGGCCGCTCACGGGTGGTACGCACTCCGCCGATTGTGACCGCCCGGGCTTTCAGCCCACCGACCCGAGCTCTCTGGAGGTCTTCGACGTCGACGCTTGTCCCGCTCGACGCGTTCGATATGTGCGGCGCAGTATACGACGCTCGGTGCTGAGCCTTTCAGGTCACTCCTCGCCCGGGCCTGTCCGTTGCGCTTCAGCCGCGCGCATCGCGGCGGCAATCTCCTCCTTGCCCTCCCTCGCCAGCCCGTCGATGGCGCCATCGACGTCCGCGCTCGACCGATTCTGGCTGAGCTTGAACTTCGCCTCGACGCGGCCGATGAGCAGCTCCAGCCCGACGATCGCGCGCAGCTGTCCCGCGATGTACTCAGTCGGAGCGTCGTCGACGCTCCAGCCCGGCTCCCGGTCGTGCTCGTGCTTGGCCGTCAGTCGCCGGACGTTGTCCTCGACCCAGCTCGGATCGTCGTGAACGACGAGATCGCCATAGACATGCGCGGTGATGTAGTTCCAGGTCGGCACCACGCGGCCGTGGATGCGCTTCGTCTCGTACCAGCTCGGGCTGATGTAGGTATCGGGTCCGCGCACGAGGGCCATCGCCTCGCCCAGGGCGGGCTCGCGCCACTGGTCGTTCTTGCGCGCGACGTGGCCCACCAGCCGGCCCCATCCGGCATCGGTGGAGCTCGGCTCTAGCCAGACCATCGGCAGCATCGTTGCCATCAGTCCGCGCGCGGTGTTCGTGACCAGGTCGACCGCGCCGTGCTGGCGGAGCAGGTCGCGCACGTCGTCGTCGGCCGGCGCGTAGTAAGCGGGAACGTATAGCAGGCTCACCAGCCGGACGATCCGGGAGCGCCTTTGAAAGGCCCGACGATCCGCGACGTGACCCACCCGCCGTAGAAGCGTCCCGGCTGAGGAGTCGCGCGCTCGTCTCCCACCCAGGCTTCGTCGACCAGGCCCGCGTAGAAGGCGAGGTGGTCGCGGATCGCCTCGTATCCCGGCAGCGGCTGCCGGTACGTCCAGCCGACGTTGCGGATGACGCGGTCACCGACGAGGAGCGTGAAGTAGGACGCATCGCCCTTCCACTCGCACTGAGTGACATGCTCGGTCGGCGTCAGCATGTCCATGTGCACATCCTGCGGAGGGAGGTAGTAGACCGGCGGACCCGCCGTCTCGAGGACCCGCTGGGCGAGCGTGGAATTGGCGATCTCGACGCCGTCGACGACGACCCTGATGCGCACAGGAACGGGCTCGA
Organism: Candidatus Limnocylindrales bacterium; assembly: GCA_036508755.1. Classification (GTDB taxonomy): domain Bacteria; phylum Chloroflexota; class Limnocylindria; order Limnocylindrales; family CSP1-4; genus JALYGJ01. Next base: position 10,813 of record DATCGV010000052.1, on the reverse strand, counting down.
CCCGCGGCGGCCGGGGAAAGTCCCAGACAGATTCCTGGCCCGGCCCTGGTTCGACGCGCTGATCCATCCGCTCAGCCTAACTTCGGTGACAATCGCGGTATGCCAGTTCACCTTCATTTCCTTGGCGCGGCGACGACCGTCACCGGCTCGCAATACCTGCTCGAAACCGACCAGGCGCGAATCCTGATCGACTGCGGAATGTTCCAGGGCACGCCCGAGGAGCGCATCCGGAACCAGGTTCCGCTCGCCTACGACCCGACCACGGTCGACGCGATGCTCCTGACTCATGCTCATCTCGACCACTGCGGCCAGATCCCGCGCCTCGTCAGGGCCGGCTTCCGCGGCCCCATCTATGCGACGGCCGGAACGATCGAGCTTGCCGCGCTCGTGCTGCTCGACTCCGGCAAGCTCCAGCAGGAGTTCTCGAAGCGCGAGATGCGCTGGGAGCGGCGCCATCCCGACCAGGCCCAGGTCGAGGACCGCGAGGAGCTCCAGCAATACCAAGCGGTGGTCGCACTGGCCGCGGCAGGCGACGCGCACGACGACAGCCCGGCAATGACCCCGCCCGGGAGCGCGGCGACGGGCGAACACGTGCCAACCACGATCGAGCCCACGGCGCCGCTGGCCACGCAACCGCCGCTTGTCCCGCCCGCAGCGCCTGTCGCGCCGCCAGTCGATCTCGACGAGCCGCTGTACACCGAGGCCGACGCACGGGCATCGTTGGTGGCGTTCAAACCCATCGGCTACGACGACGAAATGGAGGTTGCGCCGGGGCTCCACGCCCGCTTCGTCGACGCCGGCCACATCCTGGGCTCGGCGATCATCGTCCTGCGCATCGAGGCCAGTGGCGCCGAGCCCGAACGGACGATCGTCTTCTCGGGCGACCTGGGCAGGCCCGGATCGCCCATCCTGCGCGACTACACCGCCGTCACGCACGCCGACTACGTCCTGGTCGAGACGACCTACGGCGGCCGCGAGCACCAGCCTGAGCAGGAGGCGATCGACGTCCTTGCCCAGACCGTCCGCCTCGTCGCGCAGAACCAGGGCGTGCTCCTTGTGCCATCGTTCGCGATCGGGCGCACGCAAGACATCGTCTACGAGTTGGATCGGCTGATCGACGCCGGCCAGATTCCGCTTCTGCCGCTGTATCTCGACTCGCCGATGGGCTCGAAGGCGACCGACATCTACCGACGCCACACCGAGTACTACGACGTGGATGCGGCGAGCGTGCAGCGCGCCGGCGGGACACCGCTCGACTACCCGAACCAGATCGTGACCAATGACCTCGTCCAGTCACAGAAGATCGCCCAGGCCCAGCGGCCGTACATGATCGTCGCCTCGAACGGCATGCTCACCGGCGGCCGAGTCGTCGGCCACCTCCACGATCTGCTGGGCGACCCGAACGCGACGATCCTCTTCGTCGGCTACCAGGGCGTGGGCACGCTTGGCGCCAGCCTCCAGGCCGGCGCCAAGACGGCGCGCGTCAATGGTGAGGTCGTCGACGTCCGCTGCCAGATCAAGTCGATCAACGGTTTCTCGGCGCACGCAGACGAATCAGGGTTGCTGGCGTGGCTGCACAACTTCGCGGCCAACGGCGTGCGCGAGGTGTTCCTCGTCCACGGCGAGCCCGACGCGCAGGCCGCGATCGAGCCCAAGATCCAGGCGCTTGGCTTGGCGACCCATATTCCGCGCTGGCACGAGCGGGTGACGCTGGACTGACCCTTCGCTACACGCCGAGCAGATCAGCCCTTCTATAGGACGGCAGCTCAGGGCCGCCACTGATAGGAGTAGGTCCAGGTGTCCTCGTTGTAGCCAGTTCCCTGGACGACGATGTCGAAGAAATCGGCACCCAGCCCATGGAAGGTTGGGAATGTCCAGGTCACCTTTGTGGAGGCTTTGGCCTGACTGCAGGTCACGCTGGCGCTCCACTCATCGTGCCTGGGATCCTGGGCCGCGGCATACCAATTCACGTGCGCGTTGACGCTCGTGAAAGCGAAGTCCAGAGCCAGGTCGTCACCGCGACACAATGGCGCTTCAGCCGTGAGGCTCGTGATCCAGACGCCACCAGGTGCCGAGGTGGGCGGCGGTGTTCCCCACGACACTGAGGTCTCCACGTGTTCCTTCGGCGGCCCGTCGGTGTCCCAGGTCGAGGAGATCCTGCCGTTGGTTGAGTCGACCACCAGGGACTCGAAGTCGTTATGCCACGATTTCGCGGCCCCGCCATACAACGGCGTAGTCGTCGTCAGGACCCAGTGGCCCCCGGTCGCGGGACTGGGCGACCCGGCCGGATCGAAGATGACGTTGAGCCGCACGAAGTCAACGTACTTGGTTGTGACTGGATCGGTCGGTGACGCAGGTGTCGCGCCTTCCTCGTAGATGCCCAAGGGGTTGTCGCCATCGTTGAGCTCGATCTGGAGATCCGGTGACAGCGCGGAAACACTCGTCTGGAAGTTGGGATCGGTGCCGCGGTACACGGCCATGTACATGTAGTCGGTGGCTTTCGGATCGAGCATGCGAACCGTCATCTGCTTCTCCGACGTCTGGTAGCCGTCCACGAGCGGCTCCCAGACATCTCCGCCCTGTGCGTCCTTGGCCAGCGCCTGGAGGGCGTAGGCCGGGAAGATGCCGTTGCCGATCGTCCCGGCGTCGAAGGCGGCCCAATCGGCGGCGAGAGCGGACCAGTCGACCAGCGCCGTCTTCGCCTTGTACGCGAAATTCGTGTACGTCCTGGCGTTGCCCTTGGCGATTTCGTTCCAGTTCTCGCCCGAGAGTAACGTGCCGAACTTCCCGCTTTGATTGTCGAAGGGAATGTACTTCAACCCCGCAGGGTAGTTCGGATCGGCAACGAAGATGACGCTCGGAGCCACCCGGTAGGCCAGGATCGCATGGCCGTTCTCGTCTTGCGCGTCGCTGATCGACACGAGCTGCGGTTCGCCCGTTACGGCGATGGCGTAGCGGAATGCGTCGTATTGGAGGGCGTCGAAGCCAAGACCGCGCCAACTGCGGAAGAACTTGTCCGGCGTGCCCGGGCCCGTATTGGCCTCGTACTGGTGCTGAGCGACGCTCGCGAGTCGGTAGCCGTACGAGTCGTCCTCCCACAGGGACCGCGTCGGCTGCCCGCCGTTGTTGTCGAAGATCCCGTAGAGCGGCGAACCGGTGCCTTTCCGTTGTCGCTCGAGGTAATACCAGGCCTCGGTTAGCACCTGACCCGCGCACTGGCCGTTCGGTGCGACGAACGAGCCGCGGTTGACGAACTGCCAGTCGTCCTTGCCCGGCCGGAAACCCGAGTCGATCTCCTTCGGCAGCAGCGCCTTCTTGACCAGGCTCGCGAACAAGCTGGAGAAGTGCTGGGTCGCGACCGTGACCGACGTCCCATCCTCGGCGAGCAGAGGCATGCCCTCGAGACGGCCTGAGCCGTCATAGAAGAAGGCCATGGCGAACGAGTCGTCCGGGATGGTGGCTGGGATCGTCAGCGTTACCGGCGTGGGCGCCATCCCTTCCGCGCCGGAGATCGTGTACAGGGGCGAGATGGGGGTCACCAGCTCCCCGAAAGTGGCGCCCGTGATTGGCTGAGCGGTGACCTGGAGCGTTGCGCCCGGTCAGGCGCCCGCCGCGATGTCGATCTTCAGGCCGTCCCAGGGCTGCCCGGGGGCCGAAACGGTGGTGGAGGCGCCATCCGCACCGAGTTGGATTGCCTTGACGGGCGACGAGTCGCCGAGGGTAAGTGCACCCGTCACCGGAGTCGCGAGGTGGTCGATTGGCGGCGGGGACTCGACAGGGCCGCCGGGCGCGCCCGACGTCTGAGCGCTTGCGAGCGGGAGTCCGGAGCTGGTCAGGCCGGCCGGGCCGCCGGGGAGCTTGATGATCCCGGTGCCCACCGCCCCTACCGCCAGGACGACGACGGTTGCCAGCGCCACGACGAACAGCAGCATCGGTCGCCGCGGGCTGGGTCTACCAGCGACCGGCGCAGGACCTTGCCATGCGTACCCGGGAGCAAGCGGGGGGGCCGGTGGGACGACGGGCGGCGGACCCGCGGCGCCCGGGCCAGCGCCGCTCACGGAGGCGGGAGACGCGCCCGTCGGCGCACCGCAGTTCCAGCAGGAGGGTGCACCAGGGGTCAATTGAGCGCCGCAGTTCCAGCAGGAGGGCAGCACAGCGACGCCGCAGTTCCAGCAGGAGGGTGCACCAGGCGCGAGTGCTCGCCGGCACGCCTGCACGCGGCCCTCCTGAACGAGCGCGTTACTACTCATATGCAATGTCGCCTTGCCGACATCTCAGGCCTCCTCACTCACCTGCACCAAGCTCATGTGGCTGCGCGGATCGCGCCGGAAGATCGTGGCCGCTCGCCCTGGCAGGTCGGGCATCTGCCGAGCTACGTTGCCCGGGAGCACGGCGACATCTTGCAACCCAGGTGGGCCGCGTCGTCGGCGCGTTGGTCTCGGCGCCCCACACGCCCGCGCCTTCCGGATGGACCGCCGCCAGCGAGGTCTTGCCCGTCGGTGCGCTGGGTATCGGGCGGTTGGCACCGTGGCGCGCGGCACGTCCGGTGCGCGACCGGCCCGACCCACCGCGCCTCATCACGATCAGGCCATGGTGTTCGGTAGCGCAGCCAGCCGAACGGGACATGAGGCTTGGCTGAAGGGCTAGGATATCTATGGCCCTCGCTCCGCTCGTCGACGGCGATCCCTTCTGGGATTGGCCAGATCGCGCCGACGGGGGCCTCGGCCGGGCGCCCCACGCCACCAGTAACGGGCAATAGTGACTGAGCGTTCTCGGCCCTACCCTTCCCACGCAGTCCCGGCAGAGCCGGCCATCTGCGCCTGACCCCGCGGCGGCCAACTGTTCCGGGTCGCGTCGCTCGGGAGAGGTGCCACACTGGGACCGTGAAGGCCGTGGCGTTCGGCGAGATCCGGATCGAAGGCAACGGTACGCCCATGACGTGGTGATCGACGCCGGCCGCATCCGCCGCAGCGCCCAGGAAGCCCCACCGAGGACCGCCCGGCGCGGTCTCGGGTCCGCGCCGCGGCGTTCAGCTCCGACCCGAAGGCGGCCGGCAGCGTGACCGAGCGCCAGACCCGGCGGACCGTGACCGTCCTGTTCGCCGACCTCGTCGGCTCGACCGGCATCGGTGAGTCGCTCGATCCCGAAGCCCTGCGCGTCCTCCAGTCCCGTTACTTCGAGTCGGCGCGGACCATCGTCGAGCGCCACGGCGGCACCGTCGAGAAGTACATCGGCGACGCGGTCATGGCCGTCTTCGGCTGGCCGACGACGCACGAGGATGACGCGTTGCGCGCGGTCCGGGCAGCGGTCGAGATCCGCAGGGCGATCGGCCAGCTGCGCGTCAGTCGGGCCGGCTCGGCGGCCCTGCAGCTGCGCATCGGCGTGCAGACCGGACCCGTCGTGGCGACCCTCCCCGAAGAGGCCGAGGGCGCGCTGGTGACGGGCGACACGGTCAACACCGCGGCCCGCCTCCAGTCGTCGGCCGCGCCCGGCGAGATCCTCATCGGGCGACTGACGCAGGAACTGGTGCGCGATGCGGTCACCACCGAGTCCCTGCGCCTGAACCTGCGGGGCAAGTCGGAGGCGGTCGACGCCCATCGGCTGCTCGAGGTCACCGGCGGCGAGGCGCACGCGCGCCGCCGCGACGCACCGCTCGTCGGCCGCGAGGCGGAGCTGGACGTCCTGCTCGGCACGTTCGACGCCGCCGTCGCCGAGCGGACCTGCCAGCTGGTGACGGTGGTCGCTCCAGCAGGCGTGGGCAAGAGCCGGCTGCTGACCGAGCTCGCGGCCGGGCTCTCGGAGCGCGCCACGGTCCTGCGTGGCCACTGCCTGCCCTATGGCGACGGCATCACCTACTGGGCGGTGGCCGAGATCCTGCGCGGCGCCGTGGGCCTGGGCGAGGATGCCAACCCGAGCGAGGTGGCAAGTGCGCTGCGCGACCGCGTCGCCGACCTGCCCGAATCTGCCCGCATGGGCGACGTGCTCGCGGCCGTCCTCGGCGCCTCCGAAGCCGCCGCGAGTGGCGACGATATCGCCTGGGCCACGCGCAAGTTCCTCGAGACGGTCGCCCACGACCGGCCGCTGGCCCTGCTCATCGAGGACCTCCACTGGGCCGAGCCCGCCCTCCTCGACCTCATCGAGACCCTCGTCGACTGGAGCCAGGCAGCGGCCATGCTCATCGTCGCCACCGCGCGGCTCGAGCTGCGCGAGCGCCGGCCCGAGTGGGCCACCGGACGCCCCAATGCGCGCATCCTCGATCTGCGCCCCATGGGCCCGGAGGCGGTCGAACGACTCCTCGACAGCCTGCCCGGCGGGGCGGCGCTGCCGGCCGCCGTGCGGGCGCGCATCACCTTGGCCGCCGAAGGCAACCCGCTCTTCGTCGAGGAGATGGTCGGCAAGCTCATCGATGACGGCGCACTGCGTCTGGAGGCGGATGGCTGGGCGACCAGCGCAGCGATCAGTGAGGTGGCCGTGCCATCATCGATCAGCGCCCTCCTCGCCGCCCGCATCGACGGGTTGCCGCCCGCCGAACGGGTCGTCGCCGAGCGCGGCGCGGTGGTCGGACGCAGCTTCGAACGGGGCGCCGTGCAGGCGCTTTCGCCGGAGGACGATCGGGGCGGCCTGGTGGCGCGCCTCCTGGCGCTCAGCCGGCGCGAGATCATCGCGCGCGACGCACCCGGCCTGGGCGACGACGACGCCTTCCGGTTCCGGCACATCCTCATCCGCGACGCGGCCTACGATCGTCTCTCGAAGCGTGACCGCGCCGAGCTCCACGAGCGCTTCGCCGACTGGCTTGAGACCGTCGCCGGCGAGCGGCTGACGGAGTTCGCGGAGATCCGTGCGCACCACCTCGCCCAGGCGGCCGAGTACCGGTTGGAGCTCGGGGAGGATCTTGCGGGCACCCCACTTCTCGAACGGACGCGTACGGCGCTCCTCGCCGCTGCCGACCGGGCCGAACAGCTCCACGCCTACCCCGAGGCCGCGCGCCTGCTGGCCCGGCTCATCGGGCTCGAGGACGGCACCGCCGACGATTCCGGCGACGCACCCGGTGCGGAAGTGGCCGCCCTCCTGCGATCACGGGACCTCCGACTGCGCGAGGCCGAGGCCCGCTTCCTCTCGGGCGACATCGACGAGGCCCTGACCGGTGCAGAGCGCTTGCTGCGGGCTGCCGAGGACGCCGGCGACCTCGAGAGCCAGGCGGTGATCCTGGAACGCATGGGACGGTACCGCTCTGGACAGGGTGATGAGGAGGGCGCGCTCAGCGCACTCGAGCGAGCGGCAGCGCTGCTCGAGCACGGGTCCTCCGCCGAAGTTCGAGCGCGCATCGTCGCCGGCCTGGCGCGCTTCCTGATGGTTCGTCGTCGGGATCGGGATGCCGAGCCGGTCGCGCGACAGGCCATCGCTGCCGCGAGGTCTGTGCACGCCGACCGAGAGGAAGCCAGCGCCACGATCACCCTGGGCCTGTGCGTCGCCTACCGGGGAGCGCCCGAGGAGGGGCTGGCGCTGCTACGAGATGGGCTCGCGGTCGCGCGTCGGGCAGCGGACGGCTACGAACTCCAGCGTGCGTACAACGGCCTGGCCTCCGTGGCGAGTCTGACCGATGACCTGGAACTGTGTCGCTCGATGAGCCGCGAGGCGGTGGAAGTGGCGGCCGAATACGGCCTTTCCCGCACCGACGTGAACGCGGTCAACATCGCGAACGGCGCCATGGAGGAAGCCGCGTTCGGGACACGCGAAGGGATGACCTGGTTCGCGGAGCGAGCCTTGGCCCTGGGCTTCACCGGCTTAATTGGCTCGACGGCGCAGCTAGCGGTAGTTCTGCTCAAGCGGATGGAGGGCGACTGGGACGGCGTCACCCGCGCCGTCTCGGACGCCCGTGCGCAGGCCCGGGGAAGTTCCGGGCAGGCGATGAGACAGGAGCTCGAGCTGCAGCTCAGGCTCGTCGAGGCGGCGTCGCACTTGAGCCAAGACCGTCCGGACCGGGCCGAGCCGGTCCTTGACGGCGTCCGTGCCCTGGTCGATCCGGCCGAACCGGATGGGATCGTCGAGCTCGAAACGCTGGCGCTCGAGGTGGCCACCGAGCGGGCCGTGCAGGCCAGACGTAGAGGGGACCTCGAGGCCGCGGCCGTGGCGGTCGCCGACGCCGAGCGGCTGGCAGTCACCTGTCGCGGGCTCGAGGCCGCAGCAGGCCAGGCAGGATCGGTGCCACTCTCGTGGTCTGCCCGAGGCCCCCTGCTCTTCGTGGATGGCGAGCTGCAGCGCGCCCGAGGTCAGGCCGATCCAGCGTGCTGGCGTGACGCGGTCGAAGCGGCCGAACGGGTCGGCATCCGTAGGACGGCCGCCTATGCCCTGATGCGGCTGGTCGAGGCGCTGATAGACGCGCGCTCGCCCATGCCAGAACTGCACGAAGCCTTCGCCGCTGCCGAGGTGGTCGCCATCGAACACGGTGACGCCTCGATCCTCGCAAGGCTGGCGGGCCTGCGCGCCCGCGCCACAGCGATTTCCGCGGGGCCGGCCGGCTCTGAAGCCTGAGGTTCACACCGCTCGAGGACGTCGCGGATCGACCGAAGCCGAGCGTCGCAGCGGAAGGTCATGAGGTTCGGTGGCACCTTCGGCCAGTTCTTGCCGCTCGACCGGCGGCCAGGTCGCGAAGCTCCTGGAACTGCATCTATTTCTATACAGGCGCGGGAGCTCGTTAATGCCCTTGATGGTTTAGCCGCGTTCGCAGGAATCGGAGCCACTGACGCGTCCCGGGCGACACGTCACAGCTCCTCGATGCCGGCATGGAGATCCGGCAGAATTCGTTCGGCTCTCCCAACTCCTCCGAGGTGACAGGCCATGACGGGCCTCGATGTCATCGGCGCCTTTGCCTAGGAGATATCCGTCGGACGGCTGCCCCATCGAAGGCGCGGTCACGATCCACTCATAGTGACGGGGCCTGCGGGCCGCAATTCGCCGCGGGATCGTCGGCGGTGTCGCTGAGCAGCGCCCCCACTTCACACGCAGGGGTCGAAGCCGCGCCGAGCGAGTCGGCTAGGTCCAGTTGGGGCGTCAGACTGCTCTGTTGCTAGCCACCGACGCAGATGACGTGGCGCGCGTCGTGCGCGCGCGCGAGGTTCCCAACTGGGCTAACCCGGGCTCGTACCTTGTCGCTTCCGGTTGTTCTCCGCCAATCACTATCAGTAGATAGTGGCGAGTCCGAGGACCTCCCGGGACTGGCCTCGCGCGCGCGCACGTCCGTGGGTGCCGATTGTGCCGACGACAGCTTGTCCGGCGAGCGGGCGATGAGGATTGTCTGGCTCGGACCGTCGTTTGACGTGAGGTTGAACTCGACGGGCGTTGAGAGTCCGGGGCGATAAGGGGGCGGCACCGCGAAGTCGGCGGGACTTGGATCGTGCGCCGTGACCGCGCCCGACGGGGACGGCGTCGCGCCTGCCACGGCGGACGGGCTTGCCGGCGCCGCCGCGGCCGTCGGACCTGGGCTGGCGGCAGGCGTTCCGGTCGGGCCCGGTGTCGACGCCGCCGCCTGGAGCGAAGGTGCTACGGGGCCGAAGGTCCACGCGGCGGTGTCGCCATGCGCGCAGCCTGCCAGGAATGCCGCCGCTCCGACGCCGCCGGCGGCGAGACCGGCCGCCGCAGGACCGCACGGCGGCTGACCAGGATCGATGGTCTCATCGATGGCACGCTCGTCGCTTCCGGTCGCTCGTTCGTCGAATTCGGTTGGGACATGGAGTCGCCCCTTTCTTGACGCTCAGGAGCCCACGCTAAAGGGCGCAGCCGGTTCACGTTCAACTTGTGAGATTGCCTGAGCGACTCAGTTCCACCAGGAGGCGACCCTGGGCTCGGGCGAAGACGGCGTGGACGGCGCATTCGGCCCGGGACCGCACCATTCGGGGCTGCTCGTGGAGGTCGGCCGGGTCGACATCCAGCCGCAGCAGACGGGCCAGATCGACAGCCTGGTCAGCCATCGCGGCGCGCTCCGCCCTGCACTTCGTCACGCCTTCGGAGGTGGGCAAGGCAGAGGTCGGGCTGGACGAACGGCTCCAGGCCGATGGCGTCGAACGGGGCGCCAAGCTCCCGGAGGGCGCCGCGCATCAACCCTAGGTGGACCCCGCACACCACCTTTCCGTTATCGCGCGCCAGCGTCTCGAACGGGCAGCGGCGCAGCCGGATGGGCTGGCCGTCGGCCACCGGCGCCTCCGGAGCGAATCCCGCCGCATCGAGCAGCTCGACGAGCCGCCCGATCGCGTTGGTCGCAGGTGCCGTATCCGTTACCTCGTGGGCCAGCGCTCGGCCCCAGCGCTCACCGGCCTTCCGCGCCGTGCCCACGCCGTCGGGCAACAGCGCGACTTGCTCGGCCAGGACGCCTGCAAGCGCCCGATACGCCGCCGGGTCCTGCTCGTCGGATCCCGGCTCCGCCGCGTACCGGAGGGCCGGCCGCCCCCGGCCGATCGGCGGCGCGGTATCGCGCACTGCCAACCCGGCTTCCACGAGCTGGTCGAGATGCTGCCGGACGGTGTTCGGGTGGAGATCCACGGCTTCCGCCAGCTCGCGGACGCCCATCGGGCGCGCGGACCGGTCAAGCACCGTGAGGAGTCGAGCTCGGCTGATCCCGGCGAGAACGCGGTGGCGCTGCTGCGGCGATCCCATGACTTGCATTTTGCACTATGATGTACGTGTAAATCAAGTGTCCACGTCGCTCGAAGGAGAAGTCCGGTGCCAACGCTTACACCTCGAGGAGAATCGGGAGCCCTGGCGGGTCCCCATCGGGCGCTCCGCAACCTCGCCGGCGAACCAGGGCGCGTCGTCGTGA
>DATCGV010000051.1:0-3393 GCA_036508755.1 Candidatus Limnocylindrales bacterium | reverse complement strand
TCGATCCCCGCTTCCGGCCAACGGACGAGAAATTCGTCGACCCGACTTCGGGCCGGCGGATGCGCGTATGGGTCGACGCGCGAACCGGTGAACGACGCTACGTCGCGGAGTCATAGGGTCCGCTCTCGACAACGCTGTTCGTAGGCCCGTTCGCCATCGTTCCGCTCAAATAACACCATCGCTCGGATCGGCTACTTCTGTCCGAGCGTCGCGAACAGCTCGATTCCCCGACGGAGGCGCTCTGGCACATCTCGGCGCCATCGCCGGATCGGGCGCAGAACTAGTCGGCGCCGTCGATAGTTCCGCTTGCTTGGAACGACCGCGATCACCCGTGTAAGCGCACAGCCACCCGCGTCGGCCGGCGAAGTTTGAACGATACGGCGCGGTTCCCGACTCTCTAGGGTGATCCGTCCAGAAGGGGCGGACCCAACAGGGAGGGTCGGGGTGCACCGAGCGCTCGTCGACCGCGCACGGCAGGGTGATCGAGAGGCCTTCGATGCCCTTGCCCGGACGGTGGGCGACCAGTGCATGGCAATCGCGTTTCGCATCCTGCGCGACGCCGATCGAGCTGATGATGCGGTGCAGGCCGCGCTCATCTCAGCCTGGCGGCAGCTCCGGACGCTACGCAACCTCGACGCTTTCGAACCATGGCTGCACCGGATCCTGACCCACGAGTGCTACGCCGAGGCCAGGCGACGCACGCGTCTGAGGGCTCAGATAAGGGTGTTGTCGGTAGCCGCGCAGGCCGAGTCGGTCGGCATCCTGCGCGTCAATGACCGCGATCAGCTCGATCGTGCCTTCCGGAGGCTGACGCTCGAGCAGCGCGCGGTACTCGTCTTCCATCACTACGTCGGGCTGTCTTTGCCCGACGTTGCGACGCGACTCGGAATTCCCCTCGGGACGGCCAAGTCCCGATTGCACCATGCGACGGCTGCGCTGCGCGCAAGCCTGGAGGCTGACGCGCGCATTGCACCCACCTCCCAGGAGCGGTTGGCATGAGATCGACACGCGATCCAGATCTGTTGATCAAGGCTTTCCTCGACGAAGGCATTGACGAGCTGCCCGACCGCTCCTTCGACGCGGTGCGAACCGCGATTGACCAGACACGTCAATGGGCCGTGATCGGCCTGTGGAAGGAGCCCCAGATAATGAACGCGACACGGCTCGCAATCGCCGCCGTCGCCATCGTGGTGGTGGCGGTGCTTGCGATCAAATTTCTGCCGACAACCAACGTAGGGCCGGCGCCCACGCCGACCCTAACGCCGAGCGCTTCGCCGGCACCGACGCCCACTCCGACACCGATGTCGCTGCAGGTCAACAGCAACGGCCCAGCCGCGATCGAAGCCGGGACCTATGCGGCCGCGTCGCCATTCCTCGTGCCTTTGACATTCACCGTGCCGGCCGATTGGTGGGGGACGATCGGTGGCCCAAACCTGGTCGCACTGAGCCATTCCGACGGCCACGTCGTCATCAGCATGCAGCTCTTCACCAAGGTCTTCGCGGATCCATGCCACAACAACCTGGGATTGCTCAGTCCGCTGCCGGGAGACACGGTCGATGACCTCGTTACGACACTGACGAAGATGCCCAGCGTGACCGCCAGCGCGGTAACCGATGCCACCATCGGTGGATTGCCGACGAAGCAATTGACGCTGACCGCACCGGCCAGCTTCACGGGCTGCACCCTGACCAGTGACGGCTTCTATCGGATCTGGCAGCTGCCGCTGGGCGCAACCAACGACCTGACTCCGGGCGAGGTCGACCGGATATGGATCCTCGAAGTCGACGGCCAGCGCCTCGTGATCGACACCAATGGGCCGCGCGACAACAGTGTGCTCCAAGGGGTGCTCGACTCGATCAACTTCACGGCCCAGCCCTGAACCCGCACTGACATAGCCACGGCTGCCGCGCCGCCCGCTACGATCACGGCATACCCAGCTCAGGAGGTTCGCGATCATGGGTGACAAGGGCCCTGGCAGCAAGGGCGGCGGCAAGAAGCCAAAGACAAGCACCAAGAAGCAAAAGACCACGGCACCGGCCAAGTAAGTCCATCAGCCGGGTCCGAAAGGACCCGGCTGAGATTCCCGCTAGATCCTCGGCACGCGCAGGCAGTACATCCATGCCTGCCTGCGCTGCGGAATACCGAGCCGTCGGCCCCAGCCGGATGACAGGCGGGTGACGTCAGCCGCGGTTGCTCCCCGCCATTCGTCGACGCGTAATCCGGACGCGGCGTAACGCTTCGCCAGTCCGGCTGCGACCGTCTCGTCCAGCGTGAGCCCCTCGCTCGCCCAGTCGCGGTCGGTGCTGGAGATGAGCAACTCGATCACCATGCAGGGCCTTGCGGTCGCTGCGATCCCGGCGAACTCGGCACTTTCCGGGACAAGCACCGCGCGCAGCAACGAGCCCCACGGCAGAGCGATGGTGATGCCATCGGCCGATCCGGCCAGCGGCCCGGGCAACTCCTCGACTGACGCGGCGAGAAACACGGTGTTGGGCAATCCGCCTCGGCCGGCCACGCGCGGGCGCGCGACGCGCCGTCGGGCCTAGAAGTCGGACCAAAGTCCGAGACCTAGGAGTATTGCGCCAACCGGTTGGTTTTAGAGAACCTACGTGCACCAACTACTGCCGTGAAATAGGAGTCTGTCTGATGCGCCGCTCAATGCTCTCTGTCTCGGTGCTGCTCGTGGCGCTCGTCGCCGCGTGCAGCGGATCGGGAAGTCCAACCACCGTGCCTGCCACACCCCCTCCGGCCACGGCCGCCGCGCCATCACTGGCCGCGACCGGACCAACCGTCTCGCTCGATAGCGCCGGCAACTTCGTCGGACCGAACGGCTTGACCCTGTACCACTTCGACAAGGACGTGGCCGACAAGAGCAACTGCACGTCGAGCCAGTGCGTTGCCAACTGGCCCGCGCTGACGGTCGCGAGCGCGAGTGCAATCACTCTCGGGGCCGGTCTCACCGCGTCCAGCTTCGCGACGATCACCGGCCCGACCGGCGGCCTGCAGGTCACCTTCAACCACGTTCCGCTCTACACCTTCGCCGGCGACAGCAAGCCCGGTGACAAGAACGGCGACGGCGTCGGCGGCATCTGGCACATCGCCACTGCTTCGACGACACCGCCGACTGCAAGCAGCGCGCCGAGTACAGCCCCGAGCAGCGCGCCGAGCACGACCGGCTCGAGCCCGGCAGCGTCGGCGCAGGACTGCCGCGATCAGTATCACTACGTCATCCCGTGCCCGTCTGGCTCGCCGCCGAGCAAGTAAGGCAAGCCGCTAGCCCAGGGCTCCAACGCGGAGCGCCGAACACTCCGGCGCTCCGCGACCAAGACCGAACAACACGGCCGCCACGCTCCCTCGCAGGCTCCTCGTGGCGACCACCCTCCCTTCGGCCG
>DATCGV010000050.1:0-4880 GCA_036508755.1 Candidatus Limnocylindrales bacterium | reverse complement strand
GCGCGTGCTGCGCGCGCTGGTCGCGCCGTACCAGAGCCACGACGAGCCGCTGGCCGAGATGCTCTACCAGCGTCGTGCCCGCGCGCGCGGCCCGCGCATCGTCGCGATTGGCGGTGGAACGGGCCTGTCGGTGCTGCTGAGGGGTCTCAAGGAAGCTACCAGCAACATCACAGCGGTGGTGACGGTAGCCGACGACGGCGGCTCGTCGGGCAAGCTGCGCACGCAGATGGGCGTGCCGCCGATGGGCGACATCCGGATGTGCATCGCGGCGCTGGCCGACGCCGAGCCGGCGATGAACAGCCTGCTCCAGTACCGATTTCCAGCGGGCGAAGGACACGATCCGCATTTCGCCGGCCACGCCTTCGGCAACCTGCTGATCGCGGCACTGACCGACGTGACCGGCGACTTCGAGGAGGCCGTGCGCCAGTCGAACCGGGTGCTCGCCGTGCGCGGCAGCGTGATTCCCGTTGCGGGCCGGCCGATCACCCTCCACGCGCAGCTCGAGGATGGGACGACGCTCGAGGGCGAATCGCACATCGAGCACGCCAAGGGCATCCAGCGTATCTGGATCACGCCCGACGACGTCACACCCTCCGCCGAGGCGTTGTCGGCGATCGCCAGCGCCGACATCGTCGTCATCGGCCCGGGCAGCCTGTACACGAGCCTGCTGCCGCCGCTGCTCGTGCCGGGCATGCGCGAGGCACTGGCGAACACTCCCGCCGCGCGGCTCTTCGTATGCAACGTTGCCACGCAGCTTGGCGAGACCGAGGGCTATTCGGTCTCCGATCATCTCGCCGCGCTCGCCTCCCACGGCTTGTCGGGCATGGTCGACGCCGTCCTGGTCAACAGCAACACGCACGCCCAGCAGCTGCCGGACGATCCTGCAGCTCCGGTCACGATCGACGTCGCGGGCCGCCGAACCGGGTCGCCACGGATCATGCCGCGCGACGTGGTCGACGATCGGAACGCGCATCGCCACGACTCGCGCAAGCTGGCGGCGGCCATCCTCGCGCTATATGACGACCGAACCGTGGGCCGGCATGACGGCGCGCTCGTCGAGGTACGCTCCTGAGTGGTCGCATCCCTGACGTCCGAGCTCGTCACCGCGCTGCGCGCCGAGCTCGCGGCGATCGAGCCGGCGCGGCGCTGCGACCGCGTGGCTGAACGGGCCGGGCTCGGCTCGGCGGCCGAGGGCCGCGCACGGACGCCGCTCATCGGCCGTTTGGCCGTCCGCCTCGAGGACGCCGCCGCGAACCAGGCCTTCGACTGGGACGCGGCCGCAGATCACTGCCGCGTCGCCTATCTGCGCGGCGCGTTCCTGGCGCGCGGCTCACTCAGCGTGACAGTCACTGGTACGCACCTCGAGCTCGTCGTCGACGAAGCTGAGCTGGAACCCATGGCGCGCCGGCTGGCGGCCATGGGGCTGCCAGCCGGCGCGCGCACCAGGCGGGGCAGGGGAGTGCTGACCTGGAAGAGTGCCGAGACGGTGATGGCACTGATGCGGCGGATCGGCGCCACGGCAACGATCCTGGAGCTCGAGGCCCAGCTCGTCGGCCGCTCACTGACCGGTCATCTCAACCGCGTGGTCAATGCCGAGAACGCGAACCTGAAGCGCGCCGTAGTCGCCGCGCGGCGCCAGCTGGCCGCGATCGAGCTGCTAGAGCAGCGTGGCGGGCTGCGCCTGCTGTCGCGCGACGCGCGGCGCGTGGCCGTCGAACGCCGCCGCGCCCCGGAGGCGACTTTCTCCGAGCTTGCCGCGCGGCTCGACCTGTCACGGAGCCAAGTGCAACGCGCTTTCGATCTGATCGGCTCTATTGCGCTCCACGCCACGAACGACGATATGGAAAACGCCCCGAGGTGGACATGAACGTTGCTCGACCGGTGATCATTGCCGGGAACTGGAAGATGAACACGACTCCGGCCACTGCCGGCGGCCTTGCCGCCGACATCGCGGCCGCCACGAAAGTCGAAGGCGTCACGCGCGTCATCTGCTCCCCGTACGTCTGTCTGCGTGCGGTGCGCGAGGCGTTGCAGGGCACCGACGTTGAGGTCGGAGCCCAGAACGTGCACGCCGAGCAGGCGGGCGCCTACACCGGCGAGATCTCCGCCCAGATGCTGGTCGGCCTGGCCGATTGGTCGATCGTCGGCCACTCCGAGCGCCGCCGCGACCAGGGCGAGGACGACGTGCTTGTCGCGCACAAGATCGTGCGCTGCCTCGAGGCCGGACTGCGGCCTATCCTGTGTGTCGGCGAGCAGCTCGAGGAGCGCGAGCAGGGCCGTGCCGAATCGACAGTCCGCAGCCAGCTCGAGGCGACGATCGCCGAGGTTCGCCGGCTCGGCCGCGACCTGCCGGCTGATCTCGTAATCGCCTACGAACCGGTGTGGGCCATCGGCACGGGCCGGACCGCGCGCGGCAGTGACGCGGCCACGATGGCGCAGGCCATCCGCAAGGTCCTCACAGAGAGCGACATCGATGCCGAGAGCATTCCCGTGCTGTACGGCGGGAGCGTCACGAGCGCGGCGATCGACGAGTTCCTCAACGAACCGGACATCGACGGCGCCCTCGTCGGCGGCGCGAGCCTCAAGATCGACGAGATGGCGGGCATCGTCGCCCGCGCGGGCATGACGGCCCAGGCACGATCGAGCGCCACGGCGGGCGCGGCGTGAGCGGCCCCGCAAACGCGCGGCCGCGCCCGCTGGTCCTCGTCGTCCTCGACGGTTTCGGCGTCGGCCGGCGGCCCGCGGCGGATGCAATTCGTGCGGCGAAGATGCCCGTTTGGCGCGGTCTCCTCGCGCAATGGCCCAACGCCTTGCTCCGGGCATCGGAGGGCGCCGTCGGGCTGCCCAAGGGCCAGATGGGCAACAGTGAGGTTGGCCACCTCAATCTTGGCGCGGGCCGGCCGGTCGTCCAGGACCTGCCGCGCATCGACGCCGAGATCGAGAGCGGCAGCTTCTTCGAGAACAGCGCCCTCCTGGCGGCGGTGCGCCGGGCAGCGCAGGGACATCGCCTGCATCTGATCGGTCTCGTCGGTCCCGGTGGCGTCCACTCGGTCGATCGCCATGCCGTGGCTGTCGCCAAACTCGCGCGGCAGGCCGGGGCGCAGGACGTCGTAGTCCACGGTTTGCTCGACGGCCGCGATACTCCGCCGCGCTCGGCGATCGAGTTCGTGCCCGACTTCGAGCAGCGCCTCAAAGAGGCCCATCCCGGAGCGCGCATCGCCACGATCGGCGGCCGCTACTGGGGCATGGACCGCGACAAGCGCTGGGAGCGCGTCGCGCGCCACTACGAGGCGATCGTCCACGGCAGTGGCCTGCGCTCGGCGACAGCGACCCAGGCAGTCCTCGACGGCTACGCGCGCGAAGAGAACGACGAATTCATCCAGCCCACGGTCATCGACAGCGCCGACGGAACGGTCCATGACGGCGACGTGGTCCTCCATTTCAACTTCCGCGCCGACCGCGCGCGCGAGCTGATCCACGCCCTGGTCGACGGAGACGAGTTCGACGCGAACTGCCTCGACCGCGGCGCTCGGCCTCGGGGCCTGTTCGTCGTCACCATGACCGAGTACGAGTCCGGGTTGCCGGTCGAGGTCGCATATCCACCGCTGACCGTGACCAGCCTTGCCGAGGTCTTCTCGAAGCTGGGCTGGAAGCAGTTCCACGTCGCCGAGACTGAGAAGTATGCGCACGTCACGTACTTCTTCAACGGCGGCATCGAGCAGGCTTTCCCGGGCGAGGAGCGGATGCTCGTGGCCAGCCCCAAGGTCGCCACCTATGACCTCCAGCCCGACATGAGCGCGCACGGCGTGACCGATGCACTGACCAAGGCGATGCGCGGCGGCAGCTACGACTTCATCGTGGCCAACTTCGCCAACCCGGACATGGTCGGCCACACGGGAGTGTGGGACGCGACGGTCACGGCCGTTGAGTACATCGACGGCTGCCTGGCCAAGGTCGTCGACGCCCTGCCGGAAAGCGGATTGCTGTGCATCACCGCCGATCACGGCAACGCCGACGAGGAGGTCGATGAGCAGGGCCATCCGATGACCGCCCATTCGCTCAACCCCGTGCCGATCGTGCTGGTAGGCAAGGCCGTGATCGGCCGGCGGATGCACGACGGCGTGCTCGCCGACGTTGCCCCGACTCTGCTCGATCTCGTCGGCGTGCCCATCGCCGAAGGGATGACCGGCAGGTCGCTGCTCGAGGGTTGAGCGGCCGCGCCTGCTATCCTCCCGCCGGATGACAACGATCCTGCTCTTCGGCCAGATGCTGATCAGTGTCGCGCTGATGGCTTCCGTTCTGCTTCAGTCACGCGGCGCGGGCCTCGGTGCGGCCTTCGGTGGCGACTCGAGCGTGTATCGCAGCCGGCGCGGCATCGAGAAGCGGCTGTTCCAGTTCACGCTCGTCCTCGGCATCCTGTTCTGCATCTTCTGCTTCGCGACTTTCAAGCTCGCCGGTACCTGACGGCCGGGCGGCGGCGCGCAGACAGTGAGCCTGGCTTAGCGTCCATCGCGTGCTAAACTCGGCCCTCGCCTGGAGCGTAGAAATGCGTTGCAGGCTGCGCGCCGAGGTGGCGGAATAGGCAGACGCGCTAGGTTCAGGACCTAGTGACCGCAAGGTCGTGTGGGTTCAAGTCCCTCCCTCGGTACCAGTGCCCAGGTGGCGGAATTGGTATACGCGTACGTTTGAGGGGCGTATGACGCAAGTCATCCGGGTTCAAGTCCCGGCCTGGGCACCAATTCGCTGATCTACGGCGGCCGTGACGGCCGCCGTATTCTTTGCAGGCGAACTCGCTGGCGTCGGGCGGTTAGCTCAGTTGGTTAGAGCGCCTCGTTTACACCGAGGAAGTCGGGGGTTCGAGTCCCTCACCGCCCACCACC
>DATCGV010000049.1:0-26624 GCA_036508755.1 Candidatus Limnocylindrales bacterium | reverse complement strand
CCTGGTGCAGGGCAACGAACTCAGCGTGAGTCTGGGCAACGAGCGTTGAGACCACAACCTGAGCGACCTCCTCAGGCGATCCATCGACGGCCAGCTGCCCAAACGCCTCGACGACCGCTGACCGTGCACGGAGCTCTTCTTGCAGGCGATCCGCCCACGCTTGGTGGTTGCGGACGAGGCCGCGGACGCGGGCCACGAGCTCTCCAACCCGAACCGGTTTGGTCAGGAAATCGTTGGCGCCTGCCTCAAGGCCTTGGACGACCAGGTCGGCCGTGCCGGGGCCGGCCACCAGCAGGATCGGCAAGCTGGCCGTCTCGGCCTGACGGCGGAGCGTCTGCACAACTTCAAGTCCGGACAGCCCGCCGATGTGCACGTCGAGGAGCACGGTCGAGACCGCCTTGCGTTCAACGACGCTCAGGGCTTCGTCGCCACTGGTTGCCTCCACTGTGGCGAAGCCTGCCTGCTCGAGGGCCGAGCGGAATAGCGCGCGCAGCGAGTGATCGTGATCGACGATCAGCACGCAGGGCTGATCGGTAGTTGCTTCTGGCCCCCCGTTTCGCGCGCGATCATTGCCGAGTTAATGGTACCGACGCACGTCAAGCGATTTGTGACCTGATCGTTCAGTTCACGTGGTCAAGCGATCAACCCGTCAGCTGGCGCCGATTGACATGCGCTGTATACCGATCTTGGAGAGGATCGCCTCGACGAATACGGGTTCAGTCAATACCGCCCCGATTCCGCCGATGGCACGGGATCGGCGCCCCTGCGCCGGCCCCGGGAAAGTTCTATGAGCGAGCCTCAGAGCCGGGCAAGTTCGCCCGAGTCCGCGCCAACGGCGGCGTTAGCGGCTGTCTCCCCAGGCGCCGTGTCGGGCCTGCATGCGGGACCGGTCGCCAAACTGCAGTTGTTCTCCGATTTGAGCGCCGAGACCGTTGAGCACATGCCGCTGGGCTTCGTCGCCCTCGACGCCAACCTGCTCGTCACCTATGCCAACCCCGTAGCCCTTGGGCTAATAGGAACGACAGCCGCTGAACTCGTGGGTCGACGCCCCTGGGACCTTTTCCCGGAGATCGTGGGGACGCGATACCAGACGGTCAGGGTGTCGTTCCCGGTCGCCATCGAGTACGAGCATCAGATCGGTCTCCGCGAACCGTGGGTCGGTGTCCTGGCCTGCCCGACACAGGCGGGTACGGCCGTGTTCCTGCGCGACATCACAGCGAGGAAACGCGCCGAAGAGACGGTCAGGCGCCTGGTGGCCCTGCTGCACGGCTCGCTCGACGCAGTTCTCGACGCCGTTTTGCTGTGCTCGGCCGTACGCGACGACGACGATGCGATCGTCGGCTTCAAGGTCGAATTCGCGAACTCCGTTGCCGGCGAGTTCCTTGGCCGTCCACCCGACGCATTGATAGGCTCGCTCGTGCCCGACTGGGCGCCCGCGCTGCGGGGCACGTCATTTGCCGCAACATGCCGCGCGGTTGTCGAGACCGGGGAGCCGTGCGTGGACGACAGCGTGGCGTACGCCATCCCGCACCCCGCAGGCACGAGCGCTGTCGGAGCGCTCAGCATCCAGATCCTTCGCTTTAACGATGGGTTCTTCGCCACTTGGCGCGACGTGACGAAGAGCGAGGCCATCCGCCGTGAGCGAGAGCTGCTGGCGGGGGTGCTCGAGCAGATAGTCGACGGCGTGGTCGTCATCAACCCCCAGGGCATCGTGACTTACGCGAATCCGGCATTCCGAGCCACGAACAACCTGACGGTCGACGCTGTCGTGGGCCACCCCGCGGCCGAGATCGCTGGAGAGTTGTTCGGACTCGACGGCTTCGGCCGCATTGAGCAGGCGGCGCTTGCGGGCCGGCCCTGGCTCCAATCGATAGAGAGGCTCGGCGTGGACGGCACCCGCCAACTCGAGGTCAGCATGACGCCTGTGCTCGATGCAGATGCGACGGTCGTCAGCTACGTAGTCCTGGCTCGCGACGTCACGGAATTGCGGGAGGCAGAGAATGAGGTGGCCCTCGATCTCCGCGTGCGAACGGCGCTCGCTGAGAGCGTCCAGAAGGTCGCCCTCGACTCTTCGCTGGAGGAGGCCGCCCAGGCAATCTGCGATGAGCTCGTGAAGCTGCCTTTCGTGGGTGCGGCTGCCGTCGAGGCCTTCCTGGGGCCTGTTGACGTCCAGGTCATCGCCCGGAGCGCGCCAGCCGGGTATCCGGAGCTCGAAGACTTGCACCTGCCACCTGAACGAGCAGCACTGGTGCGGGAGCGGGCAGCTGCCGGGCCGTGGGCGGAGTACGAGGATAGCGACCCCGCAGCCTACTGGATCGGCCAATCACCGAGCGGCCTGAGGGCCACCGCGCATGGGCCCATCGTCCACGGCGACCACGTCGCCGGCGTTCTGGTCATCGGGACCTTCGAGGCTCGCTTCGCGCGTACGCTGGTGGAGAAGATGCCGGGCATCATGTTGTTCAGTGCTGCGTCGAGCGCGCTGCTCGCGGAGCGATTGCACTCAAGGCATCGCTCGGCCGAGCTGCGCGAGACGCTCTCCGCGATACTCGCAGCGCGGGCCTTCCACCCGGTATTTCAGCCGATCGTCGACCTCGATACGAGTGAAGTCGTGGGCTACGAGGCGCTTACCCGCTTCGATACCGGTCAGCGCCCGGACCTGTGTTTCGCCGACGCATGGTCGGTCGGCCTGGGGCGGGAATTCGAGCTTGCCACCCTCGAAGCAGCTGTGGCGGCTTCGAAGATGCTACCTCCGGGCACGTGGCTCGATGTCAACGTCTCGCCCAGCCTGTTGGGCGACGCCGAGCGACTCAAAGCAGTGTTGCGCTCGGCCGAGCGCCCGGTGGTGATCGAGATCACTGAGCACGAGATGATCGCCGACTACGACGCCCTACGCGCCGCGATCCGCGCATTGGGCAAGGACATTCGAGTCGCGGTCGACGATGCCGGCGCCGGGGTGGCCAACTTCGGCCACATCATTGACATGCGGCCAGACTTCGTGAAGCTGGACATCGGTCTCGTCCGGCGCGTGAACGGACACCTGGGGCGCCAGGCAATGGTTGTCGGCATGCGCCACTTCTCGCGCACCGCCGGCTGTCGCCTCGTTGCCGAGGGCATCGAAACCCGCGAAGAGGCCGACACGCTCAAAGGCCTCGGTGTTGAATTCGGACAGGGCTACCTGTTCGCGCGCCCCGTGCCGGTCGACAAGCTGGCCCAGGAAGATCGCCGCGCGAGAAAGAAGTGGACCGGAGGGATCGCCGCGGCTCAGTAAAGCGCCGTCGACAGCCTTACGTAATCCCGCGCTAAGGGGCGACCGGCGTGGCGACGCCAGGTATGCGGTAGACCCTGCCGTCATTCGAGGCGATCAAGAGAGCGCCCGTAGACGGCTCGATCTGGAGAGCCTCGACTGACGGCAGGCGGAAGTCCGTGGCCGCCACCCCCGGGTCTGAGCTCGTGCCTCCACCCGCGGCAATCGAAAGGTGCCCAGTCACATCTACGCGCATCACGACCTGGCCCTTGTCGGTGAAGAACACCGGCACGTAGACATTTCCCTGGGCATCGAGGGCAACCGCAATGAGGCGCGTTGGCGCGACCTGGAGCGCCGTCAGTTTCGGGTCGTACGCCACGGACCCTGCGCCGCTGCCCAAGACGGTCGTGATGATGCCCGTGGCCAGATCAACCCGGCGCAGGTGTGAATCGCCATAGTCGGCGATATACAGAACGGTTCCCGCCGAATCAACGGCGACTGCCTGGGGGTTGTTGAGCTCGGCGTCCGTGGCCGGTCCGCCGTCGCCCGCGAATCCTTGAGTGCCATTGCCGGCGATGGTGCTGATCTTGCCCGTCTGGGCATCGATGAAGCGCACTCGCGCGTTTCTCGCATCGGCGATATAGAGGTTGCCCGCGGCGTCGCTCGCCACGTCATACGGCTGTGACAGGTACGCGTTCTTGGCCGGCCCACCGTCGCCCTGGAATGCCGCGTGGAACTCGTTGCCGGCGACAGCCTTGACGCCGCCTTTGCCGTTGGTGGTGACAATGCTGTTGGCGCCCCGATCCGCCACAAATGGCTGACCACCAGATGTGAGACACATGCCCTGCGGCCCGATCATGGCGCTGGCCGCGGTATGGATCAGGCCGTCAGGCGTGACCGTCAGCAGTGTCGCGGCATTGCTATCGACGATCCAGATCGTGCCGTCGGCCGCAACGGCCAAACCAGTTGGTCGCTGAATTCGGGCATCAGTGCCACTGCCCCGGCTGCCGGGTCTGCTGATCCGCCGCCGGCGGCTACCTCGACCAGGTCGGTGCTCGCTTGGATCGTCGGGCTGGGTGCAACAGTCTCGGTCGGAGTCGCCTCGGGGGTCGGTCCAGTTGGGACAAGGGTGGGGCTGGGAGCCGACGTCGGGCTGGCCGCTGCCGTTGGGCTTGGAGCTGCCGTTGGGCTGGCAGCGATCGTCGCAGTAGTTGGTGGCGCAGTCGGTGCGGAAGGCGCTATTGAGGGCGCCAGGGTTTGAGTCGGGCTTGCCGTAGGAGTCGGAGAATTAGCGCATGCACTCGCGAGCGCGGCGACGAGGACGAAGACACCTACGTGCAGGCCCGTAACGCGCGCCATGTCAGGTGCCGACCAGCAGAACGGCCACAAGCGCGACCGCAGCAGGTACTGCCTGTACAAACAGGATCCGTCTCGAGACCGTCGCAGCGCCGAACACACCGGCAACTATGACGCCTGACAGGAAGAAGAACCTGAAGTAGAAGCCGGTCGGTCCGGCGGCGAGGAGGCCGACGACGAGTCCGGCGGCCAGAAAACCGTTGTACAGGCCCTGGTTGCTTGCCAGGACGGCGGTCGCCTCGGCCTGCTCCGCGGTCATCCCGAAGGTGCGCAACCCGAGCGGCCTGCGCCACAGCATCATCTCCAGTACGAAGAACCACGCGTGCAGGAGGGCCACGATGGCCACCAGAACGCTGGCGATGATCGACATTCGCCGGAGTCTAGCCGCCGGTTGAGGGTCCGGATATCTCCTCGATGGCGGCCACGTCCGACGGCTGGCGGACGCGCGGCAGTGGCGAGAAGACGAGCAGCAGGATCGACACGGCCATGCCCGCCCAGCCGATGGCTATGCCGCCACGAACTCCAATGACGCCGGCCAAAGCCGCGGCGAGCAGCGCGCCGAGCGGATAGGCGATGCCGTGCGAGAAGACCTCGAGCGTGGCGTTGACACGGCCCAGGATGCGATCCGGGATGACACCCTGGATGAGCGACAGCTCGGCGACCTCTTCGATCGTCCCGAGCCCGTCGCCGATGAGCTGAGGGAGGAAGACCATCAGCGTCGCGAGGGCGATGGGTCCGCCGGCGAGCGGCGTGAGCACTCCGAGCAAGGACCCGCCGACGGCCATCCAGATGAGCGCCGGCCCGATCCCGAGGCGACCGATCACGCGCTGCGCGAAGAACGAGCCGACCAGCGAGCCGACGCCGCCCGGCTGACACAACGATGCCGAGAAGCAGCGGATTGAGATGGAGCTCATTGATCAGGTAGATCGTGTACAGCACGCCGTAGAACGAGCCGGCGACATGGGCGATGACCGAGCGCAGCGTCAGCGGCACGAGCACCGGGTGGCGGCTGACCAGGCGCAGGCCTTCTGCGATCTCGTGGCGGATGTGGGTCGTCGCGACGCGCGGCGGCCGGGCCGGCTCGGGCGAGCGGATGAGCAGCAGCGTCACCGCCGAGAAGACGTACGAGACGGCGTCGACGAGCATCGTGAACGGTGCACCGATGAGCTACACGAGCCCGCCGGCCAGTCCCGGGCCGCCGATCTCCGCCAGCGATGAGCTCGCGGCGAGCTTGCTATTGCCCTCGACCACTCGCTCGACCCCGATCAGCGACGGGACGTAGGCCGGATATGCAGCGTCGAACAGAACGCCGAGGCAGCCCTCGAGGAAGACCACGAGGTAGAGCTGCTCAAGCCGGAGCACTCCTGCCAGGTAGGCGGCCGGGATCGAGAACAGGAGCACGGCGCGAAGCGCGTCGGCGCCGATCAACAGCGGGCGGCGGCGAAGGCGATCGACCCACGCGCCCGCGAAGAGGCCGACGAGCAGCACGGCCAGACTCGCCGACACGATGATCATGGCCATCTCGAACGGGCCGGCACCGAGCACGAGCAACGCCACAAGAGGCACGGCCGTGCGCGTCACCACCGAGCCGAGCGAGGACACGGTCTGTCCGCCCCACAGCTTCATGAAGTCGGCGTGATGCCACAGTGATTGCAGAGACACGGGCTCGAAGAATACGGATCGGCGACACTGCGCGAATGCACCACGAGGAGGGTCGGCGCTTCTGGTCGGAGCTGCGTGCAGCCGTCGACCGTGCCGTCGTTGTCGACGATGGAGCGCTGCGGCTGCTCGCCGTCGCGCTGCTGGCCGACGGCCATGCCCTCGTCGAGGACGTACCCGGCGTGGGCAAGACGCTCCTCACGCGCGCCTTCGCGCGCTCGCTCAGCCTCACGTTCGGGCGCATCCAGGGCACGCCCGATCTGCTGCCATCTGACGTTCTTGGCGCCAGCCTGCTCGAGGGCGATCACTTCCGCTTCGTGCCCGGCCCGGTGTTCACCAACATCCTGCTCGTGGACGAGATCAACCGCGCCACTCCGCGCACGCAGTCGGCACTGCTCGAGGCGATGCAGGAGAGCCAGGTCTCGATCGAGGGCGAGACGCGGCCACTTCCCGATCCGTTCCTGGTCCTCGCCACGCAGAACCCGATCGAGCTCGAGGGCACCTTCGCTCTGCCCGAGGCGCAGCTCGACCGCTTCATCGTGCGCCTGTCGATGGGCTATCCGAACGCGACCGACGAGCGGCGCATCGCGAGCCGCTACCGGACCGCCGCCGAGCCGCTCGACTCCGTCTCACCCATCGTCGACGGAAAAACGCTGCTCGCGATGCGCGAAACCGTGCGCACGATCCTTGTCGCGGACGAGGTCGAGGACTATGTCGTGCGTCTCGTGCGTGCCACGCGCGACCGGCGCGAGGTCCGCTTGGGCGGCAGCCCGCGCGCGACGGTCGCGCTCTACCGCGCGGCACAGGCCCTTGCCTTCCTCGACGGCCGCGACTTCGTGCTACCAGACGACGTCAAGGCCATGGCGCCGGCCGTGCTCACGCACCGCGTGCTGCTCGACCTGGACTACTCGCTACGCGGCACGTCGGCAGCAGACGTGATCACGGCCGTGCTCCGCGCAGTCGACGCGCCACCCACGGGCGTGGACGAGGAACAGGTCGCCAAGAGCGCGTCATGATCGGCCTGGGTGCCGGCATCACCCTGATCATCTTCGGCGCGGTGATCGGTGCCCCGGGCCTGCTCGCCATCGGCGTCGTCGTCGACCTCGTCTGGATCCTGCGCTCGCTGTGGAGCAGGTTCGGGCTGCGCGCGGTGACGTATGAGCGCCGCCTGGGGTCGCACCGGGCGATCATCGGCGAGCAGATCGACTTCGAGATCACCGTCCGCAACCGGAAGCTGCTGCCGCTTCCGTGGCTGGAGGTGGAGGATTACGTCAGCGACTCGGCCGCTTTTGTCGGGCGCAGGCTGGAGGTCTCCGACAGGCCCGGGCTTGCGATTCTGCGCACGACCTGGACGCTGGGCTGGTTCCAGCGCGTCACGCGCCGGCTGCACATCGAGGCACAGCGGCGCGGCATCTACGAGTTCGACGGGTACCGCCTGCGCGTCGCAGACCTTTTTGCGTCGGATAGCGTCGACGAGGAGAGGCCGGCGAAGTTGCGCTACCTGGTCGTCCCGCGCCACGTCCCCGTTCGCGCCAGCGCGCCGCTGAGCGAGCTGCCCGGAACGACGCGCGTCAGGCGCGGCCTGTTCGAGGAGCCGGCGCTGTTCTCCGGCGTGCGCCCGTACCAGCCGGGCGACTCGCTGCGCCGCGTCCATTGGAAGGCCACGGCGCGCCTGGGCAGGACGGTCAGCCGACGCTACGACCCGGTCCGCGAGCAGGACGTGCTCATCGCCATGGACGCGCAGACGCTGCCCGGCGCGTTCTGGATGATGCAGTACGACGACGAGCTGGTCGAAAGCCTGTGCGTGGCGGCCATGTCGCTGGCCCGCAGCCTGATCTCGGGTGGCGTCGCGTGCGGCCTGGCGGTCAACGCCTACGCCAGCCAGTCCACTGCGCGCTGGGCGTACCTGGCACCGAGTGCCACCACCAGCCAGATCGAGCGCATCGCGGACCAGCTCGCCGACATCAGCCGCTGGGCCTCATTGCCATACGCGCAGCTCCTCCACCAGCTTGGGCAGCGCATGCCACCGACCACCAGCCTCGTCGCCCTGTCCGCACGTGATGGCGAGGATTACGCACAGGTGCTGCGCCGAGTGGCGATGTCAGGTCGCCAGGTGCGTGTCGCTTCGATCGGCCGTCACGCCGCCGAGGCAACCGCACGAGCGCGCACGCTGGGCCTGCCGGCGACGATCTGTCGACTCGAGCCTGATTGGAGGACGGCGCGTGCGCTCGAAATGGTCGGCTGAGTCCGCGCTTACGTGGCTAGCGGTCGTGACCATGGAAGCCGCATGGATCACGCTCATCTACGTCGGCATCCAATGGCTGGGAATTCACTTCACGCTCGAGCTGGGCATCGGCCACTTCGCGCTCGGCGTGGCGATCGGGATGGTCCTGGCACAGACGTTTGCGACGCTGGCGCAGTCGCGTTACGCGGCCATCCTGACCGTGGCCGCGATCTGTGCGGCGGCGATCGCGGCCGTGCTGGCCGACCCATCGTGGACGGATCCCGGCGCCCTGATCCGCTTCGCGCTGCTCAACCCCGGCAGCTGGCTGCTCGGACTCGCAGTGTTGCGCGGCGCGGCCCATTCCGACCTCGCCGACACGCTGGCCACTGAACGCGTCTTCAACTTTGGCGTGCCCGGGCTCGTCGCCTTCTGGCTGACCGCCTGGCTGAGCGGCCTGAGCGACAACCCGACTTTTGGCACTGCCGCGTTTGCGGCCACGCTCAGCTTCGTCGCGGCCGGTCTGCTCGCGCTCGGCCTCGGGCGCCTGGCCGATCTCGAGGTCGAGGCCATCGACCGCGGTGCGCGCAGGCGCTGGGTGGTCATGCTGCTGGCCATCGTCGGCGCGCTGCTGCTCATCGGCGTGCCGCTCTCGGCCGCGCTCGGGTTGCCCGTCAGCGCCGCGCTGGCCGGCATCCTCGGTCCGCTTGTGCCGCTGGTGCTGATCATCGGCTACATCCTCGCCGTGCCCGTATTTGCCCTGTTCAACCTGATCATCGGCCTGCTCGGGCCGGCGAGCACCGCGCCGCAGCCGTCGGTCTTCACTCCGCCCGTGCCATCGGGCGGCGGGCTACTGCCCCAGCCACCGACCGGCCCGCCGCCCGACTTCACCTGGCTGGTGATCGTCTTCGTCATCGTCGGCGCGCTCGTTCTGCTGCGCTTCATCGCCGAGACGCTCCAGCGACCGGAGCGGCGCCAGCGCGGCCGCGACATCGACGAGATCCGCTCGTCCGAGCCATTCAGCCTGCCCGAGCTGCCGGCAATGCCGCATCTGCGGCTGCCGCGGGCGCGCCGCGCCGCGCCGAGCAACGCGTCTCAGGCGTATCTCGCGTCGCTTGCCGCCCTGGCGGCAAGCGACGCGGGCCGTGCCGCATCGGAGACGCCACGCGAGCACGCGACGCGCATCTTTGGCGCGCCGTTCGGGCGCGAGATGGCGCTGCTCGCCGCCGACTACCAGCTAGGCAGCTTCGGCGAGCGCCCGCTCACCCCTGTCGAGGACCGGCGCGCAGTACACCGCTGGCGGCGGGTGACTGCGCTCGCCAGGCAGCTCCGCTCGAGTCGGGGTTCCTAAGCCGCTTAGCTCAGTCCCTTCAGCAGGGCGACCCGTCGACCGTCCGTGTCGCGAGCGTCTTGCCGACATTGTTCTTGAACTTGACCGTGATGACGAGCCTCGTGACGAGCTCGTCGTTCTTGGTGAAGTCGTAGCGCCGGTCCGTGACATGGAAGTACGTCGTCCCGTTATCAGGGAACCTCATCGACGTTTCCTTGGGCCACGTCGACTGCGTGCTGAAACCCAAGCCCGAGCTTTCCTGGCGTTCGCTCAGGACAACAAAGACGTTCGTGCCGGTCTTGCCCACCTCGCGCGCCTTGACCTTGAGCTCGACATAGCCGCGATTGTGCGCCCCGCCGGTGGACTGGCAGTGGTCGATCTTGACGGCGACCTGATACGGGCCTGCAGCGGCCGCGGTACCGGGCAGTCCGAAGGCCGCGGCGGCAACGGCCAGCAGCGCAAGCATTGTCACTCGACGGGCCATCTTCGCCACCTCCTCTACATCGCGACGTGCCGACACGACAACGACAGCACGCGCAGCGCGATCGCAGCGAACAATATGCGCGCCAGTGATAACCGATCAATAGCGACGAGCGCTAGATCTTCCGCGGCGCGCCGCGTTTCGACACGAGTCCTACACATGGCCGCCGTGTGCGTGTAGTGCGATCACGGCGCCGCGCAGGCCAGATTCGTGCTCATAGGAGGCGCCGAATGGGCAACACGAACAGCAACGGACCCGGTGATCGCGAAGATAGGGCCGCATAGGCGGCGCCGAGGGAGACGATCAGTTGGCGGCTGTTCGACTGGTAACCAATCCGTACAACGATTCGGAGTTCGCGCGCGTCGCTGTTGAGCTGATCGAGCGAGTCGAAACGCCCGAGGAGCTCGAGGCGCTTCTGCGCGAGCGCTACCAACGCGCGCGCGTCGTGCCGGGCGTTACTGACATCACCGAGCGCTGGTACGCCTATCGCGATGGCCATTGGGTGGCGAGTCAGGAACGATAGAACCTGGATGCGTCCGGTCGGCGACAATGCGCTGGGTGAAGATCGCCGAATACCGATGCCGCCAATGACCGGGCAGCCGCTGAGCGCCCGGCGCCCGGGCGCGAGCGAGTTGATCAAGGAACTGGGGCTGCTCGTGGATGGGCCTACGCAGTGGGAGCGGCCAGTGCCGTCCCGGGCGCCGGGCATCTTCGTCATTGAGCTGCCCTCAGCGCTGGCCGATGCGCCCATTGACATCGTTGCCGTTCGTCGCTGGCTGGAACACGTCCCGGCACTGACGCTCGACGGCGAGACTCCTGCGCCGGCGGACGTCGCGCGGCGGCTGCACGAGTTCTGGCTGCCCAACGAGCCGATCCTCTTCGTCGGCCGCTCTGCCAAGTCGGTCGGCTCGCGGCTGGCGGCGATGTACGCCACGCCACTCGGCGACTCACGGCCGCACAGTGGCGGCCACTGGCTGCGCACCCTGTCAGTCCTGCCCGAGCTGCGCGTCTGGTGGGCCGAGACCGACGCCCACGAGGAGTACGAGGACGCCCTGCTCAGCGCGATCGCCGAGCGCAACGCCGCGCCCGGCCGCGACCTTGCCTCAGGCGGCCTGCTGCCATTTGCCAACATGATGACCCCGGACGGCGTCTCCAAGGCGCACGGCCTGGGCAAAAGCCTGCGCGCCGCAAGTGAGCCGAGCACCGCTCCGGTCGCCAGGCCGAGCCGGAAGGCATTGACCCAGCGACAGCCGCGCAGGACGCCGCCGCCGCGGGATGCGCCGCTCCGGCCTACTGCCGCACCGACCTACCTGTCGCACGAAGGGCTCGATCAGCTGACCTCCGAGCTGGACGACCTGCGCACAAGGCAACGGCCCGTGATCATCGCTCGGGTCGCCGCCGCGCGTGAGCTGGGCGACCTGCGCGAGAACGCCGACTACGAGTACGCGCGCAAGGAGCAGTCGTTCATCGAGGGTCGCATCCTGGCGGTTGAGCAGATGTTGCGCACGGGCGTGGTCATCGAGCGCGACGAATCGCTCGACGTCATCCATCTCGGCTCGACGGTCGAGGTCGAGACCGACGGCGACCATTCGATCTACGTCATCGTCGGATCGACAGAGGCGAAGCCCGCGTCAGGAAGGCTGTCGAACGAGTCCCCCGTCGGCCGGGCGCTGCTCGGCGCACGCGAGGGCGACGAGGTCGTTGTCGAGCTGCCCACAGGCTCGACGACCTATCGGGTGATTGCCGTCCACTGACCCGCAGCGGACGCCCGGTTAGGCTACTCGTCCGGCTGGCTCTCGTCGTCACCGAGCACCGTCAGCTGGCGCGGCGTGTCGTGCGCCGGCTCCTGGCCGCGTCGGCCGCGCGTGCGCGTCGGCTCGGTGCCCATGCGTCGTCGTGTCTCGACATCGACGCTGCCGTCCGACTCCAGTGCCGGGTGCTCGACAAGCGCTATCAGCCGGTTGGCCATGAAACGACCCGCGCGCACGGGCGTGCCCGAGCGCGTGACCTCGGTCACCTCCACGATTCCGCGCGCCGTCGTGATCTCGATCCGGCGCCCGGCACGCCGGGCAACGATCTCGAACGTCTGCGTGCCCTGGCCCGTATCGACGACTGCCTCGACCCGATCACCCTTCATGTGATGGATTATGCGCGCAAGCAGGGCGGAGCTAGGCGCGGACCTCTTGTCGCATGAATGCGACGTAGGCGACGCCGAAGGCGATCATCGTCCCGGCGATGATGGTCACGAACTGCGGCCAGATGACGAGCATGCTCTGCTCGAGCGACAGCAGGCCTGGGATCGTGCCCGTCGCCTGGTCGTTCGTGACGAGGCCGGGCGTAACTGTGCGCAGGCGTGGGTTGAGCATGATCGACGTCGCCTCCGTGTACAGCTCGTTGGGCGACAGTCGGCTGAGGTTGACCTGCATCTGGAGGTTGGCGATCGTGTCCGGGCTCTGATTGGTTGCATCGGGGGCCACGGGCGACAGGAAGTTGGCCAGTACGCCGACGATCAGTCCGAAGAAGACGCTGAGCACGAGCCAGAGGCCGAGGGCGAGCATGGCCGACGTGGCGGCGCGGCGTAACGCGACCGAGCAGAGCAGGGCGAACGCCAGCCAGAAGCCGATGTAGGCAACGGTCAGGATGAACCAGACCAGCAGGCGCAGGACGTCCTGCGCCCCGGGCCAGATACCGAGCTGGATCACGCCGAGCGCAGAGACGACGAACATGACCGTCGCCAGGATCAGCGCGATCGCCGACAACCCGGCGACGAACTTGCCGTTGACCACGTCATCGCGATAGATGGGCTGGGCCAGCAGGCGCGGCAGGGTCGCCTCGGAGCGCTCGCCGTTGATCGCGTCAAAGCCGAAGGCAATGCCGAGCAAGGGGCCGAGGAAGGTGATGAACGACGTGAACGGCGGGACGTTGTTGATCGACTGGCCCGGCGCGAAGAGGAGCAGGAAGATCGACTCGTTGCCCGACGCGTTGGGGGCGAGGTCCTTGATCGCACCGGCCGTCGTGTACACCGCGGCCGCACCGGCGAGCGCGAGGACGATGGTCAGGATCGCGAAGCGCCAGCTGCCGACGTGGTCGGCGAACTCCTTGGCCGCGATGATCCGCCAGCCGGCACGGTAGCGCGGCCCGCTGTCGGTCGCGTCAGCCGCGGCCGCCTTCTGCGGCCGCGGCGCGTCCGGGCCCTGGGCGCGCAGGTTCTTGCGCTTGCGGCGGCGTGCCGCCGGTACCGCGTCAGCCTGTCCGGTCATACATCGCTCCTGCCGTGTCGTTCGCGACGAAGTAACGGCGGTAGATCTCGTCGAGCTCGTCGCCGCGCCGACGCAGGTGGTAGGGCGGGTGGCCGGCTTCGACCAGCGCTCTGGCCAGATCGGCGCGGACGTCGCGGTTGGCAGTCACGACGAGCATGTGCTTGTCGCGCGTGTCGGGCTCGACCTTCGTCACGCCACTCACCTTGAGCGCAGCCTGGCGGACTACCTCGAGCGGCGGGGCGGCGACGATCTCGATCGATATCGGCCCGGCGCCGGCCTGTGCGGCCAGCTTGTCGGTCGTGCCGCTGGCAACGAGCTTGCCGCTGACGAAGATGCCGACGCGGTCACACACCTGCTGGACCTGGTGCAGCAGGTGGCTGGCCAGCAGGATCGCGGCGCCTTCGTCGGCCAGCTGGCGCACGAGCGCGAGGACTTCCTCGACGCCGGTCGGGTCGATCGCGGTCGTCGGCTCGTCGAGGATGATGATCGACGGTTCCTTGACCAGAACGTCGGCCAGGCCGAGGCGCTGGCGCATGCCGCGCGAGTACGTGTCGACCTTCTTGTCGCCCGCGTCAGCGATGCCGACGCGGCTGAGCAGGCTGTCGATGCGCGGCTCGGCCACGTCCTTGGGAATGCGGTTGAGGCGCGCCGTGTAGCGCAGATTCTGTCGCCCGGTCATGCCCGAATAGAAGCCGACGTTGTCGGGCAGATAGCCGACCTGGCGCTTGACGCCGGTCGGGTTGCGTGCCGGATCCACGTCCAGCACGCGCGCCGTGCCCGCTGTCGGCTCGGACAGTCCGAGCAGCATCAGGATCGTCGTCGTCTTGCCCGCGCCGTTGGGCCCGAGCAGGCCATAGATCTCGCCGTGGTTGACCGCCAGGTCGAGCTTGTCGACCGCCGTGAAGTCGCCGTACTTCTTGGTCAGTCCACGGGCGCGAATTGCGACCCCGCTGCGCGGCGCTGCGGGCTGGACCGACTCCTCGGCGGGCGCCTCAGCGACGGCCATAACGCTGGAAGACGAAGAACAGGCCGATGCCGACGATGACCAGGATGGCGATGCCGATGACGTAGCCGATGGCCGACGTCTCGACGGTTGCGCGGATCTGCACCGCGTCGCTCGCCGAGCTGTCCGGGTTGCGCGCGTTGATCGTCATCTGGTAGTCACCCGCAAGGGCGCTATTGGACGGCGTGACGTTGGCTTGAACAGTCGCCGTCTGGCCGGCCGGAACGTCGACCGACGTGGGCGTGAAGGTGACCTTCCAGTCGATCGGCGGAGTTGACGTGAGCGTGACGCCCGTCAGGTCCGTCGTGCCGCTGTTCGTGACCACGAAGTTCATCGTGCTCGCCTGGCCCGCGGTGACGTTGACGTTCAGGCGCTGGTCCGAGGTGGCCAGCGTCATCGAGTACGTCCCGGTCAGGTTGACCGTCAGTGCCTGCTCGACCGGCTGAGGACCACCGACCGCGCGCAACGTGACCGTGTATGCGCCGGCCGCGGCGTCACTCGCCGCCTGTGCCGAAACGGAGATCTGCGTGCTCGAGCCGGCATCGACGGCCACGTTGGCGGCCTGTGCCTCAGTCGTCGGGTTGGCGGTCACCGTCCAGCCGGCGGGCGAGTCCGTCTCGAGAGCGAAGGTGATCTGCTGGTTGGTGTTGTTCTGCAGGGTGACCTGGAACTTGAAGTTCGTCGATGTCGGGCCGGTCAGGCTGGGGAAGTTCGTGCTCAGCGTGACATCGCCGGTCTGGGCGGTCTGGACCGTGACGTCGAGGGTCAGCGTGGTCGTCGTGCCGTCCGCGGCCTTGCCCTGGACGATGATCTGGTTGTCGGCCGCGGTTGCGTCAGCGGGGACCGTTATCTCGGCCGTGAACGTCGCGTAGAAACCGTTCACCGGCTGTGGCGTGGCACTGGCGGTTACTGGGGCCAGGAACGGCACCGTCTCGACCGCCGCGATCGTCGATCCGCCACCAGACAGGCGCGACGCCCAGCCCTGTGGCTGCTGGGTCACGGACAGGTCGACGCGCGTCGATGTGTCTGTCTGGACCGTCACCGGGAACTTGACCGTCGTGCCCGGATCGGCCACGACCGATGGGTACGGCGTGGTCATGCCGACGGTCGCCGCGAAGACCGCGGGCACGAGGCCGACGAGGAGGAGGAAGGCGGCGAGACTGGCTCGCAAGACACGCATGGACAGGCAGGCTCCCTTAGCTGTTATTCCCTCAAAGCGCCGCGCGTATCGTCACAGGCGCTAGTTGCGCGTTGGCAACTGGGGCGATGGCATTTTGTTAACGCGACCTCAGCCGATTCACAGCCGCTTGTCGGCGACGGATCGCGTCGATCATCGCTTTCGCGCGGCGATGCTACTCGCTAACTCGACGATCGTCCTGACCGCTGGCCCCTGCGGGCCCTTGGGCGAGAACGAGCGATCCGACTCATGCCAGCCGACGCTGGCGATGTCCAGGTGCGCCCACTCGATGTCGGGTCCCACGCCAGCCTCGACGAAGGCGGCACCGTAGATCGCGCCACCCTCGCGGCCGGCGCTGTTCTTGATGTCGGCAATGTCACTCTGGATGTCGCCGCGGTACTCGTCGGCAAGCGGCATGGGCCACAGTCGCTCGCCGCTCTGCTCACCGGCGCGACGGACGGCGTCGACGAATCCAGCCGGGCGACCGAAAAGGCCGATGTAGTGCTTGCCGAGCGCCACGGCGATCGCGCCGGTGAGCGTGGCAACGTCGACGACGCGCGTCGCGCCCTCACGCTCGGCGTAGGTGACGCCGTCGATGAGCACGAGCCGGCCTTCGGCATCGGTGTTGATCACCTCGACCGTCTTGCCGCTCAGGCTCGTGAACACGTCACCCGGCTTCGTGGCGTGGCCGCCGGGCAGGTTCTCCGTGCACGGCGCGACCGCTATGACGTTGATCGGCAGGCCCAGCCTGGCGATCGCGCTCGCGGCGGCGAGCACGGCCGCGGCGCCGCTCATGTCGTACTTCATCAGGTGCATGTCCGCCGCGGGCTTGATCGAGATGCCGCCTGAGTCGAAGGTGATGCCCTTGCCCACGAGGCCAAGGTCATAGCCGTCACCGTCGCGGCCGTGGTGGCGGACGACGATGAACTTGGCCGGCTCGTCCGAGCCATGCGCCACGGATAGGTAGCTGCCCATGCCCATCGACCGGCACTGGTCCTCGTCGAGCACCTCTATCTGCATCCCGGCGGAGTGGGCCAGGTCGGTCGCCTGGGCGGCGATGTTGGTCGGCGTCATCAGGTTCGCCGGCTCGTTGGCCAGCGTGCGCGCCCAGTTGACGGCCTCGCCGACGGCAGTGCCCCGGCGGATGGCTTCAGCGCCGTCAACCTGCGCGTCGGCGCAGATCAGGAACACCGTCTCGACGGGCGGCAACGTGCTGTCTTCTTCCGCGGTGCGGTGCGTGTCGGGCCGCCAGAGCCCGAAATGGACGCCCTCCACGGCCGCCTGGATGGCTTCTGCCGCGGGAAGTGCCTGGGTGTCGAGCACGACACCGATCGATTTGGCGGTCGACGCCCAGAGCGCCTTGACCCCGGCGCTGGCGATCTGCCACGCGCGCTGGATGTCGTAGTCGTCGCGCTTGCCGGCGGCGACGACGACAAGGCGCGTTGCTCCTCCGTCGGCCTGGCGCAGGTGTGTCGTGGTCGAGAAGAGCTTGCTCGAACCCTGTTCGCGAGCCACCCACTCGGCCATCTGACGGTCGGCGGGCCTCGCGCCGGAGAAGGCGTCGCCGTCCTTGAAGACGGGAACAATCAACGCGTCGAGCTGGGTGTCGTCCGGAGTGACAACGGTCCTGAACTGCAAACCAGAGGACCTCCTGTGAGAGAAAGGCGGGCAGATCGAAGAGTATTAGAGTCAGGAGCGGAACGCCTGTCCCAAACTCGGCGGACGCTCCAAGCTGCTGCACCTGCTCATTCGGAGTCGAAATGTCCCGCCGCATCTTCAGTTTTGATCAACCCGACCGGTTTGTAGCCGGCGCCGTGGGCCAACCCGGCCAGCGCACCTTCTTCCTCCAGGCGGCCAAGGGTGCCCACGTCGTCTCGGTCGCCCTCGAGAAGGCCCAGGTCGCCATCCTGGCTGAGCGCCTGGCGACACTCCTGCTCGCGCTGCGCCAGCGCGGCGTGGACATCGGCGAGGAGAGCCTGACCGGGACGACGGAGCTGGCCCAGCCAGTCGTCGAGGAGTTCCGCGTCGGGACACTGACGCTAGGCTGGAATCCCGACGACGAGCGGGTCGTGATCGAAGCGCGCGAGCTGGGCGAGGACGAGGAGCTCGAAGAAGAGGAGTCCGACGAGGACGAGGGCGAGGGCGAGGGCGAGGACGAGGAGGTCAGCGCGGCGGACGCGCTGCGCGCCGCGATCGCGCATATGGCCGACGAGGAATCCTCGGCGGGCAGCGCGCTCGACGTCGTACGCGTGCAGCTCGAGCCGAACCAGGCACTCCGGTTTGCGAGCGGCGCGCTGGCCGTGGTCCAGGCTGGGCGGCCGCCGTGTCCGATGTGCGGCCAGCCACTCGAGCCGACCGGCCACTTCTGCACGCGCCGCAACGGGTACCAGAACTGACGCACAGGTCCCCGGCGTGACCTACGACGCGTTCGAACTCCGCGGCGAGCCGCCGGCCGACAGCGCAGCGACGCTCGCGCTGCTCGCTGGCGGCGAGCTCGAGATGGTCGGCCGCTTGACCGACGCAACGAACGCAACTTTCGTGTGCCGGGTGACGAGCGGCGCGTCGGAGATGCTGGCGGTCTACAAGCCGCGCCGCGGCGAACGGCCGCTGGACGACTTCCCGGTCGGCACGCTGGGCAACCGCGAGCGCGCCGCGTACCTGCTGTCGCAGGCGAGCGGCTGGTACATCGCGCCGACGACCATCCTGCGCGACGGACCGCTTGGTCCGGGCATGCTTCAGGAATGGATCGATACCGATCCAGACGCCGACGTGCTCGAGATGGTCATGACCAGCGACAGCCGCCTGCGCGTCGTGTGCCTGTTCGATGCGATCGCCAACAACGCCGATCGCAAGGGCACGCACCTGCTGCCCGTCGTCTCCGGGCACGTCTACGGCGTCGATCACGGCATCACCTTCAACCGCGACCCGAAGCTGCGCACCGTGCTGTGGGCGTGGCGCGGCACACAGATCGCCCCGGACGAGCTGGCCGTGCTGCGCCGGGTGCGCGACGAGCTCGACGGCCGGCTGGGCGCGCAGCTCGCCGAGCTGATCAGCGCGCGCGAGCTGCGCGCGACGGTCAAGCGGGTCGAGGCGCTCCTCGAAACGTGCCTCTTCCCGGAACCGGATCCGTACCGGCCGGCCGTGCCCTGGCCGCCGTTCTAGAGCCGCGCGCGCAGTGCCTCAGGCGGTGGCGTCTTCGGCCTGCCGGCCCAGGATGAAGCCAAACTCGGCGCCGCCTTCCGGCCGCGGCGTGGCCCAGATGCGGCCGCCCATCGCCTCCACCAGCGCGCGGCAGACGTACAGGCCGATCCCGGCGCCGCCGGTAATGCCGGCCGTCACCGGCGAGCGGTAGTACAGCTCGAAGAGGCGCGATGTCTCGGCCGGATCAAGCCCGGCGCCCTCGTCGAGGACGCGCACGCGGATACCTTCGGCCGTCTCGTCGACGATCACGCGGATGGTCGAGCCGGTGGAGCTGTACTTGGCCGCGTTGCTGAGCAGATTGCGCAGCACCTGCTCGACGTACGTGTCGTCGCCGCGCGCGGTCGTTGCCATGCCCGTCTCGGCGATGAACTTGACACCCGGCCAGCGCTCCTGCTCGGAGCGCACGACGCGCTCAACTACGCGCGCCACGACGACCGGGTCATCGGCCCGCTCGATGCTGCCGCGCTCCGAGCGCGAGAGGACGAGCAGGTCTTCGACAAGGCGGTAGAGCCGGTCGGTCTCGGCTTCGAGGTCCGCGACAAGCTCGCGTCGAACGTCCGGATCGAGCTCGCGGTCGCGCCGCGCGAGCAGCTTCGCCCCGCCATAGATTGCCGTGATCGGTGTGCGCAACTCGTGCGAGATGATGCCGTTGAACGCGTCACGCAGCTCGCTCGCGCGGCGCTCCGTGTGGATCAGCCGAGCCAGGTCCTCGCGCGCCTGCGCCGCCTCCTGGAGCGCCCGTCGCCGCTCCGCCGATTCGACGCGGGCCCGGTCGCGCTCGTTGCGCAGGCGGTGCGAGAGGTACGAGACAGCCACGCCCCCGGCGAGGAATGCGATCAGTCGGATCTGATCGCTGCGCACGTCGACGGCGATGATGAACAGTGGCGGCAGGAACAGCAGTGTGTCTGCTAAGGCGATCAGGACGGTGACCAGGATTCCGGCCAGGAAGCCGCGGTACCACGCAGCCATCGCGACAGCCGGTATGTAGATGACGAAGCCTGCATTGCTGCCGAAGGCATCAAAGATGGCGAGCTTCACCGCCACCCCGATGATCGAGAAGGCAAGCGCGATGAGCAGCGTCTTCGTCGCGGGCACCATGTCGCGACGCGCGAAGCGGTTGGTCACGGAGCGGGGCTGGTCCGGAACAGGTCGAGCAGCCCGCGCAAGGGAATCGAGACCCAGTCGGGTCGGTTATTGAGCTCGTAGTCGAGCTCGTACAGCACCTTCTGCAGCGACAGCAGCTCGATCGTCGTGCGCAGCTCTTCCTCGCTTGTCGGCACGAACGTCTGGCCGCGTGTCTCGACGAGGTACGCGTGCAGGAACGAGACCGCCACGTTCAGGTACCAGAAGCCGGCCCACGGCTCGAGCCGCGGCACGTCCTCCGGACGGATCGCGCCGCCCAGGCGCGGGTTGAGCAGCGTTCCATACGCCGCGTAGTGGAACGAGCGCAACATGCCGGCGACGTCGGTTAGCGCCGAGCGCTTGAAGCGGCGCTCAGAGAGCGGCCGGCCGGGCTCGCCCTCGAAGTCGATCAGCACGACGTCCTTGCCCGTCCAAAGGACCTGGCCCGCGTGGTAGTCGCCATGCGTACGGATGCGCACCGCGGACGGTCGGACGGAGACGAGCTGGCGCACTTCTCTGGTCACCCGGTCCGACAGCTCGAGCGCCAGCTCGGCCTGCGCCTGAACGTCGGGCGCCAGCAGGCTCATCCGCTGGCGCAACGAGGCGAACGTGCCCGCGGCCTGGTTGCGCATCGTCTGCAGCAACGAGCGCTGGTAGAGAGCCGTGAACGGCTCTGGCGCGAAGGCCGGATCGTCGACACTGGCCATGGTCCGATGCAGCTCCGCGGTGCGCGTCCCGAGCAGCCGCGCGACGCCCAGGTACGAGCCGATCATCTCGTTGGCCAGCGCCGGCCTTGGCTCATTCCGCGCGCCGAGCACGTCGGCCAGCGACGTTCCAACCGAATCCAGGGCAGCTGCGTCGTGGCTCGCCGCTCGCTCGTAGAAATCGCTGACCTGGTCGATCGTGTACTCCCAGACATCGCCCTCGTTGGGGACGAACTGCTGGAGGATGGCGAGCGCAGCCGGATCGTCGCCCTTGGTTCGATAGGCCATGAAGCCACCGACCTGTGGCGTGTGCTCGAAACCGGCCTCGGTCAGCGCGCTGCCCACCTCGATGTCCGGGTTGATGCCCGGCTCGACGCGGCGGAACAGCTTGAGGATCAAGCGGTCCCCATAGGTGACGCTGGTATTGCTCTGCTCGGCGCGACCGACCGACGCCTCGAGCCGGTCGTGCTTCGAGCCACGCAAACGGCGATAGGCACTCGTTGGTGTCGCCGCAACCTCGCCGCGACGGCCGGCGAAGCGGCGCCGGCTGCCGATCGCGTCGAGCAGCGCGGTCGCGAAACGGCTGTCATAGATCGCGTCATAAAGCGCGTACGGCGCCTCGTCGGCGCCGGCGCCGGCGGCGGCGCCGGGTGGCATGACGTACGCGATCAGCGCCTGTGGAGCCTGGGCCACGATGCGATCGACGTCCTCGCCACGGCCCAGGCAGAGCGGCAGGACGTATGCCTCCGGCTCGCCTTCGGTGTAGTCGACGTCGAGGATGGCCAGGCGTGCCTTGTCCTCGTCCGTGCCCGGCCGCTCGATCGGGATGCGGATCACGTCGCGCACGCTGACCGACTTGATCCGCCGTGCTTTGGAGCGGAACCAGCGCCGCTCGCGGAGATAGGCCGGCAGCGCCCGCATCAGCTGGGTACGCGAGCGGCCCGAGAGGAGTGCGTCGACATCGGCCGATCCGCTGATCGTCGGCGTCTGCCCGGTCGGTGCCCGGACCTCGCCGCGGCCGGAAGGATCCGCCTCGAGCGTGAACCAGATGAACGCGTGCGGGCCGAGGGTCAGGAACAATGGCCGATCCTCGACGCGCGGGAACTCGACGCGGCCGAACATCTCGACCGGGACTGTGCCCGCGTACGCCGACAGGTCGAGGTTGGCGAACTGGACGAAACGCGACATGTTGGCCACGACCAGGATCCGCTCACCGGCGTACTCGCGGACGAAGGCGACGATGCGTCGATTGTCGGGATGCAGGAAGGTCAAGGAGCCGCGGCCGAATGCCGGGTGCTCCTTGCGCAGGGCGATGAGCCGCTTCATCCACCACAGCAGCGACTGAGGGTTCGCCTGCTGGGCCTCGACGTTGACCGCCTCGTAGTGGTATTCGGGGTCGGTGATCGGCGGCAGGAACAGGCGCTGTCGATTGCCGGTGCTGAAGCCGGCGTTGCGGTCGCCGCTCCATTGCATGGGCGTGCGCACCCCGTTCCGGTCGCCCAGGTAGACGTTGTCGCCCATGCCGATCTCGTCGCCGTAGTAGATGACCGGCGTGCCGGGCAGTGACATGAGCAGGCCGTTGAGCAGCTCGATGCGCCGCCGGTTGTTGTTCAGCAGCGGCGCCATGCGCCGGCGGATGCCCAGGTTGATGCGCATCTGCGGGTCGTGTGCGTAGACCCGGTACATATAGTCGCGCTCCTCGTCGGTGACCATCTCGAGCGTCAGCTCGTCGTGGTTGCGCAGGAAGAGCGCCCATTGCGCCGTGTCGGGAATCTGCGGCGTCTGCTCAAGGATGTCGTAGATCGGGAAGCGGTCCTCCATCCGAAGGGCCATGTACATGCGCGGCATGACCGGGAAGTGGAAGCACATGTGACACTCGTCGCCGTTGCCGAAGTACGAGACGGCGTCCTCCGGCCACTGGTTGGCCTCGGCGAGCAGCATGCGGTCCGCGTACTTGGTGTCCATGTGCCCACGCAGCTCGCGCAGGAACTCGTGTGTCTCGGGCAGGTTCTCGCAGTTCGTGCCCTCGCGCTCGTAGAGGTACGGGATCGCGTCGAGGCGCAGGCCGTCGACGCCCAGGTCGAGCCAGAAGTCGAAGGCCTTGATGATCTGCGCCCGAACGCGCGGATTGTCGAAGTTGAGATCGGGCTGGTGGAAGTAGAAGCGGTGCCAGTAGAACGCGTTGGCCACCGGATCCCAGGTCCAGTTCGAGCGCTCGAAGTCCTTGAAGATGATCCGCGCGTCCGGGTACTTGTCCTGGTTGTCGCTCCACACGTAGTAGTCGCGGTACGTGCTGCCGGCCGGCGCGCGGCGTGCGCGCTGGAACCACGGGTGCTGGTCGCTCGTGTGGTTGCAGACGAGCTCGGTGATGACACGCAGGCCGCGCGCGTGCGCCTCGCGGATGAGCACCTTGACGTCGCGCAGCGTGCCGTAGTCCGGGTTCACGCCGTCGTAGCGGGCGATGTCGTAGCCATCGTCCTTGCCCGGCGACGGATAGAACGGCAGCAGCCAGATGGCGGTAATGCCCAGGTCGGCGAGGTAGTCGAGCTTCCGGGTCAGGCCCGGGAAGTCGCCGATGCCGTCCGCGTCACTGTCGAAGAACGCCTTGACGTGCAGCTCGTAGATGACCGCGTCCTTGTACCAGAGCGGGTCACTGCCGCCGACGTTAACGCTCTCCTCACGCCGCGCCATCAGGGCAGCTGCCTGAGCCACAGGACGTGGGCGGCACGGACGGTCGGATCAAGCTCGACCCACGCGCGCGGGCCAATCCAGGTGTAGGTCTGATCGTCGAGCAGGTCGACCGCCTCGTACGGCGCGCCGTCGACCAGGCCCAGCGCGGCGAGGTCGATCGTGATCACCCCCGAGTGCGTCGCGTGGTAGTCGAAGTTCACAACCGTCAGGATCACATCGCGTTGGTTAGCGGTGTTCTTCGAATACGCGAGCAGGTTCGGGTTGTCGGCCGGGTGGAAGAGCAGCCGCTCATTGGTCTGCAGCGCCGGGTGGGCGCGGCGCGCGCCGTTGACGCGCTCGATCAGGCCACGCAGGCGCGCGCCACCGGTCAGGTCCCACGTCCGCTGCTGGTACTTCTCCGAGTTGAGGTACTCCTCCGATCCTAGCTCGCGCGCCGTCGACTCGCCGAGCTCGAAGACGGGGCCGTAGATGCCGTAGCTCGACGAGAGCGTGGCCGCCAGCACGAGGCGCGCCTCGAACGCGGCCGGGCCGCCGGTCTGAAGGTCGGCGTGCAGGATGTCCGGCGTGTTCGGCCAGAAGTTGGGGCGGAAGAAGTCGGAGACCGGCGGCCGCGTCAGCTCTTCGAGGTATTCCTGCATCTCGGCCGCGTTGTTGCGCCACGTGAAGTAGGTGTAGCTCTGGGAGAAGCCGACCTTGGCCAGCTGGTACATGACCTTGGGTCGCGTGAACGCCTCGGCCAGGAAGATCACCTGCGGGTGGTCGGCCTTGATGTCGTTCAGGCACCACTCCCAGAAGGCGAACGGCTTGGTGTGCGGGTTGTCGACACGGAAGATGTTCACGCCGTGGCCGATCCAGAAGCGGAAGACATCGTTGAGCGCCTGCCACAGGCCGCGCCAGTCGCTGGCCTCGAAGTCGAACGGGTAGATGTCCTGGTATTTCTTGGGCGGGTTCTCCGCGTACTGGACCGTGCCGTCGGGCCGCGCTCGGAACCATTCCGGGTGGTCGGTGACCCACGGGTGGTCGGGCGACGACTGGAAGGCGATGTCGAGCGCTACCTCGATACCGCGCTGGCGAGCGGCGTGAACCAGCCGATCGAAACCGCCCAGGTCGCCCAGCTGCGGGTGGATGGCGGTATGCCCGCCTACGGGGGCGCCGATCGCCCACGGGACGCCAAGATCGGCGGCGGTGCCTGACTCGCGGTTGTTTGGTCCCTTGCGAAAGTGGCGGCCGATGGGCGAGATGGGCGGCAGGTAGAGGACGTCGAAGCCCAGACCGGCGATGTAGTCAAGGCGATTGATCACGTCGTCGAACGTGCCATGGCGCTTCGGGTCGGGTGAGGCCGAGCGCGGAAACAGCTCGTACCAGGCACTGAAGCGCGCGCGGACCGGGTCGACGACGACCGCCAGCGGGGAGTCGAGGCTCGTCGCCCAGGTCAGGTCCGGATTGGCATCCATGATCTCGGTCAAGCCGGGAGCGAGCGCGGTGCTCGCCGTCAGCTGGGCCGCGGTCTCCGTGAGAACACTCGCGTGATCGGCATCCGCGGCGCGCTCGGCGGCAGCGGCGATGATCTGGGCGCCGATCTGGAGATCGACCGTCACGTCCTGGCCGGCGGCGACGCGCTTCTGCAAGTCGTGCACCCACGTCCGCCAGTGATCGACCCGGGCACTGACGAAGAACTCGTAGCGGCCGACCTCGCCGAGCCGGAACGACGCCTGCCAGCGGTCATTGCCGACCGGATCCATCTCCTGCTGCTGCCATGCCGGGTTGTCGGGCGGGCGCCACGACAGCCGTGCGCGGACCTCGTCGTGCCCATCGGCAAACACGTCCGCTTCGACCACGAGCGTATCCCCGACGACCTGCTTGGCCGGGAAACGACCGCCGTCGACCTGCGGGGTGACGTTCTCGATAACCGTCCGACGGCGCCCTTCGGCTGGAAGCCCGCTCACTTCTTGGCGGGCTTGGTTGGTGCCTTGTCGACGACCGGTTTGTTGGTTCGAGCCTGGGGCGCCGGCCGCGCGGGCCGGGTCGAGGCCCACCTGGGCGGCTCGCTGAGCAGCTTGCGCAGCTTGGCGAGCTGGTAGTCGGACTTCCCGCCCGCCCCAACGAGGTCCGCTGCGTCGGGCAGAGCCAGCCACTTGACGGCCTCATCGAATCGCTCGCGGTTGAACCAGGTCACGCCGTCGTGCTCGTTGACACCAATCGCGCGCTGGAACCTGTCGTCGGCCAGG
The DNA here is from genome assembly GCA_036508755.1 of Candidatus Limnocylindrales bacterium. GTDB lineage: Bacteria > Chloroflexota > Limnocylindria > Limnocylindrales > CSP1-4 > JALYGJ01. The sequence continues at coordinate 947 of DATCGV010000049.1, read as the reverse complement.
AGGCTGGCTGTCGGCTTCGTCCCGTTGCCACGACCGCTCTTGGGGCGTGCCTCGAGATCGAGCGACAACGCGATCAGGTCTGCGTTGCGCCAGACGCGGTCGACGAGCCAGTCGTAGATCCACTTGCCGCGCGCAAGCTCCGGCTTGTGCGCGGCAACGAGCGCCTCGATCGAGTGCGCGATTGCCCGTTCGTCGGCCTCGCTCGTCTTTGCCTCTGTCGTCGGCACGTCGGCGGCAACCAGCGCTGCGGCCTGCGCGAGCGCTGCCTGCTGGTCGCCGCGGCGCAGCGCGTGGTGGAGCGGCTGAAGCTCGAGCTCGAGCAGCGCGTCCTCGATCGATGGCACTCCCCTGCCCTCGAGCCACGCCGCGAGGCGGCGATAGCGGCCGTCGGTGTCGTGCACGTCGCGCAGCTCCGAGTAGACCTTCGTCTCGTAGGCATGGAGATTCAGGAACAGCCCGCGCTCCGCGATGTCGCGCTGCGCGTGCAGGTACTCGAATCCGCTGCGCGAATCGCGCATCACCAGCCAGTCGTCCGCGCCGCTCGTCAAGCCCAGGCCGTGGCCCAGCGACGAACCGGTGACGGCCGCCGTGCTGATCCAGCCGGACGTCTCGGCGTAGCGATTGTGGTAGACGACGAGCGACCTGTTGCCGTCGCGTGAGTTGGAGAACGCGAAGACGTCCTCGTTGACCGAACCATCGGCCGTGTAGAAGTCGTACAGCGCGAAGCTGTCCACCTCGGCGAAGAGCCAGCGCTGGTGGAGGAGCGGGAAGATGTCGTGCTCGTGGCGGGAGACCAGGTCGGGGTCGGGCGTCTCGTTCTTGTAGGCGCGCCGGTACTCCATGCCGTAGCGCTCGGCATAGCCCTCGATCTGGCCGTGCCCGAACATCGGCAGCCCGGGCATGGTCGCGAGCACTGTCGCCACGCCGAAGTACTTGTCGCCCTTGCC
>DATCGV010000048.1:0-6947 GCA_036508755.1 Candidatus Limnocylindrales bacterium | reverse complement strand
GGCCGAGGCGCTGCGCGTCCTCGAGCAGACGTACGAGCACAACGGCAAGGCCGAGACGTGGAGCGGCCGCCCGGCGTCGGCACAGCCCACCGGCTCGCCGGAGCACGTCGTCGAGGTCCTGGCACCGTTCGCGGAGCTGGGCTACCACCACATCGTGATCGGCTTCCCGGCGCCGTACGACGAGGAGACCATGACGCGCATGGTCAGCGAGGTCCAGCCCATGCTCTCGGGCACTCTCGGCCTCTCCTAGCGCACATGCCAGAGCTCGAGATCCGTCCGCGGGGACCGTTCAGCCTCGCGGCCGCCCAGGACTTCGCGGATAGCTTTCCGGCCGGCATCGGAGGCGGCTCCTTTGGCGAGCAGTCGATCGCCATCGCCTTCCCGGTTGAGGGCACCGATTCATCCGCCGCAGTCGACATCGGCCAGCGGGAGGACGGCGTCGTTGTCGGTCGGACGGACGCCCCCGCCGCCTTGCTCGACGCAATCCGCGGGCAGGTGGCCCGTTCTCTGTCGCTTGATCACGACGGCACCGAGTGGCCCGCAGTGGGCCAACGCGACCCGGTCATCGGCCAACTCCAAGAGGCGCACGACTATCTGCGCCCGGTCTGTTTCTACTCGGCCTACGAGGCGGCGACGTCGTTCGTCATCGGCCAGCGCATCTCGATGCGCCAAGGGGCGCGGATCAAGCGCTGGCTGGGACAGGAGCTGGGCGACCGGCCCACGGTCGAGGGCCGCGAGTTCGTCTGTTTCCCGCGTCCGCAGCGCCTGCTGGAGATGAGTGGCGCACCCGGGCTGAACGAGAAGAAGGTCGGCTGGCTGAAGGGCATCGCGCGCGCAGCGCTGGACGGTCGGCTCGATTCGCAACGAATGGGCGCCATGGCACGCGACGAAGCGCTGGCGCGCCTGCGCGAGCTGCCCGGCGTCGGACCGTTTACTGCAGAGGCGGTCTGGCTGCGCGGCTGTGGGATCGTCAACGAGCTGCCTTCCAGCGAGGAGGTCAGCCTGACCGCAGCGCGCGACATGTACAGCCGGCCCGAGATGACGCGCGACCAGTTGATTGAACTCGCGGAGGCGTGGCGACCGTTTCGGATGTGGGCGACCGTGCTGCTCCGGGTCGGCTGGGGGCGGCAGTTCGGCCGGCAAAGCTACCGCCAGGCGCCCGGCTAGATCAGCAGCGCGTCCCGGAGCGTGGCACCGTGCCGTCGACGAGAAACGCGTTGACATTGTCGACGATGCACGTGTTGCCCGACAGGTACGCCGTATGCCCGTCGCCATCGCGCGTGAGCAGCACGCCGTTGGCCAGGGTGCGGGCAAGCTGCTGTGCCCAGACGAGGGGCGTGGCCGGGTCGCGCGTCGTACCAACGACCAGGATTGGAGGAGTGCCGGGCGACCGGTAGTTCGGCGGCGTGAGCGTCGTCGTCAGCGGCCAGGCGCCGCAGCCGCGGTCGGCGAGGCCGAACATGATGTCGCCGGCGATCGGTGAGTCGGCGCGGAACACCGACTCTGGCATCGTCGTGGGACCGCCACGGACCTCCTCGTCGAGGCAGTTGATGTCCTGGTTGGCCTGTAGCTCGTTGTTGACGTAGCTGCCGCCCGCACGCTGGAAGTACGCGTCCGACATCGACAGCAGATCCTGGCCATTGCCGCCGAGCGCCGCTCCGAGCGCATCGCTCAGGCCCGGCCACGACGTCGGGTTGTACATCGCGTCGACGATGCCAAAGAACGCCAGATCCTGGGTCAACGGCCGTGCCGGATATTCCGTGGGCAGCGGCGTCGAGTCGACACTTACCAGCAGATCGCGCAGCGTCTTCTCGCCGGCGCTGAGCGTCTGCCCGAGCGGGCATCTGGCTTGCGTCTTCACGCAGTTCGCGATGAACGCCTCGAGCTCGGTCTCGAAGCCCTGGGTCTGGACTTCGGCAACCTGCATGGTGCTCAGCCCTGGCGCGAGTGCTCCGTCGAGCACGAAGCGATCGACCTTGTCCGGAAACAGCGCCGCGTACGTGGTGCCAAAGAACGTGCCGTACGAGAAGCCGAAGTAGTTCAGCTTGTCGTCGCTCAGCACGGCGCGGAGCACGTCGATGTCCCGAGCGGCCTCAATGGTCGTGACGTGACCGGCGAGCAGGCCCGAGTTCTGCTTGCAGGCCTCGCCCTGGGCGGTAACGAGGTCGATGCCCTGCTGGCGTTCCTGGGCGGTCTCGGGCGTTGGGTCGAACGCGTTGAGCGTGTCGAGCGCCGGCGTGTCGAGGCAGACGAGTGGGTCGCTCTGGCCCGTGCCACGCGGGTCGAAGCCGACGATATTGAAATTCGCGGACAGCGCGGTGGCTACGCTCGCCAAGACGCTTGCGAAACCGATCCCCGCAGCGCCCGGGCCGCCAGGGTTGGTGAACAGATCACCCTTGGCCGTGCCCGTCGCGTGGAACCGGGCGACTGCGATCGCGGTGGTGCCGGCGTCGGGCTGCTCGTAGACGGTCGGCACGTACACGGTGGCGCACGACCCGGCAACGCCACCTACGGAGCACGCGACCCAATTCACGGTCTGTCGGTACGCGTCGTCCACCGAGCCGAACGTCGGTCGTTCCGGCGGCGACGCGGTGGGCAACGTCAGCGCGGATGGCGAGGGTGGGGGCACGGCCGACTTTGACGGCGGCGGAGGAGTTGACGCGAGCGACGTTGACGGGCTGGGCGTTGCGGTCGGACCAACGGCGGACTGGAGAGGCGTCGGCGTCGGGATTGAGACACACGCAGCGACGCTTACGAGCAACGCGATCGATAAAGCGACTGAGCGCACCCGTCGATCGTACGGTGCGATTGTTTGTGTTCCCTGAGGGACGACCCGCCTACGTGGCCGTGGCTGGAACGTTGGCCGTCGCCGCGGTGAACATGCGCAGCCGCCCAGCGATCTCGTTGCGTGTCTTTCGGAAGACCTCTAGCCGCTCCGCGTCCGTACCCGTCGCCTTCGACGGGTCCTCGAAGCTCCAGTGAGAGCGGTCGGCCGCCCCGGGAAAGACCGGGCACGACTCGTTGGCGTCGTCGCACACCGTGATCACGAAATCCCATGGCTCGTGCAGATAACGCTCAAGCGTCTTGCTGGTTTGGCCGCTGATGTCGATCCCGACTTCGCGCATCACCGCGATCGCCTCGGGCCGCACCGCGGTCGCTTCAGTTCCCGCGCTGTAGACGTCGAAGCGGTCGCCGGCAATGTGGCGCAGTAGCCCCTCGGCCATCTGCGAACGGGCGCTGTTATGGGTACAGACGAATAGCACGCGCTGCATTCGATATCTCCTCAGCAGCAGCCGCTGCCGGCGCAACTATCGCTCAACTGGGGAAGCTGTCGCTCCGGCCGAGCGACTGGAGACCCTTCAGGCTTTGTCGCCCTCACGACGGCGCTGAACATCCCGTCCGCCACGGAATGCGTCGGCGTGATGGAGATGTTGTCGAGGCCGGCGTCGCGCAGGCCGCTCTCGAATTCGCCGATGGACAGCGCACCGGCGATGCAGCCGGCGTACGACCCACGCTCGGCGCGCTGAGCGAGCGACAGGGAGTCGTCGGCCACGATGTCGGTGATGCCAATTCGGCCGCCAGGACGAAGCACGCGAGCGACCTCCGAGAAGACCGCGCGTTTGTCCGCTGCGAGGTTCACGACGCAGTTGCTGATCACGACGTCGATCGAGTTCGCCGGCAGGGGGATCGCCTCGATCTCGCCCTTGAGCAGCTCGACGTTTCGCGCGCCCGCCTGGGCGATGTTGTGCTGGGCGAGCTCGAGCATCTCGTCGGTCATGTCGAGGCCAAAGACGCGGCCAGTTTGGCCGACTCGCGTGGCCGACAGGAGGATGTCAATTCCACCGCCCGAGCCCAGGTCGAGCACGCGCTCGCCCTCATGCAGCTCGGCCACGCTGACCGGGTTGCCACAGCCGAGTGACGCCAGTACTGCCGCATCTGGCAGACCGTCACGCTCCAGCGCGCTGTAAAGGTCCGGTCCTATTCCCTCGCTGGTTGCGCAGCAGCTGCTGCCGCCTTCGAGAATCGCGATTGCCGACTGCGCGTAGTGCTCGCGAACGAGCTCATGAACCTGTTCAACCATTTGGCGTCTCCACGGGTGTATATCGACCGCAATGAATATAGGCGCAGATCGATATACTCGTCAAGAGATGGCGCGCACGATCGACCCTGACATCCGCCTACTGCAGGCGGCAGCCGACCCGGTTCGCCTGCGCATGCTCCGCCAGCTATCGCTCGGACCGGTCTGCGCGTGCGACTTCACGGCAGATTCGAACGTGAGCCAACCGACCGTGTCCCATCACCTGCGCGTCCTGCGCGATGCAGGCTGGGTCTCCACCGAGCGACGCGGCACCTGGATCTGGTACTCGATCACGCCGGAGGCTGTCGAGCGCCTGCGCGCGCTGGGTGCTGGCCTCGATCCGGAGCCTGTGGCCGCGGGACAGCAGCGTGGCCGTGGTGTTCGGTTGCCGGTTATCGAGGCGAATCCCCAGTAAGCGCGAAATAAGTCGCTGATAAGCGGCGATTCGTAAAGTCGGTTCCTCGCCCGCCTGACCGCCCGAAGTGCCACGAGTGTCAAGTTTGGCTGCGGACAGTTGGCGTCCCGGCCGTCCTACGGCGTCGTCCGCGGTCTCACTTGTGCCTGACATTGAGCGCCCGTTGTCGGCTGATCAGACTTCCGAGGTTAGTGATCCCGGTTTTCCGTGAGCATCGCCCAGGTGGACTCGTCTTCCAGTGGCGTTTCTTCTCGTCGTCTTCCCACTGGCGCGTCTGGATGCGGCCGGTGATCGAGACGAGCTGTCCCTTGCCCAGGAACTGGCCGCAGATCTCAGCCAGCCGGTCCCACGTGACGACCGTGTGGTTTCGCTGTGTTCTGACCCGCCGCGGTAGTTCGACGCAATGCCCGCCAGCTTTGTCAGAGACCTGAACTTAGGGGATCGCAGCGACCCGACCGGGGCTTGGATGTTCCATTTCACGGCGCGGCGCACCCACCTCCCGCGCCAGCGCCATTGTGACCCACGGCACGAGGCCGCAGGTCGTTCAGCACTCACAATCCGGGCGCCGGAAACAGATCGTTGATTTGTTCCTGAGGCACCTATGCCCCGGGGTCGATAAACGAGGACACGACCGTGGACCAGACCTTAGATCGACCGGGGGTGCTGAAAGCCGTCACGTTCACGCACGAGTACGCCTTCTCCATGAAGCGGCTCGCCTGGTGGACGCTGATGATCACCGCCGTGATGGGCGCGTTGTACTTCCTGGTTGGCGTCCCACCGGCCCTGGATAACTACTTCGCCAAGATGTACTTCCACACCATCGGCATCGGGCTGGCCGCACTCGCGGCATACCTCGTGATCGATACCTTCGACCTCGAGTCGTACGAGCCGCCGCTCGACTTCCCCATCCGCTATCGAGCGTTCTTGTCGGTCGTGTTTGGGGCGCTGGGCGGGCTCCTTTTCCTCAACCGCGACGTGTTCACTTCATTTCCCGATGTCGGGGTGGTGCTCTTGGTCGTCGCCTTCGTGCTCATCTTCGACGTCGCCGGGGCGCTGCTCGTGGAGCTCATCGTGCTGCCGCGCAAGAAGGCCGGCGTATACGACACCCGCAGCCGTAGCCTCGTCGACTACGTTGGTCGGCTAATCCCGTTCCGGGCGGTCGATCGCGCGGCGTATCGGGGCGTTGGCTCCGGGTACTGGCTGGCGGTCGTGTCGATCGCATCGGCCTGTGTGGCGATGATCATCGGCTTCATCAACTTGTGGGTCCGGGCGTTCGGTCCGTCATTTTTCGGCGGTTACATGGGCTGGCTCGGGCTCGACGCGAAGGGTTTCCAGGATGCGACCCTCGATCCGCATTCGCACATGGTCGCGCTGGCCATCGTGGGCCTCGTCGTCGCGCTCGCGACCGTGCGCTTTGGTGTCCTGGACAAGGGCTCGGCCGCCCGCCGGATGATGACTCGCATTGGCGTCGCGATTGCGTTCGTGGGCGTCATTCTCACGAGCCTCATCTTGGGCGCCGTGGCGTTCTTCAACTACCAACCGCCAACGTTGTTCACGAGCGGTCCGGACGGCGTCAATGGCATGGCCGGCGACGACTTGATCATGACCATCGTGTTCGTGGGCGCGATGGTCGTCGCAGCGGTCGTCCTAACCGAGCGACGACCCTGGCGCGACCCATTGCGGCTCACGGTCGTCGGGGCCTGGGTCGCCACGTTCGCGATCACTGTCCTGCAGGGGTTCTACATCGAACTCAACCAAGACCAGTTCGGCGGAACGCTCGCGGCGAACGACGCGAACTTTGCGGCAGCCCATCCGATAACCGGCATCTTCCTGATGCTTATCCTGTCCGTCGCGCTCCTGCTTGTCGACGTCTACTGTGCGACGGGCATGATGCGCAGGATCGCGGTCGCGGTCGGGGCGATCGGGTTGCTCGCGGCCGCGTTCGGGACCACCCTATGGACATTCGTCGACCCATCGACAAGCGGGCTGCCGTATTACCTGTACATCGCAGGGATCGCCATCTCGTTCTTGGCCATTGTCATCGCGGCTTTGGCCGTCCGCACCGTCCCGGCGGAGGCGTTCGACCGCACGAGGCCCTGAGCGTCGGGTCCTTGGGCGACCAAGCCGTCCTCGCCCAGCAACAGCCCCGCGCAACTCGCGCGAGTGCCTTCCGCGGCCGCAACAGTGCTGCGTCTACTCGGCAGTGCTGACGGCTCAACTCGGCGTGCGCACCGCTGTGAGCGTGAGATAGCCAAGGGCCGCGGCCTTGATCAGGGTGACCTCGGGTTTTCCGTGAGCTTTCCGTGAGCAGTCCCGGCTGGTGTCGGCCGATCCAAAAGGGCAGCTCGCTGTCGGGACAAGTCCTTACACGGTCGCTGACGCCTTGCGCGCCGCACCGAAAGGAGGTCTTTTCAGGCCACTAGCTCGTCCGCCGCGAGTGGTTCGCCTGGACCT
>DATCGV010000047.1:0-2943 GCA_036508755.1 Candidatus Limnocylindrales bacterium | reverse complement strand
GGCAAGGGGCATGAGTACTTCCTCAAGCATCTGCTCGGCGTGCCCGACAGTGCGGTGCGGGCGGAGGAGTCCCCGCCGGAGCTGCGCCCCCGCGAGGTCGTCTGGCGCGAGCAGGCGCCCGAGGGCAAGCTCGACCTGCTGACGACGATCGATTTTCGGATGACGAGCAACTGCCTGTTCTCCGATGTCGTGTTGCCAGCGGCGACGTGGTATGAGAAGTTCGACCTCTCCTCCACGGATCTGCACCCGTTCGTGCACGCCTTCAACGAGGCGATCGCGCCGCCGTGGGAGGCCAAGTCAGACTGGGACGCGTTTCACCGCATCGCGAAGGAGTTCTCCCGCCTCGCCGAACGTCACCTCGGCAAGCGCCGTGACCTCGTCGCCGCGCCTTTGCTGCATGACACGCCGGATGAGATCGCCCAGCCTTTGGGCGAGGTGCGCGACTGGAGGGCGGGCGAGTGCGAGCCCGTGCCTGGCCGCACGATGCCCAAGCTGCTGGTGATCGAGCGCGATTACCCGCACGTCGCGGAGCAGTGGGCGGCGCTCGGGCCGCTGCTGGATGAGCTCGGCAGCGCGACCAAGGGCGCGAGCTGGAAGCCACTTCAGGAGATCGCCGAGCTGCGCTCAAAGAACGGGGCGGTGCGCGGCGGCGTGGCCGACGGCCGACCGTCGCTGGAGCGCGTCGAGCATGCTTGTGAGGCGATCCTGGCGCTGTCTGGCACCTGCAACGGTCGGCTCGCGGTGGAGGGGTTCCGCTCGATGGAGAAGCGCACGGGCGTGCCGCTCGCCGACCTCGCCGCGTCGCGCGAGGGCGACCGCATCACCTTCCAGGACACGCAGGTGCAGCCGCGGACGGTGATCACCTCGCCGGAGTGGTCGGGGATCGAGTCACACGGACGTCGCTACGCGCCGTTCACGACCAACGTCGAGCGTGAGAAGCCCTGGCACACCCTGTCCGGGCGGATGCACTTCTACCTCGACCATCAGTGGATGCTCGAACTGGGGGAGGGGCTGCCGGTCTACCGCCCGCCGTTGCATCACCGCGCGATCTTCGGTGACCAAGGCGCCGAGGACGGGTCCGGTCGGGTTGAGCTGACGTTGCGCTATCTGACGCCGCACTCGAAGTGGTCGATCCACTCCGAGTACCAGGACAACTTGCACATGCTGACGTTGTTCCGCGGCGGTGGGATGCTGTGGGTCAGCCGCGAGGACGCGCAGGCGCTGGAGATCAAGGACAACGACTGGGTTGAGGCCTACAACCGCAACGGCGTCGTTTCCTGCCGCGCGACCGTCTCGCATCGCATCCCGCAGGGGACCTGCCTGATGTACCACGCCAAGGACCGCCATCTGAACGTGCCGCTGACCGAGCTTGAGGGAAAGCGCGGCGGCACCGATAACTCGCTGACGCGGATCGTGATGAAGCCGACGCACTTCATCGGCGGCTACGCGCAGCTGAGCTTCGGCTTTAACTACTACGGGCCGACGGGCTCCCAGCGCGACGAGGTCACCGTGCTGCGCAAGCGCCAATCGGAGGTGACGTACGAATGAAGATCCGTGCGCAGGTCGGGATGGTGATGAACCTCGACAAGTGCATCGGCTGCCACACGTGCAGCGTGACGTGCAAGCAGGTGTGGACCAACCGGCCGGGCGCCGAGTACATGTGGTTCAACGACGTCGAGACCAAGCCCGGACTCGGGTACCCCAAGCGCTGGGAGGACCAGGAGCAGTGGCAGGGCGGCTGGGAGCTCGATCGCAAGGGACGGCTGCGCCTGAAGGCCGGTGGTCGGGTCAAAAAGCTGCTGTCGATCTTTCACAACCCCGACCTGCCGACGATCGACGACTACTACGAGCCCTGGACGTACGACTACGAGAAGCTGATCAACGCGCCATTGTCCAAGCGCGACCCGGTCGCGCGGGCACAATCGCAGCTGACCGGGCGCAAGATGGAGAACATCGAGTGGGGCCCGAATTGGGAGGACAACCTCGCGGGTGCGCCGGAGCGCATCCACCAGGACCCGCTGACCGACGGGATCCAGGAGCAGGTCAAGGCCACCTACGAGCAGGCGTTCATGTTCTACCTGCCGCGGATCTGCGAGCACTGCCTGAACCCGTCTTGTGTCGCCTCGTGTCCGTCGGGGGCGATGTACAAGCGCGAGGAAGACGGCATCGTCTTAGTCGATCAGGCCAAGTGTCGTGGCTGGCGTTTCTGCGTCTCGGGTTGCCCGTACAAGAAGGTGTATTTCAACCACCGCACCGGCAAGGCCGAGAAGTGCACGCTTTGCTACCCGCGGATCGAGATCGGCCAGCCGACGATCTGCTCGGAGACGTGCGTCGGGCGGATCCGCTACATCGGACTGGTGCTCTATGACTCAGACCGCGTCGAGGCGGCCGCATCGACGCCGGACCCGCAGGGCCTGCTCGAGGCGCAGCGTCAGGTGTTCCTCGACCCCGAGGATCCGGCGGTGCGTGACCAGGCCGCGCGTGACGGGATCCCCGATGACTGGATCGACGCGGCGCGACGCTCCCCCGTCTATGCGCTCGCGCACCGCTATCGGGTTGCGCTTCCGTTGCACCCCGAGTACCGGACGCTGCCGATGGTGTGGTACGTGCCGCCGCTCTCGCCGATCGTCAACTCGCTTGAGACCGATGGCTATGAGGCCAATCCGGACGATGTCTTTCCCGCGATCGAGTCGATGCGCATCCCGGTCGACTACCTCGCCAACCTGCTCAGCGCGGGCGATGCCGAGGTGATCCGCGATGTGCTGCGCCGTCTGGCGGGGATGCGCGGTCACATGCGCAAGCGCGAGGTGCTGGGCGAGCACGACGAGGCGATCGCCGCCGGCGTCGGCATGAGCGTGCAGGACGTCGAGGACATGTACCGGCTGCTCGCGATCGCCAAGTACGAGGATCGCTACGTGATTCCCCAGGCGCACACCGAGCTCG
>DATCGV010000046.1:0-10141 GCA_036508755.1 Candidatus Limnocylindrales bacterium | reverse complement strand
CGCCCGGCGTAGACTTTTGCCGATACGGAGGTAACCCAGCAACCATGACCGACACGATCGAGCGCCCGCGGCTGAAGATCACCTACGCCACCCTGCGCGCCGACAACGAGGAGCTCCACGAGCAGTTCGACCGAGGGATTGAGCGGGCCGCCGCCCAACTCGGCCAACACCACCCCAACTACGTCAACGGCGAGCCGCGCCACGGTGAAGGCGAGTTCGAGGACCGCTCGCCGATCGATTCGGATCGGGTGCTGGGCTACTTCGCCAAGGGCACGCGCCAGGACGTCAAGGACGCAATCGCCGCCGCCAGGGCCGCCCAGCCCGCGTGGGCCAAGATGCCGTGGCGCGAGCGCGTGGCGCTGATGCGCCGTGCCGCCGACCTGATCAGCGAGCGACAGATGGAGTACGGCGCGCTGATGTGCAACGAGGTCGGCAAGAACCGCCTCGAGGCACTCGGCGACGTCGAGGAGACGGCCGATCTGATCCGCTACTACTGCGACCAGATGGAGGCCAGCGACGGCTTCGACGTGCCGATGGGCAACCTGGGCGATCAGTCCGTCCACACGCGCTCAGTGCTCAAGCCGCACGGTGTCTTCGCCGTGATCAGCCCGTTCAACTTCCCGATGGCACTGTCCGGCGGCCCGGCCGGTGGCGCACTCGTCGCGGGCAATGCTGTCGTCTTCAAGCCGTCGAGCGACGCGCCGTTGCTGGGCATGAAGCTGTACGAATGCCTGCGCGACGCCGGCCTGCCGGCTGGCGTCTTCAACTACGTCGCCGGCCCCGGCGCGACCGTCGGTGCCGAGCTCCAGGAAAATCCGGGCATCGACGGCGTCGTCTTCACCGGCTCGTTCGAAGTCGGCTTCGAGCTGTACAAGTCCTTCGCGCGCGACTTCCCCAAGCCGGTCATCGTCGAGATGGGCGGCAAGAACCCGTCGATCGTGTCGCGCCACGCCGATCTCGAGGAGGCGGCAGAGGGCGTCATGCGCGCGGCGTTCGGCTTCGGTGGCCAGAAGTGCTCGGCCAACAGTCGGTCGTATGTCGAGCGCCCCGTGTTCGACGAGTTCCTCCGACTGCTCGTCGAAAAGACACAGAAGATCGCGATAGGTGATCCGCTGCGGCGCGAGATCTGGCTTGGGCCGGTGATCGACCAGCGTGCCGTGGCGCGTTACGAGGCGGCCGTCGCCGAGTCACGTGCCGACGGCAAGATCGCGACCGGCGGCGAGCGGCTGCTCGGCGGTGAGTACGAGCGCGGCTGGTTCGTCCAGCCCACCGTGGTCACCGGGCTGCCGGCCACGCACCGCGTCTTCCGCGAGGAGCTGTTCGTGCCGTTCATCAGTGTCGCGCCGGTCGATTCGATCGACGAGGCGCTGACGCTGGCGAACGAGAACATCTACGGCCTGACGGCTGGCTTCTTCAGCGAGGACCGCGGCGAGATCGAAAAGTTCCTCGACACCATGCAGGCTGGCGTGGTCTACGTGAACCGGCGCGCCGGCGCGACGACTGGTGCCTGGCCGGGCATCCAGCCGTTCGGCGGCTGGAAGGCGTCCGGCTCGACCGGCAAGGCCGGCGGCGGCCTGTACTACGTGCAGCAGTTCATGCGCGAGCAGTCGCAGACGATCGTCGACTAACAAGCGGCGCGGTGGTGATCGGGCGCCGCAGCGAGGTCAACAGGAGGGGAATCGTGAGCCGCGTTGCGCGGCGCTGGACCGTTCTGGTCATGGCGCTGCTCGTCGTCGCCATCGGCGGCGCCGGGGCCGCGCCCGCCAGAGCGTTCCTTGACGGGCGCCAGGCCGATGCCCCGCCGCCGTCGGGCACGGTCAGGCTGATGGCCGTTGGCGACGTAATGCTCGCCCAGTCGATCGGGCGACGCATCCGCCAGAACGGGCTGCTCGCGCCGTGGGTCAAGGTCAAGCCCTACTTCGACGAGGCGGACCTGGTCGTAGCCAATCTCGAGTGCACGATCTCCGATCGCGGCACGCCGTGGAAGAAGACGTTCACGTTCCGGGCGCCGATCTCCGCCGCGGCATCGCTCGCAGCGGCAGGAATCGATGCCGTGACGGACGCCAACAACCACGCCATGGACTTCGGCCGTGACGCGTTCGCCGACACGCTGTCGTACCTCGATGCCGCCGGCGTACGGCACTTCGGCGGTGGCGCGAACCTGGCCGCGGCGCGCGCGCCGCTGATCATCGAGCGCAACGGCCTGCGCATCGCGTTCCTTGGTTACGTCTTGCCCTTCTCCGGCAAACCGGCGTTCAACACTCGGCAATGGGCGGCCACCGCCACGCTGAGCGGCCTCGCCATTGGCACGCCGCAGATCGTCGCCCAGGATGTTGCCGCGGCCAAGAAACAGGCAGACGTCGTCGTGGTCATGGTCCACGGCGGCATCGAGTACAGCTCGAGGCCCAGCAAGGCTCAGAAGAACTTCGACAAGGCGGCGATCGACGCAGGCGCAGCGCTGGTGATCGGTGCCCACCCGCACGTGCTCCAGGGTTACGTGTACGAGGCCCAGACACTCATCGCCTACAGCACGGGCAACTTCGTGTTCGACCGATTCACGGACGCCCCGGAGCTCGACACGGCGATTCTCGATGTCACATTGAGCGCGAACGGCGTGCAGTCGCTCAACTGGATCCCGATCGAAATCCATAACGGGTTCCCGCGGCCGGCGGTCGGTCCTGAAGTCACGCGGATCAGGGGCCGTCTGAAGCCGCTGCCGCCACCCTGATGGCCCTCGACCCGGCGTTCGCCGCTCGTGTAGACTGCTCGTTAATACAGACTGCATGATTTTTATGCACTGAGCGACCGATCGGGGTGTTGGGATGACTGAGCTGGCGGAGCGGGAGATTACGGCGGTAGAAGCCGCGACGAACAAGAACGCGACCGTGGGTGGTCGATCGCCGCTGGATGAGGTGCCGTCGTTCGAGGGCCGTACTGTGCCCGATATCCGGACGCCCATTCCCGGGCCGAAGGCGCGCAATCACGTCAAGTTCGACCACCAGTACACGTCGCCGTCGCTGCCCCGGGCATATCCGATCGTGCCCGTCCGCGGCCGTGGCGCAACCATCGAGGACATCGACGGCAACCTCTTCCTCGACTTCACCGCCGGCATTGCCGTGTCATCGACCGGCTATGTCCACCCGCGCATCACCGCCGCCATCGAGCGCCAAGCGCACGACCTGATCCACTTCAGCGCGTCCGACTTCTACCTGCCCATCTACGCCAAGCTGGCGGCCGAGCTCGACCGCATTGCGCCCATGGACGGGCCGACGCGCAGCTTCATCGGCAACTCCGGCGCCGAGGCGATCGAGGCGGCAATCAAGCTCGCGCGCTTCGCCACCGGCCGGCAGTACCTCGTCGCGTTCATCGGCGGCTTCCACGGCCGCACGTACGGCGCCGTGACCCTGACCGCTTCAAAGTCCAAGTACCACGCCGGCTTCGGGCCGATGCTGCCCGGAGTCCTCCACGTGCCGTTCGGGTCGGAGGGCCTCGACGAGCTCGAGAAGCGCGTCTTCAAGCGCCTCGTGCCCGCCAACGAGATCGCGGCCGTGATCGTCGAGCCGATCCAGGGCGAAGGCGGCTATGTCATCCCCGATGCGGCGTTCTTCCCGCGCCTGCGCAAGATCTGCGACGACAACGGCATCCTGCTCATCGCCGACGAGGTCCAGTCGGGCGCCGGCCGGACGGGCAGGATGTGGGCGATCGAGCACTTCGGCGTGCAGCCGGACATCCTGTGCGCGGCCAAGGGCATCGCCTCAGGCATGCCGATCAGCGCCGCCATCGCGCGCGCTGAGCTGATGACCTGGCAGGGCGGCCACCACGGCTCGACATTCGGCGGCAATCCCATCTCGTGCGCCACGGCGATCGAGACGATCGCGATGCTCGACGAGGGGCTGATCGACAACGCTGCGGCGCGCGGCGAGCAGATCATGGCCGGGTTGCGTCGCATCGCGGCCGACCATCCGGACATGGTTCGCGACGTGCGCGGCAAGGGGCTGATGATCGGCGTCCAGTTTGACAGCGGCGAAACGGCCGAGGCGGTCCAGTGGGCGGCGTTCACGCGCGGCCTGCTCGTGCTCGAAGCTGGTGACGATGTCGTGCGCATGTCACCGCCGCTCGTGATCAACGAGGCAGAGGCAGACACCGCGGTTTGGCTGTTCGGGGAGGCCTTGGCGGCCGTTGCGGCAGATCCGGCCAAAGTGCTGCGCGACGCTCATCTCTGGGGCGCCGACGAGGAAGACGTCGACGGCTAGCACCACCGCGCTAAGCGCAAGCTAAGTCGTCGCTAACGAAGGGTTAAGCCCTCTGGGTGAGCATCGCCCGAAACTTGTTCCCGGGCCTGCCCAGCGTCATAGGCGCGCTGCCTATCGTCGTTCGGACGAATGTGCCGGCTGACCGAGCGGCGTTGTTCCGTGATCTGCTCGATCGGGCCAACTCGGCGCAGGTCGAGCACATCGTCCTAACAGCATGCAGTCGGCCTTGTGGCTCTCGATGAAGCCCATGCCGCCCATATCGGCGGCCAGGTTGAACACGAAGTCGACGTCGGCCATGACCTCCTGGCAGGCGTCGGGCAGACGGAGGTCGGCACTGATGTTCTCGACATCTGGATCATGCTGGTGCCACGCTCCGACGGGCTTGACATCGACGGCGCGGATGTTTGCGTACCCGAGCCGGCGCAGGCGACGGACCAGGTGTCCGCCGATGAATCCGCCGGCGCCGGCGACGAGGATCCTGCTGTCACTGCGCATGACTGTCATCACCGCGTAATGAGGGCCATGGCACTTCCCCCCGCTACTTCCTGGCCGCGCTTGCGCGCGCCAGCACGGCCTCGAACTCGTCGCCGATCCGTCGAATGTCGAATGTTCGCTCGGCATAGGCCCGACCGCGCCGCGCGAGCTCGTGGCGTTGCAGCTCGTTCTCGGCGAGCCGGCGTGCCGCGGCAAGCGCGCCGCTGACGTCGTCTGCTTGGACGACAACACCGCCGCCGGACTCGGCGACGACAGCCGCGGCAAGATTCTCACGCGGAATGATCGCCAGGATGGGCCGCTCGGCACAGAGGTACGACAACACCTTTGACGGCACCGAGTGCGCGCTCCCCTGCCGGTCAAGCGTTGCGACGAGAACGTCGGCCGACCCCAGGACCTCGGACAGTCGTTGATACGGCTGGACCGGCAGGACACGAACGTTGTCCAACTGACGCCGTGCCGCCTCGGCCTTCACCGCGTCGGCGCCGCCGCTCTCTGAAACGACGACCACTAGCGCTGGAAGGGTCTGCGCGAGCTCGATGAGAAGCGTCGGGTCGTGCTTGATGCCGAGCGCGCCGGCGTACAGGAACACCAGATCGTCGGCGAGCCCGTGCTCGATCGCCCATGGATTCCGGCGCTCGACCGGAACAATCTCGTCGAGTGGCGCCCAGTTGGGAATGACCGCAATGTTCTCATCGCGGACTCGGTATTGAGCGAGAACGTGACGGAAGGCCGGCGTCACGGCAACAACGCCGTCAGCGCCAACGAGAGATGAACGTTCGAGCCAGCGCACCAACCTGGTTGCGGGAAATCCCATCCACCCGAATCTGCGCCTGACCTTCTGCGTCACGGCGACGCTGATCAGGTCCTGCATCCAGTAGACGAAGCCGCTGCTCGATCGATGTGACCAGGTCATCAGCTGCCACTGCGCGGGAAGCGGAGTGTTCGCTGAGATGATCACGTCCGGTCCATATGCGGCTGCAGCCCGGACGAGTCCGCGGCCGTACACGAGCTCGTGCCGGATGCGGCGAACCACTCCCTGACGACTCGAGTCGTCCCCGCGTCGGATCGGCATGAAGACAAGACTGGCCGGATCTCCGGGCCGGCGCTCAAGCGCCCCCTTTTGATTGCGGTCTCGCGCGAGGAACGAGTGGGCGACGTCGTGACCGCGACGTGCGAGCTCTCGGCTCAACTGAGCCTGAAAAGGGTGTCCGGCGTAGTCGTGCACGAGGATCCGCACTGCGGCGCCGATACTATCCGTCGCGATCGAGGGCTTCACCCGCCTGATCGACGCGTGACCAAGAGCCCTTGCATTGCCCGCGTCGGCCGCTCATCCTCACCCGAGCGCGCTCGAACGGTTGGCCCCTGCGCCCGCGGGACCCACGATCGCGTGAGGGAAATAGGTCATGGCGCCTGCTGCCCGGCTGTCCACTTTCGCGCTCGTCGTCGCGATGTGCGCCACCATGTTCGTGGCGGTCACATCCACCACGTCGACACCCAACCCGCAGCCACCCGGCGGTGCGCGCGCAACGGACACCACGGTCTTCATCCCTACACCGCCTGCCAAGGCATCTACGACCCCGGCGCCTCCTCTGGCGCCTGCCCGTGTTCCTCCTCCCCCGCCAACGCCGCCTGGCAAACCGAACATCGTCGTGCTCTTGATCGACGACTTCGCGGCAATGGACGACCGCGTCTTTCAGCGGCTGCCGAACTTCAAGGCGACCTTTCTTGACCAGGGCATCTCATTCACGAATTACTGGGGCAACTTCTCACTCTGCTGCCCCGGCCGCGCGGCGCTCCTCTCTGGTCAGCGCGACGATCACAACGGCGTCATGAAGAATGCGGCCATCCTGTTCGATCCGCGCGAGACCATTGCGACCGAGCTTCAGGGCGTGGGCTACTACACGGGAATCGTCGGCAAGTACTTCAACGGCACATCGAAACTCGCGAGCAAGACACCGCCAGGCTGGGATTACGTGGCGATCAAAGACGACGGCCCGTACTACAACTACCCAGCCTGGGTCAACGGTGTCAAGGAGCACCACGGAACGACCGACGCCGACTACTCGGTCGACGTGATGGCCTCCAAGAGCGTCCCGTTCTTCGAGAATGCGCCGCCGGACAAGCCAATCTTCGCGTGGCTCGCGCCCAACGCGACCCACGGAGGGTCCGACGAGGACGGAGCGAAGGTGCCGACACAGCCGGTGCCACCGGCCCGCTATCGCGGCGATCCCCGGTGTGCCGACATACCGCCCTATGATCCGGCCAGCTTCAACATCCTGAACACGGGACCGAAGCCTCGGTACACAAGGAACCTGCCGCCCGTGCCCTACGCCACGGGATGGGACTTGACGCTCGATTGCGAGTCGCTGCTAGCCGTGAATGACTGGTTGGGTCAGGTGCTCGACGAACTCAAGGCACAAGGACGTTACGACAACACGATCTTTGTCCTGGCGTCAGACAACGGCATGGGCTGGGGCGCCCATCGCATCCCGGGCAAGATCGCGCCCTACACCGCCCAGATGCCGCTCTATATCAGCTGGCCGGCGGTGATTGGAGCGTCCACGAGCGAGGACGCGAGCCTGGTGTCGAACATCGACATAGCACCAACCCTGTGTGAAATCGCCGGCTGCCAGATGGGTCCCTATTTCAATGGCTACGGAGTGGACGGACAGAGCTTCGCCGGCTTGATCGATCCTGCGCAGTACTCCTCCGTGCCGCAGCGTGACTCGATCGTGATCGAAGGTGTCGGAGGCGGCATTCCGTTTTTCGAGGCCATCATGACCGGAGCCAATAACCCACTTGGCCAATGGCTATTCGTGCGCTATGCGACACGCGAAAAGGAGCTCTACAACGTCTCAGGTGGCCCGTGCGCGTCCTGGTCAGTAGGTGATCCGGGCGACCCCTGCATGCTCCACAACCTGACCCGGTTAAGGCCCCACATCCGCAAAGCGCTGGCGGCCGAATTGACCCTGGACTGGGGCCCCAGCCCGATCTCGATGTCTCACCATCCCACACCCGGACGGGTGGATCCAGCAGGCGAGCAGTAGGCGCAAGCCGGGCAGCCGCCGAAAGGCGATCATCCGCGCGTGACAGACAACAAGGTCGCGACGATGCGCGATGCGATCGCTGAGCTCGTGCGCGACGGCGACGGCGTCGCGATCGAGGGCTTCACCCACCTGATCGGCTTTGCCGCGGGCCACGAGATCATCCGCCAGCGCAGGCGCGACCTGACGCTGTGCCGCCTCACGCCGGACCTGATCTACGACCAGATGGTTGCCGCGGGCGTTGCGCGCAAGCTCATCTTCTCCTGGCTGGGCAACCCCGGTGTGGGCAGCCTGCACGCGGTTCGTCGGGCATCCGAGGCGACGCCTCCTGAGCTCGAGCTCGAGGAGTACTCGCATTTCGGCATGGTCTGCCGTTACACCGCGGGTGCGATGAATCTGCCCTTCTTCCCGCTGCGCTCCTACGAGGGCACCGACCTGCCCAAGGCGAACCCGCTCATCCGCCCGATCAGGTCGCCCTACTCCGACGAGGAGCTGTACGCCGTCCCGGCCCTCAAGCCTGACGTCGCGATCATCCACGCCCAGCGCGCCGACGCGGCCGGCGACACGCAAGTGTGGGGCCTGCTCGGCTGCCAGAAAGAAGCGGCGTTTGCGGCCGACCGGGTCATCGTCGTCGTGGAGGAGCTGGTCGATGAATTGGTCATCCGCGCCGACCCGAACCGGACGATCCTGCCCGGCCTGGTAGTCGACGCGGTCGTCGTCGAGCCTTTTGGCGCGCACCCGTCGTACGCCCAGGGCTACTACGACCGCGACAACGCCTTCTACCTCGACTGGGACGTGATCTCGCGCGACGCGGACTCGCTCCAGCGCTGGCTCGACGAGTGGGTGCATGGCGTGAGCGGCCGCGCCGAGTACCTCGACAAGCTCGGTGAGGAGCGACTCCTGGCGCTGCGGCCCACGCCGGCGCCCTCGGGCTCAGTCGACTACGGCGAGTACGAATAGCGATCCCCACCTGCTGACAAACGGCACTCAGCAGCGTCTCGGACGCCACATACAATCCGCGCGCTTCTCGATCGCGGATTCCGACATTGCCCGCGGAGACGGTCGGTCGGGAACAGGAAGGGGTTTCATGAACGCAGGGAGGACCGCGCGAGCGGTCGGCGTGCTTGCCCTCGCGGGGGCGACGTTCGTCTCTCTCGCCGCTCCGGTCGCGGCGGCGCCACGGCCACTCCAGGCAACGGTCGGCGTCGGGGGCGGCTGCATCGACGGCCAGGCCAAGCCGAACACCTTTGTCAAGGTCGTCGTCCGTGACGTGAACGGCGTCCAGAAGGACCGCGAGGCGGTGACCGTCGATGCGCAGGGCGCATGGCAGTCATGCATCGACTTCCTCGCCGAGCCGCTCGGCGCCGGAGACAAGGTCAGCCTGTTCGACTTCGAGACGCACCAGGCACTCAAGTTCACGATCCCGCGCGTCACGATGACCGTGAACCGGGTCAGCGACGTGGTGTCGGGCACGGCTCCGGCCGGGATGAAGCTGGCCGTCGAGGCGGCGGATTCGCAGGGCATCCTGTTCGGCGATCAGCCCTACGACCTGATCAAGCACGTGGTGGCCGCGAGCGACGGAACGTGGTCGCACGACTTCGGTTCGAACGGCATCAATCTCATCGGCGGCGCCCAGCTCGAGGTCCGCGAGTCGCTCAAGGGTGGCGACGTCCTGATCTATCGCGACATGAACGTGCCCGGCGTGCAGATCATGCTGGGATCGTCGGAGTTCATCGGCTACATCGCGCCGTACAAGCACATCGGCATTAAGCTCACCCAGGGCGCCAATAAGGTTGCTACCGGAGATGCCGTCGGCGACCAGACGTCCGGCTTCGATGGGCGATTCGTCGACGCCCAGGGCGAGCTGTACCGGGTTGCGGGCGGGGAGTGGTTCCGGGCGCCGGCGCTTGGATCGGACGCCTCATGGCGGATCCCGGTCATCGACGGCACGGCCAACGTCAGCAGTGACGTGGTCACCGGCACATGCTTCGCGAACAACCCGTACGTCGTCGAGGCGGGTCCGATCGCGTTTGCCTTTGGCACCTCTGCCTCGAACGGTAGCTTCAGCGTCGACCTGACCGACTTCGGTGGCATCGCCCATGGCGATGGTGTCCTGATCGCGTGCCTGTCGAGCGGTGGGGGACGCGGTCATTCAGCAGTTCACCGCGAACTGACCGGCAATACCTCTCGGGCGCGCTAGGCTCGTCACATGACGAGCTTCAGCGCGTCCGAGATGATGATCGTGGCGGCGGCGCGCGAGCTCGCCGGCACGCGCGTCTGCTTCGTCGGCGTGGGCCTGCCCAACATCGCGGTCAACCTCGCCAAGCGCACGGTCGCGCCGGATCTCGA
>DATCGV010000045.1:0-22780 GCA_036508755.1 Candidatus Limnocylindrales bacterium | reverse complement strand
CGGAGTTGCACGTCCAGCTCGATCGACGGATCGCGCATCGCCTCGGCTAGCGCCGCCAGCTCGGTCAGGCCATCGAGCCGCTCTCCGGTCCGTCGAAGGACCGCATACGCGTCGTCGCGGGTGGCGAGGAGGACGCGCCGGTCGGCCGGGGTCGAGACGACGGGGAGTGCCTGCTCGACGAGCCGGAGCGCCTCCTCGGGCGCGTTCGAGGCGAGGGCCGCCCCGGCGGCCTCGATCGAGAAGCGCGCCGCCCGTGCCGTGTCGCCCGCTGCCAGCGCGTGTTGCGCCAGCATCGGCAGGCCGGCCGGGTCGGGGTCACCGCCCTCGGTGAGCAGGTCGACGATCGCTGCGTGGACCTGCCGTCGGCGGGCCGCCGAGAGCTGGCTCAAGGCAAACTGTCGGACTTGCTCGTGGGTGAAGGTGTAGTCCGCTGGCTCGCCCTGGGCCTGAGGCAGCAGGAGACCCGCCGCGACGGCCGGCGCGAGGTCGTCGGCGAGCGGGTCGGCGCCGTCGCCGCCATCTGTGGCCCGGCCGCCATCTGTGGCCCCGGCCGACTCGCCCTGAGCGAGGGCGCCGTCGCCGGCGCCAATCCTGGCCCGGATCGCCCGGAGGTCGCGGAGGCTGAAGCTACGGCCCAGGATCGCGGCGTCGCCGAGCGCGGCCCGTGTTCGGGCTGGGAGTCGCGCGGCGCGGCGGTCGATGAGCGTCCGGACCGCCGACGGCACGAGCCGGGCCGCGTTCCGGCCGAGCCCCCACTGGCCATCAACCTGCTGGAGCGTGCCGGCCTCGCGGTGCGTGCGGGCCAGCTCTTCGACGATGAATGGCACGCCTTCCGACTGGACGTGCATCGCGGCCGCGGAGACTGCCTCGACCGAACCGCCGAGGACGCGCTTCAGAGCTCGGTCGTCTCGACGGTGCTGAATCGCCCCGGCCGCAACCGGCGGACCAGCCCCATCCGCTCCATGTCGGCGACGAAATTCACCGCTTCGGTGACGGTGGCGAACTCGCTCGGCCGAATCGTCAGGAACAGGAAGATCGGCCGGTCGGCGTCGCTGCGGACGACATAGCGGAGCAGCCGGAGGGTGTCGTCGTCTGCCCACTGGACGTCGTCGATGAGCAGCGCGAGCGGCCGCATCTCCGCGAGGGTCGAGATCGCCACGCCCGCGAGGTCGAATGCCCGCAGGAGCTTGGCGTCCGGCGACAGGCTCTCGAACCCGGGCTCGTCACGTCCGGAGATTGCCTCAACCACCCGATTGACCGCGGCCTCGGCAGGAGTTCCCGCGGCCGTGTCGCGAATCGCGCTCGAGGCGAACAGGCTTCGCGCGAGGAGGAACGGCCCGCGAATCTCCTCGTCAGCGGTAATGGCGACGCAAGTGAAGCCACTCGCCGACGCCATCTCAGCGGCGGCGAGCAGCAGGCGCGTCTTACCGATGCCCGGCTCGCCCTCGAGCGTGACCGCGGCGAGATGGCCTGAGGCCTCGCGCAACTCCTGGGCGATCGCCTCGAGCTCGGCGCTGCGCCCGATGACCGCGCCAGTCGCGCGGCGTAGCTGGACCGCTAGCGAGCACTGAGGCCCGACGAGGGGGTCAAGCGCACCGCGGTCGGACGTCCGGAGGGACGGGCCATGCTCAACAGAACTAATCTCGCCCGGCATGCGGTCGATTATGATCGCGCGCCGCTCCAGCCGAGATCACGCCAGTTCGGTCGCGTCACCCGACGGCACTCCCACACCCTGCCGCAGGCCGACAATGCTGCGGATGCGCGTAGCAGCCCGCTTATCTGGAAGTGATCGGTTGATCGTCCAGACGTTGGCGCCCAGGTCCAGAGTCTGGCTCGCTCGTCCTCAGCCCCGCACCTGCACTGCGTCGAGATTGCCTGGAGCCCGGTCGACTGACGGGTGATCGGCGACCATCGCGATCAAGATCAAAAGGGCGTGTCGGGGCAGGTAATTGTTCCCTTTACGCGAACCGAACCGCCCATAGGCAGATCGGGTCGGCTTCTGGGCGCATCCGCGGGCCGCAACTGGGCCGCCCATCCGCCAGCGGGACCCATCGACGTCCTTACCGATGCATCGGCGGGCCAGCGTCTTCGAGTCCCTGGCGCTGGCGTCGCCTTAGGCGTCCGCGACGGCACTCGCCTCACTGGAGGTCTGTCTGCGGCTGCTCTGGTAGCAGGAGCGGCGCGCGTGGCGCCTGCGAGAAGTCGAAGTCGGAGCGCAGGTCTCCCAGCTCTGGGTTGTTCTCCCGCACATCGGGTCGGGGATCTGGTCGTCCGTCCGTCTTGGGATCGAGCCGCTGGCCCTGCAGGAAGTCGTCCTCGATGAACTTGACGTAAGCGTCAAAGCTCAGCGTCTGGTGATCGATGTAACCGGACTTCGCATACGGGCTGATCACCATCGCGGGAACGCGCAGGCCATATCCCAGGCCGTCAACCTGCGGCGGCACGACGTGGTCGTAGAAGCCGCCCCAGTCGTCCCAGGCAAGGAAGATGGCGGTGTGGGCCCAATCGGGCGAGTCCATGATCGTGTTGATCAGGCCCGTCACGTAGCTCTGTCCATCGCTGATCCGGGCCGGGGGATGCTCGCTGACCATCCCGTTGGGTACGACCCAGGATACCGAGGGCAGGGTGCCCGACTCCGCAGCCTTGTAGAAGTCGTCCAGGCCCTGGACGTTGCCCACCTGCTGGTCGTCGTGGACATCGTCGAAGTAGGGCAGCGGGTTCCAGATCTGCGGAGTGCCTGCAGTCTGCGGCTCTGCGGTGCATGTCTCCGCGTCGTTGTAGCAATCGGGCTGCGTCCCGGCCGCAACGTAGTAGCCCCAGCTGACGTTGTAGGCGTGCAGCAGCCACGTGACGTCGGTCCACGCGTAGTCGGGCCGCTCCGGGGCGGCCGTGCCGGTTCCGGCGATCTGGTCTGGGTTCTCGGGCGCGCTGCGGCAGCTCTGCGGATCGTCGGCAGTCGTGCATTTCGCCGACCACTCCGACACGAGGTACAGGTGCGACGGGAGACTCCACGACTTGACCGATTCGAACATCGCGTCCTGGAGGGCGAAGTTCTGGGCATACGCCCAGTAGTTCGGGATCTCGCGGTTGTCGTGGTAGCCCATCACGTCCTGGCCTGCGCCGCAGCTCGGGTCGAACGGATCCGAGCAGCTCTTTCCTGCGCCGGCACGTGCCTGCTCGACGAAGCCGTCCATCTTGCCGCCGTCAACATCGGCCCCTTCGGCCGCGACCTCGTGAGGGCCGCCGATGCCCACGTCGGCCGTGTCGTGAAATGGCGCGATGCAGGTGGTCAGAACGTTGCTGACGGGCAGACAAGGCGCGGGCTGGCCGTCGGTCATCGGGATCCCATTCGCGCCCGGGTACGTGCCGAAGTACGAGTCGAAGCTGCGGTTCTCCTGCATGATGATCACTACGTGCTCGATGTTGTGGATCGGGTCACTGGCATCGAAA
The DNA here is from genome assembly GCA_036508755.1 of Candidatus Limnocylindrales bacterium. Lineage (GTDB taxonomy): Bacteria > Chloroflexota > Limnocylindria > Limnocylindrales > CSP1-4 > JALYGJ01. The sequence goes on along the minus strand of DATCGV010000045.1, from coordinate 19,330 downwards.
GACTTGGGCGGCGCGGCGATCGACGGTTGCGGGCGCGGGTGGATGGCGACGCAGCCGGACAGCGTCAGCATCAGCGCGCAGGCGAGGACAAAGGCCGAACGGAGCGAAGTCGCAGCGCTCACGGATCTGAGACGTTTCTCCGTGACGCTTCGTGAGGCCAAGCGCGAATGTCCATGCGCCTCAGTGCCATCGGCGCCGTAACCCATCCGAAAGAGACGCTGGCAGAGAGTGCGCCCACGAGATCCGAACGCGATCTCACCGCAAGAAACCTGCAAAGGAGCAGTCGATGCGCAAAGTTGTTATCGCGACTGGCGTTGCCGGCACCGCATTGGCCGGCCTAGCCGCCGGCGCCATGTTCTTCGGGCCAATGGTGGTCTCGGCGGATACCCCGTCCGCGTCACCGGCGGCAACACCGGCGGCGACGTCTTCTACCTCGTCGGGCTCGGGATCAACGTCTACGGACTCGAACGCGAACCCAGCCCTATGCGGCCCGGGCATGCCGGGCGGCCGCGGCGCGCCGGGTGGTCGGCCGACGATGGAATCGGTCAGTGACACCTCCGTCGCTGCACAGGCAATCGGGATCAGTTAGTCGGACCTGGTCACCGCCCTGAACAACGGCCAGACGATGGCCGACGTTGCCAAGGCCAACAATGTCGATCCGCAGAAAGTCATCGACGCGCTCGTCGAGGACGGCAAGCAAGAGTTGGCTGCGGCTGTCCACGCCGGCACGCTGACTCAGGCTCAGTCCGATTCGATGGCGACGGACCTGACCCAACGCGTGACCGACCAGGTCAACGGCACCTTCTCGGCACATCGGAGCGGTCCCGACGCGCCGCCCGCGGGCACGCAACCGACAACCACCACTCCGACGTCATAACCCACACAACTGAATAGCCACCGGAGCCCTGCGAGGGCTCCGGTGTTTTCGTATGGTCCGCGCAATGCCGAACGAACCAGCTGTCGCGCTCGCCACCTGCGCCACGCTGCCCGACCTTGATCCCGACGACCAGCTCCTGCTTTACGCGCTGCGCTCCGCCGGAGTCGACGCCCGACCCGCAGTCTGGGACGACAAAGCCGTCGATTGGCGCGCGTTCGATCTCGTCGTCATCCGCAACACCTGGGACTACCCGCCGCGCCGCGACGCCTTTCTGGCCTGGGCGCGCGGCGTGCCCAACCTCGCCAATCCGGCCGACGTGATCGCCTGGAACACGGACAAGCGCTATCTCGCCGAGCTTGCCGCGGCCGGCGTCCCGGTCGTCCAGACGAGCTGGCTGGCGCCCGGTGATGCGTTCGCGCTGCCGCCGCACGGGCGGCACGTCCTCAAGCCGGCGGTCGGCGCCGGATCCCTGGACGCGGCCGCGTTCGCGCTCCACGACGAGCACGAGGCCAGCCTCGCGCGCGAGCACGTTGCCCGCCTTCTGGCTGCGGGCCAGACAGTCATGCTCCAGCCGTATCTCGAGTTGATCGAGGAACGTGGCGAGACGGCGCTGATCTACCTCGGCGGCGAGTTCAGCCACGCCGTCACGAAGGGTGCGATGCTCGCGGAAGAACGCGGCCTGGAGGCGGGTGGGCTGTACAAGTCGGAGACCATCGCGCCCGCCCAGCCGTCGCCCGAACAGCTCGCGCTGGGCGGACGCGCGCTGGCCGCAATTCCAGGAGGCACCGACCAGCTGCTCTACGCCCGCGTCGACCTGATCCCCGATGCAAACGGCGAGCCGGTGGTGATCGAGGTCGAGCTGACCGAGCCGTCGCTCTTCCTGGGCTATGGGCCTGGGTCAGCCGAGCGCTTGGCCGCGCTCATCAGCGAGCGGCTCGGCCGGACAAATTGAGAGGCCGGGCGCGCGCCCCAGCGCGGCGAGCCCGGCCTCATCAGCAGGAGAGAGGGTTCTACTCCTGACCGTTTCCCGCGGAGGAGAGGGATCTCCGCGAGCAACGTCTGGACGCACGTTAGGCGCGGGTGGTTCCCACGGCCATCCGCCGACCTACGGATCGCGTTACGGGCGCATAACTCGGTATCCGTACGTGTCGGTACGCGATCACGCGAGCGTTCTCAAGGAGAAGGCGGCGCACAGGAACGCCGCGAACGGCTAGGACCCCGAGGATCCCTCGGTCGACTCGCCGGCGCCCTCCTCGGCGCCAGCCTCCGCGGCCGGAGCTTCGCCCTCGGCCGGTGCCTCGACGGCCTCCGCCTCCTCGATGCGCGGCTGCTGAACGCGCGCGATCGGCTCCGAAGGATCGGTCACCAATGTGACGCCTTCAGGAACGCGAAGGTCGGATACATGGAGCACGGCCTCGAACGAATCGAGGCTGCTGATGTCGAGCTCGAGCGACGAGGGCAGATCGTCAGGCTTGGCGCGCACGACGACCGAGTCGTGCAGGTGGAGCAGTACTCCACCCAGCTTTTCGATCGCGACCGACTCGCCGACTGCCACGACCGGGACGTCCACGGTCATCTCCTCCTGGAGGTTGACCAGGAGCAGGTCGACGTGGATCGGGCGGCGCGAGATCGGGTGCTCCTGGATCCCCTGGAGCAGAACCGGCTGCGCAGTGCGCGCGCCGGCGACGTTCAGGTCGAGCACGGCATGGCGACCAGTGTGGCGGTGAAGCAGCTCGAACTCGTGCAAATCGAGCGAGATCGCTTCAGATTCGTGGCCTTGGCCGTAGACAACGCCGGGCAGGCGACCGTCTCGACGGAGCTGGGCTACTTGCTTGCCGAGCACGGCGCGCGGCTCTGCGGTCAACTGTGGTCTTGCCATGGGAGGCCCGATCCTAACACGGTTGTACGCTTAGCCCCGTGGCGGCCTCAATTCTGATCGTCGAGGACGAATACGCCGTCGCGAGGGGCATCCAGTACGCGCTCCAGCAGGAGGGCTACGAGGTGACCGTCGCGCGCAACGGCGAGGAAGGCCTCGAGATCGCGACGCACAACGCTCCCGACCTGGTCATTCTCGACGTGCGCCTGCCGGGCATTGACGGTTTCGAGGTGCTGCGGCGGTTGCGCGGCACCGGAAGCAAGTCGCCCGTGCTCTTCCTGACCGCGCGCGACGAGGAGATGGACAAGGTCATCGGCCTCGAGCTTGGCGCGGACGATTACCTGGCCAAGCCGTTCGGCCTGCGCGAGCTGATGAGCCGCATCAAGGCCCTGCTGCGGCGCGCCTACGGCGATCTCGCCGACGCGGCCGGCGGGCGCGTCATCCGCCACCACGATCTGCTGATCGACCTCGAGCGGCGCCGCGTCCAGCGCGGCGACAGGCGCCTCTCCCTGACGGCGACGGAGTTCGAGATCCTGCGCCACCTCGCGTCCAAGCCGGGCCGCGTCTTCACGCGGCGCGAGCTGCTCGAGCTGGTGCGCGACTACGAGGCGCTCGACCAGGACGAGAAGACGATCAACGTCCACGTCAGCCACCTGCGCGAGAAGCTCGAGGACGATCCGTCCGACCCGGCGTTCATCCTGACCGTCCGCGGCGCGGGTTACGCGTTCGCCGAGCGCTAAATCGGTGCTCGTGCCGCGCATGCTGGCCGAGGCGAGATCCTGATGTGGCGCTTCGTGCCACGCGTCTTCACCGGCTTGCGCGCGCGCCTCGTGCTCGGCTTCCTGCTCATCGCCTCGATCACGCTCGCCCTCGTCCTCGTCGGCGTGCCCCGCCTGCTCGACGCGTACTTCCTGCAGCAGGCACAGGATGACCTCAATCGACGCACCCAAGAGGTCGGGATCTTCGTTACCCAGGCCATCCTTGGTTATCAGACCGGAAACGGTGCGCCCCGGGCCCTGCTCGAGGGCGATCCGCCCCAGATATCGCCCGGACTGAACCAGGCGCTGGGGACGGCCGACTCCGGATCCGTACACGATTTCGCCGAACGGGTCGCGGAGGCCAATGTGACGGTCGAGATCGTCGATGCCGCCAACCCGGATTCGGTCGTCTACCGCCTCGACGCGCCCGTGGGCGGAGAGGTCGCTCAGGCGGGCCAGCAGCGCGAGCAGCTGACGTCCGAGGACCGTCCGTCGGAGATCACGTTCGTCGATTCGTTCTGGTCGCAATCGAACGCGGTGGCTCCCAAGCGGATCGTCAAGATCTGGCTCTCGGACCCCTACACCTATCGTGCCCAGACGCTCAACTCGATCCTCGCGGTCATGGCCGTGGCCGCGGTGATTGCTCTGCTCATCGCCGTCATCGCCTCGATCCTGATCGCGAATCGCCTGTCTAACCCGATCCGGCGTCTCGCCGGTGCCGCCCGCGAGCTGTCGGAGGGTCAGTTGGACACGCGCGTGACGCCGCCCAGCAACTCGCGCGAGATGGCCGAGCTGACGACGGCGTTCAATGCGATGGCTGAGCGCGTCCAGGCGTCGATCGAGTACATCCGCCGCGACCGCGATCGGTCACGCGATTTCCTGGCCGACGTCTCGCACGAGCTCAAGACGCCGATCGCGGCACTGCGCACGTTCAACGAGCTGCTCACCGAAGGACAGGTCAAGGACAAGGCGACGGAGGACGAGTTCCTCGAGCAATCTCGTCAGCAGATCGACCGACTCGACTGGCTGGCCACAAACCTGCTCGAGCTGTCGAAGCTCGAATCGGGCCTCGTGCTGCTCGACCTGCGCCCCGACGATCTGCGCGCGGTGGTCGAGAGTGCGGTCCAGCAAGCGCAGCCCGCGGCTCGCCGCAAGGGCGTCAAGATCGATATTTCGGCGCCCGACGAGCCGATCCGACAGCCGCACGACCCGCTGCGCATGGGCCAGGTGCTGGGCAACCTGCTGGGCAATGCGATCAAGTTCACGCCGCGCGGCGGCCAGGTCCACGTAACTCTGGAAGCAACCGATTCGGGCGCCGAGCTGCGCGTCGCCGATACCGGCGTTGGCATCGACGCTGCCGAGCTGCCGCACGTCTTCGACCGTTTCTACCGCGGCGCGCAGGCGCACGAGTCGCGCGCCGCGGGCTCGGGGCTGGGTCTGTCGATCGTCCGGTCGATCGTCGAGATGCACAACGGCCGCGTCGCCATCAGCAGCACGCCGGGCAAGGGCACGGAGGTTTCCGTCGACCTGCCACGCGACGTAGGCGTTTCTTCACCCGCCGCTGGCCCTGCCTGAACACGTTTTGGGTCAGACTTGCTAATGCCGTGAGTGCGCCAGCGTGACCGACAACCATTTCGAGGTGCCGTCCGAGGATTCGGACAGGCCCGAGGCGACGGCGTCGATCGACGAGACGGCGAAGACGGATCCCGCGACTCCTGCCACGTATGCCCCGGCGCCCGAGCCGCGCACAACCTGGGCGCCATCCGGTTGGCCGACGCAGACTCCCACGCACTGGCTCGAGCCACTGCCGCAACAGCATGCGTCGCACCGCAAGCGGCGCCTTCGCGGTTCGTACCTGCTGACGATCTTCGTCGTCGCGCTCGTGGCCGGGATGCTCGGCTCGATGGTCACCTACGCGGCGCTGGTGGCCACCAACCACCTGACCGCGCCGGTCGCGAACCTCGTTCAACCGACGGCGACACCGCTTGTGCCCTTCGCCTCGGGCGTGGCCCCGGCGAGCACCGCCCCGGAGCAGCCCGGCGGGACCTTCTCGGTCATCGCGGCGGCGGCCCGGGTCAGCCCGTCGGTGGTCACGATCACCGTCCAGGCCAATGCCTCGACAGATCCGTCGCAGTCCGAGACCGGCATCGGCTCGGGCATCATCTACGACTCGAACGGCTTCATCCTGACCAACCGCCACGTCGTTGCCAACGCGACACAGGTCACCGTCGCGCTCAACGACGGCCGCCAGATGCCGGGCACGGTCTACGGCGTCGACACGCTGACCGACCTCGCGATCGTCAAGATCGACGCGACCGACCTTCCCGCAGCGCCGATCGGTGATTCATCCGAGCTCCAGCCCGGGCAGACCGCGATCGTGATCGGCAGCCCGCTGGGGACGTTCACCGACAGCGTGACGTCGGGCGTCATCTCCGCGCTCGGCCGGTCGCTCGCGGTCACGGATCCGGTGACCAACGAGCAGCGCAACCTGCACAACCTCGTCCAGACCGACGCGGCAATCAACCCGGGCAACTCTGGCGGACCGCTGATCGACGCCGCCGGCATGGTCGTCGGCGTGAGCACGGCCTACGCCCAGGGCGCGCAGGGCATCTTCTTTGCCATCCCGATCAATATTGCCAAGCCGATCATGAGCCAAGCCGTGGCCGGCCAGCCGTTGACGCGACCGTGGATCGGGATCATCTACGTGCCTCTCGATCGAAGCACGGCCGACCAGAACAAGCTGCCCGTCGATTACGGCGCGTGGCTCGAGCCGCCCACCGGATCGGGCGACTCGCCGATCGTCGCCGGCGGGCCTGCCGAGAAAGCCGGCCTTCAGGCGGGCGACATCATCACCTCGATCGACGGCAAGCGCATCGACGCCGGCGCCGGCCTCGACGACATCCTGAGCCAGTACTCGCCCGGTGACACGCTCACGCTCGAGGTGCTCCGCAACGGCACCACGATCTCGCTCCAGATGACACTGGGCACGCGCCCGGCCGGACTCAACTAGGCGCGCGTTCGCTCCAGGCGCACACCGGCGTGATCGAGCACGCCGTCGATCGGGACGCCCGGCTTGCGCACCGTGACCGTGACCCGCTCCGCGGCCGCGAACGCGGCCAGAAGGTCGGCCGCGATCTGTTCGCCGAGCGCCTCGAGCAACCTGTGGCTGTGCTCCTCGACCTGCGCCCGGCAGATCTCGAAGACGCGCGCGTAGTTCGCGGTCTTGTCCAGGTCATCGGTCGTGCCCGCTGGGCGCAGGTCGAGGTCCAGGTCGATGTCCAGCTCGATCACCTGGGGATCGGCACGTTCCTCGTCCGACACGCCGTGGCGGCCCTCGAACTCCATGCCGCGCAGGAAGACCTGGTCACTCATCGCTGACTTGGTTCATCGCTGATGTCGCTCCTCTCGCCAGCCGCCACGGATGACCGCGTCGGCCATCCGCGCGACACGGACGTTGGGCTGGACGTCATGGACGCGGACGATGTCGACGCCCGCTGCAACGGCAAGTGCTGTCGTCGCCATCGTGCCCTCAACGCGTTCGTCGGCGGGCAGGTCGAGCACCTTGCCGATGGTCGATTTGCGACTCGTCCCGAGCAGCACCGGCCGACCCAGCGTCGCCAGGACGTCCAGATCGTGCAGGACGGCCAGGTTCTGCTCGGCGGTCTTGCCGAAGCCGATGCCCGGATCGACGATCGTGCTCTCCCACGGGACGCCGGCCGCAAGCGCGGCGTCGAGCGCGCGCGACAGGTCGGTGAGCACCTCGGCGACGACGTTGCGGTAGCGCGGCTGCTCGCGGTTGTGCATCAGGACGATGGGCACGCCGCGCTGGGCCGCGAGGCTGAGCAGCTCCGGCTCGGCCGAAACGCCCCAGATGTCGTTGACGATATCGGCGCCCGCATCGAGGGCAGCGGCTGCGACCGCTGCGCGCGTGGTGTCGATGCTCAGCGGCAGATCAGGCGCGATTTGGCGCACGGCGCGTATGACCGGCACGACGCGCGCAATCTCTTCGTCGAGCGCGATATCGCTGTGGCCCGGGCGGGTCGACTGGCCGCCCACGTCGAGCAGGTCGGCGCCCTCTTCGATCATGCTCCGCGCCTGCTCGACGGCCGCGGCGACGAACGCCTGTCCGCCGTGCGCCATCAGGCCATCGCCGCTGAACGAATCGAACGTCACGTTGAGGATGCCCATGACGTGGGTCCGCGTGCCCCACGTGAACAGCGTGGACCGGATGCGCGTCGGCGCCGGAGGCCGTTGGGGAATGCCGCGCTCGCCGTCCGCGAGCGGCATCACTGATGGCGTGGCATACATGGCGTTCGCTCAGGCGGGCTCGTCTGTGCCCAACAGCTGACCTCGGACATAGCCGACAAGGTACAGCGAGCCGCACACGATGAGCAGGCCACCGACATTGCGCGCGTTCGCGAGCGCGACGTTGAGCGCCGTTTCCGGGTCGGCGATGGCCCGCGCGCCGGGACCCCATTCAAGCGCAAGCCGACCGGGCGGGAACGAGTTGGCGGACCCTGGCACGCTCGTGGCGATGACCGTGGCGCCGGGCAGGGCCGCAATGAGCGGGTCGATCATCTGGGGCTGCCAATGGTTGGCCATTACCGCCGTCACGAGCGTCGGCACGCCGCCCGAGATCTGCGGCAGCAGCTCGCGCAATGTTGCGGCCAGGGCCAGGACGCCGTGCGGGTTGTGCGCACCGTCGAGCAGCACGGACGGTGAACCAGCGCGGCTGATCAGCTCCATGCGACCCGGCCAGCGCGCGGCCGCGAACGCCCGGCTGCGCTGCTCGTCGCTTACCGTGGCAATGCCGGCGGCAGAGAGCGCGTCGAGGATGGACCACGCGACCGCGGCGTTCGCGGCCTGGTGAATGCCCAGCAGGCCAACCTTCAACTCGCCGCCGCCCGGCGCGCGAACGCGAACCCCCTGGCGATCGACGCGTTCGATGTCGAACGGCCGGACCACGTCGAGCGGCACACCGACGCGCGCCGCGCGGTGCGAGATCACGCTCAGCCCCGGCTCAATCGCGCCGGTCACGGCGGCCGTGTCGCCGCGCTTGATGATCTGCGCCTTCTCGGCCGCGATCGCCTCAATCGTCGGCCCCAGCACGTCGGTGTGATCGAGCGCGACATTGGTGATCGCCGACACTCCGCCCTGCCACACGTTGGTCGCGTCGAGACGACCGCCGATGCCAACTTCGATCACCGCCACGTCCACCGCGCGACGAGCGAAATAGAGAAACGCAGCGCTGGTCAGGATCTCGAATTCGGTCGTCGGGCCGTGCCGGGTGGTCAGCTTCTCGTCGGTGTCAATGACTTCCGTCAGCAGCGTGACGAAGTCGTCCTCGCCTATCGATCGTCCGTTGACCTGTATCCGCTCGCGATACGACACGAGGTGTGGCTTGGGCGTCTGGCCGACGCTGTAACCGGCTTCAAGTAGCGCGGCGCCGACGAGCGCCTGGGTGCTGCCCTTGCCGTTCGTCCCGCCGATCAACACGCCGCGCAGGCTGCGCTCCGGGTTGCCCAGCGCATGCAACAGCGTGCGCGTGCGCGACAGCCCCAGGCGCATGCCAAAGCGGCCGCGTGACTGGAGGCGCTCGAGGATCGAGACGTCGCTCAAGCGATCAGGGGTTGAGATCGTCCTCGTAGAAGACGCATTGGTTGAAGCGTGGCGAGAGGCAGACGTCAGACACGTAGCCCTGCTCGAGGTGGACCCCGCCGCGCAGCTGGCAGCGCGCGGTGTTCATCTCCTGGCGCATGAGCGACTTGAGCAGGTGCGGAGCGGTGATCGGGATCGTGCCACGCGGGCCGGTCATGTAGAAATGGGGGCAGACGTTGCGGCGCAGGTTGGGCAGGCCGAACGGGATGCGCGGGAAGCCGATGCCATCGAGCGGTGATGCGGCCGGGCGGCGCAGGCCAAGGCTGCTCGAGACGCGGCTTATCGGACCGCGAGGGGGAGCGGGTGGTATTGGCCGCCCGTGAAGCGCGGCACGCGCGAGCATCGCCAGCGGCTTGCGCGTCGTATCCAAATGCTGCCTCTCCAACGTCGGCGCGCGCTGCGCCGTGCACAAAGCGTACACGCTCGGACAGCCACCATGACGGGTGGCGGCGCCGCAGCGGCATTGTCGCGGCACGCTCGGTGGCCTGCGTGGTAGCTGCGCGTCGCCAGCGGTCGGCGCGCACGGTCCAGCCCTGCCACAATCGGAACACATGCCGGGACCATCTCGATCACCGCAACGCGGCGGTCCGAGTGGCAGGCGCGCTGGTGCCCAACGCCCGCGTCGGACCCGCCGGCAAGCTCCAAAGCGTCAGCTCGCGCGCCGCATCAGCTGGTCGCGCCGTGTCGGCATGGCCGCGGCATTGGTGCTGCTCGCGGGCGGCGCGGTCGCATTCGCCAGCCAGTCGTTGAAATCCGGTAGTGGCCCCGACGTCGCCACGGCGACCGCGCCGCCCCCGCCGGCGCCGGCTCTGCTCGCGCCGTCGACCACGATCACGCGCGCTGACTCGGCCGATCTGACGGTCATTGCCCCCGCCAACCTGCGCGGCGACCAGCACTACGTCGTCCGTGTCTACGTCAACGGCAATCAGGTCAGCCACGAGAACCTGCCCGCCGAGCAACAGTTCACGCTCAACAACGTGCCGCTCACGGAGGGCAACAACGCCATCCGGGCGAGCCTCGTCGGCGACGGCGGTGAAAGCCCGCTCTCCGCGCCCGTGAACATGACGCGCGACGATCAGGCGCCGGTGATCCAAGTCCTGATGCCGGCCGACAAGGTCTACACCGACAGCACGATGTTGACCGGCAAGACGGAGGCCGGCGCGACGATCGTGATCACCGATGACGCCGGCCACGACCTCGATGCCACGGTCACCGCCGACGGACGCTTCACTGCCGACCTGTCGCTGACGATGGGCAACAACCCGCTCGTGCTCAAGAGCACGGACCTTGCCGGCAACACGGCGACCAGCCGGGCAACGATCGTTCGAGCGCCGAGCTCCGCGGCAATCGAGCTCCTGGTCACGCCGACGACGATCTACAGCTCGCAGCTGCCGATCAATGTCCAACTCACAACGACCGTGCGCGATGAGCTTGGCCAGCCCGTTGACGGCGTCACTGTTGTCTTCGGAGTCTCACCACCGAATCGCGAGACGATGACGTACGAGGTCGTCTCGACCAACGGACGAGCGCGTTACTCGGATCTCAACCTCGACTCGGGCGACGCCACCGGGCCGTGGCTCGTGACCGCGCTGGCCGTTCTGCCGTCGGGCATCGAGCTGCGCGCAGACGGTTCGTTCAACCTCCAGCCGGGCGCCCCGAAAACAGGGGGACAGCACTGACCTCGCCGCGGCGCGGTTTAACGACCGGCGCAGGTGCACTGGCGAAGAGCTCGCCCTCGTCACTTGCGTCGGCGCCCGTCCAGCACGAACGCTGCTCGGCGCCGTTGAGCGGTGAGTGGCGGCGATCCAGGCCGCAATAGCCGAGGCCCTCGACAAACGAGGCACGGAAGTGGGCGCATGTCCCACAGCTGGTCGCGGAACGGCCGCACAGGAAGCAGCGCGCGGACTCGCCCTGCGCGGTTGCACAGTGCGGGCAGCGCCACGTGGCCATCTGCCTTTGAGTCTAGGTCCTACGGGCAGGGGTCAGAGGGCGATTTGACGAACAGGTAGACGTACGTGCCGGGCTGCACCTGGTCGCCGGCGAGCGGAAACTGCTGGGCGACCTGCCAATCGTCCTGGTTGATGCTCGGATCGAGCGGGAAGAAGTAGCCCAGCTGCAGCCCGGCCGCCGCGATCTCTGTCTTGGCCTCGCCGAGCACGCCGCACGTCGAGTAGTTGCCGACCGTGAGCGGCGTCGGCGCCGGCGTCGGCACGGGGGTGATGACCGGTGCCGAAGTCGGTGTCGGCGGCGGCGGCAACGTGGGTGACGGAGTCGGCGTGGGCGGGACGGTCGGCGTCGGCGTCGGTATCAGCGACGTGGGTGTCGGAAGCGTGATCGGCGTCGGCGGCAGTGACGGCGTGGGCGTCGGCGCCAGGCCGAGCGAGACGACGTAGTCGATCGGCGTGCCGCGCGCAACGTCGACGCCGGCGCGCGGGTTCGTTCGAATCACCAGGTTGGCCGGTACGTCGGGGTCGTACGCCTCGGAGCGCTCACCCGGGGCGAGGTTGTTCTGGGCGAGGATGTCGAACGCGTCAGCCTCGGTGTGCAGGCGCAGGTCCGGAACGGGCACGGTCTGCTTCTGGGTGGCGACGGTCACGGTCACCTCTGAGCCCTTGGCCGCATTGGTGCCCGACGCCGGATCCTGGGCAATGACCGCGCCCTCCGGCGCCTGGTCTGTCACCTGGTAGGCACCGACGCTGAGCACGAAACCCTGCGTTTGGGCATTGTTGCGTGCGTCGGCCAGCTGCAGGCCGACAAACGAGGGCACCTGGACGACGTCGCCGCTGGGCGGCGGCGGCGAGCCGCCCGGTCGCCCCGACAGGAGCAGGAAGAGCAGCACGGCGCCTGCGCACAGGACGAGCACGCCGAGCAGCGCCGCAAGCCAGCCCCACGGACCGGCTCCCTGCTCCGGCTCCTCTTCTTCTTCGTCCTGATATGCCATCGACCGTGGTGACGCGCCGCCGCGCAGCCCACCACCCATCGCGGTGGCCGCCATCTGGGGCGGTCCGCCGTAGACGACGCCGGGCTGCGCAGGAGGCTGGGCGGCTGCGGCACCGGGTGGCGCGGCCATGACGGGAGCCACGACTGGCGGCCGCGGCGGTGGCGGCACGGCACCCTGCGGATCGGCGATGTAGCGGCCCAGCAGCGCGGCCATGTCACCCGCCGTCGGCCGATCGGCCGGCACGCGCGCCAGCGCACGGCGGACGGCAATGTCCAGGATCTGGGGAATGCCAGAGCGGATCGACGACGGCGTCGGCGGGTCACCCGCAAGACGGGCCACCGCGACGGCGCCGGCCGAGTCGCCCGTCCACGCGCGCCTGCCGGTGAGCATCTCGAACAGGACGAGACCGGCCGAGTACACGTCCGAGGCGCTCGTGACCAACTCGCCGCGCGCCTGTTCCGGACTGAAGTAGTGGACGCTGCCCAGGGTCGTGCCGGGCATCGTCAGCTGCGCCTCGGAGAACGCCCGGGCGATGCCGAAGTCGGCGACCTTGACCCGGCCGCCGCTCGTCAGCAGCACGTTGGTCGGCTTGATGTCGCGGTGGATGATGCCGCGCGCATGCGCTGCGTCGAGCGCTTCGTAGATCTGCTGGGCGATGCGCGCGGCGGCCAGTGGCTCCATCGGCCCGCGCTCGCGGATGACCGAGCCGAGGTCGCCGCCGTCGATCAGCTCCATGACGATGAACGGGTCGCCGGCCTCCATGCCGTAGTCGAAAACGTTGACCACGTTCGGGTGATTGAGCGCGGCCGCCGATTGCGCTTCCTGGCGGAAGCGCGCGACGAAGGCCGGGTCGCGGCCGTACTCGGAGCGCAGGACCTTGACCGCGACATCGCGTCCAAGCTGCGCGTCGTTGGCGCGGAAGATGGTCGCCATCCCGCCCTGGCCGAGCAGCTCGACCAGCCGATAGCGCCCGGCGAGGACCTGTCCTACTTCGGCCAAACCTGTCGCACCTGTGTCGTCAACTCAGGTCGAGCCCGGACAGGTAGCGCCGGAACTCCGCGCCAATGTCGGGACGTTCGAGCGCCAGCTCGACCGAAGCTTTCAGCCAGCCCATCGTAGTCCCTGCGTCGTACCTGCGACCTTCGAACGCGTAGGCGAAAACGTCCTGCTCGGCCATCAACTTCTGGATCGCGTCGGTCAGCTGGATCTCGCCGCCGGCGCCGCGGGGCGTCGACTCGAGCATCTCGAAGATCTTGGGTGTCAGGACGTAGCGACCGATGATCGCGAGCCTGCTGGGCGCCGAATCCGACTCCGGCTTCTCGACCAAGCCACGGAGGCGGAAGAGGTGCTCGTCGCCGGTGTTGGCGTCCGGATCTGGATCGATGATGCCGTAGCGGCTGACATCGTCTTCGGGCACTTCCATGACGGCGACAACAGAGCCATGCGTCTGTTTGTACGCCTCGATCAGCTGGCCGATGCACGGCCGGTCGCCGACGACGACATCGTCGGACAGGATGACCGCGAACGGCTCGTGGCCCACAGCCTCCTTGGCCATCAGCACAGCATGGCCAAGGCCAAGCTGCTCCTTCTGGCGCACGTAACTGATCTGGACCATGTCGCCGATCTGGCGCACGCGCCGGAGCATGTCGATGTCGCCCTTCGCCTCGAGCAGCTGTTCGAGCTCGTAGGAGTGGTCGAAGTGGTCCTCGATGGCGCGCTTCTGGCTCGAGGTGACGATGATCACGTGCTCGATGCCCGCGGCCACGGCCTCTTCGACGCCGTACTGGATGACCGGCTTGTCGACGAGCGGCAGCATTTCCTTTGGCTGCGCCTTGGTTGCGGGCAGGAAGCGTGTGCCCCAGCCGGCGGCCGGAAAGACTGCTTTACGGACGCGCAACGCGTACCTCTGTTGATCGGTCAATGCGGCAGCAGCGCCGATACGAGCGCGCGGCGACCGGCTCTCTGAGTCGGCGGCGAGTATAGCCGCGGGCCGTGAACAGACCCTGCCTGCGGAGGTGCCGGCGAGGCTAGACGAGCGGACCGAGCTCCGGCTCGGTGGTGACCGGTGCCCGACCCGCCACCTGGAGGACGGCCGCGGCGAACACGACTGCCGCCCCGCCGGCGAGCTGCAGCAGGCTTGGCTCCTCGCCGAGCAGAACGGCGGCGAGCGTCACCCCGACGAGCGGCTCGACGGTCATCAATATTGCCGCCCGGCTGGGACCGATCAGGCCGATGCCGGTGATGAACGCCGTCGTCGGGATCGCCGCGCCGGTGATTCCGCCGGCGAGGATCCAGACCCAGGTGGCAGGTTCGTGGAAGGGCAGGACGAGACCTGACGTCTGGCCAGCGATGATCGCCAGCGGCACGCTCAGGACGATGACCGTGGCCACGACGTAGGTCGACACGTGCAGGTTGGGCATCGGCAGCCAGCCACGGCCGGAGATCAGGATGAACGTCGCCTGGCACAGCGCGGCGAAGAGCGCCAGGCAAACGCCGATGGGGTCGATGACGACCGACGACGAGCCCAACACTGGGCCGACGACGACGAGGACGAGGCCCACGCACGCGAGCCCCAGAGCGCCCAGGCGGACGCGGTCGAGCCGCTCGCCGTAGAGCGGCACGGCGGCGACCGTGACGATCGCCGGGTACGTGTAGAAGCAGATCAGCGCAACGGCGATCTCCATGCGCACGAACGCGGCGAACATGGCGATGTTGAGCAGCCCGCCGGCCATGCCGGCGACGATCAAGGCAGTGCGCCTGTCGGGCGTGAGGACGGAGATGTCCGGGTACGGACGCGTGCCGCCGACGCGCGTTCCGAGCGCGATGCTGACGGCGACGAGCGCAATCGTGGCCACGATCCCGCGCCAGGCGACGAAGGGAAGTGCGTCCAAACCGGTCGTGGCCGCCTGGCGCGCGATGTAGCTCAACGTCCCGAACAACGCGGCGCCACCCGCGACCAGGACAACGCCGAGCAGCGACCTGTTCACAACGGAAAGGGAGCGGCGCGCGGCCGGTCAGCGCTCAGCGCGCTGGCCGACACCAGGTTGTTCGGCAGCCTCAGCGCGCGCCGTCGGTTGCCGCGTTGGAAGTCTGTGGCTCCTGGCGCGCGCTGCGCAGGACGCGGTTCGTGAACGGAATGCGGATCGTGCGGAAGACCTCGCTCGAGACGAGGAAACCCAGGAATATGAGCACGAGCGCAACGAGCTTGCCGGCCGAGTAGGCATCAGTTGAGCCGAGGCGCGACAGGCTGTCGGCGCTGCTGACGACGATGCCGCCGATTGCGATCAGCAGCGTCGCCGGCACGCGGCTGTGGATCTTGCCCGTGATCAGCGCGCGGATCGCGCCCGGCAGCGAGGCGACGAAGTTGACCGGCACCGCGACGCAGGCCAGGAAGATGTTGAACAGGAACTGGTCGCCCGACTGGCCGGCGTCGAGCGAGTAGTCGAGCACGCGCTTCTTGGGCATGAAGATGTAGGCCGAGAAGAGCGCACCAAGGACCAGGGCGATGCCGCCCGGCACGTTCAGAACGAGCGAGATGTCGCGCACCGGGCCGGCCATCGCCGCCCCGGTGGGCACGGCGCCGGTCTGGGGCAACGGCCCGCCGAGCGCGTTGCTGAATGAGAAGTAGGCGCCCACGACGCTCGCAACAACCACGGACAGCGCAGCGATCTGCGGCCAGCGCTCGTTCTGGAAGTACGTTTCGACGGCTATGGCGATGGCTACGACGAGCGCAGCGATGATGATCAGCACGCCGAGCGTGCCGGCGTCATACGTGTTGCGCGCGGTAAAGGCGATCAGGCCGCCCAGCAGCACAAGTGCGGCGTAGGCGTAGCCAAAGCGCGTCTTGCCGAGCAGGTACGCCGTGCCCAGCCCCAGCCAGGCGGCCGTAAAGACAGCGCCGGTCAGGTACCACGTCCGATAGAGCGATTCGCTCCAGCCGCCTGCCTCACCGATCGCCTCGCACGCCGATGCGATGCCGAAGAAGACCATGCCCAGGGCCCAGATCGCCTGGAAGCCGTGGCGCCTGTCCCACCACTGATCGACGAGCAGCAGGGCGAAGACGAACGCGAGCAGCGAGGTCAGCGCAGGCAGAAGGACCGCGATCGACATCTCTTTCCTCTCTATGCCGGCGCGCAGCGCCGGCGTGCGGTCAACCTAGGCCGGAACGAACTCGTGCGCCTCGCGATGCAGGCCGTCGCACAGCCCCCAGCGCGGCGCGTCACCCGGGATCGGGACGGGACGCATGATCTCGCGCACGTCCGACAGCCGGCAGAAAAGATGTCCGCGTCTGTGCGCCCAAGCCCGGAAATGCTCCGGCTGGGCGTGGAACTGGTGCGGACCGGGGTTGAGCCTGGCGCCTTCGCTCCACGTCGGCGGCGCCTCCGGGGCGACGATGTCGAGCAGCGTCACCCGAAACGGCGTGCCGGCGATGGGCTCAGCGCAGCCGTCGCAGCGAATGGTGTCGTTCTCTTCGAACACGGTGTTGATGGCGATGCCGTAGATCTCGCCGCCGCGGAAGGTGTTGGCCATCGGCCGGATTGTAGCCACGCCCCTCAATCGGCCAGCGTGTCGAGCCATGTCGGCGGCGGCAGACGCAGCCGATGCGCCGCCCACGTCAAAGACGACTTGAGCTGCTTGCGCTGGAAGGCACGCAGGCGTGGCAGCCCGGGCAGGTCCGGAGACGAGCCACGGTCGGCGAAGAAGCCGCTCAGGCCAACGACCGACGCCGTCAGAACGTCGTCCTCGAGCGGGAGGACCTCCGAATACCAAGCGGTGAGCTGCTCGGGGTCGGGTCCGCCCTCCAGGTTGATCGATTGCGCGAACGCGGCGAAGTCGAACTCCGCTGGTCCGGCGCACGCGAACGGCCAGTCGAATATCCGCAACAGGCTCCCGTCGAGCCGGATGTTGTCCGAGCGTGTGTCGAAATGGAGGAGCGCGAAACGGCGGGCGCTCACGAGTGGCGCCTCCGCGGCGGCCAAGGTCGGTCCGTGTGTGGCCATCCAATCGGCCGCGTGAAGCTTCGCCTCAGGCGTCCGGCGCACGGCGGCGAGTCGGTCGCGCAGCTGGTCGTCGGAAGTGAACGCCGCCCAGTAGCCCGTGAACTCGAGGTGATGGTCGCGCGGCAGCCAGTCGGGCAGCGGCGTGTCCAACGTATGTGCGTGGAAGTCCGCGTACGAGCGGATCGCGCGTCGCGCGCGTGACGCCGTCCATGGCGGCACGCGGGCGCCGCCGAGCGCCTCGATGAGCAGCGCGTGCCAGCCGTCTATGCGCAGCGAGCCGTAGTAGGCCGGCGCCCAGGGGTCGATAAGGTCGGCCAGCTCCTGGTAGACGCGCTCCTCCTCGTCGAGGCGCCAGCGGACCGCCGACCCTTCGGGCAGCGGATAGATGCCCTTGAAGAAGGCGCGACGCCCGTCGTCGAGACTCATCACGAACGTCGCGGACGGTCCGTAGCCACCGAAAACCCGTCTCGCGCCGATGACCCGCGCGCCGAGCATCTCGACGACGCGCTCGCGGACGGCGCGCGGCACCTGCGACCAGATGGGTTTGTCTTCGCGAATAACTGGCACCGCGTATTTGTAGCGCCACCCGGCCGGTGGGAGAAGGTGGAGGTTCGAGGCCTTCACTCTCGTGCTGAGCCTCGAGGTCGGCATGTCTGCACGCCGGCGTGCATGCGGCCGAGGTAGCCGAGGGCAATCCACATCGGTCGCGAGAGACGCGAGCTCCACGCGCGGGCTGCGACGTCGTGAATCCGGGATGGTTGGCAGTGAAGTCACAGGCGGCGCGACATAAGCGCGAACGTGAGCTATGGCGAGGGCACACGACGGCTCAAACGACCGTGGTCCTAGGGTCGTGTCGAAGCGTGACTCACATCCGGACAGGGATCTGCCCGTTTGGTAGCAATGGCACTGTCGGCTCGACTGCGTCGACTCCATGCTCAATGCGGGACCTTGTGCTGGCGCATGGATGGCTTCGGGGTCAACACCTACAAGATGGTCAACGCGAAGGGCGAAGGCGTCCTCGTGAAGTACCACTGGAAGAGCCAGCAGGGAGTCGAGTCACTTACCCAGGCCCAAGCCGACGCCGTCCAAGCGACCGAGCTTGGCAGTGCCTCAAAGGACATCTACGAGGCGATCGAGCGAGGTGATTTCCCGCGCTGGGAGCTCAGCGTCCAGATCATGTCTGACGATGCGCATCCAGAGCTCGACTTCGATCCGCTCGACGACACCAAGACGTGGCCTGAAGACGTCTTCCCGCTGCGCCGGGTGGGCATGATGACGCTCGATCGGAACGTCGAGAACTTCTTCACCGAAAACGAGCAGGCCGCCTTCGGCACGGGCGTGTTGGTCGACGGGCTAGATTTCTCGGACGACAAGATGCTCACCGGAAGGACCTTCTCGTATTCCGACACGCAGCGCTACCGGATCGGTCCGAACTACCTCCAGCTGCCGGTCAACCAGCCGCTCGTGCGGCCGGCGACCAACCAGCGCGACGGTCAGATGGCCTATGCGGTCGACGCGACGGGCCCGAACCCGCACGTCAACTATGAGCCGAATTCGACCGGTGGGCTCCAGGAAGCCGAGCGGTCCGCCCCCGACTACGAGCCGAAGATCCAGGGACGGCTCACACGCTCAAAGATCGAGCGAACGAACGACTTCGCCCAAGCCGGCGAGCGCTACCGGACGATGCCGAACTGGGAGCGCGAGGACCTCATCCTCAACATGGTGACGCTGCTAGGGAAGTGCGAGCGCCAGATTCAGGAGCGGATGGTCGGGCTCTTCGCCAAGTGCGATCCCGATTACGGGACGCGAGTAGCCGACGGGTTGGGCAGCGCCCCCTCTTTGGCGCCTGCGATGGCATAACGCGCACCTTCAATCGCGCCGCGTCGTGCCAGGCATCCTCCACCGACGCCGGACAAGGCGACGAGGCGGGCGCGGCGTCGCCGACGCGTAGTCCATGACTTGGACACCAGCGGCCAGACGGTTCTTAGAAGAAAGATGGCGGGAGTGTCCCCAAGGGGTCTCAAGCACCCTCCCGCCGTCGGATGAAGACCCGCTGGCGTGGTACGCGGCGTGAGCCGGGCAGGATCTGTCACGTCTTCGAGAATGGATCAGGCCGAGACGGCCCGCGTCGCTCGCAGAACGACTGGCATAGGTGACGGCGGGCTACGCGGCGATCTCACTCAGCCCCCGACTGCACCGCAATGGGAGATTCTGGCCGCT
>DATCGV010000044.1:0-66494 GCA_036508755.1 Candidatus Limnocylindrales bacterium | reverse complement strand
GCGCGGCCCGGCGGGCCGCGCCTGGATCGCGCTCGATGACAATTGGGAGTGGTTCCGGCGCGTGATCGAGGGGCGCAAGGAGCGCGAGGGCGACCCGGTCATCGCCATCCTCGAGCAGTGCCTGGTCGAGGTCCGCCAGGTGGCCCACGATCCGGCCGCCGAGCGGATGGAGAGCAGGCTTGAGTCGCTGCTCGTGTTCGTGCGCGAGTTCGACCATGCCCTGTCCGGCGTTCTTCGTGCCGACACAACAGCTTTGCGCAACCTGTTCGACGTCCTCGCCGGGCTCCCGCCGGAGGATCTCGATCGCCTCCTTGGACTGCTCGCGACCGTTCCGCCGGAGGAGCTGACGCGCGCCATGGCCGAGGTCAGCAGGATGTCGCCGGGCTCTGTCCGCCGGCTGCTGACCCTGGCCGGCAGCCCGACGGTTGGCCGCCTACTGCGAAGGTGAGCAGCCGCTAGCGAGCGCGACGTCTCGCTCGCCTGGTGTCGGGCGGTGTGTGGTTAGGTGGGAAGCCGTTCGCAAAGGGTGCTGGCGGTCAACGGAATGGAGTTCCATGCGCGGCCGAAAGTCGTCCCAATTCGGGGGTCAGGGGTTAGGCTGCGCCGGTTGCTGGGACGATGGGTAGACCGCTGACAGGACTTCTGGCGCCCACCGTCCGCGTCAGAGTCTGGTCACCATAGGGGTGCTGTGAAATGGTTCGCTGGGGATCAATCGGGGCACTTGCGGCGTCCTTCGGGACGCTTCTGCTCGTGTGCCTCGGCGCGTCCCCGGTGACTGCAACGGATAAGCAGTGCTCGGTAACGGTCAGTCCGAAGTCGGGCGCCGCGGGCCAGACCTTCATCTTCCATGGCAACGGCTTTGAGCCGACGCAGCTGACGCTTCACAAGAATGACGCCGAGGCAGGAATGCACGACCTGACGATCAACACCGATCCATGGCAGACCAGCGTTCTTTCGCGCCCGGGCGACGAAGGGTCGTGGAGCGCCGAGTTCGACTCGGACACGTGCACCGCCGTCGCCACGTTCAAGGTCACGCTGACGAACACGGACGTCTCACCGATAACCTCTGGTGCTCCCGTTAGCGGCAGCGGGCTGCCTGCAAGTCTCGCGTTGGCCGTTGTTGGACTGGGCCTCGGTGGAGGCATCTTCCTGGGTCGCAAGGTTCGCGGCCTGACTATCGAGAATCGACCGCAATGACTACTGAAACGGTGGCTGAAGTGCACGAACAAGCAATAGTTCGCCACTATCGGGCGCAGTCGCGCGCCGACGTTGAGCGTGCGTACCGGACCGAGGCACTCCAGGCGGCGCGCGCCGGCTACGTGCCGATCGCGCACGCGTGGACCCAGGGACCCGACGGCTTCCTGCTGGCGGTGACATACGGCAACGCGGGCGAGCCTGAAGCGTCCGCGCCGGCGGCAGCAGGGGCCGCGGCCACGGCTACAACGACCACGCCCGCAGCGTCTGAGCCGGTAGCGGCCGAGCCTGAGCCGGCTGCCGCGGCAGAGCCCGAGCGGGCTGTGGCGATCGCGTCTGAGCCGATGGCGGCAGAGCCAGAGCCCGTGGCCGCAGCGCCCGAGCCAGCTGTAGCGGCAGAGCCTGAGCCCGTGGCCGCAGCGCCCGAGCCGGCTATAGCGGCAGAGCCTGAGCCCGTGGCCGCAGCGCCCGAGCCAGCTATAGCGGCAGAGTCCGAGCCGGCTGTGGCGATCGCGCCCGAGCCGGTCGCGGCACAGCCCGAGCCGGTCGCGGCAGAGCCCGAGCCCGAGCCGGCTATACCGGCAACGCCGCAGCCGCGGTATCAACCAGTCCAGCGCATCGTTCCGCTCCACCGCATGGGAACTGGGCAACCGTCACTGGTCAGCGCGCCCATCGAGCAGACGCTTTCCGCTCCGGAGATGGAGCCGGTGGCTCCGCACGAGGCAAATGGGACGGCCGCGACCGTGGGCGCGGACCATGACGCGCAGTTCGTCGCGCCCGAGCAGCCGAGCGACTCATTCGCGCCACCGCCGGAAACGGCCCAGGCGCATGTCGCCGCGCCACCCGATTCGGACTGGCTGCTGCCCGAGGTTGAGCCCGAGAGGCAGCTCGAGCGCTACACGCCACCGCCGGAGATGTACGCATCTTCGCCCGAGATGTACGCGCCAGTGCCGACCGGTGAGCCCCTCGTCGAGCACGAGCCGATCGCTGAGCCTGAGACCTACGCGCCGAAAGAGCCACGTGTCCAGGACGAGCCCGTCGCGATAGCCGAGCCTTTCGCAGCGGATGAGCCGCTCCCCGTGGCGGAACCAGCCGCACAGGCCGAGCCAGTCGTTGCGTCGCAGGCCGACGAGGTCGAGACCGCGGCGAGCTCAGAGTCGGTGCCCGCGCAGCCAGCTCCCGCCGAGCAGCCAGCGACGGCTGCCGAGGCCACGGGACGCCAGGCACGGCTGACGATCCAGACCATGGACCTGCATACCGCTGGCGAGCCACTCCGCCTCGTCAGGAGCGGCTTCCCCGACGTGCCCCTGCTGCCCGTGCTCGAACGCCGGCAGTGGCTCAAGGACAACGCCGATCACGTCCGGCGCGCGCTCATCTACGAGCCGCGCGGCCACAGGGATATGTACGGCGCGATCCTGCTGCCGCCGTACAACGACTACGCCGACATGACCGTGCTGTTCATGCACAACGAGGGCTACAGCACGATGTGCGGCCACGGCATCATCGCCATCACGACCGGACTGATCGAGGAAGGCCTCTTCCCCGCGTCCGAGCCGGTGACGACGATCCGTTACGAGGTTCCGGCTGGCATCGTCGCGGCCAATGCCGCGACGACGAAGCAGGACGATGGCACCTGGGCAGTGCGCGGCGTGCGCTTCACGAACGTCCCGTCGTATCTCGCCGCTCAGTCGCTCGCGGTTCGGCCGGACGGCGTTGAGCTGCATGGCACTGCCGCGCAATACGGCGCGCTCGGTGTCGACATCGCCTTCGGTGGCGCTTACTACGGCATCGTCAACGCGGCCGAGGTTGGCCTGCGCGTCGTGCCCGAGAACGCCGATGAGCTGCGCCGCGTCGGCGCCGCGATCACCGAAGTCCTGCGCCGCGACCACACGCCGGCACATCCGTCGGACCCCGACCTGAGCTTCGTGTACGGCACGATCATCGTCGATCTCGACCCGCGCACGTCCCCTGACGGTCGGGCGCGTGACGCGCACCTGCGCAACGTGACGATCTTCGCCGAGGCGGAACTTGACCGCTCACCGTGCGGATCTGGTACGTCGGCGATCCTCGCCCAGCTCCACGCGCGCGGCCGGATCAAGGTCGGCCAGGAGATCGTCAACGCCGGCATCACGGGCGAGCACTTCCTTGGCCGCATCGAGGCCGAGACAGCCCTCGGTCCATACCCGGCCGTGAGCACGTCCGTGGCCGGCACGGCATTCCTGACCGGCTACTCGACGTTCACGGTCGACTCGCGCGACCCGCTCGGGGACGGCTTCCTGCTCGGCTGACCGGGCTGCTCGAAACTCGCCGTCGGTCGAAGGGTTCGCCCGGGATCGCCGAGCGCAGAGGGCATCGATGTAACTGACAGTTCCAGCTTGTGCGGTACGGGCATGGTCAAGGCGCAACCGGACGCCCGCTTGGGACGCCCAGGGCCTTGTGGCCGCGGGACTTGAGCGTGGAGACGGCCCGACGCCCGCCGGGCAACGCGACCCGAACAGCCTTGTCGAGTCGCTTCTCCCAGGACCTGCAACTGCCAGTGAAGTCTGAGCCGTCACTACAGCCGACAATCTCGAACAGCCGGCGCTCAGGCGAAGATGCAACCGGAGCCGCGGCCCGCGTGTTTACCCTGCGTGTGGATGCAGATGACCCCCGACCCGCTGTGCGATCGGCTGGCCACGGACGTGGACGAGGCATTTCCCGAGCTTGTCGTCGCCAACCAGGATCTCGTCTTCGGCGTCGCGCTGCGCGTCGTACGGGACGAGCACGCGGCCGAGGATGTCGCCCAGGAAGCCTTCGTGCGCGCATACCGAGCACTCAAGCGCTACCCGAACCAGCAGGTCCGTGAGCTGCGACTTCGGCCGTGGCTGGCACGGATTGCGCTCAACGCCGCGCGCAACGAGCTTCGCGGAAGGCGCAGCCACGTCGATATCGACGAAGCCGCGGCCACGCTGGCGGAACCGGGCGACAGCCCGCTCCGGCTCGCCGAGCGCAGCGACGAGCGGCGCACGTGGGCACGGCTGCTGGCCGGACTGCCGGACCGTTACCGGCTGGCGGTGGCCCTCAGGTACATCGACGACCTTTCCTACCCGGAGCTGGCCGAGACGCTCGGCCGGCCCCTGGGCACCGTCAAATCGGACGTACATCGCGGCACGGCGCTCCTGCGGGCCGCCTACGACGCGGAGCAACGCGCGCTGGGCGGCGCGCAGGAGGCAGCCTCATGAAGACTTCAGACGACCGACTCATCGCGACCGGTCTGGCCAAGCTTCGCCAGTCTGCACCGGCCGGTTTGGCCGATGCCGTCATGGAGCGTGTCGGTCTCGCTGGTGACGAGTACGTCAATGTCGACGGGCCCATCAGCCCGCTCTTCGTGGCCTATGGCCAGCGGGGCATCTCGCTCGTCGAGCGTGCCGATCGGAGCGAGGCGGGCGACTTCGAGGAGGCATTCAGGGCGACTTTCGGCCGATCCGTGCGGCGCGTTGAGCGCGCCCCCGAGCTCGTCCAGCGGATCATCGACGCCCGAATCTGGGGGCGCGCCGGGTCACAGCCGAAGATGCGCTTCGAGCTCGACCAGCTACCCGACTTCGAGCGCCAGGTGCTGCTCAAGGTGCTCGAGATCCCGCGCGGAGAGGTCCGGCCGTATGCCTGGGTCGCGGCCGAGCTCGGCCGCCCGCTCGCGGTTCGCGCCGTGGGCAATGCCGTCGCGCGCAACCCGATCCCGTTCGTCATCCCGTGCCATCGCGTCGTCCGCTCGGACGGCAGGATCGGCAACTACGGCGCGGGCGGGCCCACGGCGAAGCGCGCCGTGCTGGCGTCAGAGGGCGTCGACGTGAACACTCTGGAGACGCTGCCCAATCGCGGCGTGCGTTTCATCGGCTCCGATACCACGCACATCTTCTGCTACCCGTCGTGCCGCAACGCGCGACGTGTGACTGACGCGCACAGGGTTCCGCTTCGGTCGTCCTATGAGGCCCGCGGCGCCGGCTATCGCGCCTGCAAGGTGTGCCGGCCCGTCGATCCGCCGTTCCGCGCCGTGGTCGCCTAGCTGCTGCGCGGCTTCTCGGCGCGGGCGAATACGACCGGCGCGTGCCAGCGGAAGTCGTGCGGCTTGAGACGCGCCAGCCGCTCGCGCGCATTGCGCTCAAGACGAGCACTCTGCTCCGCGTCGAGGAGTTCCACCAGCGAGCGCTCGTCGTAGTCGAGCTTGTACTCGAGGTACGAGTCGGCGCTCCAGTCGTACTCGAGCACCTCCTCGCGCGCGGATGCCTTGACGAAGCCTGCCCGGCGCAGCTCGCTGGCCGCCGTCCGGCCCGAGTGGACATCGCCCGCGTGCGGTTCTTCGGGTGTTTCGGGCTCGTCGATCTCGAGGTCGTAGACCGCTTCGTCGAAGTCCTGCGCGGGCAGGAATGGGCCGCGCGCGGCGCGGTCGAGCCAGGTCAGGTAGGCGACCATGCCGCTCGGCGCCAGGACGCGGTGCGCCTCGCGCAGCGCCGTGATGCGGTCGGGCACGAGCTGCAGGACGAAGGTCGAGATGACGAGGTCAACGGACGCGTCGGGCAACGACAGTGCCTCTGCCGGCGCGTTGAGGAAACGGACTCTGCCGGCCGCCTCGTAGCCGCCATCGGCCAGGCGCGAGCGCGCCAGCTCGACCATCGCCGGCGCGGCGTCAGCGGCGATGAACTCGGCCGCCGGCCAGTGCTCGAGAGCGCCGCGCAGGAGCGCGCCCGTGCCAACGCCTACCTCCAGGATGCGCACGCGGCCGTCGCGCCGCTCGACGAAATGAACGAAGTCGTCGACGTAGTCGAGCAGCCGCCGCGCGGTCGACTGGAGCACCGGCGCCCAGTAGCGCTCGTAGTCGGCGGCATCTCGGTCGTAGCGCTGGACGATCGCATTCATTGGCAGGGACCTGCATGCATAAGGACGGCCGATCATAGCGAGCAACGGCTGCTAACCTCGGCCGCGTGAGCGCGCCAGTGCCGGCGGCCCAGCCCCGCCGCTCTTCGAGCCGCCGCCCGTGGTGGATGGTCCTTGGCGTCGTCGCGGGCCTGCTCGCGATCGTCGCCCTGATCGTCGCCGGTTTCACGGTCCTTGCGCCACCGCCGACGGCGACGACTGCCGCTCTCAACCTGCAGCCACAGTCGCAGCTCGATCGGCGCTGGGGCACGTATTTGGCCGAGCGCGAGTGGGGCACGCCGCGCGAGGCGGTTGGCAATAACGGCTGGGGCCTCTCGTGGCGCGGCGCGATCACGACGGCCTACAAGTACGGCGACGACGGGATCGCCGGCTGGACCGACAGCAACAACCAGTTCGACATGGGCTGGGCGTTCTGGGACGGCACACAGGACTACGTCACGGAGCGCTTCAATGGCCTGTCCAATCCGGCCGGTCCCGCGGGGGAGCAGATCACCGACGACCGCGAGTTTCACGAGAACGGACCGACCCACGCCTACGACCGCTTGACCTACCAGTACCCGCAGCAGACGAAATGGTTCTCGATCGACCTCGAGGCCGCGCGCTACGACTCGTCGAGCATGACCTTCGTGGCGACGGTGACCAACACGACCTCCGACACGCGCAACCTCGACGTCGTCTTCAAGGCCTGGATGGGCGCCGGCGGCGCGGTCACGCCACTGACCAACGGCCTGCTCATGCACGGCAGCGCGTCATACGTCGCCGTCGTCGGCCAGCCACCCAGCGAGTGGCAGATCAGCCCCGACAAAGGCGCGCTCGACGCGAACCTGCGCGGCACGGGCCTCAACGGCGACCAGGGCGGCACGATCGGCGCGCTGGCGTTCAAGCTCGAGATCCCGGCCGGCGCCCAGGGCGTGATCCGCATCGGGGCGGCCGAAGCGAGCTTCGACGCCTCGACCTCCGCGGACGCGGCCAAGGCACAGGCGCCGCAGACCGCGGCCGACCGGCTCGCGCAGAGCGACTCGATCATCAGCGCGCGGCGAACAGAGGCTGACGCGCAGTTCACGAACCAGGTCTCGCAGCACCAGGCGCTGTACGACCAGGCGCTCATGAGCATGATGTGGAACGAGACCTACTACCGCTGGGACGGCACGTCCGGGGTCAACCCGGCGTATGCGGGCCAGGTCGACGCGCACGACCTGCTGATCCTGCCCGACAAATGGGAGTTCCCGTGGCCCGCGTCGTGGGATTCGGCGTTCGAGTCGGTGACAGCTGCGCTGATCGACCCCAAGATCGCCGAGAACCAGCTCCTGTTCATGCTCTCGAACCGCTGGGAGCAGAGCGACGGCCACATTCCGTGCGCCGAGTGGGTCATGGACCAGGAGTGCCCGCCGATTTTCGCCTGGGCGGTGTGGCGCGTGTACGAGCAGACCCACGACCTCGACTTCCTCCAGGCCGCCTACCCGGGCCTCCAGCAGAACTACGACTACTGGTGGTCGCACAACATGGTCGGCGGCTCTCTCTTCACGGGCGGCTTCATGGGCATGGACAACCTGCCCCGCGGCGCCGCCGGCACGGCCCAGTCCGACGCAAGCGCGTGGATGGCCTTCTTCGCCCGCGACATGGCGCGCATCGCGTCCGAGCTGCGCGATCCCAACGGATCTGAGCGCTACTGGGTCGATCGCGGCACGATCCAGGAGGCGATCAACGACCACCTGTGGGACGAGTCGACCGGGTTCTACTACGACCTCAACGCGGACGGATCGTTCGTGCTCCAGAAATCGTACACGGGCCTCATCCCGCTGATTGCCGGGGTCGTGCCGCCCGAGCGGGTACCACGCGTCCTGGCCACGCTCCACGACGAGAACGATTTCCTGGGCGTTGCCGGGATCCGCTCACTATCTGCCCAGAGCAGCCTCTATGTGCCCGGCACGGCCGGACAGGGCGTCAACTCGAACTGGCGTGGGCCGGTCTGGGTGCCCATCAACTACCTGCTGATCGAGGAGCTGAACGACGTCGACCCGAGTCTGGCCGAAGACGTTCGCGCTCGGGTCGTGAACGGCGTGGAGGCCGACTACCTGCAGACCGGACGGCTGCACGAGTTCTTCGACGGCGACACGGGCAAGGGTCTCGGCGCCGACGAGCAGGCGGGGTGGACTGCACTCGTGGCCAACCTCATCCACGAAGGCTGGCCAGCCACCCCTGCGCAGTAAGGCGGTTGATGGCGCCGGCGAGGTCGACCACGTAGAGCTCGCCGGCTTCGTCCTGGCCGAAGCTCGAGATGCTGAACGGCACTTGCCCGACCTGGAGGGCGGCGACGGGCCGGCCGGCAAGCGCGTCGTCAGCGTTGAACGCGAAGAGCCGGCCCGAGCAGTAGTCACCGAAAACGTAGCTGCCCACGAGGCTCGGGTAGGCCAAACCGCGATAGACATAGCCGCCGGTCACGGCACAGCCGAGCGAGTGCGGATACTCGACAGCCGGCAGCGTGAACCCGGTCTGGTTGCACGTCGACGCGCCGTAACAATGGAGGCCTTCCATCACGCTCCAGCCGTAGTCGTGGCGGCCCGAGCCCGGCGGCTCGACATCGACCTCCTCGTACGCGTCCTGGCCCACGTCGCCGATGAACAGCGCACCGGTCTGGCGGTCGAATGAGAAGCGCCACGGGTTGCGCACTCCGTAGTCCCAGATCGCGGGCCTGGCCGGGCCGCCGGCGGCCTGGCCCGATACGAACGGGTTGTCTGCCGGGATTGCGTAGGGCGAGCCGGACTCGACGTCGATGCGCAGGATCTTGGCCAGCAGCGTGTCAAGGTTCTGGCCGTTGCCCTGCGGATCGCCCTCCGAGCCGCCGTCGCCCAGGCCGATGTAAAGGTCACCGTCGGCACCAAAGGCGAGCATCCCGCCGTTGTGATTCGGGAACGGCTGGTCGACGGTGAGCACGATGGTCTCTGCCCCGGGATCGACCGTGCCATCCGCTGCACGAGTGAACCGCGAGATGACGGTGTTGCCAGAGAGGTTCGTGTAGTCAACAAAGAAGCGGCCATTCGAGGCAAAGTTGGGGTCGAACGCGAGACCGAGCAGTCCGCGCTCCCCGCCCACAGAGACGCGGTCAGTCAGATCGAGGAACGCTTGCCCGCCCTGGGTGCTGCCAGGCGTGACGAGGCGGATGCGACCGACCTGCTCAATCGCGTACAACGAACCGCTGCCGTCGCCCGCGTTGGTCACGAAGGTCAGGTTGGAGAAGCCCGACGCAAACGGTTCGACCGAAAGCTGCGGCGGTGCGCCTGCGGAGCGGGTGGACTGCGGCGTCGGCGACGGCGGCGGTAACGATGACCGCGGCGGTAATGGTGAAGCAGTGAACGTCGGGGCCTGTGTCGGCCGAAGCGTCGGGCTGGCGCACCCGACGGCGAGCGCTGCCAGCGTTATGGCGACTAGCGCCCAAGCGCGGCGAATCATCGCTCCTTGATGTCGGTCCACCACATCACGGCGGAATCGTGCACGCTCCAGTCGCCGCGCAGCACGTCGGCGCAGTACGTGCGCAGGTTGTCGGCCTCACGCATCATGACCGCGGCATAGCCGTCCTCGTCGACGCCATCAAGCTCCGACTCGACCACCCAGCGATCCATCGCGCCGCGGGCGGCAAGAACCTCGTTAGCCGTCAGCCAGTTTTCGAAATCCGGATCGAGGTGGCCGTCCGCCGCCCGCGGCGCGAGCTCGCAGCCGAAGAGGCCGTTTTCGATCTCCCAGCTGAGCAGCACCGCCGTGCCCGGTCCGTCGTAGCGGATGTCGTATGCCTCCTGGTTGCCGGTCACGACCGGTCCAGCGAAGCGGAACTCGTCGATCAGGAAGCTGAAGTGCGGTGTCGTCGCGGCCGCGAAGTCAGTGGCGGATGGAAAGAAGGGACGGAGCGGCCCATCGCCGGATAGGTCGGTCACGACGGGCTCGCCGACGGCAGCGCCAGCAAGTCGATGTACTTGATCGCGACGTCCTTGCCCTCCTCCACGACGTAGTAGACCTTCGTCGGCGTGGCACCAACCATGTGCTCACGCAGGTGCGGCGCAGGCAGGCCGCCGTTCGAGAGGTCGAGCGTGCCTACGGTGAAGTCGATGACCTCGCCATCGTTGGTGCGCAGGGTGAAGGTGTCGACCGTCGCGGAGTCCGGGCCCCTCGCGGCAATGACCAGGCCGCTGGCGGTCAACGGCGCGGGCGATGGACCGGGTGAGCCGGTGCAGGCCGTGGCCAACGCCGCGACGACCAGCACAACCACGGTCAGGAATAGAGAGCGAATGGCGCCTCCGGGTCGATACCCAGCTCTTCGATCTGTCGCTTGGCGTCGTGCGCGTCGATACGGCCACAGCGCGCCAGCTCGGCGAGGGTTGTCGCCGCGATGTGCTCCGCGTCAATCTCGAAGAAGCGGCGCAGCGCCTCGCGCGTGTCGCTCCGGCCGAAGCCGTCCGTGCCCAGCGCGCGCCACCAACCACCTGGCACCCAGCGGCTGATCATGTCCGGCCAGGCCGTGATGAAGTCGCTCACGGCGATGATCGGGCCCTGCTCGGCCGGCTGGCGCAGCAGCTCGGTGACGCGCGGCGTGCGCGGCGTGCCGTCCGGATGGTTGCGGTTCCAGTGATCCGCCTCGAGCGCATCGTTGCGCAGCAGTTGATATGACAGCGCACTCCAGACCTCGGCCGCCACGCCGCGCTCGGCGAGCAGCTGCTGCGCGCGCAGTGCCTGCTGCATGATCGAGCCACCGGCCAGCAGCGTCGCGCGCAGCGGAGCGTGTCCGTCGCCGCCAACACCGTCGGGAGCCGGCTTGAAGCGGTAGAGACCGCCCGCGATGTCGTCGTCGGTGACCCATTCCGGCCGCGCCGGCATCGCGTAGTTCTCGTTGTACAGGGTCAGGTAGTAGAAGACGTCCTGTGGGCTCGCGCCATACATGCGTTCGATGCCCTCGCGCACGATCGTCGCCGTCTCGTAGGCAAAGGCGGGGTCATAGACGCGGATGTTGGGGATGACCGAGGCGACGACGAGCGACTGGCCGTCCTCGTGCTGTAGCCCTTCACCGTTGAGCGTCGTCCGCCCGGCCGTGGCCCCCAGCAGGAAGCCGCGACCGCGTGCGTCGCCGAAGGCCCAGAACTCATCACCGGTGCGCTGGAAGCCGAACATCGAATAGAAGATGTAGAACGGGATCATCGGCTCGGCATGGATGGCGTAGCTGATGCCGGCGGCCTGGAACGACGCCGACGAGCCGGCTTCGGTGATGCCCTCCTCGAGCACCTGGCCGTCCGTGGCCTCGCGGTAGGAGAGGACGAGGGCCGAGTCGACCGGGTCATACAGCTGGCCCAGCGCCGAATATATGCCGACTTCCTTGAAGAGCGGGTCCATGCCGAAGGTGCGCGCCTCGTCGGGGATGATCGGCACGATCCGGTCGCCGAGCGCCTTGTTACGCAGCAGGTTGCGCAGCAGCTTGGCAAAGGCCATCGTCGTCGACGCTTCCTGGGTGCCTGAGCCGGCCATGAATTCGCCATAGACGGGATCACCGGGCAGCTCGAGTGTCTTGGTCACGACCACGCGCCGAGGCATGTGGCCGCCCAGGGCTGAGCGTCGCTCGTTCAGGTACTGGATCTCCGGGGCGTCGGGTCCCGGGTGATAGTACGGCGCGTCCTTGAGCTTGGCGTCCGAGATGGGCAGCTCGAGCCGGTCGCGGAAAACCTTCAGCTCCTGCTCGGTCATCTTCTTGGCCTGGTGGGTGATGTTGCGACCCTCGACGCCCGTGCCCAGCGTCCAGCCCTTGACCGTCTTGGCCAGGATTGCCGTCGGCCGGCCGTCGGTCTTGGTCGCGGCGTCGTATGCCGCGTAGACCTTCGTGTAGTCGTGCCCGCCGCGTCGCAGGTGGGCGATGTCGTCGTCGGACAGGTGCGCGACGAGGTCCTTGAGGCGCTGGTCGGGACCGAAGAAATGCTCGCGGATGTACGCCCCGGTCTCGACGCTGTACTTCTGGTACTCGCCATCGAGCGTGTCGTTCATCTTGTCGACGAGCACGCCGTCGACATCGTGCGCGAGAAGCTCGTCGTACTCGCGGCCCCAGACGACCTTGATCACGTTCCAGCCCGCGCCGCGGAAGACCGATTCGAGCTCCTGGATGATCTTGCCGTTGCCGCGCACCGGGCCGTCGAGGCGCTGCAGGTTGCAGTTCACGACGAAGGTCAGGTTGTCGAGCCCTTCGCGCGCGGCGATCGACAGTGCGCCCATCGCCTCCGGCTCGTCGGTCTCGCCGTCGCCGAGGAAGGCCCACACGCGATTGTTCGAGGTGTCCTTGATGCCCCGATGCGCGAGGTAGCGATTGAAGCGTGCCTGGTAGATCGCCGCGATCGGGCCGAGGCCCATCGACACCGTTGGGAATTCCCAGAACTCGGGCATGAGCCGCGGATGCGGGTACGAGGACAGGCCGCGGCCGCGCTGGACCTCCTGGCGGAAGTGGTCGAGCTGGTCCTCGGTCAGGCGGCCTTCGAGAAAGGCACGGGCGTATATGCCCGGAGCGGCATGGCCCTGGAAGAAGACCTGGTCGCCTCTCCCCTCGGCGTCCTTGCCGCGGAAGAAGTGGTTGAAGCCGACTTCATACAGCGTGGCAGCACTGGCGTACGTCGCGAGGTGGCCACCGATTCCGGGCGCCCGATTGTTCGCACGCAGGACCATCGCCACCGCGTTCCAGCGGATCATGCGCCGGATGCGGTGCTCCATCTCCTCGTCGCCGGGGAAGACCGGCTCCTGCTCGGGCGAGATGGTGTTGATGTAGCG
Organism: Candidatus Limnocylindrales bacterium; assembly: GCA_036508755.1. Taxonomy (GTDB): domain Bacteria; phylum Chloroflexota; class Limnocylindria; order Limnocylindrales; family CSP1-4; genus JALYGJ01. Next base: position 53,600 of record DATCGV010000044.1, on the reverse strand, counting down.
GGTCGCGGTCAGCGGCGGCAGACCCAGGTTCTGCTGGCGCGCGCGCTTGAGGACGCGATAGAGGATGAACTGTGCCCGCGCGCGCCCCTCGTTCTCGATGACCGAGTCGAGTGAGCCTATCCAGTCCGCGGTCTCATCTGCGTCACGATCCGGCAGCTGACGCTTGAAGTCGCCGAAGTGGTCATACATCTCCAGCCCAGTTTACGGGCAAGAGCCCGCGCGAGCCTTCGCGCAAAGTGCGTCCGTCCGCTGGCGGCCGCGCGAGGCTTATCCTCCTTCCGTGGCTGAGAATCGTCGGGCCAGTTTGGGCATCGATTTCGGCGGCACCGGGATCAAGGCTGCGGTAGTCGACATCGCGACCGGCGAGCTGCTCAGCCGCCGGCACAGGCTCGATACGCCACGGCCGTCGACGCCGGAGGCGGCCGCTGCAACGATCATCGATCTCGTCGGCCAGAGCCTCGCCGAGTATCCGATTCCGGACGACGCGCCCGCAGGCATGGGCCTGCCCGGGGTCATCAAGGGCGGCATGGTCATGACCGCGGCGAACATTGACAAAGCGTGGGTCGGCAGCTCAGCCGACGAGATCGTGGGCCAGGCCATCGGCCGCCGGGTCTACGCGATCAACGATGCCGACGCGGCCGGCCTGGCCGAGGTCCGCCTGGGTGCCGGCCGCGACGCACGTGGCACCGTGCTGCTGCTGACCGTCGGCACGGGCATCGGCAGCGGCCTGTTCGTCGACGGCAGGCTCGTGCCCGACACGGAGCTTGGCCATATCGAGCTCCACGGCCGCGACGCCGAGCTGCGCCTCTCGGGCGTGGCGCGGGAGCGGCGCCGGATGCGCTGGAAGACGTGGGCGCTCGAGTTCAACGAATACGTTGCCCGCCTCGAGGCCTACCTGTGGCCCGACCTGATCATCCTGGGCGGCGGCGTATCCAAGGTCATGGATCGCTATCGCGAGTTCCTCAAGAGCCGCGCGCCGATCGTGCCCGCGCAGTACCGCAACACATCGGGCATCATCGGCGCCGCGCTCAACGCCGCCGATCTCCAGGCCCGCGAGCTGGCACAGGCCCGCGAGCTGGCACAGACCGGCTAGCCGTTGCAGGTCCATCTGCTCGACGCGACGTACGAGCTCTTCAGGTCGCACTTCGCGCCACGGCCGCCGGTGCTTGATCCTGCCGGCAACAACGTGTCGGCGACAGTCGGCATCATCGAGTCGACCCTGTATCTCTTCCGCGACGAGGGCGTCACGCACCTCGGCTGCGCCGCCGACCACGTCATCGAGTCATGGCGCAACGAGCGCTATGCGGGCTACAAGACGGGTTTCGGTGTACCGCGCGAGCTGCTCGACCAGTTCACCCTCGCCGAGGACGCGCTGCGCGCGCTGGGCGTCGTCGTCTGGCCGCTCGTCGAATGGGAGGCCGACGACGGCCTGGGTACCGCGGCCGCGCGCTATGCCGACGCGCCCGGAGTCGAGCGCGTGGTGATCATGACGCCCGACAAGGACATGGGCCAATGCGTGCGCGAGGACGGCAAGGTCGTCCAGTACGACCGACGCCAGCGCAAGCTGCTCGACGCGAACGCGGTGCGCGAGAAGTTCGGGGTTTCACCCGAGTCGATCCCCGATTTCCTGGCTTTGGTTGGCGACTCAGCGGACGGCTATCCAGGCATCCCCGGCTGGGGCAAAGTGTCCGCCGGCGCCGTGCTGACGCGCTACGTCCACCTTGAGGAGATTCCGGAGCGGGTCGCGCATTGGGACCTATCTGTCCGAGGCGGTGCCGGGCTCGCGACTTCGCTGCGCGAGCACCGCGACGAGGCGTTTCTCTTCCGCGAGCTGGCCACGCTGGTGCTCGACGTGCCGCTGGTGTCAGAGTCGGTCGACGACCTGCGCTGGCGCGGCGCGCACCGCGCGGAGTTCACCGCGATCGCCGAGCGTCTTGGTCAGCCGCAGCTCATCGGCCGCGTCCACCGCTGGGCAAGCTAGAACCATCCCTCGCAGGGCTGCGGGTCCAGGGCAGATGCGCATCACGGTTCGTTATTCAGGGGCTCGACTCACCACCCGGCATGCGCATCAGCCTTGCTGGCGATGCGCGATTCGGCGCTCTCAGCTAGACGGACTTGAAAGGCGCCAGGAGGAAACGCAGCGCGTCGGGCAGACGCCACGACCAGGCGGCCTCGCGATGTCCGCCGATGTCGTCCTCGATGTACTGGAGGTCGTTGCCTTCCTGCCAGCCCGTCCTGACCAGCGTGTCGCGCAGCAGTCGCGAATCCTCGACCATGCCGCCCCACTCGCTGCCGCCCATGTCGAGGTGAATTCGTCCCGGCGGCAGCTTGCCCTCCTCGATCATGCGCACGATCGAGTAGTCGGCCCACCGGACTGAGGGGCTCATCACACCGGCGAAGCCGAACGCGCGCGGCTCGAACATCAGCCCGTAGAGGCTGATCAGGCCACCCATCGATGAGCCGATGATGCCGGTCGCCTCGCGCTCCGTGCTCGTCGGAAACGAACGGTCGACGAGCGGCATCACGGAACCGACCAGCCACTCTAGGTAGATCTCGCCACGGCCGCCGACCTCGCCGCTGCCAGCGCTGAACGGGTTCGGCGCGCGCCACGGGCTGTACTCGTCGAGGCGCGAAGGCGAGTTGGGCACGGCCACCGCGATCGCCTCGATGCCCTCCCCCGACAGCATCTCGAGCGTCTCGTCGGCGTGCCACTCCCCGGCGTTGGCAGTGCGGTCGTCGAAGATGTTCTGGCCGTCGTTGAAGTAGATCGTCGGGTAGCGCCGGCCGTCGGTCCAGCCCGGCCCTTCAGGCCCGAGCGACGGCGGCAGGTAGACACAGATCTCCGCCGTGCGGCCCAGCCCGGCGCTGTGCAGCTCCGGCCAGACGAGGACGTTGCCGGTCACGGTGTTGTCGTGGCCGTGGACGTCGGCGTACGGCCGCCAGCTGATCACTTGAGCATCTCGAACAGCGTCTGGTGGTGCGGCGGCGCGGCGCCCAGGAGCGAGATCGAGCGCGTGGCATGGCTGATGTCGAACCACGGCCCGCCATCGAGTGCCGTCAGCTGGGCGCCGCCCTCAACGGCCAGCAGGCCGGCGGCACAGATGTCCCAGGCCGACAGGCCGCCGGCCTGGATGAAGGCATCGAAGCGGCCGTTGGCCAGGTACGCGAGCGCGAGCGCGGCACTGCCCATGTTGCGCCACACGCGAACAGCGCGGCGAACCTTGCGGTCGCGGATCGCCCAGCCGCGGCCCGGCAGTGACAGCGAGACGACGCAATCGGAGAGCTTGTCCTTGCCCGGATGACGAATGGGGATCCCGTCAAGGCGCGCGCCCATGCCGGCCTGCGCCGCGAACATCTCGTCGCGCGTCGGGTCGTAGACGACACCGATTGCGGGCCTGCCACCGACCGCCAGCCCGACGCTGACGCAGAAGACCGGGATGCCATTGGCGTAGTTCACGGTGCCATCGAGTGGGTCGATGATCCACACCCGCTCGTCGAGCGGGTCGCCGGCGACAACGTCAGTCCGTCCCGATTCCTCGGCGAGGATCGAATCGCGCGGGAAGGCGTCGTGAATGGCGCTGATGATCAGCTGCTCAGAGAGCGTGTCGACCTCGGTCACGACGTCGTGCTCGGCCTTGTGGATGATGCGCTCGAGGCGCTCGTAGCGCTCCATCTGCAGCCGGCCGGCGCGGCGCGCGGCGTCGGTTGCGATTGCCAGCTCGGCGTCAAGCCGCGCCGCGCGCAACGGCCGGGCAAAAGTCACGATCTGGGCCACCGGCCGATTGTAGGATGGCGGCCCCCATGAGCAGCAAGAACTGGACTCTCGTCGCGGCTGTGCTCGGCTCGAGCATCGTCTTCCTCGATTCGGCCGTTCTGACCGTCGCCTTGCCGGCGATCGGCCGCGAGCCGCGACTGTTTCTCGACGTCCTCGAGGCGCAGAACTACATCCAGTACGGCTACCTGCTGACGCTCAGCGCGCTGCTCATCCTGGCCGGCGCGCTGTCCGACTTCTTCGGCCGGCGGCGCATGTTCATCCTCGGCCTGGTCGGCTTCGGCGGCGCATCGCTGCTGTGCGGCCTCGCGCCCAACCTGGAGCTGCTGATCCTCTTCCGGCTCATCCAAGGCGCGGCCGGCGCGTTACTCGTGCCCGGGTCACTGGCAATCCTGACCAACAACTTCGAGGGCGAAGAGCAGGGCCGCGCCTTCGGCATCTGGGCCGCAGCGTCCGCGCTGGCGCCGATCATCGGGCCGTTCGTCGGTGGCATCCTCGTCGACAACTTCACCTGGCGCCTGATCTTCCTGCTCAACCTGCCGTTCACGCTCGTCGCGATCTGGGCCGCGCTGCGCTACGTCAAGGAGAGCCGCGACGAACGTTCCGTGGGCCAGTTCGACTGGCTGGGCGCGCTGCTCGTCGCCGTCGCCGTCGGTGGCCTGAGCTTCGGCGCCATCTACGGCCAGCAGCGCCAGTGGCATGATCCGCTGGCCTTCGTTGCGCTCGCGCTGGGCGGCATCACGACCATCGCGCTGCCCTTCTACTTTGCCCGCGCCGCGCATCCGCTCGTTCCGCTGGCCATGTTCCGCTCGCGCAACTTCACGGTCACGAACGTCTCGACGATGCTCATCTACGGCGCGCTGTACGTGACCTTCTTCTTTCTGCCGCTGTTCATGCAGGGCTCGCTCGGCTACAGCGCGAGCGCCGTCGGCCTGGGCAGCATCCCTGGCTCGCTCTTCCTGATCTTTCTGTCGACGCGCTGGGGCAGGCTCGCCTCGCGCTATGGGCCGCGACTGTTCATGACCGTAGGGCCGCTGATCATGGCCGCCGGCCTGCTCTGGATCGCACGCATCCCGGCCGACTCGCCGCCGTGGCAGTTCGACATCGCCAACCCGTCGACGTGGGCGCCATCGGCCGGCTACCTCACTGACTTCCTGCCCTACTACCTGATCTTCGGTATCGGCGTGTCGATCATGGTTGCGCCACTGACAACGGCGCTGATGCGCTCCGTGCCTGGCCGCCAGGCGGGCCTCGCGTCGGCGATCAACAACGCGATCTCGCGTGTCGGGCCGCAGCTCGCCGGCGCGCTGATCTTTATCGTCGTGACGGCGTCTTTCTACGCGACGCTCGGCTCGCTCGTGCCCGGCCTCGACACGAGCTCGGCGGACGTGCGCACGAACATCCCGCCGATGAACCGCCCGGCTTCGTCCGTCCCGGCCGAGCAGGTCGCCGCGGCCCGCACGGCGTCAACCGACGCGTTCCACCTGGCGATGCTGACGGCCGCGGCGCTGCTCACGGCCGGCGCACTGGCAAACAGCCTGTTCATCAGCAACCGCCAGGCGCTGGCCGGTCCGAGCGGCGAAGAGGCCAGCGCTGCGCCCGCCGCTGGATCCGTCCCGGGCTAAGTACAGCTGACGATCAGGTTCGCCGGTGAGAATGGCGGCTGGTCGGGCGCGGGTGGGATCGTCTGCGTAAACGTCTGGCTTGCGCCCACCGCGATGGGCTGCGTGAAGAAGGTGTAGTCGCGGTAGCCCTGCGTGCCGCTGTTCGAGATTCGGCAGCTCGCGCCTGACGCGCGCGAACCAGAGTTCTGGACGCTGACGGCCACATCGAGGCCACCGTCCGAGCGCGCGCTGTAGCCGACGATCGACGAGTGGAACGGCCCGATGCCGATCGAGCCGAAGCGGAACAGCAGCAGCAGCAACAGGAAGCCGACAAGCACGCCGATGACGATCGTGCCGTGGACCTGCGTCGTCGACGGCGACTTGATGCGGCCGGGGTTGTCGTTCTCGCACAGTGACACGCCGAGCGGCGTCGGCCGGCCGCACTTCAGGCAGACGTCGTGCTCCGCCTCGGGATCAACGGGGAGTGCCGGAACCGTGACCGGCGTGGAGCGCCTGAACATGCCGCGTTCAGCGTAGCCGAGTCAGCCGAGGCCGGCGCGCGCAGCCGCCTCGAGCAGCGCCGGCAGCTGCGCCGGCCTTACCCAGCTGACGATGATCTCGTCCGCGCCGCGTTCCTGCCACTCCCCAAGGAAGGTCGCTATGTCGGCGATGAGCGGCTGGCTCTCCAAGGGCACGTCCTTGTCGATCGAAACGGCGATCAGGTGCGCGACCTGCGCGCGTGAGCGTCCGTGGTCGGCGAGCTCCTCGAGGTGGATCGGCAGCAACGCTTCGTAGTCGGGCGCGTTGGTCGTCCAGCCATCGCCGAGGCGCGCCGCCAGCCGAGCTCCGGCCGGTTTCTCGCCACCGACGATGACCCGGGGCGCGGGCTCCGGAACCGGGTATGACCACGCCTCGTGGAGCTGGAAATGGCGACCCGAGAAATCGACCGGGCCGCCCGTCCACAGCAGGCGCATGACGGCGACGGCCTCTTCGAGGATCTCGACCCGTTCGGCCGGCGCCGGAAACGGGATGCCGTAGGCGAGCGCCTCTTCCTCGTTACCGCCGACGCCGATGCCGAGCTCGACCCTGCCGCCGCTCTGCTCGGACAGGGTCGCGAGCATCCGCGCGAGAATCGCCGGCTGGCGGTTCATGACGTTGTCGATGAAGCTGCCGACCCTGAGCTTGCGGGTGACCGCCGCGGCCGCCGTCAGCGTCGTCCAGCATTCGAGCACGGGCGTCGTCTTCTTGCCACGACTGATCGAGTGGTCCCAGCACCAGACTCCCCTGAAACCAGCCTGCTCGGCCTGCAGCGCCGACTCCAGCCACCAGGCCGACGTAACGCCCATGCAGGTGAGGTTCAGGCCGATCGGGATCATCAATGCGTCAGCCGAGCGCCGTGCCGGCCTCCAGCGCGATCTCGATCATCCGCCGGGTCGCTGCTTCGAGGTCCTCCAGCGACATGTAGTCCATGCCGACAGATTCGTCCTTTGGCCCGAGCGTGTCGCTGACGGTCAGGATGCAGCCCGCGCGCACGTCGTTGCCGCTGCCCTGCGCGCGGGCGGCGAGGTAGAACAAGGCGGCGGCCTCCATTTCGAAGGCCACGATCCCGCGCGACTTCCATTTCGAAACGTAGTCGTCGTCAGTGTTGTAGAAGACGTCGACCGAGGCGACCGGCCCGATCACGGCCTTGATCCCGTGCTTGGCGGCAGCATCCACGAGCGCCCGTGTCACTTCAAAGTCCGCGGCAGGAGCGTAAGGATCGCCGTGCAGGTACGTCCGTGTCGCGCCATCGACCGGCGCCGCGGCCGTGGCGATGACGAGGTCGCCCGTGCGCAGGCCGCGCGAGATGCCACCGCACGTGCCGGCACGGATGAACGTCGTGACGCCCAGGTTGAGCAGCTCCTCCATGACGATCGAGAACGACGGCGTGCCCATACCGGTTGTCTGGACGCTGACGGGCACGCCGTGGTAAGTGCCGGTGTAGCCGAGCAGCGATCTGTGCTGGTTCACAAGCCGTGCTGCTTCAAGGCCGCCGTCGAAAAGGCCGGCGATCATCGTTGCCCGGCCGGGATCGCCGGGCAGGAGCACGAGCGGTGCGTAGTCGCCTACCTCGGCGCGAAGGTGGATCTGTGGCATGGCCGCGAGTCTAGCCGCCCGGTTACGACGTCCGCGACGTGCCCAGCGGCAGGCGCCACAACGTGTGCCACGCCGGCTCGGGCGTATGGCCGATAAGCCACGCCTCGCGGGCGACGTCGCGGATCGGCAGCAGCGCCGGCAACGCGTGGGCGGCCGCGTCGAAGTAGTCGTCGGGCACGTCGGACGCGACGGTCACATGCGGGATCACCTCGGCGTGCGCGCCCTCGTAGGGCGGGTAGTCGGGGAAGGCGGCCGCCAGCGCGTTGGTCAGCCTGCGGAACGGTTCGTCCGGCTCAGGCACGAGGTAGACGACGTTGGGCCACCGACCCACCGCGCGGAGCACGAACGGGAACGCAGGCTCCGACGCGACGATCTCCTCGACGCGGCGCCGGACATCGTCCTTGAGGTCGAAAGGGGGCATGAACGGGTAGATGAGCGTGACATGGGCCGGGACGCCGTCCGCCGCCGACGGATCCATCCGATCGCGCAGGCGCTGCACCGCGACGGGCACGATGACCGGGACGATGATCGCGCTCTCGCCGATCGTTTCGCGTCGGCTCCCCTGGCCCAGCTCCCCGGCTCCGGGCTTGGTCTCCACCGTCGAAGCGTATACGGTGCACCACCGATGAAAGCGGTCAGCCTTGAGTTCCGCCACGTCTCGCGGCGCTACGCGGATCTAGTCGCGGTCAAGGACCTCAGCTTCGAAGTGCCGGCGGGCAAGATCTGCGTCCTCGTCGGTCCCTCGGGCTGCGGCAAGACGACCAGCCTCAAGATGGTAAATCGGCTCATCGAGCCGACCGACGGACAGATCCTGATCGGCGGCCGCGACATCATGGCCCAGGATCCGATCGAGCTTCGGCGCGGGACCGGCTACGTCATCCAGCAGGTCGGGCTGCTGCCCCACCTGACCGTGGGCAACAACGTCGCGATCGTGCCGCGGCTCCTTGGCTGGGATGCGCCGCGGATCAAGGCTCGCGTCGACGAGCTCCTGGCGCTCGTCGGACTCGATCCCGCGGCGTATCGCGACCGCTTCCCAGCGCAGCTCTCGGGCGGCGAGCGCCAGCGCGTCGGCGTGGCCCGTGCGCTCGCCGCCGACCCGCCGCTGATGCTCATGGACGAGCCGTTCGGTGCGGTCGATCCGATCGTCCGCGAGCGGCTCCAGAACGAGCTGCTCCGGCTCCAGGAGCAGCTCGCCAAGACAATCGTCTTCGTCACTCACGACATCGACGAGGCGATCAAGATGGGCGATCTCGTCGCGGTCATGGACGTCGGCGGCGTGCTTGCCCAGTTCGGACCGCCGGCGGAGATTTTGGCCAATCCGGCCTCTGATTTCGTCGCCCGCTTCGTCGGCGCCGACCGCGGCCTCAAGCGGCTGTCGCTGACGTGCGTCGGCGATCTCAACCTCCAGCCGCCGGGCGACGACTTCAGGCCAAGGCCCGGCCAACCGCTCGTCGGTCGACGGGCGACGCTCAAGGACACTCTTTCGCAGATGCTCGACGCGGACGTCTCTGCCGCGGTCGTCGTCGACCGCAATCAGAAGGTTCTCGGCGTCGTCACCTACGACCAGATTGCCGCGGCGCTCCACGACGGCGGCTCGGGCGCCAAGTAGATGCTCGACTTTGGCTGGATGGCCGACCACCTGGACGATCTCCTGTACCGCACCATCCAGCACATCTGGCTCGCGGGAATTGCCGTTGGCATCGGCTTCGTCATCTCGTTCGCGCTGGCCGTGCTTGCCGTCCGGCGCCGCGCAACCTACGGACCGATCCTGGCCGTCAGCGACATCCTGTACACGATCCCCAGCCTGGCGCTGTTCGCGGCGCTCGTGTCGGTCACCGGCATCACCCTGCTGACCGTCGAGATCCCGCTCGTGATGTACACGCTCGTGATCTTCGTCAGGAACATCGCCACTGGCTTCGACAGCGTTCCGGCGGATGTCCTTGAGGCAGCCAACGGCCTCGGCTACACCGGCCGTCAGCGCCTGTGGCGCGTCGAGGTGCCGCTCGCCGTGCCGCTCATCGTCGCCGGCCTGCGCCTGGCGGTCGTGTCGACGCTCGGGCTCGTGACCGTGACCTCGATCCTGGGCGACTCGTTCGGTGGCCTGGGCTTCTTCATCCTCCAGGGCTACTCGCGCAGCTTTCCGACCGAGCTCTATTTCGGTGCCGTCCCGTCGATCGTGCTTGCGGTCGCGTTCGACGTGCTGCTGTCACGCGTCCAGCGTCGGGCGACGCCCTGGGCCCGGCCCTTGATGGGCACGACCGTCTAAGCCATGCTCGACAAGACAATCACCTGGCTGACTGACCCGACCCATTGGGCCGGTCCGAACGGCATCCCCGTGCGCCTCTTTGAGCACATCGCCATATCCAGCGTGTCGCTGCTGATCGCGCTCGCCATCGCGTTGCCGATCGGCCTGTACATCGGTCACACCGGACGCCGTACGGCGTTTGCCGTCAACTCGGCCAATCTCTGGCGAGCGCTGCCGTCACTGGCCGTGATCGCGATCGTCTTGCCGATCACGTCGAGCATCGACCCAGAGTTTGGCTTCAAGGTCTATCCGACGGTCGTAGCCATGGTCGTGCTGGCCGTGCCACCGATCCTCGTCAACGCCTACGCCGGCCTCGCTGGCGTGGATCGCGACATCCTCGAGGCCGCGCGCGGCCAGGGAATGAGCGAGCGTCAGGTCCTGAGTCGCGCGGAGCTGCCACTGGCCGTGCCGGTCATCGCCACGGGCATTCGCTCCGCCGCGATCCAGGTCGTGGCCACGGCCACGCTTGGCGCGGTGTTCGGCTTCGGCGGGCTTGGCCGCTACCTGGTCAACGGCATATCGCAGAACGACACCGGCCAGATCATGGGTGGCGTCGTTCTCGTTGCCCTGCTCGTGATCGTGACGGAGCTGCTCATCGTGCTGATACAACGCCTCGCGACACCGCGCGGACTGCTTTTGGCGACGACCGCAAGCGCCGCGCAATCTCCGGGTTGATCCGGGGGCTGGACAATCGCGTACTGATCTGTATAGTCCGTCGATCAACTTCCGGACTAACCGGATCAATCGCTAGAGGAGGTTACCCATGCGGCTAACCCGCATGCTTGCCCTCGGGGCGGTGGGCGTCGTGCTCGTGAGCGCGTGCTCGCTGGGTGGGGGCAGCAAGCCGACCATCAAGATCGGCTCCGTCGGCTTCGACGAAGCCAAGGTAGTGGCGGAGATCTACGCCCAGGCGCTCGAGTCCAACGGCTACACCGTCGATCGCACGGGCATCGGCCTGGGCGACCGGTCGGTCCTGGCCCCGGCCGTCGAGACCGGGCAGATCGATCTCCAGCCCGAGTACATCGGCAGCCGCATCTCGTATGAGCTCGCGCACCCTGCTGCCTCTCCGGCGCCGGCCGCGAACGCCGGTATTACCGGTCCGACGGGCGATTCGGCGACGAACCTGACGGATCTCCAGCAGCTTCTGTCGCCGAAGAACCTGACCGTCCTGAACTACACGCCGGCGGTGGACACGAACGCATTCGTCGTCCGATCCGACACGGCGAGCAAGCTCCACCTGACGGACCTGACCGACACGACCGCGGTCCAGGGCCAGCTCAAGTGGGGCCTGGCGACCGACTGCCCGACCAACGCGCTGTGCGGTGCCCCGGGCGGCGCGCTCCAGGGCCAGTACGGCATCACCGCTCAGACCATCGCCGGCGCGACCCTCCTATCGGCGTGCGACACGCCGATGGCTGACGCGCTCAAGGCGGGCACGATCGACGTCGGCGAGCTGTGCTCGACACAGCCGGACATTCTCGTCAACGGCTGGGTCATCCTGAACGACAACAAGCACACGCAGCCGGCCGACAACGTCGCGCCGATCGTACGCAACGATTTCCTGGCCAAGGTCGACAAGACTTCGTTCGAGAAGATCCTGAACGACATCTCGGCCAAGATCGATACGACCACGCTGGCCAGCCTGTACAAGCAGGTGGCCGTCGACCACCAGGACGTGGCGGCCGTCGCCAAGGCCTGGCTCCAGGCCAACGGGTTCGTCCCGAAGCCCAGCTGACCGAAGTTAACGTCGCCACGTGGCGCTGATGGACGGCTACCTGGATATCGCCGACTGGCGGCGCCGGGTGTCGGAGATCTTCGCCGCGTGGCGGCATGATTCAGAGGCGGATCCGGAAGGAGCGACGCTTCAGCTTCGCGCCGCCAAGGACCTGCTGTTTCGTTCGCATCCGCAGACACCGCTCAAGCCAGAGGACAAAGCCCGCTTCGGCGGGCTCTCCTATTTCCCGTACGACCCTGCCTACCGGATGACGGCCGTCGTCGAGCCTGCGGCGCCACCGGAACGGCCGGAATTCGCGCTCGCGATGCAGCTGCCGGCAAGCATCACGCCCGAGTTCTCGTTCCGGCTGATCGGCCGTGCCGCGTTGTCCGGGCCGCTGGCCAACGCCGTACTGCCCGTGTTCTGGATGGAGGGCTATGCCGGCGGCCTGTTCGTGCCCTTCCGCGACGCGACGAGCGGCGCGGAGACGTACGGCGCCGGCCGCTACCTGCTCGACACGGTCAAGGGCGCCGACCAGGGCGGCGACTGGCACAAGCGTGAGCTCACGCTCGATTTCAACCTCGCCTACCACCCGTCGTGTAGCTACGACCCGAAGTGGAACTGCCCGCTCGCGCCACTCGAAAGCCGCCTGACACCGCCCGTCCGTGCCGGAGAACGCCTGCCAGGCTAAACACACCGACGGTCCGGGTGGCGGCTTTTGTCATTTGTCGGCTCAGTCGTCCTTAACTGCCATTCGCGCATGAATCGGGCGATTCTTCCGTCATCTGTCGGTGCGGCCGACCTAACGCGGGTCCCAAGAGCGTGGGCGGCTCGCCTGCGACGGCCGATGAGCGTGGCAGCGGCATGCCGGTGTGTCGGAGCGCTGTCAAAACCCGCGTAGTGTCGGCCCAGCCGACATCTGACAGGTACCAGCAACCGTCGGACGTTAGTTCGGTTGTCCGGACGCACCGCCTTCCGTAGCGTCCGAGGCAATGAGGTCAGTCGGCAAACCTGGGACCTGGCGTCCCAGCCTGCGCGTGGGCATCGTCGCCATCAGCGCGTTGCTCGTGGCAGTCATGGCACTGGCTGTGTCGATCACGGTTTCGGACAAGCTCGCGCAGGCTTCGGAGAACGAGGCGACGCGCAACACGAAGGCTGTCATCGAGGGCCTCGTTGACCAATTGATCGGCTCGAGCCTCGAGGGCCACACGGCTGACGAGCAGGCACGCATCAATTCTGAACTGGCCAGCCTGGTTGGAACGGGCCAGCTGCTGCGCATCAAGGTCTGGAACCCGCAGGGCACGGTGGTCTACTCCGACCTGCCCGCGTTGCGCGGCCAGAACTTCGGCGTTGCAGATGACCTGCGCAATGCGTTCGACGGCGCGACCTCGGCCGAGTTCAGCAAAGGCCAGGACGCGGAGAATGTCTTCGAACGTGGCCTGGCCAGCGAACTGCTATCGATATACCTGCCGCTGTACGGCACGAGCGGTGGTGACGCGATCGGCGTCTACGAGATCTACGAGGACGCCGGGCCGATCGTCAGCGAGATCGACTCGACGCGCCTCGATGTGCTGCTCATCGTCGGTGGCTGCGGCGCGGCACTCATGCTCGTCCTGTTCCTCGGCTTTGCCGGCGCGTCGAAGATGCTATCGCGCCAGAACCAGCTTCTCCGTTCGAGCGAGCGGCGCTTCCGCTCGCTCGTCCACAACAGCGCGGACGTCAGCATGGTTGTCGACGGCAGCGGCCGAATCACGTATGAGAGCGACACGGTCGAGCGTGTGCTCGGCTATCCAAGCTCCGAGCGTGTGGGGCAACCGGCGTTCGCGGCCGTCCAAGCGGATGATCGGCCGTCCGCGACGCGACTCGTGGCCGAGGTCCTGAAGGCGCCGGGCAATCAGGCGTCGACCGAGCTGCGCATGCTCCACGCCGACGGGTCCGCGCGCTGGATCGAGGTCGTCCTGCGCAACCTGGCCGACGATCCGGCGGTCAACGGCGTCGTCGTCAACTACCGCGACGTGACCACGCGCCGGACGCTCGAGGACGAGCTGCGCCACCAGGCGTTTCACGATTCGCTGACCGGCCTGGCCAATCGAGCCCTGTTCCTGGACCGCCTCCAGCACGCCATGGCTCGCCAGCGCGGCTTCGCCACTCCCCTGGCAGTGCTGTTCATCGACATCGACGACTTCAAGACCATCAACGACAGCCTCGGCCACGGCGAGGGCGACGCGCTGCTGGTGGCTGTCGCTCAGCGCCTGCGCGATGTGCTCCGTTCATCCGACACGATTGCGCGCATGGGCGGCGACGAGTTCGCCATCCTCGTCGAGGATTCGCTCGAGGCCGACGCGGCCATGGAGGTGGCGCGCCGCCTGCTTGCCGCCCTGAAAGCGCCCTTCGGCCACGGCACGAAGGACCATTTCGTGCGCGCGAGCGTCGGCCTGACCGTCCGAGTCTCGTCCGACGAGTCGCCTGAGGACATGCTGCGCAACGCCGACATCGCGATGTACACGGCAAAGAGCAACGGCAAGAACCGCATCGAGACGTACCAGCCCGAGATGCATGACGCGGCGATGACGCGCCAGGCACTGCGCGCTGATCTCGAGCGGGCCATGGAGCGCAACGAGTTCTACCTCGTCTACCAGCCGATCGTGTGCCTGACCGATGAGCGCCCCACAGGCGTCGAGGCACTCCTGCGCTGGCGACACCCGGAGCGTGGCGTCGTCAATCCACTCCAGTTCGTGCCGCTGGCCGAGGAGACCGGCCTGATCGTCAAGCTCGGCCGCTGGGTGCTGGAGGAGGCGTGCCGCCAGGTCCGCGCCTGGGACGAGATCAGCGGCGTGCCCAGGGTCGCGGTCAATGTCAACGTCAGTGCCCGCCAGCTCCAGGAGCCCGACTTCGTCGCCCAGGTGGCCGAAATCCTGGCGGCCACACGCCTCGACCCGAAGCGGCTGACGCTCGAGTTCACCGAAAGCCTGCTCCTGCGTGACACCGAGCTGACCATCAGCAAGCTTCACGCGTTGAAGGCGCTCGGCCTGCGTCTCTCGATCGACGACTTCGGGACGGGCTATTCATCGCTCTCGTACCTGCGCCGGCTGCCCATCGACGAGCTCAAGATCGATGGCTCGTTCATCGCCGGCATGGCCAGCGAACCAGGCCAGATGGCGGTCGTTCGGTCGATCGTCGACCTCGCCGAAACACTCCACCTCGAGACCGTCGCCGAGGGCATCGAGGGCGATGCGCAGCTCCAGGCTCTGCGCGGCCTGTCGGCCCAGATGGGCCAGGGCTTCCTCTTCTCGAAGCCGTTGTCCGCCGAGGAACTGCCGCGCGCGCTGACCCAGAGGACCCGAAGGCAGGCAGCGCTGCCCGCATCCGCACAGCCTGCGTCCGTCCCCGTGGTGACTGCCCGAGTCGCCTAGTGGGGGCTCGGTGCATTCGCGGCGTACCATCGCCGCCGTGTCTGGGCAAACGAAACCAAGCGCGGCGATGGACGCGCACGTCCGATCGTTCCTGACGCGCCCAGCGCGCTACGCGACGATCGCGACGATCAATCCCGACGGAAGCCCGCACCAGATCGTGATCTGGTTCCTGCTGCGCTCTGACGAGCCGCTCGGCGAGCATCTCGTCGTCAACTCGCGGCGCGGCCGGCGCTGGCCGAGCAACCTGGAACACGACGGCCGCGCCAACCTGACCGTCTTCGAGGCCGAGGACGCGGTGACCGTCGAGTGCCACGTCGAGCAGACCTATGACGATGAGCGCGCCCAGGCCGACATCGCCGAGATGGCGCGGCGCTACGACGCGGATGAGATGGCCGAGCGCGAGATCGCGCGCTTCCGCACCGAACCGCGTGTGACGTTCATCCTCCGACCCGACCGGGTCCTGGTCCATGGGAGCCCCAGCTGATGGCAGTCCAACAGATCGGTTACGCGGCGATGCTCGAGCAGTTCCACCCCAGCGAGCTGCTCGACTACTGCGTCCTCGCCGAGCAGAACGGCTTCAACGGCGTGATGGCCGCGGACCACCTTCAGCCGTGGGTGCCGCAACAGGGCAACGCCGCCTTCGTGTGGGCATTCATGGCCGCCGTGGCGGAACGCACCAGGGGCGATGTCGGGCCTGGCGTCACGTGCCCGTCCTTCCGCACCCATCCGCTGGTGATCGCCCAGGCCGCGGCGACGATGGCCGCGATGTACCCGTATCGCTTCTGGCTCGGCCTGGGTTCCGGCGAGGCGCTCAACGAGCACGCCGTCGCGGGCTACTGGCCCGAGGCGCCCGAGCGCATCAACATGATGTTCGAGGCGATCGAGATTTTCAGTCGCCTGTTCACAGGCAAGGACGTCAAGCACGACGGCCGTCATTTCAAGATGGAGACCGTCCGACTCTGGACGATGCCCGAGTCGCCGCCCCCGATCTACGTCGCGACCGCCGGACCGATCACTGCCAAGCGCACCGGCCAGGCGGCGCAGGGCCTGATCACCGTTGGCGCGCCCGAGGGCAAGATCGACCTGATCCGGTCGCGCTGCGAGGACGGCCGGCGCGAGGCAGGCCTGGACACGAGCGAGTTCAAGTACATCCTCCAGCTGCACCTGTCGTGGGCCGAGACCGACAAGCGCGCGCTCGAGAACGCGATGACCGAGTGGCCAAATGGCGGAATGAAGTTCCCCAAGGCCGACATCCGCTCACCGATGGACTTCGAGCAGATGGCCCGACTCGTCCGCCCGGAGGACTTCCAGGGCCGGATGTTCATCTCGTCCGATCTCGAGGCGCACCGCAAGGAGATCCAGCGCTTCGCCGACATGGGCTTCCACAAGATCTACCTGCACAACGTCGGGCGCAACCAGAAGGAGTGGATCGAGGCCTTCGGGCGCGAGGTCCTGCCCAAGATCGTCTGCTGAGGGCAGCCCGATGAACGTCGTGATCCTGGCTGGTGGGTTTGGCGGTGCGCGCATGGCGCATGGCTTCGCGCTGCTGGGGGACGCGCTCGATCTGTCGGTCGTGGTCAACACCGGCGATGACCTCGAGGTCCACGGGCTGCACGTCTCGCCCGACCTGGACACGGTCATGTACACGCTTGCCGGGCTGGCCAACAACGAGACCGGCTGGGGCGTGCGCGACGAGACCTGGTCGGCCACGACGATGCTCGAGCGCTACGGCGCGCCGAGCTGGTTCCGCATCGGCGATCGCGATCTCGCGACTCATGTTGGACGGACCAAGCTGCTGCGCGACGGGCGCCCGCTGAGCACCGTGGCGGCCATCATGGCGCGCGCGCTTGGAGTCTCCGCCAGGCTGCTGCCGATGTCCGACGAGAGGGTGCGAACACAGGTGCGGACGGCCGACGGATGGCTCGACTTCCAGGACTACTTCGTCCGCCGCCACCACGCCGACGACGTTCTCGAGCTGCGCTTCGACGGCGTCGAGTCGTCGACTCCGGCACCCGGCGTGATCGAGGCGATCGCCGGAGCCGATCTGATCGTCGTCGCGCCATCCAACCCGTTCCTGAGCGTGGCGCCGATCCTGTCAGTGCCGGGCATCCTGCCGGCGCTGCTCGCCGCCCAGGCACCCGTGATGGGCATCAGTCCGATCGTCAGTCACGAGGCGGTGCGCGGGCCGGCGGCGCAGATCATGCGCAGCCTGGGCGGCGAGCCGAGCGCGGCCGGCGTCGCGCGCCACTACGCGCACGCCTGGCCGGGACTGCTCGACGTTCTCGTCATCGACCAGGTCGATCGCGCGGAAGAGGAAGCGGTCAATGCATCGGGCGTGCGCGCCCGCGTTGCCCAGACGCTGATCGGCGAGGAAAAAGAAAGGCGCCGGCTCGCCCAGGAGATCCTGGAGCTCGCCGGCGCCCTGCCGCATACGCGTTAGGCGCGCTTCATGCGCGGGTCGACTACGGCTGCCAGCGTCAGTCGGCCAGCGTCGCGACCTGGACGAGCTTGGCCATCGTCGCGTCGTCTGACCCGGTCAGGACGCCCTGGATCTGGAGCTGGTTCTGTCCGCGCTGGACGTACACACCGGGTTGCCCGATGAAGACGCCGGTCAGGGCCGCATCGTTGCCGACCTGAATCTGCTTGGCGGTGCTTCCGAAGAGCACCTGCGCGCCGGCCAGGTCGCCGGTGTCGGTCGTGATCACGATCGTGGCAAAGTTGGAGAACGTGTACGTGCAACTATTGCTGTCGTTGCTCGTCACCGTCGCGGTGGAGCCGAAGATGCTGCTTACTTCGGCCGGCGAGGCCAGCAGGCACACCCCGGTGCTCGCGTCAACCGACGGGAAAAGGCCGGGCGGGATCACGAGGCCGCTCGGGAGAACGATCGGCGGAAAGCTACCACCGACGCCAGGCAGCCCGATCGGTGGGATCGTGGGTATGCTGATTGGCGGGATCGTCGGCGCGCTGATGCTCGTGCATGCACCGGCGAAAACGAGTGTCGCCACGCCCGCCACCAGCGCCCGTCTGAATGAGACCATTTGCCCTCCTTTTAGCACGCGGTGCTGTAACACTCGCGGCCTTACCATCGCCCTGTGAGCCGGTCGTCGCAAGCCCGCCTGAGCGTGCTGCACGCCGTGCTACCCATCCGCTCGCGTGAGGCCGCGAAATCTCGACTTGGTTTCGCACTCGATCCCGAGGAACGAGACGCTCTCGTCCTCGGCATGCTGGCGAACACCATACACGTGCTGACCGGCTGGGAGCCATGCCGGTTCGTCCATGTAGTCACTGCGAGCAATTCGGAGCTAGACGTAATTGCCCGGGGTTTCGGTTCCATAGGTTTCGTCGCGGATCCGGGCAGCGGCCTCAACGGCGCGCTGCGCGCCGGCCGCGATGCTGCGCTCGCGGCCGGCGCGACGGCCGTTCTGATGGTCCCGGCCGACCTGCCGCTCATCAACCATGCGTCGCTCGACAACCTGCTCGCCGCAGCGGACGCCGCGCTCGCGGCCGGCAACGGCCGGCCGCTGGTCGCGATCGCGCCCGCAGATGCGCGAACAGGCACCAACGCGCTGCTCGTCACTCCACCGTCCACGATCGAGCCGCACTTCGGGGAGGAGAGCTTCGAGGCGCATCTGCGCGCGGCGGCCGCCGCGCATGCCAGCGTACAAGTCGTTGACGACGCGCAACTCGGCTTCGACCTTGACACGCCCGAGGACCTGGAAAGGCTCGATCCGGCCAGACAGATGGAGCTCGAGGCGATCGGCGACGAGCTGGCGCGCGAGCTCGTCTTCGCCGCCGGTCGCTAGCGTGCCCACGATCCTCGCCGTTCCCCTGCCGGCGCTGCCGGAGGTCGCGAGGGGTGACGACCTGGCCGCCCTGATCGCCGACGCCTGGCGTGCCCTCGTCCGCGAGCAGCCCGCTCTCGCGCCACGGCCCGGCGACATCCTCGTCGTGACCCAGAAGGTCGTCTCGAAGGCGGAAGGCCGCCTTGTCGACCTGACAACGGTCGAGCCCCGGGCCGAGGCGGTCGAGTTTGCCGAGCGCTGGGACCGCGACGCGCGCCAGGTGGAGGTGGTCCTGCGCGAATCGGCGCAGGTCCTGCGCATGGCGCGCGGCATCGTCATCAGCCGCACGAAACATGGCTTCGTGTGCGCCAACGCCGGCGTCGATGCCTCCAACACCGGCCGTGGCGATCTCGTCACGTTGCTGCCCGACGATCCGGATGCATCGGCACGTCAGATCCGCGACGGACTGGCCATGCGCCTGAACCTGAACACGAAGAACGCGCCGGCGGTCATCGTCAGTGACTCCTTTGGCCGGCCGTGGCGCTTCGGCATCGTCGACGTGGCGCTCGGCGTGGCAGGCATCGCGCCGCTCGTCGACTGGCGCGGCCGGCCGGACGCCGACGGCCGGCTGATGCACTCGACGATCGTCGCCCTGGCCGACGAGATCTGCTCAGCTGCCGAACTCGCAGCGAGCAAGACCAGCCAGCAGCCCGTCGTCCTCGTCCGCGGCGTCGACTTCAAAGCCACTGAGGGCTCCGTCACGGCCGAGGTAGTCATGCCCCGGGAGATGGATCTGTTCAAGTAGTCCGACCAACTTCGCGTAGCATCGGGCGATAGTGAAGCTCGGTCTGCAGATCTCGTCGTTCACCTGGCCCGGCGGCGATGCCGCCATCGGCGAGACCCTGGCGCGCATCTGCCGCGCGGCCGACGATGCCGGCTTCAGCTCGATCTGGGTGATGGACCACCTGTTCCAGATCCGCAGCGTGGGTGAGATCGAGGAGCCCATGCTCGAGGGCATGACCACGCTCGGCTTCATGGCCGCCAACACGCGGCGCGCTCGGCTGGGGCTGATGGTCGGTGCCGTGCCGTACCGCGAGCCTGGCCTGTGGATCAAGGCGACGACGACGCTCGACGTACTGTCCGGCGGCCGCGCCTGGCTCGGCATCGGCGCGGCCTGGAATATCGAGGAGGCCCACTCGCTGGGCATCCCGTTTCCCGACCTGCCCGACCGCTTCCGCCTGCTCGACGACACGCTGCGCATGGCCCACCAGGCATGGCGCGGTGAGCGCGACTCGGGCAGCTTCACCGGCCGGGTGGTCAAAGCCGACCGGCTCATGATCAGCCCGCAACAGCTGTCGCGGCCACGCATACCGATCCTCGTCGGCGGCGGTGGCGAGCGGACGACACTGCGCCTTGTTGCGCGCTACGCCGACGCGTGCAACATCTTTGGCGCACCGGAGATGCTCGTCCACAAGTTCGACGTGCTGCGCCGGCACTGCGACGCCGTCGGCCGTGACTACGACTCAATCGAGAAGACGAACCTGTCGACCGTCTCGATCAGCGCCGACGGCAGCCGCGGCTCGCTCACGCCGGCGGCGTTCGTTGAGCGCCTGGGCAACTGGGCCGAGGCGGGCTCGCACCACACCATCGTCTCCATCCGCGGCGTCAGCGACCTGTCCAAGATCGACCTCATCGGCCGCGACGTCATTCCACACATCCGCGAAATGGGCGCACCAAGCCCGCTCGACTGAACCGCGTTGGGCCATGGAAGACATACTCCCCTGGGGTATGCAGTCCTGATACGATGAAGCCCGTGGACATGACCAAGCTGGGCTTCCCCAGCATCTCGATCGTCGACGACGGCGCGCCCGCAGACGTGACCGACGAGCACGCGCCAGTGCCGCTCAAGTCGGCGGGTAATGGCACTGCCACAGAAGGCCACGGCAACGACGCGAAGGTGCTGATCGTCGGCTCCGGGCCCGCGGGCCTGACCGCGGCGATTTACGCGGCGCGCGCGAACCTCGAGCCGATCGTCATCGGCGGCTACGCGCCCGGTGGCCAGCTGATGATCACGAGCGATGTCGAGAACTTCCCGGGTTTCCCCGACGGCATCCAGGGCCCCGAGCTGATGCAGAAGTTCCGCGAGCAGGCCGAGCGCTTCGGCACGCGCTTCGTCGACGTGGACGCCGAGCGTGTCGACTTCTCGGGGCGCCCTTTCCGCGTCTGGGCCGACAAGGTCGAGTTCAGCGCCGACTCGGTCATCGTCGCGACGGGCGCCTCGGCGCTGTGGCTGGGACTGGACAACGAGACCCGGCTGCGTGGCCGCGGCGTGTCCGCCTGCGCGACGTGTGACGGCTTCTTCTTTCGTGGCAAGAAGGTGGCCGTGGTCGGCGGTGGCGACACGGCTCTCGAGGAGGCCACGTTCCTGACCCGCTTCGCGCGCGAAGTCGTGCTCCTCCACCGGCGTGACAGGTTCCGCGGCAGCAAGATCATGCAGGACCGCACCCTGAACAATCCCAAGGTCAGCGTGCGCTGGAACACCGAGGTCGCCGACGTGCTCGGCGACGAGAAGGTCGAGGGCCTGCGCCTGCGCGACACGGTCGCCGGCGGCGAGCAGGATGAGCCCATGGAAGGGCTGTTCATCGCCATCGGCTACAAGCCCAACACCGACATCTTCCGCGACTCGCTCGACATCGACGACAAGGGTTACCTGGTCGTCACCGACGAAACGCACACGAAGGTCGACGGCATATTCATCGCCGGCGACGTGCACGATCACCGATATCGCCAGGCCATTACTGCCGCTGCCGACGGCTGCAAGGCGGCCATCGACGCCGAGCGCTGGCTGGAAACCCAGGACGTCGTGGAGGCTTCGACCACCACAGCCGGGTAGGCCGACGCGAGCCGACGGTATCAGCGTTCGTCGCTACCATGCCCTCTCAGTTGCGCGGCGCGTGACGGCTCGGCGACAGAGCCATGAGAGAGGAGCGGCCATTCCATTGGCTCTTTTGACGGTGCTACGGCGTAACGAGGTCAGGCTCTTCCTGACCAGCTTCGCGATCCTGTTCGTGGAGCTGCTGCTCATCCGCTGGATCCCGTCCAACGTCAAGTACATCGGCTTCTTCAGCAACTTCCTGCTGATCGCTTCCTTCCTGGGCATCGGCCTCGGCATCCTCATCGGCCGCAACGGCTTCAACCCGCGCATCTCGCCGTTCGCCATCCTGCTCGCCGCGGTCGTGCTGTACGTCTTCACGTTCCAGCTCAACGTCCAGGTCAAATCCCAGGACGAGCTCTTCTTCGGCCTTGCCGAGAGCAGTGCGGCGGACCAGAACTTCCTGATCCTGCCGCTGATCGTGGCGCTCATCGTGTCCCTGCTCGCGACATTGGCCCTGCCTTTGGGCCCGCTGCTCAAAAGCATGCCGCCGCTCAAGGCCTACGCGATCGACATCTGCGGCTCGCTGGCCGGCATTGCCAGCTTCACGGTCCTGTCCGCCCTGGGCACAGATCCAGTCGTCTGGTTCACGGTTGCCGTCATCATCGTGCTGGCGCTCGAGCTGGGCCGCCGGTTCAACCCGTTGACGCTCGTCAACGTCGCCGCCCTGGCTGCCGTGCTGCTGCTCGTCATCCAGCAGGGCCAGGCGCACTCGAGCGACATCTGGTCGCCGTACTACCGGATCAACGAATACAAGGACCAGGGCGGCGTCACCCAGCTGACGGTCGACGGCATTCCGCACCAGGCCCTTCATCCCGTGGGCCAGCCGGGCCTCGAGCCGTTCTACAACCAGATCTACAACTGGTTCCCGGGCCGCACGTATGCGAACGTGCTCATCGTCGGCGCGGGCAGCGGCTCTGACGTTGCAATCGCCCTGGCCCACAACGCGGGGCACGTCGATGCGGTCGAGATCGACCCGAAGCTGCTCCAGATTGGCGAGCAGCAGCACCCCAACCGCCCCTACAGCGATCCGCGGGTGACTGCCTACAACAACGACGGCAGGGCGTTCCTGCGCACCAACAACAGCAAGTACGACCTCGTCATCTTCGCCCTGCCCGACTCACTGACGCTGGTCAGCCAGCAGTCGAGCGTGCGTCTCGAGTCGTTCCTGTTCACGCTCCAGGCCTTCCAGACGGTGCGCGATCATCTCGCGCCTGACGGCGTTTTCGTGCTCTACAACTACTACCGCGACAACTGGCTCGTGACCAAGCTCGCGAGCATGCTCCAGTCGTCCTTCAACGGCACGCAGCCGCTCGTGCGCATCTACAACAACACCGAGGCGGCCCTGGCCGACGGACCGCTCGTCGCCGCGCTGCCCAACGGACAGCCGCCCGGCGACGTCGTCAGTGCGATTCCCGCCGTGGGCGATCCCACGCCAACGCCCGCCACGGACGACTGGCCGTTCCTCTACCTGCGCACGCCATTCGTGGCCGATTACTACATCTTTGCGCTGGCGATCGTGCTCCTCGGCGCGCTTGTCGCGGTCGCGGCCGCAGCCAGGTTCACGGGCACGACCATCCGCAAGTTCAGCCCGCACTTCTTCGTCCTGGGCGTTGCCTTCCTGTTACTCAATACACGCAGCGTGACCAGCTTCAGCCTGCTCTTCGGCACGACCTGGATCGTCAACTCGCTCTCGTTCTTCGGCATCCTGTGCAGCGTCTTGTTAGCCATCCTGGTCAACTACAGGTTCCCGATTCGGAAACCGACGCTTTTCTACATAGCCCTCTTCGTCTCGCTCCTGGTGGCGTTCATCATCCCGCCCGAGTCGCTCATCTTCGACCCGGCCTGGTTGCGCTACCTGGCCGCGGTTGCTCTCGCCTTCGCGCCGATCTTCTTCGCCAACCTGGTCTTCAGCTACTCGTTCCGCGAGTCGACGATGGCCGACATGTCGTTCGCCAGCAACCTGCTGGGCGCGGTCGTGGGCGGCGCGATCGAGTACGTGGCGCTCGTCACCGGCTACCAGTTCCTGCTGGTGATCGTCGCCGCGCTGTATGCCCTGGCCTGGCTCTTTGCCACGCGGCTCCGGCTCGGCCAGGACAAGGAGCTGGAGTCGGAGCGCCAGCTCGAGAGCGAGGGTGCCGAACGGTTGGGCAAGGGGCCCGAGATCACGCCACAACCCGCGGGTTAGGCGACGCCGTCAGCCGCGATTGACGGTCGGGCAGTTGATCGTCGGGTCGTGCACAGGGCGGGACCATGAGTTTGCATAGCGGCGGCGGCGGCGGCCGGGGCATGCGCCGGATGCTGGACAGCGCCGGTCGCGACACGCCTCCGGTCCCGCCGGAGCGACGCAACCAGACCGTCCGCCGCATTCTCGGCTTCTTCCGGCCGTACCGACTCTCGGTAACGGCCGTGCTGGGCACGATCGTCATCACCAGCCTGCTCGGCCTGGTCAACCCGTACCTGCTCAAGCTGCTCATCGACGTCGCCATCCCGAAGCGCGACTGGGGTCTGCTCAACCTGTTCGTCGGGCTGATGATCATCGTGCCCATCGTCTCGGGCCTGATCGGCGTCGGCCAGTCGTACCTCAACAACGTCGTCGGCCAGCACGTGATGCAGGACCTGCGCAACGCGCTCTACGCGCATCTCCAGCGCATGCCGCTGCGCTTCTTCACCGAGACACGCACTGGCGAGATCCAGAGCCGGCTGTCGAACGACGTCGGTGGCATCCAGAGCATCGTCACCGACACGGCCAGCAGCACCTTCGCCAACCTGGTCACGGTCATCTCGACCGTCCTGGCCATGATCCTGCTCGACTGGCGACTGACGGTGCTGTCGCTGGGCATGCTGCCGATCTTCCTGTTCCTGACCTATCGTGTGGGCAAGATACGGCGCCGCGTCGCGGCGATGACCCAGGCCAGCCTGGCCGACATCACCGCCATCGCCGAGGAGACCGTCAGCGTCAGCGGCATGCTGCTGACCAAGACGTTCGGCCAGCAGGCCGCAGTCATTGCCCGCTATCGCCAGGCCAACTCGAAGCTGGCGGCGCTGCAGATCCGCCAGTCGATGGTCGGGCGCTGGTTCTTCATGATCGTCGGCACGGTCTTCTCGATAACGCCGGCGCTCGTCTACTGGCTGGCCGGCTACCTGGCAATTACGGGAGCGTCTTCAGCGCCGACGATCGGCGACATCGTCGCCTTCACGACGCTCCAGTCGCGCCTCTTCTTCCCGCTTGGCCAGCTGCTCAACGTGCAGGTCGAGGCGCAGGGCGCGCTCGCGCTCTTCGACCGCATCTTCGAATACCTGGATCTGCCCGTCGAGATCGACGACAAGCCCGACGCGGTCGTCATGTCGGCCGACCAGGTGCGAGGTCAGATCCGCTATCGCCACGTGTTCTTCCGCTACCGCCGCATGCCACGCCCGACAGCCACGGTTGCCGATTCACACGGCACGGGGCCTGCGCCGGCCGCCGACAACGGCAATGGCGGCGCGCCCGGCGCCGAGCGCGCGCCGTTCGGCCTGACCGACATCGATTTCGAGGCGCTGCCCGGCCAGCTCGTCGCGCTCGTCGGCCCGTCCGGATCGGGCAAGACGACGACGACGTACCTGCTGCCGAGGCTTTACGACGTGGATGACGGTTCGGTCGAGATCGACGGCCACGACGTGCGCAGCGTGACCCTCGCCTCGCTCGGCGAGGTGATCGGATTCGTCACGCAGGAGACATTCCTGTTCCACTCGTCCGTGCGCGAGAACCTGCGCTACGCGCGGCCCGACGCGACCGACGCGCAGCTCGAGGAGGCCGCGCGCATTGCGGCCATCCACGACCAGATCATGGACCTGCCCGAGGGCTACGACACGATCGTCGGCGAGCGCGGCTACAAGCTGTCGGGTGGCGAGAAGCAGCGGATCGCGCTCGCCCGGGTGATGCTCAAGAACCCGCGCATCCTCGTCTTGGATGAGGCGACCTCCGCGCTCGACACGGTTTCGGAACGGCTCATTCAGGCCGCCATCGAGCGCGTCATGCAGGGCCGAACGACCGTTGCCATCGCCCACCGTCTGTCGACGATCCTGCGCGCCGACCTGATCGTCGTCTTTGAGAACGGTCGCGTGATCGAGCGCGGCCGACACGACGAGCTGCTCGCCCACGGCGGCCTCTACGCGCGGCTGTATCGCGAGCAGTTCCTATCCGCCACAGGCGCTGAGGCAACCCCGGTCTGACCTGCCGGCCGCGGCTCACATCCGATTTCCCGCATCACTGAACGACACGACGAAATCGGCTCGCGAACGTGCTGAATCTCCAGCATCACTGGAATATCAGTCGGGAAACGTGGCGCTGAAGGGCAGAATCGCCAATCCGGGGCGTGTCGCGTTCAGTCATACGCAACAAATGAGACGACCGGCGCGGGCGCCCGGCAGAGCCTCGGCCCGAGCTCAGGCGGTCGGCAGGTGGCGCTCCGCGGGGCCGATGTAGCGCACGTCGGGCCGGATCAGTCGGTTGTCCGCCGCCTGCTCCAGGACGTGTGCCGTCCAGCCGGCGTGTCGGGCGAGCGAGAAGGTCGCGGCGAACAGGTCGGGCGTAAGGCCGACACCCATGAGCACGGGCGCGGCGTAATACTCGACGTTCGTCTTGAGCGCGCGGTCGGGATGCTTTTCGGCGAGCACGCGCAGGGCGACATCCTCGACGTCGATAGCCTTCTGTAGCCAGTCCGGCTTCGTCGGCATGCTTTCGGCGACCTTGCGCAGTGCCGCGGCACGCGGATCGTAGGCGCGGTAGACGCGGTGGCCGAAGCCCATCAACCGCTCGCCGCTATCGAGCGTCTCGCGCACCCAGCGCTCCGCATCGGCCGCAGACTCGACGTGCGCCAGCTGGTCGACGACCTCTGACGGAGCGCCACCGTGGAGCGGCCCCTTCATCGTGCCGATGGCCGCGGCGACGGCCGAGGCGATGTCCGAACGGGTCGAGGTGACCACGCGCGCGGTGAATGTCGAGGCGTTGAAGCCGTGCTCGGCACCGACGATGAAGTACGCGTCGAGAGCGCGCGCCGTGGCGGCGTCCGGACGCTGGCCGTTGAGCTGGTAGAGGAAGCCCTCGACGAGGTCGAGCGACGGGTCCGGATCAATGGGCTGCTTGCCGGCACGCAGGCGCGCGAAGGCGGCCAGCGCCGAAGGCGAGAACGAAGTGATCGCTCGCGCCTGCCCATCGGTCGGTGGCCAGAGCAGGTCCTGGGTCGTGCCCCACGCGGAAACGGCCGTGCGCAGCGCGTCCATCGGCTTGGCCGACGGCGGCAATGCGCGCAGCACGTCCATGACGGGCCCGGGGACCGGCGCCGTTGGCAGTTTGCACTTCGGATCCCAGTCGCCGGTCCAGAGCAGGTTGGCGATGGCGGGATACGAACCCTGCTCGACCAGCTCGCCGATCGGATAGCCGCGATAGAGCAGCCGCCCATTCGCGCCGTCGACGTAGCCGAGCGAGGTTTCACCCGCCAGGACCCCCTCGAGTCCGGGCGAGTACGGACGGTCGTCCGCCGGCTTCTCCGCTGTCATCGTCACGAGTCTAGCCCTCCCTCAGCGCTGACGGCCGCGCGCGACTCGAGCAGCGCCCCCGCGGCAAACATCTCCTCGATTGCCCTGTCGCCGTCGCCCGCTTGCAGGTCGACGGCACGGATCCCGTTCTGGAGCACGGTCACCGGATAGCCACGCTCGCGTGCGTCGAGCACCGTCGACTTGACGCAGTAGTCGGTTGCCAATCCCGCCACGACGAGTGTCGTGATGCCGGCCGTGGCGAGCATGTCGCCAAGCGGCGTTGCGGTCGTCTCGCCGCTCACCGGGTCACGCATCGTGAAGCCCGAGTAGCCGTCCTCGCCGTTGCTGCCCTTCTTGACGATCGGGCCACCGACCACGAGCGCGGGATGCAACTCCGCGCCCCAGGTGAACTGCACGCAATGGACCGGCCAGATGCCACCGTCCTTCTGGAAGTGCGGCGTCGACTCGGGGTGCCAGTCCTGTGTGTAGAACAGCCGCGCGCCGGCCTGCTGGGCACGCTCGATCTCGGCGTTGATGAACGGCACGACTTGCTCGCCGCCCTTCACATAGAGGTTGCCCTGCGGATCGGCGAAGTCGTTCTGGACGTCGACGATGAGCAGGGCGGTAGTCGGATCGTACGTCGGCATGCGGCGCCATGAATTCTAGGTGCCGATCGAAAGTCGGCCGTGCTGCTATACCAACGACTGTGCCAGTGCCTCCCTACGAGCCGAGACCCGATCTCACGACCGAGCGCGTGCGCGGCGGACGCTGGAAAGGGCTCGTGGTCCTGACCGCCGCACTGGTCGTGGTCGGCGGCCTGATCTGGAAGCCCTGGGACCAGCCGTCGGCGCCCCTCCCGACGCCGGCCTTCGTCGCGGTGACGCACGGGAGTCCCTCGCCGACACCATCCGCAACCCCACTTTCGATCCCCGTCGATCCCGGTGTGATCGAGCCGCAGCCTCCGCCGACGACAGGCGGGCCAGCCGTGTCGGAAGAGCCCAGTCCGCCCGACAGCGGGGGCTCCCCCGGCAGCGTGTCGCTCGACGCGGGGGACAAAGCATACGTCGCGTGCTCGTACGACATGACCGCCAACCCACCATCGCTGGCTCACGTCATTGTGAGTCCGCCCGTGATCGCGGTGGGACATGCCGGCACGATCGGGCAGCTAAAGGCGGTGAGTTGGACGGCCGTGCTCGAGACGAACCAGCTCAGCGCGATCTTCGAGGCTGACTGGCGGCCGATAGACGTGTCGACGACGCACGTATTCACCCTTCGCGGTCGGGGCAGCGTCACGTTCAAACCGGTGACTTTCGACGTGAGGTCGTTGCCGGTGGGCACGTCCGATGTCCTGCGCGTCACGGTGCTAGTCAACTGGATCGGCGCGCACGGCAAGAGGCTCTTCCAAACGAGCGTCGTCGCGAGCAGCTACGCCCCGGCAGACAGCCCGACCAGCATCGTCCCCGAGGGTTGTGCGAGCGTGCGCCTGATGGGCTAGACAACGTTCTGAGATTCGGTATCATCTCGCGACAATGAGATCGGGTCTCAACACCGCGACCAGAGTGACCGCGCCGCGCCGCGCTCTCGTCGAGATGATCGCTGCGCGGCGCGGCCACTTCACGGCCGCCGACCTCATCGCTGATGCTGAGGCCCGCAACGTCAAAGTCGGCCGCGCGACTGTCTTCCGGACCCTTGACCTGCTCGCCGAGCAGGGCTCGCTGGAGCGCCTCGACCTGCCGTCCGGCGAGCACGCCTACGTCGCCTGCGCGCCGCGCGAGCACCACCATCACGTCGTCTGTCGCCGCTGCGCAAGGTCTGTCGAGGTAGCCGACCAGGGCCTGCAGGCTGTCGTCCAGCAGATCGGCGCCAAGAGCGGCTATGTCATCGAAAGTCACCGACTCGAGCTGTACGGCCTGTGCCCGGAGTGCCAGGCGGACGAGGCGAAATGAAGCGCTCGTTGCTGGCCGCGCTGGCCGTCCTGTTCGTGACCGGGTGTTCGGGAGCTGGCGGCAGCACGCTCGCGCCGGGCACGATCTCTATCGTCACAACCACTACCGTGTTCGCCGACTTCGTCTCGAACATCGGCGGCAGTCACGTCACGGTCACATCACTCGTGCCCAAGGGCGGGGACGTGCACACCTTCGATCCATCGCCATCAGACGCGGTTGTGATGACCGGCGCAAAGCTGGTTGTCATGAACGGCCTCGGCCTCGATGACTGGCTCATGCCGTTCGTCCAGAACACGGGCAACGCTGACATCCCCATCCTGAAGTTGGGCGAGGGCCTTGCAGGGGTCGATTACATAGCCGCCGGAGAAGGCGAGGCGGGTAGCGACAACCCACACCTGTGGATGGACGTGCAGTACGCACGCAAGTACGCCGATGCGATTCGCGCCAAGCTCGACGAGATCGATCCGGCCAACAAGTCCGACTACGATGCCAACGCTGCCAACTACGACGCCAGGCTCGTTGAACTTGACCAATATGTGCGCAGCCAGATTGCGACGATCCCAGAGGCGAACCGCAAGATGGTGACCTTCCACGACGCATTCCCCTATTACGCCCGCGATTACGGCATAACCATCGTCGGCGTCGCCGTGCCGGCGCCCGGACAGGACCCGAGCGCGGGCCAGATCGCGGATCTCGTCAACGCGATCAAGGCCTCCGGTGTCAAGCTGGTTCTGGCCGAGGTCCAGTTCCCGGACAATCTCGTGCGCGAGATCGCGTCAGATACCGGTGCGCGCCTGGAGAGCGATCTGTACGACGATGCGTTGACCGACCAGATCACCTCGTACGACGCCGAGATACGCTGGGACACCGACAGGATCGTCGAGGGACTGCGCTGACTCAGCCGACTGCGACCCCCAACGGCCACGATGCCCAGCTGAGTCATCTGCGCGCGCATTCCGACGTCTGGCTGTCGAACGTCACAGCGGGCTACGGCGATCGTGCCGCACTCGAGGAAGTCAGCCTCGCCGTCGAATCGGGCACGCTGCTGGCAGTGGTCGGCCCGAACGGCGCGGGCAAGAGCACGCTGCTCAAGGTAATGGCCGGCCTGCTCGAGCCATGGACCGGCCGAGTCGAGATCCTGGGCGGCGCGCCGCGACGTGAGGCACATCGAGTGGCTTATGTGCCGCAGGCGGAAACGGTTGACTGGGCATTCCCCGTCACCGTCGCGGATGTCGTGATGATGGGCCGTTACCCGCTGCTCGGACCGCTCCGGCGGCCTGGCCCCGTTGATCGGCGCCACGCCGATGAGGCCCTGGAGAAGGTGGGCATGACTCGCCACCGTCAGACGCAGATCGGCCAGCTGTCCGGCGGCCAGCGCCGGCGAGTCTTCCTGGCGCGAGCGCTGGCCGCCGATCCTGCGCTCTACCTGTTGGACGAGCCGGTGACCGGAATTGACGCCACGACCCAGGAAGACCTGATGGACATCCTCGAGGCAGAGTCGAAGCGGGGCAGGACGGTGGTCGCGACAACTCATGATCTGGCAGCCGCCGCCGCGCGCTTTCACCGCGTCGCGGCGATCAACCATACGGTCATCGCTTATGGGCCGTCATCGTTGATTCTCGATCCGGACGTCCTGACGCGAACCTACGGTGGCCATTTGCTTGTGCTCGGCAACCAGACCGTAGTCCTCGACGACGCGCATCATCACGATCAGCCGGGCGAGGGCGAGGTCCATTACCACGAAGAGTCCCAGCGCAGCCGCTGAATGAATCTCATCCTCGACCCGCTGTCGTTCCAGTTCTTCCAGCGCGCCCTGGTCGCAAGTGTGCTCGCCGGGACGGTCTGCGCCGTCGTCGGCAGCTATGTCGTGCTCAAGGGCCTGGCGTTCATTGGTGACGCCGTCGCCCACGCCGCGTTCCCCGGCGTCGTCGTGGCGTACCTGTTCTCGGCGCCGTACGCAATTGGCGGCGGCATCGCGGCATTCCTGACCGCGATCTCTATCGGCTGGATAAGCCGTCGCAGTCACCTCCGCGTCGACACCGCGATAGGTGTCGTCTTCGCCGGCGCATTCGCGCTCGGTATCTTCATCTACAGCGGAATCAAAGGGTTCGTCGGCGACCTATTTGGCTTTCTTGTCGGCAACGTCCTCGCCATCAGCACTGGCGATCTGGTCAGCCTGATCGTGCTGAGCGCAATCGTACTGGGAGCGGTCGCCGTACTGTGGAAAGAGTTGCTCTACTCGACGTT
Organism: Candidatus Limnocylindrales bacterium; assembly: GCA_036508755.1. Lineage (GTDB taxonomy): Bacteria > Chloroflexota > Limnocylindria > Limnocylindrales > CSP1-4 > JALYGJ01. The sequence continues at coordinate 22,229 of DATCGV010000044.1, read as the reverse complement.
CGACCCGCTCGGCGCGGCTGCCTCGGGCTTGCCTGTCGCCGGGCTCGAGTATCTGTTCCTGGGCCTCGTCGCGATCACCATCGTCATCAGCCTCCAGGCCGTCGGCATCATCCTGGTCGTAGCGATGCTCGTTACGCCGGCCGCGACAGCTCAGCTGATGACCGTTCGTTTCACGCGCATGATCGTGCTCGCCACAGTCATTGGCTGCGTCACGTCCGTGGCCGGCTTGTACCTCAGCTTCTGGCTTGATGTCGCCAGTGGCGCCACGATCGTCCTCGTGCAGACCGCCACGTTTGTCGCAGCGCTGGTGCTTGCCCGAGGAACCGCCGTGCTCCGGCGCCGTCAGGCCGTGGCAGCCACTTCGTGAACCGCCGGATGTCTCGTGATCGCCTGAGCGCTGCCGAGCCGATCCGCACAAGCCATTAATCTTCGCGGGTGGAACCCACGCCACCGGTCATATCGGTCGCTGACCTGCACAAGAGCTACGGCGACCTGCACGCCGTAGACGGCATCAGCTTTGAGGTCGGCAAGGGCGAAGTCTTCGGCCTGCTTGGCCCGAACGGCGCGGGCAAGACGACAACGGTCGAGATCCTCGAGGGCCTCAACAAGTCCGACTCGGGCGAGGTGCGCGTGCTCGGCATCGACCCGGCCCGTCATCCCACTCAGCTCAAGGAGCGCATCGGCGTGCAGCTCCAGACAGCCGCGCTGTATCCCAATCTCACCGTGGTCGAGCTGATCGACGTCTTCCGCAGCTTCTACAAGCATTCGCGGCCGACCAGGGAGCTGATCAGCGAGTACGGCCTCGAAGAGCGCCAGACCGGGCTGACCAAGGATCTCTCAGGCGGCCAGCGCCAGCGGCTGTCCGTCGCACTGGCGATGGTCAACGATCCGGAGCTGATCTTTCTCGATGAACCCACGACCGGGCTCGATCCCCAGGCTCGCCGCTCTCTATGGGACCGAGTCGCCGCGCTCAAGGACGAGGGCCGGACGGTGGTCATGACCACGCACTACATGGAAGAGGCCGAGCAGCTGTGCGACCGGGTCGCGATCATGGACCACGGCAGGATCCTCGAGCTGGGCACGGTCGACGCCGTCGTCAGCGGCCATTTCAAGGAACGCAGCGTCCGTTTCGCGACGCGCGCCGCGTTCGATGACGCGCACCTCGCCCAGTTGCGCGGCGTGACGCGCGTCGCCCACGAGGTCGTTGAGACGGCCCTGTACACGACTGACGTGCCGGCAACCATCGGTGACCTGGACCGCCTCGCCGACCAGGTGGGTGCCCAGAACCTGGACGTGGCCGTCAAGCGCCCGACGCTCGAGGATGTCTTCCTCGAGCTGACCGGCCGCGCGCTGCGCGACTGAGGTAATTGGCATGAGCAGATTTACGCGCGGCCTCCTGCCGCTAACCATCGCCAACGTCAAGAGCTACGTCCGCGACCGCGGTGCTCTCTTCTGGACGATCGCGTTTCCGGTGCTCTTCGTGGTCCTGTTCGGGTCGATCTTCTCGGGCGGCGCGACCACGTTCAACGTCGGCTGGGTGGACCAGGACCAGTCGCCCGCAGCGACTCAGTTGCGCGCCGGCTTCGCCGCGGTGTCACTGCTCAATCTGAAGGACGCCAGCCAGGACGATGCCCTCGCCCAGATGCGCGACGGCAAGCTCGACGCGGTCATCGTCGTCCCGGCGGGCCTTGGCGCGGCAATGACATCCGGTGGCTCTGCAGGCTCAGCGGGCGCGCCCTTCCAGCTGATCCTGTACACCGATCCGAGCAAGCAGTCTTCCAGCGGCACGATCCAGCAGGTCGTCGGCCAGGTGGTTGGCGGCATCAATCAGCAACTGAGCGGCAAGCCGCCGACTATCGCCATCCAGCCACAGACGCTCCAGACACAAAGCCTGACGAATGCGGCCTATTTCGTGCCCAGCATCCTGGCCATGGCACTTATGCAGCTCGGCGTGTTCGCCGCCATCCCGCTCGTCGCCCAGCGCGAGAAGCAGATCCTGAAGCGTCTCGGCGCCACTCCCCTCGCGCGCTCGACGCTGGTCGGCAGCAACGTGTTCATGCGCCTGCTCATCGCGGTCGTGCAGACCTTGATCATCGTCGGCATCGGCGTGGTGCTCTTCGGCGTCTCGGTTCTTCAACCACTGGCCGTGGCCGCGCTCGTGGTCCTTGGCGCCGTGACCTTTGTGTCGATCGGCTACGTGATCGCGTCGTATGCGCGGACCGAGGACACGGCCAACACGCTGGCCAGCATCGTCCAGTTTCCGCTCATGTTCCTGTCGGGCATCTTCTTTCCGATCGCGTTCATGCCCCAGTGGCTGCAGCCGGTTGCTGCGTTCCTGCCGCTGACATACCTCGGCGACGCGCTGCGCCAAACGATGGTTGGCGGCGCAGCCTACGCGCCGCTGTACATAGACGTCCTGGTCCTGGCCGGCTGGCTCGTCGTGACGTTCCTGATCTCTGCGCGTTACTTCCGCTGGCAGTAGGCACGCGGCCGTGGGCGAACGCGGCACGCTTTACGTGGGCACGAGCGGCTTTGCCTACGCCGACTGGGCGCCGCTCTTTTACCCGGCGGGAACGCGCAGCGCCGAGTTGCTCCTCGCCTACGCCGAGCGCCTGAACGCGGTCGAGCTCAACAACACCTTCTACCAGCATCCAAAACAGGACCGCATCACTGCCTGGCTGGCCGCGACGCCCGCCGACTTCCGGTTCAGCGTCAAGGCCCAGCGCGGTGGCAGCATGCGCGCGTTCGGCGAAGCCGCAGCGCAGACGGTGGAATGGTTGACCGCGCCGTATCGGCTGTTCGGCGAACGCCTGGGGACAGTGCTCTTCCGCGTGCCCGAGCAGGTCCGGCGCGACGATCTGCGGCTGGAGAAGATGCTCCACGAGTGGCCGGTGGACATGCCTCTGACCGTCGAGTTCCAGCACGAGTCGTGGCACGTCGATGAGGTGTTCGAGCTGTTGAGCGCGCACGCAGCGACGTTGTGCGCGACCGACCTCGACGGGCGCGACCCTCCCGACCTCCGGCTGACCGGGCGCTTCGTCTACCTCCGCCTGCGCCGGTCGAGCTATACCGACGACGAGCTCGTGCGCTGGAGCGACCGACTACAGGCGTTCCTCGAAGCGGGCACCGACTGCTACGTTTTCCTGCGCCACGACGAGCACGGCGAATCAGCGCTGCGCGCGGAACGAATGCTGGAACTGTTCAGAGCCACGAGGTAGCGAGGTCTGCCACGGCGTGGGCGATGGCCGGCGCCGCGATTCCGCCGCTCAGCAGGCGCAGGCCGCACAGCACGAGGCCGGCGCCGAGGTCGACCGGGACGACGCTCCAGCCGTAGAGCGGCACGTGCATGAGCGCGAACAGCGCGCTGGTCACCACGACGGCCGGCACGAGGCCAGCCGCGGCACGGGCGCGATCAAGGATCGCGCCGCGCAGCATGGCCTCCTCGCCCGCGACCACGAGACAGGTCACGGCCGCCCAGAGCACGAACGGCTGTGGCTGAACGGGGGGCGCGGCGATCGCATGCACGGCAAGCGGGATGGCAACGATCGCCGCGCCGCCGGCAAGGCCGATGACGATCGCGCGAGCCCCGGGAAGGGCGAGTCGAATGGGTTGTGAGGCAAGCGCCGCGGCGGCCAGGAGCGTGGCACCGAACAACGCGCCGGCGAAGAACGCGCTGGCCACGGTCGTGCCGTTGATCGCCGCGCGAATGAGCGTGATACCGGCCAGTGCCGTGACGAGCACGGCCGCCTGGGTCAGTGCCGTGCCACGAGCCGAGCGTCCTATGGTGCGTGCGGCGGCGGTCATCGCGCGAGCGGAACGAAGGCGATGGAGCCCGTGGCGTAGGTCGGTGGCCAGACGAAGGTGTAGGTCCGCACGGCCTGCCACTGCCAGATGACGCCCACCGCGCGCTCGTTCTGGCCGAGCGTCTGTGGGTCCGACGAGAACTGAACGCCCGCGCCGTTAGGCAGCGAGCCTGCGGGCAGATCGAGCGCGCGGGCCGCGGCGGCGATCGACTGTGGCGTGAGCTCGGCCGACGACGCCGCGGCCGGCAACACGTAGTGGAACAGCGCCCACGCCGCCGAGAAGCCAGAGATGCCCTCCTCGGTCGGCTGGTTGCCGCCGCCGGCCGGGTTCGGGCCGGTGATCGAGTACTCGTCGCTGCCCGCGCCGGAGTTCTCGGCCGTGTTCGTCGCCAGTCCGCGCGACGTCCACTCGGCCGCAAACTTCTCGTAGACAGAGCGCGCGTCTGCACTGAGCGCAGAGGGCTGGAAACCGCCAGTCGGCCGATCGGAGGCGAAGACTCCCACTGCGTCGGGACCGAGGTCGCCGGCGAAGTCGGGGTCACATTCGGCCATCGTCGTCCCTATCAGCGCGCCAGCGTGCACACCGGCGGCGAGCATTGCCTGGCGGAACGCGACGCCGTCGGGGATGTGCGAGGCAAGCATGATCACGTCCGGCTGTGCCGCGGCGAGGTCGGCCATCACGGGGCTCCAGTCCGGCGTGTTCAGGTCGTAGGTTTCGTCGGCGACTATTGGCATCCCGGCCGCCTGGGCCGTCGAGCGCGCCGCGCCCGCCACGGACGAGGCGTAGTCGTCGCGCGCGGCGACGATCGCGACACGCAGCTGGCTCACGGGCTTGCCCAGGCGCGGCGCGAGCTGCGTCGCGGCGAACGTCGCCGAGTTCGAGCCCAGGTTCGAGCCGCTTGCGCCGACTCGGAAGACGAGCGGCAGGCCGCGGCCGGTGAGCTGATCGGCGACCGCGCCCGCCTCCCAGTAGACGAGGCCGTCGTCGGCCGCGGCGCTCGACGCGGAGATAGACAACGCCGACGAGTAGGCGCCGACGACCACACTGGCGCCGGCCTGTTTGAGCTGGGCCATCACCGTCGGCGCGTCGGCGTCGCTCTCGAGATCCTTGACGACCAGCTGGATCGGCCGGCCGTTGACGCCCCCGGCCGCGTTGACCATGTCGAGCGCGATCTGCACACCGGCCAGCTCCTGGCTGGCGAGGTCGGCGGCGTTGCCGGATGTCGGGAAGGCCGCGCCGAGGACGATCGGCGAACTGCCGGTGCAGCCGCCGGCGAGCATCGCGACGAGCACCACGAGCATCAGCACGGCGGCGAGGCGAGCGTTGGCGCGCATCATCAAGGCCAGCATCTCATCGACGTCCGCGCTTGCGCGCCTTGTTCGTCCGTGCCGCGGACGGCGCGCCACGCGGCGCGGCCGGCGCAGTCGCAACTGAGCGCCGCCTGAATATGATCACAGCGGCCAGGACCGCAAGCCCGAGCAGGAGTGCGCCGGCCAGCAGGAGGAGGCCGGGGCCGGGACCGGTCGATGAACCGGGCACGAGCGCGAAGTCGCCCAGCCTGTCGGCCTGCGTCCGGAGCAGGTCTGCCTGGTTGCCCGTGGTCGTGGTCAGGTTCGTGAACGACGTGCCGTCCCAGCGCCCGACCGCGACCTGAGCGTGCTGGTTGGGTGCGCGAAGAATGACCGTGGCCTGTGCCCCGCTCGCCAGCGCAACCTGCTGGCCGTTCTGGTCGGTAACCGTCATTCGGTAGACATTGCCAACCGCGCCAGCTTGCGCCTGCGCGGCAGTCGGTGCCAGCGGCGTGAGCGTGCCCGTCAGGCTGGTCGCGCCCGCCGCGACCGCGAAAGCTCCACCGGGCGCGATGAGCTGCGCCTGAGGCGGATTCTCGCCCGTCGAAAGGACGACCGACGGGCTGCCCGTGCCGGAAACCTGGACGACACTCTCGCCCGTCCCGGGCGTGCCCGCTTGACCCGGCGAGGGCGCGGCGTAGCGATATGGGTCCTCGACGACCACACCGTCGTACAGCGGCAGGCGCCGCGCCGGCCCGGCGAGCTGGACGACGCCGAGAGCGGCCAGGCCGACCACGACCAGCGCAAGCGCCGGCAGCACACGTGCCAGTCGTGTCCAACGAGCGCACACCAGGTTCCCCACGCCCGTTCGTTACTTGACCGTGAACACGACCTGGTTCGACCAGACGCGCGGCGAGAACGGCGCGTGGTCGGCGGCGACGAACTCTGCCTTGAGCGAGTAGGTCCCGGGCGTCACCGGCAGATCCTGCTCGGTCGAGTAGTTCATCGTCGTCAGGACACCATCGAAATAGAGGTGGATGTGCCCCTGGTCGGGGCGGATAGACGCGGTCGTCAGGCTCGTGATCGTGGCATTCTCGAGATTCAGGCTGACATGGACGGTCGTGCCGCTGACCGTGGCGCCGTCCGCCGGTTGGGTGATGGTCAGCGTCGCCGGCGACGAAGGGCGCGGACCGAAGGACTCCGACGCGGATGCGGGCCCGCTCGCCGGCACGCTCGCCGGTGCGCTCGCAGGCGCGCTCGCGGGCGGCGACGACGCGCCTGCCCGGCTGCAGGCAAGGACGACCAGCGCGAGTGCGACAGATAGCAACGGTTTCATTGGCTCACATCCATATCTGTGTGGGCAACGAGCGATCCGCTCCCGCTCGGCGAGGTGCCGATCACGGTCGCGAGGTAAGTGCCCGACTGAAGGTTGGTATCGGAAACGAAGTGGCCCGGCTCGAGGATGCGTGGAGTGAGCGGCGTGGCCGCTTGGCCTTCGGGTCCGATCGACATCGTCGCGCTGGTCACCGGCAGCTCATTCCCTTGCACATCGAAGAACGTGGCGTGCAGCTCATTTGGCCCAGGCGTGCCGGGGTCAAGGTACATCTGCACGGTGCCGCCTGCGTCGAGGTGGACGATGTAGATCGTGGGCAGTCCCGGTTGGCGGTTGACATCGACCTGCTGGCGGACGATGCGTGTTGTGACCTCGAGCGGCACCTCGACGACGTTGCTCGCGGTCGTCACCACGGCGGTCACGCGCCACGTGCCGTCGATCGACAGGTTCGTGCCCGTGGCAGAGAAGGTTCCATCAGGCTGGTTGGTGAGATCGAGACGTGATTGCGCGACCTGCGGCTCGGCCGGCAGCGCGAAGCGCAGCGTTACCGCCGTGGCACCCGCGCCGGCCCCGGAGTTGTAGTCGCGCACGTCGGCAACGAACGTGTTTATTCCGGCCGTCCCCGGCGTGACCTTCAGCGCCACGCGCACGGTCGTGCCGAAGTCGCTGCCCGAGACAGTCACCTGTTGCGGTGTGGTCGCGGTTGCCGTCTCCGCTGGCGGCGCGACGTTGACCAGCGTGGCCGTCAGCAGCACGACCACGGCCGCGACGCCGATCTCGACGCGGCCCACCTTCCTGAGCGGGCCAATGCCGCCGACGCCGCGCGGCACGTGCCGGAAATGGTTCAGTGCGCCGAGCGCGGCGAGCACGGACAGCAGCGCGCTCTTGCCAATGATCAGCCAGCCGAAGAGCGTTCCGAAGAGCGCGTCGAGCGTGCCGATCTCTTCGATCGCGCGAACCACGCCGGTGATGACAAGAAGCGCGATCGAGACCGTCGCAACGAGCGAGAAGCGTCGCGCGATGTCCGCCGCACGTTCATCGGGCGCTCGATAGTGCAGCCAGACCAGCAGCGCGGTGAGTCCGCCGAGCCACGCACCCGCGGCGACGAGATGCAGCCACTGGACGCCACTGTCGAGCAGCGGCTGGCTGCCCGCTCCGGCGTGGCTGAAACCGACGTCGACGGCCATCGACGCGAGCACGCCGAGCACCGCGACCAGCAAGCCGACGCGCCCAGCTCGCCAGCGGACGATGAGCGCGCCCACGAGCGCGATACAGACGGTCACGCCGCGCAGTGCCACGGCATTGCCCAGGGATGTGCCGACCACGTCCGGTAACGCGACGCCGGCGGTCGAAAGCTGGTCGAAGAGCACGATCAGCGTGCCGGCGGCGGCAGCGCCCGCCGCGATCAGCAGCAGCGTGCGCAGCGCCCGCGCCTCTCGCTCCCCGGCGACGGTGCTCCTGATCGTCGTCTGCCAGAGCATCCAGCAGGCACCGACGAGAACGAGCAATCCGGCGTAGGTCAGCCACCTGCCCGCGATGCCCAGCGCCGAGAGCTGCGCTGAGCCCGACGCGGACGCAGTCACGGGCTGAGCCGGTGGCGCGACACCGACGCCGAAAGCAAAGGAGCCGGTGGCCAGGTGCCCGTCGACCGACGACACCGTCCGCCAGGTGACCGTGTAGACGCCGTTGGCGAGTGTCGGCAGCGTGACGCTGAGCGTGGTCGGGTCCGTCGGCGAGCCGGTCAGCGGGCCGGTCTGGATGGCGCTGCCGGTCGAGTCGACGACGCTGATCGTCGACAGGCGCAGGTCGGGCGCCTCCGTGAACGTGATGGTTACGGCTGCCGGCGAGGCCGCGAGCGAGCCACCGGGCGCCGGCTGCGACGACTTGAGCAGGGCATGGCCGAGCACCGGCCCGGCCGTGGCGAGCAGGGCGCTCGCCACGAACACTGCCGGCAGCGCGAATCGGCCCCAGCGGATCAACACGGATCGCTACACGACCCTGAACCGCCGCGCGCGGAGCGCGACGAAGAGTGCGAACAGCGCGATGACGATGCCAACGACGCCGATCGCGCCGCCGACGAGCATCGCGCTCGATTGCGCCGACGTAACCCGCGCATCAACGCTCTGGATACGCGTCGCGAGCTCAGCGCCCGACGGCGCCTGGTTGGGGAACTGGATCGCGCTCGCCCCCTGGACCGATTCGAAGGTCGAGTCGCTGGAGGTAGCCGTCTCGTCGACCGCCTGTCCGTGGACTGTCCCCGTCAGGTGGAACGTGTAGTCGCCCGGCAGGGTCGGGATAATCGCGGCGCGGTAGTCGCCCGGCGTGCCAACGCCCTCGGCCTGATCAAAAGCCGGTGCGAAGGGGAGCGGCTGCGACACCTGGCCGGCGACCGAGACGATGACCTGGAGGTCATTCGGCCCAAGGTCCGTGACCGGGTTGCCGGTCCCGTCCGATACGAGCACCTGGACGGCGTTCAGCTCTCCGGCGTACGTCGGCTCGTTTGCCCAGCCAAGGGCGATGTTGTAGGTCCCGGCCTGGAAATGGACGTGGCCGAGCGCCGTGACGGCGGCGATCAGGCTGAGAGCCGTCGCAAGCGCGAGGGACGCGCCAAGTCTTTTGGTCAGTCGCATGAGGGTCTTGTTTCCTCTTCTTGCCGCCGCAGCCGGCGGTGCTGCTCGGCGCGGCCGCAAATGGCCGCGGCGTCGATCAGGCTGGAAGAGGCGGGGCCCTGCCGGGTGGACGGGCGCGGACGATGGAGCTGGCTGGCAGCGTCAGCTCGATCGGCCGCGACCCGAGGAGCGGTCTGCCGTGCATCCGCAACCCCTGCGCCAGCTCGATCAACTCGACGAGGATGTCGCGTCGCCAGCGATACAGCGCGGCAACAAGGGCGACCGCGAGCGAGACGAGCTCGAAGATGATGAGCGTTGCCTGGTGCTCGGCAGAGAAGACCAGGGTCAAGCCGGGCGAGGCAAGTCCGGCGGCTGCGTATTCCAGGTTCTCGACAACGACGAAGCTGACCACCGAGACGACGAGGACGGCCAGCGCGAGCGGGACAGTGTCAGCGACGAGCGCCGTGAGCGGCGAGCCCCGACTGCGGGCGTCTGCCACGCCGCGAGCCTGGCGCGACAGGCGACGCAGCTCGCGCACGGCAAGCCCCACCAGCGCGACCGAGAGCAGGGCGATCGACGCGACGGCGAGCGTCCAGTCGAGGTCGTGGCCGGATCGCGCAAGCGCGCTGCCCGCGTTCGAGCCGTATTCCACGACGTAGGTGATCTGGTGGCCGAGCGCAAAAGCGACGGCCATCAGGAACGCGGGCAGAAGCGCGCGGCGCAGCACCGCGGCAGCGTGGGTCACGCGCGCCAGTCTAGACCCGGCTCATCAGACGAGCGCTGCGCTGAGGGCGAACCAGCAAATGCCCAGCAGCAGTCCGCCAAGCGTGTCAGTCGGGAAGTGAACGCCGAACGCGACGCGCGCGTAGCCCATCATCAGGCCGCCGACAAGGGCGCTGACGATCGCCAATGGCAGCCGCCAGCGCGCCGGTACGAAGATCCAGACCAGAGCTCCTGCGAGCGCCGCCGCGCGCGCCGTATGCCCGCTCGGGAATCCGTAGCTATCGACGCCGAAGAGCGCATGAGTCGCCTCCGTGTCGGGTCGGCCGCGCTGGACGTAGTACTTGGTCAGCGTGGCCACGAAGTCAACCGCATAGGTGGCGCCGACGAACACGCCGGCCCGAGTCCCGCGCAGGAGGCCGACCGCGATGGCCAGCACGGCGAGCAGCACGATCCAGTTGACCGGGTTGCCCAGCGTGTTGATGCCATTCAGGACGTCTCCCGCCAGGTTCGGCTGTAGATGCGCGAAGTTGACGAGGTCCAGCTCCCATGCCGGCGTGACAACGTCATGTGCCCAGACTGCGAGCGCCACGAAAAGAGCGAGCGCGGCCGCGCCGGTTGCGACCAGCCAGCGTCGCTCGCTGGGCGTGGTGCCCGACGGCCTCTGATACCAGCGTCGAGGCCGAATATCTTGGCTTCTGGTCACATCCCTATGGGGTGCCAGACCGTCTTGATCTCGAGGTACGCGGCGATCCACTCCGGCCGCTGCGCGCGGCGGTCATCCAGCCAGTCGTAGCGGTCATCGACGCCACGCGGCGGGCGAGTGACGCGTTTGACGTTCTCGATGGCACTGGTCTCGACCTGCGCACGCATGTCGCGCGGCACGCCCCACGTGTCGATCGCGTTGACATCCATGTGCGCCGCGAGGGTGGGCACGAGCTCTTTGCGCAGGCCGGTCAAGATGTTGATGACGCCGGCAGGAACGTCCGACGTGGCGAGCACTTCGCCCAGCGTCACGGCCGGCAGTGGCCGTGACTCCGACGCGAGCACGACCGCGGCGTTGCCACTGACGACGACCGGCGCGACGCGCGAGATGAGTCCCAGAAGTGACGACGATTCTGGCGCGACGACACCCACGACCCCGGTCGGCTCCGGGATGCTGAAGTTGAAGTACGGGGCGGCGACGGGGTTGACCGTTCCCAGCACCTGGCTGATCTTGTCGGCCCAACCGGCGTACCAGACCCAGCGATCTATCGCTCGGTCAACCTGGGCGGTGGCGTCGGCAGGCGACAGCCCTTCGGCCGCGGTGACCTCTTCGACGAACTGCGCGCGGCGCCCTTCCATCAGCTCAGCCACGCGGTACAGGACCTGGCCGCGGTTCATCGCCGTCTTGCCCGACCAACCCGCCACGGCCCCGCGCGCCGTGCGCACCGCGTCGCGCACATCTTTCCGAGACGAGCGCACGGCGTTGACGAGCGGCGTCCCGTCTGCGGCACGGACGATGTAGCTGCGCCCGGACTCCGAGCGCGGGAATTGCCCGCCGACGTACAGCTTGTACGTCTTGCGCACAGGGATGCGCGCCGGTGCCAGTGGATCTGCGATGACCGTCTTGGGGTGCCGCTCAGCCATTGCGCAACCTGACCGGCGGCCCGACGACCTGGATGCCGTAGCGCTCCCCGATCGGGCCGAGCTCGTCGGGCGACGGTACGGACAGATCGGCTGGTGGCGTCTCGCCCGTTGCGGGAGTGCCCAGCTCCTGGGCGAAATGCTCAAACCCGGCCGGTGTCGCGAACACGAGCACGCGGGTCGGTTCGATGTCGACGGTGAACGCGTGCGCCTGCCCGCGCGGCGCGAAGGCGAACGTTCCACTCGGCACGACGAACGACTCATCACCAACGTAGAGCGTCATCTGGCCGTCGAGCACGTACCAGGCCTCGTCTTCGCGGGTGTGGATGTGCAGGGGCGGCTCGGTCGAACGGAACGCGATCGCTTCAACCAGCGCGAACCCACCGTCGCTCTGCTCCCCGGACAGCTTCGTCGTGAAATGGCCGCCGAGCGACCACAGGTGCTCGCCGTCCGACCGGCGCGAGACGAAGGCGCGGCGCGGCGAATCAGACATCAGTGACCAGCTCCGAGATCCAGGTAGGCCAGCAGGCCGTGCAGCCCGCCCTCGCGTCCGAAGCCCGACTCCTTGTAGCCACCGAACGGCGAGGTCGGGTCGAAGCGGTTGAACGTATTCGCCCAGACGACGCCGGCGCGGAGCTTGCTGACCATGTCCAGGATGCGGCTGCCCTTTTCGGTCCAGACCCCGGCCGAAAGGCCGTACGCCGTGTTGTTGGCTTTCTCGAGCGCTTCGGCCGGCGTGCGGAAAGTCAAGACGGACAGCACCGGCCCGAAAATCTCTTCCTGGGCGATGCGGCTCGACTGTGCGACGTTGGTGAACAGCGTCGGTCGGAAGAACCATCCCCGCGCGGGGAGCTCGCACGCCGGCTGGTACATGTCGGCGCCCTCCGCGATCCCCGCTTCCACCAACTCCTCGATCTTGGCCAGCTGGGCGGCGTTGTTGATCGCGCCGACGTCGGTGTTCTTGTCCAGCGGGTCGCCCACGCGCAGGGTGGACAGTCGGTCCTTCAGCCGTTCGACGAACGAATCGGCGATCGACTCCTGGACGAAGAGGCGACTTCCCGCGCAGCACACCTCGCCCTGGTTGAAGAAGATGCCGTTGACCACGCCCTCGATGGCCTGGTCGATGGGCGCGTCGTCGAAGACGATGTTGGCCGCCTTGCCGCCCAGCTCGAGCGTCAGCGCCTTGTCGGTGCCCGCGACTGCACGGCCGATCTCCTTGCCCACGGACGTCGAGCCGGTGAAGGCGACCTTGTCGACATCGGGATGCTTGACGAGGGCGAGGCCTATCTCGCCCGGCCCGGTGATGATGTTGACGACACCGGGCGGCAGGTCTGCCTGGCGGCACACGTCGGCGAAGAAGAGCGCGCTCAACGGGGTCGAGCTGGCCGGCTTGAGCACGACCGTGTTGCCAGCGGCGAGCGCCGGCGCGATCTTCCAGGCGAGCATGAGCAGCGGGAAGTTCCACGGGATGACCTGCGCACAGACGCCGAGCGGCTGCGGATCGCGGTTCGGGAAGGCGTACTCGAGCTTGTCCGCCCAGCCCGCGTAGTACCAGAAGTGTGCCGCGGCGAGCGGCACGTCCACGTCGCGCGACTCCTTGATCGGTTTGCCGCCGTCGAGCGACTCGAGCACGGCAAACTCACGGCTGCGTTCCTGGAGGATGCGCGCGATGCGGAACAGGTACTTGGCGCGCTCGCTGCCGCGCAGCGTGCCCCACTCCCGTTTGAACGCGCGCCGGGCGACGGTGACGGCCTGATCGACGTCCGCAACGCTCGCGCGCGCGATCTCCGCGAGCGGCTCCTCCGTCGATGGATCGACCGTCGTGAACCACTGCCCGCTGCGCGGTGCGACCTCCTTGCCGCCGATGAACAGCCCGTAACGCGACTTGAGCTGGACGACATCGCGCGACTCCGGCGCCGGCGCGTACTCCCACGGGATCTGCTGGCCGTCGCCAAGTGCCCAGCTGTTGGGCGACTGTGTTCCCCGACCGACGTCCGGCGATGTGCGCCGAGCGAGCGCCGACGAGGGTTCGCGACTACCGGTCGAGTCTTTGCGGGCGGCCATCGGGCCAACACTACACCCGGTGATCCCAAAGCGCCACTCATTATGTGACCGAAGCGTCACTTGTTGCACTAAGCGACTAGAGTTCACCGATGCGACGACTTGAAGGAGGGCATGAGCTTCTCGACGGACGGCTCGACGAACAGCTTCTCGCCGGCAACCTGCGCGACCTGGCACGCATAAATCGCTGGCTCGGCGGCGCGGATCTGTCGGAGCGCGCGGTCGCTCCGCTGGCGCTGAACAGCTTCGCGCTGAGCATCCTCGACGTTGGCACGGGCGGCGCCGATATTCCGCTCCGACTTGCGCGCGACGGTCGCGAGATCACGGCTACTGACATTCGGCCCGAGATCGTCGCGGCAGCCATGCGCGTCGAGGGTCGCGGCCGGATCGTCGTTCGCGAGGGTGCGCTACCCGACGAGAGCAGCGCCTCGTTCGACGTGGTTCACGCTTCGTTGGTCATTCACCATCTCGAGCCGTCGGCCGCCGTCACATTCCTGAGCCACATGCGCCGCGTCTGTCGACAGGCGGTCGTGATCAATGACCTCGACCGAGGCTGGCGCTGGTGGGCCGGCGCGTGGTTGCTGACGCGGATCGCAACGCGCAACCAGTACACGCGCCACGACGCGCCACTGTCCGTGCGCCGGGCATATACCGAGAAGGAACTCGTGCGCATGGCGCAGCAGGCCGGGCTGCGGCCGGTCGCCCGATACGGAACGCGGCCGGGTTACCGCTACGCGCTCGTCTTTGTCCCCGAGCAACAGGCAGGTGGCTGACGAAGTCGATGTCGCCATCGTGGGCGGCGGCCCGGCCGGCGCGGCGACAGCGACCCATCTCGCGCGGCTCGGTTATCGGGTGGCAATCCTCGAGCGCCACGCCAAACCGCGCTGGCGGGCGTGCGGCGTCTTCGCCTCTCCCCTCGTCCGCTCGCGACTGATCGCGCTCGGCCTGGGCCGCGACCTGGTCGCGGATCTGCACCGCCCGATCTCCGCGATGGAACTCCGTTCGGCGCGCGGGCAGGTCTGCAACCTCGAGTACCGCGCCGGCTTCGCGTGCGGTTTTGATCGGACGCGGCTCGACCAAGAGCTGCTCGAGCACGCTGGCCGTGCCGGCGCGGAGGTTCACCGCGAATGTGTGGTGCGCGAGGTGGTGTTGGGCTCTGGCCGCAACTCACACCAACTCGTCATCGCATCGACGGCCACTGGCGGTGAGGCGCCGCCCGACGAACTGATCCAGGCACGCGTCGTTGTTGGCGCCGATGGCCGCGGATCTCGCGTGGCTCGTGCCGCGGGCGTAGCAAGCGAGCGCAGCTGGCTCGGTCGAGCCGGCATCACCTTCCACGTCCGCGACATGGACGCGGCGCCACAGGGAGTGCAGATGACGGGCACGTTCGTGCTCGGCGCCGGGTGGTACGTCGGCCTGGCGCCGGTTCCGGGCGACCGTGTCAACGTCGGCATCGTCGTGCCCACGGAGCGTCTTCAGGGCGGCGTCGAACCGGTCGTCGACGAGGTGATGGCCGCCGCGTCGCAGGCACATCGCTGGTCGACGGCGCCAAGGACGGACGAAGCACAGGTCGCCGGCCGGCTGGAGCATCACGTGACTCGTGCCGCAGGCCACGGCTGGCTGCTCGTCGGCGACGCTATCGAGTTCATCGACCCGCTCACCGGAGAAGGCCTCCATCGGGCGCTGGTGACCGCGGCGCTTGCGGCCGAAGCGATCGACCGCTGGCTGTCCACAGACCGGAACGCGTTGGCGGTCTACGATCGTCGGGTTCGATCGCGTTTTCGGAGCAAGAACGTGTTCTCGCTCGTGCTGCAGGCTTTCATCGCCAAGCCAGTCGTTCTCGATTACGCGCTGCGCCGACTCGAACGGCGCGTCGACCTGCGCCAGCAGCTGACGGCCGTGCTCGCCGACCAGGCGCCGGCGAGCAAGGCGCTCGACCCACGTTTCCTCGCCCGAGTCCTCGCACCGTGAGCGACCAGCCCGAACTGGCGCCGATGACGCGCATCGCGGCCTACGCGGTAGTCGTCGACGAGGCTCAGCAGCTCCTGATGGTGCGCATCGCGCCGGGCTACCCGTCGGTCGGTATGTGGACCCTGCCCGGCGGTGGCATCCACTTCGGTGAGGACCCTGCTCTTGCCGTGCGCCGGGAGCTCGAGGAGGAGACGGGGCTGACCGGCGAGATCGAGCGCCTCGCGTTTGTCGGCTCATGGACTCGCGGCCCGCTACCCGAGCGCGGCTGGGGCCCATTCCACGGCATCCAGATCGTCTACCTCGTGCGCATCACGGGCGGCTCGATCCGTCACGAGATCGAGGAGTCGACCGACATGGCGGCGTGGGTACCGCTGTCGGAGGTGCGCGAGCTGCCCATCGTGCCGCTCCTGGCACCAACGCTCGAATACCTGGAAGCGTCAGAAGTTGCGCTCGCGGATTGAGATCAGCGTCGACGCGCCGGGCGAGCGAGTCTTCGAGCTCGCCCGGGACGTCGGCCGATGGCCCGAGCTGCTGCCGCATTACCGACAGGTGACCGTCCTGTCACGCAACGGCGACGAGACAGAAGCGAGGATGAAAGCGACGCGCCGATTCGGGCCGCTGGGAGTTCCCGTGAGCTGGCGGGCACGAACCTGGGCCGACGCTTCGGACCCAGCCGACCTTCGTCTGCGCTTCGTCCACACCTGCGGTCCGACACGGGGCATGGACGTGACCTGGCACATCACGCCTGCCGGCCTGCACGGCTCGAACGTGGCGATCGTGCACGACTTCACGCGCCACCTCCCGCTCCTCGGCGACGAGCTGTTCCCGCGCATCGCCGATCGCTGGTTCGTACGACCCATCGCCGGCCGCACGCTGGCAAGGTTCAAGCAGATCGCCGAGCAGACACCGACCGGGACGAGCGCGACGTGAGCGACAGGTCGCGCCGCGTGTGGATCACGGGCATCGGAGTCGTCACGCCGATCGGCATCGGTCGCGACGCCTTCCTAGCCGGCCTGCACGCCGGCAGGTCTGCGGTCAAGCGCATCGACCGCTTCGATCCAGCTCCGTTCCGCTCGCAGGTCGCCGCCCAGATCGACGATTTCGAGCCGACCGACTTCATGGACGCCCGCGCCGCCCGGCAGACGGACCGCTTCAGCCAGTTCGCGCTCGCGGCCGGGCGGCTGGCACTGCTCGACGCGGGCCTCGAGGTTGGCCAGCGCGGAGCCGCCCGTGCCGACCGCTTCGCGGTCTACGTCGGGTCGGCCCTGGGCGGGATCGCGTATGCCGAGCAGCAGCACGAGCGCTACATCGCCCGTGGCATCAGGTCCGTGGCGCCCAACCTTGCCCTCGCCGTCTTCGGCGGCGCCGCGCCGGCCAACGTGGGCATTGCTCTCGGACTCCATGGCCCGATCCTGTCGACGGCCAACTCGTGCGCCGCCGGGGCAGTGGCGATCGGCGAGGCACTCAGGCTGATCCGCTCTGGAAGCGCGGACGCCGCGCTCGCGGGAGGCGTGGAAGTGCCCCTCAGCCCGCTTGCATTTGGAGCCTTCGACATCATTCGCGCCCTGAGCGCGGGCCGGAACGACGCCCCCGCGAGCGCGGCGCGGCCGTTCGATGCCGACCGGGACGGCTTCGTCATGGGCGAGGGCGCCGCGCTCCTCGTCCTCGAGGCCGAACCTGTCGCGCGGAGGCGTGGCGCGCGGCCCTACGCCGAGCTGCGCGGGTACGCGGCGACGAGCGATGCCTTTCACATGGTTCAGCCGCGGCCCGATGGCCGCCAGGCCGCGCGCGCAGCGCGCCTCGCCCTCGCCGACGGCCGCATGAAGGCGGTGCAGATCGACTACGTCAATGCCCACGCGTCGTCGACACCGCTCGGCGACGAGGTCGAGGCGCGCGCCATCGCCCGTGCCCTTGGCGCGCGCGCGCAAACCGTCCCGGTCAGTGGCACAAAGGCCTATTACGGGCACCCGCTCGGTGCGTCGGGCGCGATCGAGGCCGCCATCTCGGCCCTGGCCATCGACCGTGGCTGGGCACCCGGGACGGTCAACCTCGAGCACGTCGACCCCGGCGCAGCCGCCGCTTTGCCGGGCCTGCGCGCCGTGCCGCTGGAGGGCACGATCAGGGGCGTGCTGTCCACCTCGTTCGGCTTCGGTGGCCTGAATGCCTCGCTGGCCTTTGCCGCCGTCGATGACTGACGCTCGCCTGCCGGTCGAGGGCCTGCTCGTCCGGCTGCGTGACCTCACCCTCAACGACGCTGAGCTGGTCGACTGGCTCAACGAGCAGCGCGACATCGGCGGCTTCAACGACTTCGGCCAGCCCATCGGCCGCACGCCGCGCGACGTTCTCGCTCGTGGGCCGCTGCGCAATGACTACAACGGCACGCTGATCGTGGAGCGCCTCGACCATGAGCCGGTCGGCACCGTCCAATGGCGCGCAGTGCACTACGGACCGCCCGACGATTCGCGCGCGTGGAACATCGGCATCGATCTCGTGCCCGCGGCGCGCGGACACGGCTACGGATCGGACGCACAACGGCTGCTCGCCGCTTGGCTGTTCGTCTCGACCAACGCCAACCGAGTCGAGGCGCAGACGGACATCGACAACCTGCCCGAGCAGCATGCCCTCGAGAAGGCCGGCTTCACGCGCGAGGGCGTCAACCGCGGGTCGCAGTTCCGCGGCGGCGCCTACCACGACCTGGTCATCTATTCGAGGCTTCGCTCCGACTGAGCGGGGTCCGATTACCTCCGGGCTCGCCGCGGTGGCGACTCAGTCGAGCGTGAAGTAGTCGGGTCCCTGGTAGGCGCCCGTGCGCTCCTTGCGGATCTGCATCAGCACATCGTTGAGCAGGCTGCTCACGCCGAACCGGAACAAATCGGGCGTCATCCAGCGCGGACCGAGCGTCTCGTACAGGATCGTCAGGAACTGGATCGCTTCCTTGGCCGTGCGGATGCCGCCAGCTGGCTTCATGCCGACCAGCCGACCGGTCCGCCTGTTGAAGTCGCGGATCGCCTCGAGCATGACGAGCATCACCGGCATCGTCGCCGCCGGGGTGACCTTGCCCGTCGAGGTCTTGATGAAGTCCGCCCCGGCGGCCATCGCCAGGATGCTCGCACGGCGGACGTTGTCGTACGTTTCGAGCTCGCCGGTTTCGAGGATGACTTTCAGGTGAGCCGATCCGCACGCTTCCTTGACAGCGACGATCTCATCGAACACGTGGCGGTAGTCACCCTGCAGGAAAGCGCCGCGATCGATGACCATGTCGATCTCGTCTGCGCCGGCGACAACCGCCTGGCGCGTTTCGAGCAGCTTGACGTCGGTGAACGTCTGGCCTGACGGGAAGCCCGTGGCGACGCTGGCGACCTTCACATTCGAGCCCTCGAGGGCGCTCTTGGCGACCGATATCAGCGCCGGATAGATGCACACTGCGGCGACGCTCGGGATGGTTGGATCTGATGGATCAGGGCGGATCGCCTTGGCGCACATCGCGCGCACCTTGCCCTCGGTGTCCTTCCCCTCGAGCGTCGTCAGGTCCATCATCCGGATCGCGAGGTCGAGCGCCCAGAGCTTGGATTCCTTCTTGATCGATCGCTTCTTGAGGCTGTCGACGCGCTCCTCGATGCCCACCTGGTCGACCCCGCCGAGACGCTCGACGATCGACTGGATGCCGTCGGCCCGACCCTCCCAGGCGCGCACGAGCGCGCTCGCCTGGCGTTCCGAGGAGGACTTGTCGGGTGCGTCGATGATGCGCGTCACGACCCGATCATACGCCACGACCTGTCCGCAAGGCGAGCGCGCGCCCTGAACGGTTGACAACTCAGCGCAAACTATGTGACCATAACGTCACATGACGATTGTGCGCAGCATTCACATCGACGAACTGCTAGCTGCCCTAGCCGATCCGACGCGTCGTGCCCTGTTCGAAACGATCGCCGCGCAGCCCGGCATCACGACCTCGCAACTGACCTCGCGTGCGAGCTCGATCACGCGCTGGGCGGTCATGAAGCACCTCACGGTGCTGCGCGAGGCGGGCCTGATCCAGACCATGGCTACGGGCCGGCTGCGCCGTCATTACGCCGAAAAGGCCGCGCTTGGGCCGCTGCGCGACTGGCTCGCGCAGGTGGGCGACTGAATCAGCCCGTCGGCTCGTCAGCTCGTCAGCTCGTCGACTGCCGCGAGCCAGTCCGGGCCGCGCGCCAGGGCGGCGATGATCGCGCCGTCGCGCAGGCTGGCTTCGCTCACGTCGGCCACACCAAGCAGGAAGCGGTCGAGCAGCGCCGACACGATCGCAACGCCCGCCGCGAGCTGGCGAGCGCGGCGCGGCCGCACTCCGAAGTGCTCGACGACCGTGTCGGCGGGCATCTGACCGATCGTGTTCAGGTCCTCGTTGAGATGGGCGCGGTCGAGGCGGCCCAGGCGCGCGACGTTGGTCGCGGTGCCGCCCACGAAGATCGCCCGCCGGATGGGCGGCCCATCGTTCTTGGGCCACGCAGCGTCGTGAACGACGCTCACGGCTGCCTTGATGAGCGACGCGATCTCGTCGCTCGTCGGCGGATCGTGGCGCACGAGGGAGTTCGTCAGGCGCGCCGAACCGAGCGGCAGGGGAACTACCTCGAGCTCTCGTCCAGGCACGTGGATCGCGACCTCGGTCGAGCCACCGCCGATGTCGACTACCGCCAGCGCTTCGTCAGGATTCGTGCCGCCGCACACGCCGACGAACGTCAGCTGGGCCTCCTGTCGGACGTCGATCACGCGCAGCTCCTCGCCCAGCCCGCGCTCGACGGCGAGGATGAGCGTGCTCGTGTTGGAAGCCCGGCGCAGCGGCTCGGTGCCGACGATGACGATGCGTTCCGCGCCGGCGCTGCGCGCCACGGATACCTGCCGCTCGAGCGCCGCCACCACGAGATCGAGCGGCCCGGGCGGGATGCTGCCGCCCGCGTCAACCGAATCGCCCAGGCCGATCAGCTCGCTCTCGTCGGCGAGCGCGATCAGGTCCGTGCGCGTTCCGAGGCGCACGGCGCGCCGGGCGCGCGCGACGAGAAGATGGACGCTGTTGCTGCCGACGTCGATTGCCGCCGCGGTTCGCTCGGTCATGACCTGACGATGATGCGACTGCGGCGGGCGCTCGTGGCGCGCGAATTGGTTAACGTTGAGCCGTGATCAGGCTCCTGACCGGCCGAAAGCCGGTCGTCGTGCTGTGCCTCGTGCTCGTCGCGCTCGTCGCGGCGCCGGCCGGGACGGCCGGCGCCGCGACGTGGACCGGCCGCTACAGCATCTGGCGCGCAGGCGCCTTCGCGACCCAGTTCCTCGACGCTTCGTGCGTCGGCGCGTCTGTGCAGATCATGCTCAACCTCATCGACGGCACGCGCGATCACTCGAAGAGCCGGCAGCTCAACTACCTCGCCTATGCCTCCGCGCACAGCAAGTACCCGGTCGAGGACGGCGGCGCGGATCCGCAGGGCTGGGCCGATGCGCTCGTCCACTACGGCGCGGGTTCCGACTACGGCTGGACGATCGATTCGACGATGCAGAGCGCCCTGCACGACGCTGCGCTGCAGCTGCGCGAGACGGGCAAGCCGGTCGGCCTGCTCGTTCACTTCGGGCGTCATGCGTGGATCATGACCGGCTTTACGGCGACTGCCGACCCGGCCACGACGACAGACTTCACGGTCACACAGGTTGAGGTCGTCGGCCCGCTCTGGCCGACTGGCACGCTCAACGGAGCGCATTTCGATCCGGGTCCGGGGACCTGGATCAGCAGCCAGGACCTCGCGCGCAAGTTCGACGCGTACGTCGAGCCAGGCCAGACAATCTGGTACGGAAAGTACGTCACGATCGTGCCCAAGGCCAGCAGCGCGAGCCACGCCGGGCCGGGCGCCGACACACCCGACATCCAGTCGGCGCTGGGCTGGATCTGGGTCTTCCAACAGCTCGCCAGGACGCTGCCCGTGCGCGATTACCTGTGGCTGCCACCATTGCTGCGATGAGCTCCTTCACCTCGGGCGGCGAGTATCTCGTCCCCGTCCGCATCCACGCCGACCGCGCCGCCTCGGTCCTCGAGCTCGAGTGGCCGGACGGTCACCTGTCGCGCTACGACTTCGTCACCATGCGCTGGCTGTGCCCGTGTGCCTATTGTCGGGGCGAGGCCGGCATCCCCGGCTGGCTCGACTCGAACCCCACGCTGATGGCGGCCCAGACGCAGCTGACCGACATCCAGCTCGTCGGCAGCTACGCGCTCCAACCGACGTGGGCTGACGGACACCACACCGGCTTCTACACCTTTCAGCGCCTGCGCGACGAGTGTCCGTGCCCGGAGGACACCGCCAGGCGCGCCGGTGCGACGGGTGTCGCCCGGCGCGCGCGGCTGGGCTGAGGGTGCGCCGCGCCCGCCGATTGCTAGACTGAGCCGCCCAATGGCCGCCATCCGCCAGCACGCACAACGCGCATCAGCAATGCCCGGCAGTGCCGTGCCGCAACAGCTGCCCCAGATGCGCCCGCGGCGCCGAGTTCGCGCCGACATCCCGTACATCAATCGCGAGCTGTCGTGGCTCGAGTTCAACGACCGCGTGCTGTACGAGGCGGTCGACGAGCGCAATCCGCTCATCGAGCGTGTCCGCTTCCTGGCCATCTTCGCCAGTAACCTCGACGAGTTCTTCCAGATCCGTGTCGCGGGTCTCAAGCAGCAGGTCGCCGCCGGCCGTTCGAACCCAACGCCGGACGGCATGAGCGCGGGCCAGACGCTCGACTCGATCCGGACACGCCTGCTGCCGATGGTCGTGCGCCACTCCGAGACGTGGGCCAGCGTGCGCCAGGAGCTGG
>DATCGV010000043.1:0-26662 GCA_036508755.1 Candidatus Limnocylindrales bacterium | reverse complement strand
TGGGCCAGTGGCGCGGCCCGGACCTGCGCATCGGCCGAGTTCACATTGCTGTCCGTGGCATTGCCCGCCGCGCCGCCTGGCCGCCGCTCGAGGCTGGCCGATGCGGGTGGCGCGGCGCCTGCCGTGCTCTCGACGAAGCTGTTGGTCGCATCACCCCAGCTGAGCGAGTCGATGACCGTGCCGTCAGTCTTGCGCAGCGCGATGGCGCCGCCCGTCGCCGACAGGCCGCCGCTGTACAGCCCATCGGCACCGGCCGCCCAAGCACCGGACGAGTTCGCGATCAGGACATGGTGGTGGGCCGGCACTGCCAGCGCGGTCCATGACTGCTTCTTGGTGACGGTGCCACCCGTGGAAGTCACGTAGACGAGTTCCAGGCCGCCCAGATCGAGCGTCGCCGCGGACGCGTTGTAGAGCTCGATGAACTCGTCCGACGCGCTGGAGCCACCGGTCACGAGCTCCGACACGAGCAGCCCAGTCGACGGCGGCCACGAAACGGCCGCCAGCGGCACGGCATCGAGCGACGCCACGCGCGGTGTCGCGGAGCGAGCCGCGCCCCCGGCGAACAGGACTGTGCACAACGTGAACAGGAAGAAGAAGTGCAGGAACCTGCGCGTCGCCATCGACATGACCATCCGCCCTTGCTGCGCGGCGGAATGGCGGGAGCTGAAGTGTCGGCGACGGCCCTTAGCGCTCGCTTATCTGTCGCTCAACGCCGACTCAATCGGCGGCGCCGCATCGTGGCTTGGTGCGCTTGCGCTACGATGCGATCGCCGCATCCCAAGAACAGGAGTCCGCATTGGCTCGCGCCAAGAACACGTCACGCGCCGAGGCTCGGCGGCGCACCAAAGAGCTCACCCGCGCCGAGATGGCCGATCAGCAGGCTGACGACGCAGACGACACCGATTCGGAGGCGGGCGAAACCGTCGCCACCGTGAAACCGCCTCACAAGTCGATGTTCACGATGCCGGACATTCGCAGCGACCTTCGCGGAATGCCCGTCATGTTCCGGACACGCAGGCTGCTGTGGGTGCCGTTCATCATGGTCGCCGTCGGCTTCGTCCTTGAGCTCGCCGGGCCTGTACTTAGTACCGACCTCCAAAACTACGTAATTCTCTATATCGAATACTTCTTCCTGCCGCAGGCGCTGTTCACCTACTTCATCGGCGGCTTCCTCGCGACTCGTTCTTCATACCTGGTCGGATTCCTGCTCGGCCTGATGACGGGCGTGCTGTGGGTCGTACTCATCCTCCTGAACGCGGCGGGACTGGGTCTGGACCAGGCCGGCGTCGTCGTCTCGGACGCGGCGAGTGCTTCCGTCTTTGTCCTCGTGGAGTCGATCTTCCTGGGCACGGTCGCCGGCTGGTTCGCGGGCTGGTATCGCGACTTCCTGCGCGGCATGCAGGATCGCAACAAGCAGCGTGCGGCCGAGCGCGAAGCGCAGGCCCGCATCAAGCGCCGCGACGATCGCCAGGAGGCACGCAAGTCGGCCAAGGGCCGCGTGGGCTGAAGCTCGCCGGGCTCAGCCCACGCGACGCATGCCGGCGTGGCCCATGTGGCGGACGCCGTGCGGCGAGATCGGACCGCCGGCCGGACGAGCGATATCTGACAGCGACTCGACTCGGTCGGCGATCACGTTGACCACGTTCGACTCGCGCTCGAGGCGACCTTCGACGTAGAGCAGCGCGTGACGGCGCACGGTCGCCCTGAAACGCGCCCAGACATCCGGCCAGAGGGTGACGTTGACCATGCCCGTCTCGTCCTCGAGCGCCAGGAAGACGGTGCCGCGCGCGGTCATCGGGTGCTGGCGGGTGACGACCAGGCCACCGATGCGCACTCGTCCCGGCTTCGCATCCGCGAGCTCGCCTGCGCGCAAAACACCGATCCGATCGAGCGCCGGCCGGTAGAGCTCGATCACCTGGCGCCGCGCGTCGAGCGACAGGATCGCGTACGAGTCGCCCAGCCGTTCGAGCTCTGAAGGTGGTGGCAGCTCGGGCGCATCGGTGGCCGGCAGGCGCAGGTCGAGCGTCTTCGCCGTCCGTGTGGTGGGTCGGGTGCCCTGTTTGCGCGCCGAGCCGGCTACCTCGCGCAGCTGCCAGAGCAGCTTGCGCCGTGGCTCGCCCAGCGAATCGAGCGCGCCACCTCTGATCAGCCGCTCGACGATCTCCTCGGCCAGCTCAGTGCGCGCGACGAGATCGGCCAGCGACGTGAACGGGCCGCGTGCCGCCAGCTCGGCGTCGAGCGCCTCGCCTTCCGCCTCGCCGATGCCCTTGACGAGCGAAAGCCCGAGACGAATGCCGTAGCCCTCGGCAGCTTGCGCGGCCCAACGATCACGTGCCTCGCGCGCCGGTACGACGCAAGCCGATGACTGGACGATCTCCGGCCGTCGATCGATACCCGCGCCGTCCGGCAGTGGCTCATCGGGCATCCCAACCCACTCCGTCGTCGTCCGGAACCGGCTGCGGTTGATGTCGACCGGCAGCACGGCCACGCCGTGGCGCTTGGCGTCGTTGATCAGCACCTCGACCGGGTAGAAGCCCATCGGCTGGGCGTTGATCAGGCCGGTCACGAACTGGGCCGGGTAGAAGAGCTTGAGGAAGGCGCTCTCGTACGCAGTTCGCGCGAAGGCCGCGGCGTGGCTCTTGTTGAAGCCGAAGCTGGCGAAGGCCGCGACCTGGCGAAAGAGCTCCTCGGCCTGGTCCGTGGTCAGGCCGTTGCGCTCGATGCAGCCATCGACGAAGCGCTGGTGCAGCTTCTCCATCTCGCGGTTCGAGCGCCACGTGCCCATCGCGCGCCTGAAGCCGTCCGACTCGGCCGCGCTGAAGCCCGCGACGTCAATCGCGATCTTCATCACCTGCTCCTGGTAGAGGATCACGCCCATCGTCTCCTCGAGCGCCGGCTGGAGGCTTGGATGGAGGTAGGTGACCTCTTCCTTGCCCTGGCGGCGGCGCAGGTACGGATGCACGGCATTGCCCTGGATGGGGCCGGGGCGGATGATCGCCACCTCGACCACCAGGTCGTCGAGCGTCGTCGGCCTTGATCTGGGCAGCGTCTGCATCTGCGCACGCGACTCGATCTGGAAGACGCCCACCGTGTCGGCCGCCTGGATCATGCGGAAGACCTCGTCGATGTCCTCCGGCAACCGGTCAAGCACGACATTCACTGCGCAATCCGCCGCGATATCTCGCAGGGCATCGTCGATAGCGCTGAGCATTCGTAGGCCCAGCAGGTCAAGTTTGATCAGTTTGATGGTTTCTATGTCGCGTTTGTCGTATTGAACTACGACACGGCCGGGCATCGTGGCTCTCTCGAGCGGGGCGATGTCGATCAGCGGCGCGGCGGTGATGAGCATGCCGCCGGTGTGGATCGACAGGTGGCGCGGGAAACCGTCGATCCGGCCGGTCAGCTCCAGCCAGCGCTCCCACGGCGTCATCGCCACGGTCGACGGGCGATCCGGCGCCGCGCGCGCAAGCTCCTTCGGCGCCGCCGCCGACTCGTCCCGATCAGGATCGATCGGCCGCGGCCGCCGGATCAGAGCCGGATGGACTTCGCCATCCTCTTCTGTGGCGAGATGCTCCTCCTCGCGGCGCAGCCAGCGAACTGATACGGGCGTGTCGCCCGGGCCACCTTTGTCGTCAGAGGTGCCACGCGGCGTGCGGCCGGGGCGCTTGACGTCGACCGGCGCGAGCGATGCAGGCAGAACCGCCAGTCCGCGGCCGTCGTTGAGCTGGCCCATGCCGTCGAGGAAGCCACGGTCCTCGGCGAGCGACGCGGTCAACGCGGCCGAGACGACCGCCGACACCGAGTTGCCCACGGAGCCTCCAATTGCGGGGGACGGCGTGAAGAAGTCGGCGAAGCCGCCCTCGGCCTCCAGGTCACGCCGGACCATGACCGAGTCATATGTTTCGAGCGCCTTGGCCACGCGATCGACGAGCGGCCGCGAAAAGCCCAGCGCGTAGCCCACCTCGCGCACGGCCGATCGGGCGCGGTACGTGACCAGGTTGCAGACCATGCCCGTGTGCTCGGCGCCGTAGAGCTCGTAGCAGTACTGGATGACCTCCTCGCGGCGCGACGAGGCAAAGTCGATGTCCACGTCGGGGTACGAGGTCCGGCCCTCGTTGATGAAGCGCTCGAAGAGCAGCCTGTGGCGGATCGGGTCGACCCGGGTGATGCCCAGCACATACGCGACGATCGAATCGCCTGCACTTCCCCGCCCCTGCGCGGGGATGCCGCGGTCGCGGCAGAAACGCATGATGTCCCAGCAGATCAGGAAGAACTCGGCCAGGCCGGTGCGTTCGATGACCTCCATCTCGTGCGCGAGCTGCTTCACGACGGCTGGCTTCAATGGGTGATATCGGGCGCGCATGCCCTCATGGCACAGCGTCTCGAGGTACGAGAAAGGCGTCTCGCCCGACGGCACGGCGAAGCCCGGGAAGCGATATTGCTCGAAGTCGAAGTCGACCGAGCAGCCCGCCGCGAGCTCCGCCGCGGCACCGATCGCCTGGGTCCACGCCTGCGCAACGCGAGCCCCCAGCGCGCCGCTCGCTGGCGGCAGGTCGGCGAGCTGGGCAACGCCCTTCAGGTAGTACTCGCCGTTCGGCCGGCGCAGGTGGCCGCTCTCCTCGAGCGGCTGGCCGTGGCGGATGCACACCAGCACGTCCTGCAGCTCGCGATCGGCCGGCAGCGCATAGTGCGCGTCGTTGGTCACGACCAGCGGCAGGCCCAGCTCGTCGGCGAGGCCGACCGTTTCCGTCACGAGCCAGTCGTCGTCGGCGAGCAGATGGTGCTGCAGCTCGAGGTGGAAGTTGCCGTCGAAGATCCTGGCCAGCCGGCGCGCGGCGTCCTTCGCCCCATCTCGATCGCCGGCCAGTAGCCGCCGCGCGATCTCGCCGTGCCGGCAGCCGGACAGCGCGATCAGCCCCTCTGTCCCTTCGCGCAGCCGGTCGTGGTTGAACTTGGGCGCGCCCTTGGTCCCGGCAAGCTGCGCCCTGCTCGTCAGCCGGCACAGGCTGCGATAGCCGGTCATGTCGCGCGCGATGAGCACCAGATGCGGCCCCAGCTCGCGCGCACGAACGCCGCGCAGGTCCTCGCGCGCTGGATCGCGATGGCCCGGCGGCCGCAGGCGCTCGATCTGGGGCCGGCGGACGCGGCCGTCGAGTCGAGGCTCGACCGCGACGCTCTCTGTCGTGGGCGTGGGTCGCTTGCGCCTGCGCCGCGGAACGACGATGCCGTCCACATCTGGGGCGACGGGATCGAGCAGCTCGACCTCCATGCCCACGATGGCGTTGAGGCCCGCCTCGTGCGCGGCCGTGGCGAAGCGGACGGCGCCGTACAGGCCCTGGTGATCGGTCAGCGCGAGACCGGTCAACTTCAGCTCGACGGCGCGCTCGACGAGATCCTCGACGCCCGACGCGCCGTCGAGGAACGAGAAGTTGGAATGGCAATGGAGCTCGGCGTAGGCACCCGTCACGCTGGCGATATTAGAACGGATGTTCTAGTTGGCAATAGGTGCACGTCAGCGACACGCGATGACTGTCGTCATGCAACGATTAGGGTGCATGCCCTGCCTCGAAACCATGATTCCGCGCGCCCGCCCGTGACCCCTGTACGTCTCGGGCTGCTCGCCGTTTCGCTGGTCGCGCTGATCGCCGCCGTGTATGTCGTGTTCGTCGGCGTCGATCGCCCGAGCAGCGTGCCACCGACGCTGGTTGCCCAGGTGACGCCGGGCCCCGGCGCTTCGCCCGCGGCCGGAGCGTCGGCTCCGCTGTCGAGCGCGCTCCCCTCGCCGGCGACAACAGCTGGTGCCAGCCCGAGCGCACAACCCCCGCTCAATCCGCTGGCCAAGTCGATTCCCGCCCACAGCGTCGACCCGGGCCAGCTCACCGGCTACATCTGGCCGGTCAACCACGCCCTGATCACGACCCGCTTCGCTCCTGAGGCGCCGACCGCCGGCGGCTTCGTGATGATCGACGGGGTCTCGTACCACGACGGCGTCGACCTGGCGACACATTGCAATGACAAGGTCCGCGCTGCCCACGATGGCACCGTTCTGTATGCCGGACGTGATTTCGACCCGTACCTTGGTTATCAGGGCGACGCGGCGCCCATCTACGCTCGATTGCAGCGCCTTGGGCGCACCAATCAGCAGGCGATCGTCATCGTCATCGACGACGGCAATGGTTACCGCAGCGAGTACGTCCATCTCAGCGCGGCCAATGCGGAGGCGGGGGCAGTTGTCAAGGCGGGGGACGTGATCGGCCTTGAAGGCGAGACGGGCTTCGCCAGTGGCTGCCACCTGCACTACACGCTGATCCGCATGGACGGTCCGTGGCAGCCGGTCGTGGCGCGCCTCCTGCCGTTCGGCTATCCGCCCCTCGTGCGCGAAAGGATCAATCCGCTCGACGTCCTGCCGTGGGGTGACCCCAACGCGCCGCAGGTCCTGCAGAACAAGGTCAACCCGCCAACACCCACGCCCGAGCCGTCCGGGGAACCGACTACCAGCCCTTCGCCGTCTTCATCCGAAACCACCGCTGCGACGACGACTCCAGCACCCACAAGTCACTGACCAGGAGATCGAAACTGATGACCACCGGCCCCGTTCCCGCGGAGACCTACACGCGTCACACGCCGCGCAACCCGGCCGTCCCACTCACGATGAACATGGTGCGCGCCGCTCTACCGTTGATTCGCGCCCTCATCCTGGCCACGATCGTGACCCTGCTGATCATGGTCGGGCTGCCCCAGCTGCTCGCCGCGGCCGCCGCCGCGGGCTGAACTCGGCAACGCGACACGCGTCGCGACCTGCGCTCCTTCGGGCGCCGACACTTATCCTTAGGACGTGCGCCCGCCCCGTCGCCAGATCCTTGCCGCCGCGCTGCTGGTAATCGCCCTGGCCAGTCTCGTCGTCGCGATCGTGCTGCTGACGATTCCTCCAGGAGGCCCACCCACCCTTCACTGAGCTTGTGCCCCGCTCGTGGGTTGGTTGCAATTCCGGAACTGACGCTGCGCCCTCGTCACAGTCCATGGACCGGTCTCGTCCCAGTGACAAACACGGCACGGCCCGGTACGGCTCCTCCTCTCCCGGCCCGGGTTTAGCCACACCTTTGACTCGGCCCCGGTTTATGCCGGGGCCGAGGTTTGTCCGGGCTACCTTTAGTCGTAGACGCGCTCCAGGTGCCACGTGCCGTCGACGAGGTCCAGGTAGACGAGCGCCAGCAGGTTTGTGCCGACGAGCTTGTAGTAGTCACGGCTGACCGGCCGCCGCCACCACGCTTCCTCGATCCGCCACCGATTGCAGACCTCGACCGGCTCTGCGGCGCCGTCCAGGCGCAGGCGCGCCGGCTGCCCGCGCGAGTCGAGCTCAACGTCGATGACCGGGTGGTGGCCGAACAGGCGGGTCATCGCCGATCACAAGCTGGCAGCCGGCGCGCCGGGGGCCGAGGTCGCGGGCACGAGCTCCGTGCGCGACTCGGGCACGATCTGTTGCGGATCCAGCGTCCTGGCACGCAGGACGCGATCCGCTCCGAATCTGAGGGCAAGGCCGACGAGCTGCCAGTCGAGCCGTCCGGCACGGGCCAGCTGTGGCGTGAACAGGCCCAGCTGCTGGCCGGCCGCGACCTGCTCGCCGCGCAGCTCGAGCACGAACCGAGTCACCGGCGCGGTCGGCGGCGAGCCGGTCAGGCGCGCGAACAGGAGCCGCTCGAGCAGGTCCGGTGCGGCCGCGGGCTCGGGCAGCTGCTGCTCCAGGACGAGCGGCCCGCGGCCGTGCTCGAGCTCGAGGGTCATCAGCGCGCGCGTGGCGCCTGCGCCACGCGCGCTCAACTGCTCGCACAACGCGCCACACAGGTTGTGCAGCAGGAAGCGCAGCGGATCGAGCGTGTCGACCGGCGGCTCGAGCTCCGCTTCGGCGCGCAGGTGCTGGACCGGTTTCCTGGGCCGCAACGGCCGGCCGTCCCTGCCCTGGGCGAGCTCGTGGAGCATCGCTCCGTGCGCGCCGAAACGCGCCACGACCGCCGACCCGGCAAGCGCGGCGAGCTCGCCGATGCTCGTCAGGCCAAAGACGCGCAGCCGCTCGCGCGTCTCGTCGTCCGCCGGCAGCAGCCGGATGGGCAACGGCGCGAGATAGGCCGCCTCCACCCCGGCATCGCCACTGGCGATCTTTTCCAGCCGGCCGCGGCCGACGACCGCGGCGACCTGCGCGCCGAAGCGGGTGTTGCCGATGCCGATCCGCGGCTGTGTGGGCAGCAGGCCGCGCACGACGTCGGTCACGCGTCCGACCAGGCGCTCGTCGTCGCCCCATAGCCGGTGCAGGCCCTCTATCCCGAGCAGCACCTGGCCGAATGCGCGCGCATCGGGATCTGCATCCGCCTCGATGCCCGGCGTGAAGGCGGCCAGCGCGTCGAGCGCACGCTCCATCATCCGTCGGTAGAGCTCGCGGTCGGCAGGCATGAAGTGCGCCTCCGGCGCCAGCCGGTGGGCGGTGCCCAGCGGCTGATCGCGGCGCACGCCGAGACGGACGGCCGCTGGGCTCGCGTCGAGCACTGACGCGGGCTCCCAGGGCTGTCCACCGATGACCACCAGCTCGGGCAGTGGCACCGACGCACGGGCCACCTCGAGCCGATAGGGAAGATGAGGCCAGTCGAGGTAGAGCAGTCGCATAGCGGTAAGGGCACGCTTTCCGCAGTCGTTTGGTTGTGGGTCGGTCGCGTCAGTGGATCAGGCGATGGCAGTTCTCAGTTCGTAGGAGTCGGTGATTGCCGGTTGATCGGCCGTGGCAAAACGCTCGATGGCCGTACCGTGCTCGCCGTCCGCGAGATAGCGGATCTCGATATCCGTCTGCCGCCCGGGCGGTCCGAAGCGGTTCTTGGCCACGTTGACCGTCACCTGGCGGCCGACGATGTCGCGCCCGGCACGCAGCCAGGCACGCTGCTCGAGCTCCAGGCGCAGGCCGACCGACTCTGCCAGCGCGCCGTGGACGGGCGCACACAGGTTCATCGGCTCGAGCACGATCATGCGCACGTTCGAGCGCCGGGCATGGGCCGCCAGGCGGCGCAGCGCCGACTCGTGGCTGGCTCGTAGACCCGTGGGCAGGTCGATCACGATCAGGTCGACCTGGCGGCCGGAGACCAGCGCGGCAGCCAGCGCCCAACCCTCGTCGACGTCCTGTGGTCGGCACACGAGCAGCCAGCGCAGATCGACGCCACGCGCCTCAGCCTCGAGCGGATCGAAGACCCGGCACAGATCCAGGAAAGCGACGATCGCGCCGCGCGCCTGGGCCTGGGCAAGGCAATGCAACGCGAGCGCGGTCTTGCCGCTCGATCTTCCGCCACGGAACGACGCGCTCACGCCGCGTGGCAGGCCTCCGGTGCCGAGCAGCGCGTCGAGCCGCGCGAATCCGGTCGACACGACCTCATCGCTCTGAGCGTCGGTCTCGACCGGCTCATCACTCGAAGGAAGGCCGACGCCGACCTTGACCGCGGCACTGCCCCAGCGCGATTCGAGCCGGGCGAGTGCCGAGCTCAAAGCTGGTTCAGCGGACATCCGGGAATGATAGAACAGATGTTCTAATCGTCAATAGCCACGGCCGGCGATCGGGACCTCGACTACGATCGGAGGCGTGTCCTTCGACCCGCAGAATCCGCGCGGCGCGCCACGGCCACCAGCGGCGCCGACACCCAGCTACATCCCGCCCCAGCCGGTCGAGCGCCGACCCCCGGTCATGCTCCTTGCGGCGCTCGCGCTCATCGCCCTGGCCGTGCTCGTCGTGGTCGTGTTCCTGATCTTCAACGGCGGCGGCCCAACCCCGAGCCCGACACCACGCGCGTCAACGAGCGCGTCCGCTGTTGCCACCACACCCGCGAACAGCGCGCCCCCGAGGACTGGGCCACCGACCGCCGGCGCCTCGCTGCCAACCACGCCGGAGCCATCTCCAGCGACGCCCTACGACGCCTTCCTGCGGCACGTCCCCGATCCGATTCGAGCCGGCTGCACCCAAGGCTCGAGCACCGATCCGGCGATCGAGTTCAGCACCCAGTGCACGACGGCCGGCGGCATCGTCGTCGTCTACAGCGAATACGACAGTGCCGACTCGATGAACACGGCCTACCAGAAGGACTTCGCCGGCGTCCAGATCGACGCGAACAGCGGCGCGTGCGAGGACCATTCGACCTGGCCGGCCGAGAGCACGTACGAAGTAAATGGCGCGCCGGCGGGGCACAGACTGTGTGCTGACGTGGCCGGCGCGCCAACGATCACGTGGACCGATGACCAGCTCGACATCCTGAGCGTGGCGACCGGACAGGCCGCCGACGTTCCCGGCTTGATCGAGTTCTGGACGAACGAGGCCGGTCCGATCCCCTAGCGGTCAGTTCGCGAAACTGGGCTCCGCTGTAGCGGCCGGCTCGACTGGAGCGGCCGGCTCGATCTCCTCGGTCGGCTGCGCGGGCTTCTCTACCAGCTCCTTGATGTGGAGCATCTGCTTGCGGGTCATCAGGATGATGCCCGTGCCCATCACCTCACCCAGAACGGCGCTGGCTGGGGCATTGCCCGGCGTCTTGATCCGGACCCGTTCGACAAGCCGTGTCATTCCGTTGTCCGTTGGCTTGAGGAAGAACGCCCACGACGCCGAGAACTCGGGATACGAGGCGTTGAGCATCGCACCGCTGGCCTTCAGCCCTGGCGTCGGGAGCTCATCCTTGCCCTCGGCCTGCGCCTTTTCGGCCTGCGTCCGGACGACGGCCGTGTCGGTGTAGAGCACGAGCGCGCGTTCGAAGTCGACCGTCTTGACCTCGAAGCCACCGCCGGGGCTCACGGGCATGATGTCGCCTGCCTCGAGATGCTGGAACTCGGGCACGATCTCCTCGACGCTCGCACCCTTGTTGTCGAGCCTGTCGTAGCTGTACCAGCCGGCGCGCCCGAAGCCCATCTGGACGAGGTACGGCCAGACCTTGGAAACGGGCCCCTCGATCGTGACGCCGCGGGTCTCGGTCGCGGTCGCCTCGGGAACCAGGTCGTCGCCGGGCAGAGCGAGATCAGCCTCGGTCGGATCGCCTCCCCATGCCCGCACGCGCGGGCGGATCACGAGCGCATAGGTCAACGCCAGCGAAACGACGGCACCGACGATAAAGACGAAAACAGCCCTAATCAGACGCATGTGCCACCTCCGCGGCAATGCTGTCAGTCTCGCAATCAAGCGGTAAGAGCCGAACGTCATCAACAGCCGTGATCGACTAGCGCTCGCTGAATCGCTGGCTCGGTGCATCGGGCGCCCGATGGGCGTCGGTATACTTCAGGCTCCCGTGGGGATGTAGCTCAGCTGGGAGAGCACCGCGTTCGCATCGCGGGGGTCAGGGGTTCGAGTCCCCTCATCTCCACCATTCCAGACGTGGGACCCAGGCGTTGAAGACGGACGCCTTACATTGACGGCTTGGACGCTGGGTCGAGATACCCCTGAGGGTTGTCGCGGAACTCAAGCAGGCAGCCCTTGCCGCAGAAGGCGTATTCGCGTCCCTCGTGCTCGAGGGTAAGGCCTTTGGCCCGCGCCTGGTCGACGTCGACCGTCATCCCGCACACCGGGTCCTCATCAGCGGCGATCGTTCTTGTCTTGGACATAATCGGTTCTCCTTTACGCAGCCGCCGGTTGCATCGTTGCCGTTGATTGTGGGCGGAGTCGCAGCCCGCGTAACAACTGCGCGTTGAGAGCCACGATGATCGTCGAGGCGCTCATGACGATCGCACCAACGGCCATGGGCAGGTCGATGCCCCAGGGAACGAGCACGCCGGCGGCAACCGGAATGGCGATGACGTTGTATGCCGTTGCCCAGATGAGGTTCTGGATCATCTTCCGGTAGGTCGCGCGCGACAACTCGATCGCGCCGACCACGTCACGCGGGTCGCTCCGCACCAGCACGATCCCGGCCGACTCGACGGCGACGTCCGTCCCGGCGCCGATCGCGATGCCGACATCAGCGGTGGCCAGGGCGGGCGCGTCGTTCACGCCGTCGCCGACCATCGCGACCTTCCGGCCGCCGTGCTGGAACTGCTTTACGGCATCGGCCTTGTCGGCCGGCAGCACCTGCGCCGCGACCTCGTCGATGCCCAGCCGCCGCGCTACCGAGTCGGCCACTGCCTGTGCGTCGCCGGTGATCATCGCGACCTTGATGCCCATCTCGTGCAACCGCGCGACCGCCTCGGTCGACTCGGGGCGGATCTCGTCCTCCAGGCCGATCGCACCAACGATCTTGCCGTCAGCTACAACGTGCAGGACGGTCATGCCGTCAGCCGCCCAACGCTCGGTCGATGCCAGCGGCTCGAGGCCCGAGTTGGCGAGCATGCGTGGTCCGCCGACCGCCACCGCGCGCCCGGCGACGATTGCCTTCGCGCCGCGGCCGGCGAGCGCCTCGAAGCGTTCGGCCTTCGGGAGGATGATGCCGCGTTCGCGGGCCGCCGCAACGATGGCCCGTGCGAGCGGGTGTTCGGAGTCGGCCTCAACGGCGGCGGCGAGCCGCAGCAGTTCGCTCTGGTCGTCGGCCGACAGCGTCGCCACAGCCGGCCGGCCAACGGTGAGCGTGCCGGTCTTGTCGAAGATGACGACGTCGAGTTCGCGCGCCCGCTCGAGCGCGAGCCGGTCCTTGACCAGCAGGCCGTTGCGCGCGCCGAGCGAGGTGCTGATGGCGACGACCAGCGGGATGGCGAGGCCAAGGGCGTGTGGGCAGGCGATGACGAGAACGGTTGCCATTCGGGTGACCGCCCCGGCTTGGTCGCCGTCGACCCACCAGAAGCCGAACGTGATCGCGCCAGCCGCTACCGCGACATAGAACAGGATCGCAGCCGCGCGATCGGCCAGCGCCTGGGCGTGCGACGCCGACGCTTGCGCCGCTGCCACCATGCGCATGATCCCAGATAGGGCGGTGCCTTCACCCACCGCCGTTACGCGGATTCTGAGGCTGCCACCGGCGGCGACCGTGCCCGCGACGACCTTGGCGCCGAGCTCCTTCGCCACCGCATGCGACTCGCCGGTGATCATCGACTCATCGACGTCGGCCGAGCCCTCGACGACGATGCCATCGACCGGGACCCGGGCGCCAGGCCGGACGAGCACGATGTCCTCGACCGCGAGCTCGTCGAGGGCCACCGTCTCGGTCCCCTCGGCGGTCACGCGCTCCGCCGTGTCGGGCAGCAGCTCGGCGAGCGCCGCCAGGGCACCTCGGGCCTGGGCAATCGAGCGCATCTCGAGCCAGTGACCGAGGAGCATGATCACGATCAGCGAGCTGAGCTCCCACCAGATCTCGATCTCGAACAGGCCCAGCGTCCCAGCCCAGCTTGTGACGAAGGCCACCACGATCGCCAGGCTGATGAGAGTCATCATCCCGGGCTTGCGGTCGGCCAGCTCGCCCTGGGCGCCGCGCAGGAACACCAGCCCGCCGTACAGAAACACGATCGTGCCGAGAACCGGTGGGATCCAGTCCGAGCCAGTGAACGCGGGTGCTGCGTAGCCGAGCCACTTCTGCGGGTCGGGGCTCCAGATGACGACCGGGATTGTGAGGATGAGGCTCAACCAGAACTTGTCGCGGAACATCGCGACCGAATGGCCGGCATGGCGATCGTGGGCTGCATGCTCGGCGCCCGCCTGGTGGTCGGCGTGCGTGACGTGCGGTTGGCCGTGGCTCTTGTCGTGGGTCATTCACATACTCCCTGGGAGTATCATCCCATCGGGGTCAAGACAGCCCTGCGGCTCGTATGGTTCAGGCGGGCGGCACCCGAACGGTGAACGTCGTTCCCTTGCCCGGCCCGTCGCTCGCGACCGCGATCGTGCCGCCCATCGCCTCCACGAGCGACTTGGTGATCGTCAGGCCCAGGCCACTGCCGCCCGCTTCTCGCGATCGTGACGCGTCGGCGCGGTAGAAGCGCTCGAATACGTGAGCGCGCTGCTCGGGTGTCAGGCCCGGCCCGTCGTCACGGACCGAGATCGCTGCCGACGCTCCGTCGCTGGCAATGCCCAGGTCGACGTTCCCTCCCTGCTCCGAATAGCGGATCGCGTTTCCGATCAGGTTGTCGAGAGCCTGCCCGAGCCTCGTCCGATCAGCGCGCACGGACACGGGCGCGACGAGCCCAATTCCGAAATTCACGGAACGTGAGGCGGCAAGCGGGCGGTTGCGCTCCATCGCTTCGGCAAGCAACGTCGGGCCGTCGAGCGCCTCGAGCGCAAGACGCAGGTCGCGCGACTCGGCACGCCAGAGGGTCGCGAGATCATCGACCAGCCGGGCCAGACGCTCGGTCTGCTCGTCGAGCACCCGCCACGCGTCCGGGCCGGGCTCGAACACGCCAGCCTCCAGGCCCTCGACATAGCCACGCACAGACGCGATCGGGGTGCGTAGCTCGTGCGCGACATCACCAATCAGATCGAGGCGGCGCTGCTCGGTCGCCTCGAGCGTCGCCGCCATCTCGTTGAATGAGGCCGCGAGCTCGCCGAGCTCGCCGGCCGCAGGCGGCACCCGCTGGGCGTAGTCGCCGCGCGCCAGGCGTCGGCTGGCGGATGCGAGCGCGCTGAGCGGACGCGAGATGTAGGCGGAGAGGAGGACGGCCACGACGACAGCAACTGCCACCGCCGCTACCAGCCCGAGTAGCAGCGCCGACCCGACGGCATCGCCGAAGGCCGCACGGAGGAGCGGGTCCATCGCACCGCCCATGGCGCCGCCCATGCCTCCGCCCATGCCCATCGCGTTCTCGAACGCCGCGGGTGCCGCCAGCCAGACACCGATGGCCACGGCCACAACGCCGGCCCCAGCGGCCACGAGGTTGGCCGCGAGTAGGCGCCATCGAATACCGCGTAGATCAGGACGTGTCATCGATCCGGCGCCCGCAGACGGTAGCCGACGCCACGCACCGTCTCGACGTAGATCGGGCTCCCGGGCTCGTCGCCGAGCTTGCGCCGCAGGTTCCCGACATGGACCTCGAGGACATGATCGTCGCCGACGAAGTCGACGCCCCACACCGCGTCGAGGAGCTGCGGGCGCGCAAGGACCACGCCCGGATCACGGGCCAACGTCTCAAGGATCGCGAACTCGAGAGTAGTGAGCTCGACCGGTCTTCCATCGACGGTAACCTCCCGGCGAGGCCGGTCGACAACGAGATCGCCGGCGCGCAGGACCTCCTCGCCCGCGGCCGACAGCGCGCCACGACGGCGGCGCAGCAGGGCCCCGACACGGGCGACCAGCTCACGCGGCGAGAAGGGCTTAACCAGGTAATCGTCCGCCCCCACCGTCAGCCCGACGATCCGGTCGACCTCCTCGGAACGTGCCGTCAGCATCAGGACATAGGGGTCCGCGAACGTCCGGATCCGGCGCAGGACCTCGAGCCCGTCGAAGCCCGGCAACATGATGTCGAGGACGACGACGTCGGGCGCCAACGCGCGCGCCTGCTCGACGGCTCCCGGGCCGTCGCCGGCCTCGACAACCTGCATGCCCTCCCGCTCGAGGAAGCCGCGCACAACGCTGCGGATGGGGGCCTCGTCGTCGACGACCAGAACGCGAACCGGGTTCGATGGCGAGGTCATCTACCCAGCCTACGACGCCGAGCGTCGGTCAGCCGACGATGGTGATGGTGCCGCGCATACCGGCCTCATAGTGACCAGCCGCGTGGCAGGCGAAGGCATACGAGCCGCTGCCGTCGAAGGTGTAGGTGAGGGTCTTCCTCTGCATCATGCCAATTTCAGCGATCTCAGGCGTGCCCTCCTGGTCGGCGGCGACTGCGTCTGCCGGCCCGACCATGAACTCGTGCACAAGCGGGCCCATCGTGGTGACCGCGAAGGTGACCGTTTCGCCGCGCTGGACGGTGACAGTTGAGGGTGTGAACGTGTAGCCGGGACCGGCGATGACCTGGATCAGACGCGGTGCGTCGGCGGTGCCAGGGACGAAGCCCGCGTCGCCGGGCTGCGGGCCATTGTCGAA
The DNA here is from genome assembly GCA_036508755.1 of Candidatus Limnocylindrales bacterium. GTDB lineage: Bacteria > Chloroflexota > Limnocylindria > Limnocylindrales > CSP1-4 > JALYGJ01. The sequence continues at coordinate 10,718 of DATCGV010000043.1, read as the reverse complement.
GCCCGGGCCGTTGCCGCCCATCATGCCCGGGCCGTACCCATCGCCGCCCATCATGCCGCTGAACCAGCCGGGGCCGCCGCCGATCCCGGGACTCGACCCGAGGACGGCGCTCGCCCCGACGAGCACGATGCCCAGGAGTACGAGCAGCAAGGCCGCGATGCCCAGCCGACGGCCGCTCATCGCCCTTCCTCCAGAACCTTCTTGGCCGCGCGGTACTCGTCCTCGGTGATCTCGCCACGGGCGAAGCGCATCCGGAGCAGCTCGGAGGCGTCCTGTCCGACGAGCCGAGGTGCTGGGCCCTGCGCAGTTCCTGTGGAGGCGGTCCGCGTGACCAGCCACACGATCAGCACGATCACTCCGATCACGAGGGCAATCATGCCGATCATCCCCAGCAAGCCGCCGAGGCCGAGGCCGCCGCCATATCCCCACATCATCTGCCAACTCCTTTTCATACAGCCCGCCCAGCGCGGGTCTGTATCCACGGTGTGCCACGTTCCTCAATCGTGCCGCTCGGTCAGCGCAAGAATCGCTCAAGAAATGACGCGCCGCAGGCTGCTTCGGATCGCGCTCGGAACAGCCAGAAAGACCTCGTTTCCGTCCGAATGAGGACACAAGGTGGGCGTGACGGTGCGGTCTCGTGGCGCCACGTGAGGGCGCCGCCCATTACTTAGCCGAAGAACTCGGAGAGGTCGTTCGCCTCGCACGAATTGCCGAGGCAGGGCAGGCCCAGGCCGACCTCGATCGTGCGCAGCAGCGAGTAGTGGTTGTGCGCCACCGAGGATTGCATGCCCGAGCCCGCGAGCAGCGGCGAGATCACGAGCGTGGCGACCTGCCCGCCGCCGCCTATGCCCGAGCTGCCCTCATCCCAGGTGATCACAAGCAGACCGTTTGCGAAGGCCGGCGAGTTGGTGATCAGCGGCACGAAGTTCTTCAAGAACGCGTCGCCCGTCGCCGTCGGGGCGCTGTGCATGTCGTTGTACGTGTTCGGCACGATCAGCTCGAAATTCGCGGCCGAGGGGCTGAAACTCGACAGGGAGGTAATGGCGGCGCAACGCGCTGGCTGCCCGGAGATGTCGGTAAAGCTGATCGCAGGGTCGTGCTTGCGGAAGTAGTAGCCCGCAAGCCCGATCAGATCGACCCCGCCGTAGGCCGACGCTGCCGGTGAGCATTGGCCTGGGTAGTCCTGCTCGTAGACGTGCCACGACTTGCCGGCCGCGTCGAGCTGATCCGCCAGGTTGTACGCGCCCAGGTCGTAGCGGCCGTCAGTTGTGACGCCGAGGGTCGAGCCCGCGAAGAGAGCAATGTAGTTTGGCTCCGACGGATGTCCGATCGCGTCGTAGTTCGTCGCCAGTCCATAGCTGGCGATGAGCGAGTTGATATAGGGCGCGTCGGAGTTGCCGACGATCGTCCCGTACTCGCGGTTCTCCATGACGATCAGGTAGACGTGATCGAAGGCTGGAAAGCCGCCGGCCGTAGCGGCGGGGGCGGTCGCCCCGGCGGTCGGGGCCAGCGTCGCGAACTCGGACTGCTGCGCTGATGGGCTCGAACTTGGCGACGAGGTGGCAGGCGCCGAGGTGGAAGGCGACTTCGAAAGAGTCGAGGACGTGGCGATTCCGGTCGCTCGGTTCGCCGCGGTGATTCCAGGTGACGCCGGCGCAGCCGTGCATGAAAGCGCGGAAGCTGCCGTCAGCAGGGCGATTGCCGTTCGCCGCATTTGCTCTCCTCGACGTCGAGCACGGATATCAACTGTCATCAGCCGAAGGACGCGTCATCACGTCCCATTGTCACGCGCTGATCGGCCTCTGTGGCTCGAACCAAAGTCGCGGCGTCCACACTGTCCCGATAAGACCTCCTTCCACATGTCGATGAGCACGCTCACGAGAGCCACGAACACGGTCGCCGCGATCGCAGCGGCGGCGAGGGACTGGGCGAGACCGCTCGTGGTGACCATCGGGGTTTCAGCGGTGCGTGCAGCGCATCGCCGTGATTTCGCTCGGATAACTTGACAGTGGCGCAAGTGGCGCTGGAAGACCTCAATGGCTCGCCGGTTTGCCGGATCAAACTCGTTCAGGCTGGACCCTTGGACCACCCGCGTCAGGCCCCGGTTTGTAGGGCGATCCATGGCCGTAGATCGTGGGCTCCTCCAGCGTTGGTTAGTTCCAAGGATTTCCGACGCACCCGTTCCTTCCGCCTTATGAGCGGCATTCCTCCGGCTCCTGACGACCTCTCGGATTCGTCTCGCGACATGTGGCCACGCCGTGCCGCCGATTTCCTGGTGCTGCATGGCGCCCATGGCGTGACGTTCGCTTTGCTGGCGGAGGCACATGCCCGCACGAGACGGTCCATATGGTCCGGCCACAGCATGGCTCCAAATGACCGCGTTGATCGCGGCTGAGACTCGGCAGCGGTACACAACCCTCTGCCGAAGCGTCACCTGCTGGTGAGCCAAGCGATGCCCGCCGCTGAGCTGCGCTGGCGGCGCGGCAGGCGCTGGCAGTGGATTCTCGTCCCGACGTCGATCGCGGTCCTGTCGCGGCTCTACTCAATCCTGCTCCTGTCGCAGTATGTGAATTCGCCGCAGCGGCTGCCGTTGCTCACGTCGTACCCGTCGCCCTTCGTGGCGTGGGACGGTCAGTGGTATCTGCGCATCGCCCTCTTCGGATATCACGCGGCTGCGCTGCAGTCGTCGGCGCTTGCCGGCGGCCACCATGACTTCGCCTTCTACCCGGGCTGGCCATTGTTGATCCGGATCGCCAGCCTGGGTGGGTTGCTACCCGCGGACCTGGTCGCTGCGGTCCTGGCCAACATCCTGTTCGTGCTCGCCGCGATAGTGGTCTACCGCCTGTTCGCCGACCGCTTCGGCGCGCAGACGGCGCTGTGGGGGACGGTGCTGCTGGCCTTTAGCCCGGTGAGCTATGTCTTCAGCATGGCCTACACGGAGGCCGCCTTCCTGCTCTTCGCCGGCCTCTACTTCCTCAACCGCTACGGTCGGCTGTCGCCCGCCCTGGCAGGCCTGACCATGTTGTTTCGCGTTTTCGGGGTAGCCATCGCCGCGTCGGCCGCGGTCATGTTCTTCCTCCGCCGTGACCTTCGTGGGCGCCTTTTCTTGATCGGCGCGGCAGTTGCCACCGTATTCGCCGGCTGGTGGCTCTTCATCTGGCAGCTGACCGGCAGCGTCGAGGGCTGGTTCGAGGGGTCGTCGTCATGGAGCAAGTACCTGGGCGTGCTCGCCATAGCGCGCGCGTTCGTCGAAGAGCCGTGGCACGAGCTGTTCTGGCTCGGGTTCATGCTTCTGATGATCGTTGGCACCCTCATGCTGGTGCGCCGTCACACTGACCTGGCGGTCTACGGCCTGGTGGCCATAGCCCTGGGCCTGATCGACGGCGCGCCCTCGTCCATGCCGCGCTACACCCTGGCCGCGTTTCCGGCCTTCGCGGCGTTCGCCGAACGACTCGGGCCGCGCGGCTCGCTTGCGGCGGCAATCGTGTTTGCCGTCGCTGAAGTTCTCTTAGTTAGCTTCGCGTTCGGTCCGGGACCGCATCCGCCGTGAGCGCAGACGGCAGACCGCCGCGATGCGCCCGGAGGGTGTGTGCCGGCCGAAAGAGCCTTCACCGGCAACAAACGGGACACGGGGCGTGGGGCCTCAACGCGGTTGCAATGAGGCGAGAGCGTTCAAATTGTTCGCCGGCCGCCTTGTCTCGAGTTCGAATAGATCGAGCCGTCGCCGAGCAATCGGGACGGCGACGTGCGGTCGCGCATATGTCTACTTCGAGCTGAGGCTGCAGCTCCTAACTGAGAGGGGTGGGTGGTTCGCATACCGTGAGATACGGACCACCAGCCCGCTTCGTTTCCTGCGTTCGCGCCACCAGCCAGTCAGATTTGGCGTCGCGCGCCGTCGCTACCGGCCGAGCTCAGCAGGAACCCGCCGAAGGCCATCATCCACATCATGGCCGGGTAAACGATCATGCGCTCGGCGCCGCCGTGACCGATCGCCCCGAAAGCCGCGCCCTCACCCGAGTCGCCGACGATCATCAGCGCAACGAACGCCAGGCCGATCGCTCCGGCCAGGATTGAAAACCAGCGCATCGCGCCGCGGACAATGGTGCCCGTCCAGATCGCTTCGACGTTGAACATCACGAACGCGAGCACGCGAAGAGAGAGTGGGGAGCGCCGGTATCGAGCGGGAGTAACGCGGCGCCAGCCGCCCCGACACCCGCCAGCAGATACACGCTGAACAGGCCGCGGCGCCTGTGCCGTGCGTAGAAGGCATAGCCACCCACCGCGTTAAGCAGCCCGACGAGGAACAGCGAGACATTGAACAGAATCGCCGTTTGGGCCGTGATGCCGAGGTCGCTGATCGCTGCTCCGCGGTAGTCGTAGTTGGCGAAGGTCGCGTCGCCCGGTCAGTCAATCCAGCGCGTTGCGCACCTCGTCGTGGTGCTGGCGCAGCCATTTGCGCGCGGCGGCCGCGCCCGGATAGTGCTTTTCGACGAGTAACCAGAAGCGCTTGCCGTGACCGGCCCAGCGCAGGTGCGCGAGCTCGTGGACGACGACGTAATCGAGCACGTTCGGTGGCGCCAGGATCAACCGCCAGGAAAACGAGAGCGTGCCGCTCCGCGAGGCGCTACCCCAGCGCGTGCGCTGGTCGCGAATCGTGATCCGCTTCGCCTGCAAGCCCATCTCGGCGGAGCGCGCATAGACGCGCTCGGTGATCGCCGCTCTCGCCGCGCGCCGCATGCGCCGCTCGAGCGCGGCACGTTCCGCGTCCGTGGTGGCGCGCACGATCTCCGGTTGGCCGTTGATCATCAGCACGCGGCCGTGGGCAAGTGAGGGTCGGAGCGCGAGGGTGCGCCGGCGCGCCAGCATGCGCGAAAGGTGCCGGTCGATCCACGTCCTGTGCCGCTCGACGAGCTCGCCAGCCTCGCGCGCCGGCGCGCGCACCGGCAGCACGACGACTACCTGGGCATCCTCGCTGATCGTGATGCGCGAGCGTCGCGCTCGCGCCGATCGACGAACTGAGTAGCGATTCGGGCCAAATAGCACATCCGCAATCACGTACCCGATGCTAGCGTGAGGCCGTGGCCGAACGCGTGGGTTTGGCGCTTCTTGCTGTCCTTCTTGCGGGGTGCGTGAGCCTGACCCTCGGGCCAACCGGCCCGCCTGTCCTCGTCCACCCCCACGCGACCGGCGAGCGCGATCTGCTGCTGCGCATGAACGTCGGCGGCGGGCTGCCCTGGCCGGCCAAAACGATCGAAGAGCCGCCGAGATTCACGCTGCTCGGGAACGGTCTGGCGATCTACTCGATGACCATCGAGGACGCAGACGGCAGGTCTCGAAACGAGCTTCATCGCGCTCAGCTGGACGACGCGCAGGTGGACGCCCTGCTCTATGACGCGCTCGGCACCGGCGGCCTCGCGGCAGCTCAGGAACAGTACCGGGACATCGATGTGTACGACGCGGGCACGACGAGATTCGAGATTCATGCCGGTGGCATCGACAAGGCCGTCTCCGTATACGCACTCGGCATCGCCGACGTCATGGCACCCAGCCGCTTCGAGCGTATCGCGTTCTCGGCTCTGGCCAGCCGCCTTGGCCGCTTCGAGGACGACCTTGTGGCGGGCAGGGCAACAGATAGCGGGCTCTTCGCGCCTGAGGCCTATCGGGTGACGCTGGCTGAGCCACTATCGCCGGCCACTCGAACAGAGGACTGGCCGTGGCGGGATCTCGTTCCGGCCGACTTCACCCGCACGCCTCAGGGCGACCTCGTGAAGACGGTAACCGCCAGCCAGGGCGAGGCAGTTCTCGCACTCGGCTATGAACACGACCTGGTGTTGGGCGCGCCAGATGGGGAGAAATACCTCGTCCGCATTCGCCCGCTTATGCCCGACGAGGTCTCCGGATAGGACCGGCTGCTAGAATTCACGCTCGCACACGGGGCGATAGCTCAGCTGGGAGAGCATCTGCATGGCATGCAGAAGGTCCGGGGTTCGAGCCCCCGTCGCTCCACCACTCTCACGGGGTAACCTGCCGACAAGATGGCAAAGCTGACGGATCAGATCGGCCGCTCGAGCGCCGACCTCGCACTTAGCGGGGTCGCCGGCGCCTGAGCGCACGCGCGACCCAGATCCAGATCCGTCCTCTCCGCAAACCCTGAGGGCTATGCCATGACCACGGAGCCCCGCGATTCCTACAACCCAACCGAGATCGAGCCACGCTGGCAACAGCGCTGGGACGAGCTGGGCCTGCATCGGACCAACCTGGACAGCGACCCGCGGCCGCCGTTCTACCTGCTGACGATGTACCCGTATCCGTCCGGCGACCTGCACATCGGCCACTGGTACATCGTCACGCCGACCGACGCGATCAGCCGCTACCGGCGCATGAACGGTTTCAATGTCTTCTTTCCGATCGGCTTTGACGCGTTCGGCCTGCCCGCGGAGAACGCCGCGATCAAGAGCGGCATGCACCCGCGCGAGTGGACGTACAAGAACATCGACAACATGCGCCGCCAGTTCCGGACCATGGGCGCCACGTTCGACTGGGACAAGGAGCTGATCACCGCAGATCCCTCCTACTACCGCTGGGAGCAGTGGATCTTCCTGAAATTCATGGAGAAGGGCCTGGCGTATCGCAAGATGGCGCCCGTCGACTGGTGCCCCAAGGACCAGGTCGTGCTCGCCCGCGAGCAGGTGCTCGGGCCCGATCGCGTCTGCTGGCGCTGCGGGACGCAGGTCATCAAGCGCGACCTCGAGCAGTGGTTCTTCCGCACCACCGCCTACGCCGACGAGCTGCTCTCGTACGACGGCCTGGAGTACCCCGAGCCGATCAAGGTCATGCAGACCAACTGGATCGGGCGCTCAGAGGGCGCCGAGATCAAGTTCGTGGTAGCGGCCGACGAGCACCAACCGGGCGGCCAGGAGATCCGCGTCTTCACGACACGGCCGGACACGCTGTTCGGGGCGACGTTCATGGTCCTCGCGCCCGAGCACCCGCTGGTCGACGAGCTGACCGCGCCCGATCGGAAGTCGGAGGTCGAGGAATACCGCTTCACCGCGCGCCGGAAGTCGGAGATCGACCGACTGTCGGCCGACCGCGAGAAGACGGGCGTCCCCCTGGGCGCCCAGGCGATCAATCCGATCAACGGCGAGCGCATCCCGATCTGGATCGCCGACTACGTGCTGCTCGGTTACGGCACCGGCGCGATCATGGCCGTGCCCGCGCACGACGAGCGCGACTTCGCCTTTGCCCAGAAATTCGGACTGCCGATCCGGCAGGTCGTCGCAGCGCGCGGCACGGACGGTGCGCAGGGAATGTATGTGGCATACGTCGCCCACTCGCCCGACGAGGTGCTCGTCAACTCCGGGGAGTTCGACGGCAGGCCCGCGCCCGAAGGCGCGCGTGCCATCACCACCCGCCTGGCGCAGGAGGACAAGGGCGAGTCGGCCGTCACCTATCGCCTGCGCGATTGGCTGGTCAGCCGCCAGCGCGGCTGGGGTGCGCCCATCCCGGTCGTCTACTGCGAGGCCGACCCATCGTGCGGCATGGTCACGGTCCCCTACGAGCAGCTGCCCGTGCTGCTGCCGACGGACATCGACAACTGGCCGGCGCAGGGCAATCCGCTCGAGACGCACGAGGCGTTCCTGCGTACGACATGTCCGCGCTGCGGCGGTCCCGGCCGGCGCGAGACGGACACGATGGACACGTTCGTTGATTCGTCCTGGTATTGGTGGCGCTACCTGTCGCTGGGCAAGGAGGACGGCCCGGTCGATCCGCGCCGTGACGAGGTCTGGTGCCCGGTGGAGCAGTACACCGGCGGCGCCGAGCATGCGGTGCTGCACCTGATGTACGCGCGCTTCTTCGCCAAGGCGCTCAATGACCTGGGCGTGGTCCATGAGCGCGAGCCATGGAAGCGGCTGTTCAACCAGGGCCAGATCCTGGGCGCCGATGGCGAGCGAATGAGCAAGTCGCGTGGCAACGTCCAGGATCCGGACGAGCTGGTCTCGCGCTACGGCGCCGACACGGTGCGCCTGTTCCTGATGTTCATGGGGCCATGGGACCAAGGCGGACCGTGGAGTCCGACCGGGATCGAGGGCATCCATCGCTTCCTGCGCCGGGTGTGGAATGTCGCCACCGATCCGCACGGCGTGGAGCAGGGCGATGCGGACGCCGGCAGGCTGCCCGCCGGTGAGACCGCGTCGTCAGCTGCCGAGGCACTGCATCGGCAGGCGCATCGCGCGCTCAAGAAGGTCACCGAGGATCACGCCGGCTATCGCTGGAACACGATGATCTCGGCACTGATGGAGCTGACCAATCGGCTCATCAGATTGCGCGGCACGGAAGTGGCAGGCCGGCGCGAATGGGACGAGGCGATCGGGCTGCTGCTGCTGATGCTGGCGCCGATCGCGCCACACATCAGCGAAGAGCTGTGGAGCAAGCGGCTGGCCACGGCCGGCGCGGAGTGGTCGTCGATCCACACCCAGGCGTGGCCCGCGTTCGACGAGACCGTCATCGCGGAGTCTGAAGTCGAGCTGCCCGTTCAGGTCAACGGCAAGCTGCGCGACCTGGTGCGGGTACCGGCCGGGCTGTCGGTGATCGAGATCGAGCAGATCGTCATGGCCCGCGACAAGGTTCGCGCGCTCGTCGACGGCCAGGAGATCGTCAGGGTCATCCAGATTCCGAACCGGCTGGTCAACGTCGTGACGCGGCCGCGCGCCTAGTAAAGCGGCGCCGCGACCGAGTCGGCCTGCTGCCTCTTGCGCTCGCGGTGGCGCGCGGCCTTGGCACGGTTGCCGCAGCTCGACATGTCGCACCACTTGCGCCGTCCGGCCGGTGAGTTGTCGCGGAACACCCAGCGGCACTCGTCGTTGGCACAGATGCGCAGGCGCTCCTTGTCGTCCTGGGTCAGCTCGCGCGCGACCGCCTCTGACAGCCGGGCGAGAGCGCCGCTGATCGGGTCGCCCTCGTGGCGATGGTCGAGCGACACGCCGTCGGCGGCCGGAACCAGCTCGTAGACATATGGCGCGCGCAGCGCCCGGTTGACCTCGCGCAGGGCGTTCTCTGCCGGTGGCCGCCGATCGACGGCCGCGTCGAGCAGCTCGCGCAGGGCACCGCGGGTCTTCTGTATCCGCTGTAGCAGGCGCAGGGCGGCCGCCTCGTCGGTCGAGACGTCTCGGACCAGCACGTCGGCCGTCTCGCGGTGGAGCAGCTGGTGCTCCTGCAGCCAGACGACCGCGCCGGCCGCGTCGGTGAAGCGGTCGCGCGCCATGCCTTTGCTGAATTCGAGCGTGTTGACGAAGTCCAGGCCGTCGGCGAGCGAGGCCTGGTGGCCGTGCCTGCCGTGCTCGTCGATGTCGTGCGACGACCCCTGCGCGGCGGCCGATGAAGTTGAAACCAGATCCATTGCGTAACTGCTTGTACACCATTGACAGGTTACGCGCAAGGGGCTATAGTGCGGCTATCAGATAACCGGATGAAAGAGCCCTAGGAGTTACTGGGGAAGAAAGGAGGAACCGGCCAATGTGGTACCAGTCAGAACTTCTGCTTCGGGATCGCCAGGAGCACATCGAGCGTCGAGCGGAAGAGTCGCGCATGCACCGCCTCGCCGCCGGTCGCGCGCATGAGCCGGCCAGGCCGCGTCGCCTTCATTTCCTGAGTCGGAGGTAGTCGTGGACGCCATCCTCGTCCTCGTCCTGATCGTCACCAGTCTTGCTGGCCTTGGCGCTGCCGCCGGCAGCTTTGGGAGCGACAGTCGCGACAAGCGCTGAGAGCGCCAACTAAAACCAGATAACAACGTTCTTCGAGCGGCCCGCCGGACCTCCTCCCGGTGGGCCGCTTCCGTGTACGCTCGACCTGATGAACGACCCAATCCGATTTGGCGCCCTGTGCTGGAACCAGTACACCGACTGGACCAGCTTCCTCGAGGCCGGCCGCCGTGCCGAGCGTGTCGGCTTCCACTCACTCTGGACCTGGGACCACCTCTACCCGATCGTCGGATCTGAGGAAGGCCCGATGTTCGAGGGCTACATGACCCTCGTGGCGTGGGCGATGGCGACGGAGCGCGTCAGGCTCGGGCTGATGGTCGGTGCCAATCCGTACCGCAATCCGGCGCTGGTGGCCAAGATGGTCACCACGCTCGACCACATCAGCAACGGCCGTGCCTATCTGGGCATCGGCTCGGCGTGGGACGAATCGGAGGCGCACGCCTTCGGCATCGAGTTCGGCGAGTCGCCGGCAGAGAGGCTGCGCTGGCTGCGCGAGGCACTGCCGGTCATGCGCGGCATGCTCCGCGGCGAGGAGCCGAGCGCTGCCGGCCCGCACTACGCGATGGACCAGGTGCGCAACGATCCGCGGCCAGTGCAGAGGCAGCTGCCGCTGATCATCGGCGGCGGCGGTGAGCAGGTGACGCTGCGCCTCGTCGCGCGCTACGCCGACGCGTGCAACATCGGCTTTGCCGCTGGGCTGGACGGCTTCAAGCGCAAGGACGAGGCGCTGCGCCGGCACTGCCAGGAGGTCGGCCGCGACGAACACGAGATCGAGCGGACGATGAATACCGGCCCGATCATCATCCGCGACTCGCAGGCCGAGGCGCTGCGCGTCCTCGAGCAGACGTACGAGCACAACGGCAAGGCCGAGACGTGGAGCGGCCGCCCGGCGTCGGCACAGCCCACCGGCTCGCCGGAGCACGTCGTCGAGGTCCTGGCACCGTTCGCGGAGCTGGG
>DATCGV010000042.1:0-4157 GCA_036508755.1 Candidatus Limnocylindrales bacterium | reverse complement strand
TGCGCTGCCAAGGGCTTCGACGGCGTCGAGTTCGACAACGTCGACGGCTATTCGAACAAGACAGGCTTCGCGCTGACCGCGCAGGACCAGCTCGCGTTCGATCGCTGGCTGGCCGATACGGCGCACGCGCACGGGCTGGCGGTCGGGCTCAAGAACACTCCGTCTCTGGCGGCCCAGCTCGAACCCAGCTTCGACTTTTCGATCGTGGAGGAGTGCGTCCAGTACCACGAGTGCGGCTCCTTCGCGCCGTTCCTGGATGCCAACAAGCCGGTGCTCGACATCGAGTACAAGGTCACGGCCGCGACGTTGTGCCCCAAGACCGAGCGGCTGGGCATATTCGGCATGCGCAAGCACCTGGAGCTCGACGCTTGGCGCAGGATCTGTTGACGGTCAGCGGCCCTCGCTAGCAGTTCGGGCCGTAGAGCTCCTCCAGGCCCAACATGTCACCCAGGCCAAGCGTCGACGCCGAGTCGTCGCACGTGCCGTTGATCGTGGTGCTCATCGTCAGCTCGCCGTGCTGGCGCTCGTTGACGTGGTCAAGCCCAAACACGTGGCCGGCTTCATGGGTGATCGTCGGCTCAAGCAGGACCTGGAGGAAGCAGAGGTCGTTGCTCAGTGCCCACGGGATCTCAGCGTTGATGACGATGTCTGCTTCAAACGCGATGGCTGAGTCTGGACCTCCTGAGTACGGGCAGGTATAGGCGATCACGTCCGACGCCAGGTCGCTGGGGATCGCGCCAAAGGCGACTGTGTTCACGCCGTCCGCCTGATCGGTGCACGGCGTTCGCTTCGTATCGCTCATGTACAGCGCCTTCGCGTGGATGGTGTCCGGCCGACCGCAGTCGTTGTGCTCGTCGGTGACGTTGTCGAAGGCCGTCTGGATCACGGCCAGCGTCGCAGCAGGGTCCAGGTTGGCCGGCGTGGTGTCCGAGTCGTAGAACCAGCGATAGGTCTCGTTCCAGCTGAAGCCCTCGAGGTTGAATGCGTCGTCGGAGCACGCGGGATCGGTTGGATCGACTGTCGCAGCGGGCTTGGTTGGCGCGGGTGTGCGCGTGGGCGCGGGCGTGGCCGAATGTCCGGGCGATGGGCTTGCCGGAGCGCTCGGAGCGGTCGTGGGACCAGGGGAGGGAGTCGCGGGCAGCTGAGTCGGCACCGCGGCGATGAAGGTGGGTGGCGGCGCGGTCGGCGGGCTCGTCTCCTGCGCGACCGGCGTGATGCTGATGCACGCGGACGCAACAAGGAGGACGGCGATCGACAACGTTAGGAGGCGCGCTCTCGACCTCAGCTGATCGTCCTCCTGAAACGCGCGGAACTGTCAGATCAGTGACTGTTGATCGGCAGGTTATCGCGCGATAAGTGATCGCCGCTAACGTCCGCTCCGTTGAGTTCCCGCCGTCCGCCGATGTTGCGAGGCCGATGCCCTGGATGTAGGGCCGGCCAGGAGGTGTAACGGCATGAATCAGGTCCTGCTCACGGGTCGCCTCACGCGCGATCCAGAGGTGCGCAAGCTCGCCAACGGCAAGACCGTCACGCACTTTAGTGTTGAGTATTACCTGATACCCTGACGGCATGAAAGCCGTCGCGTACATCCGCAAGTCGAAGGTCAACCCGAACGGCCACGGCGTGTCCTGGGAGGTCCAGGAGGCCGCAGTGCGCGACCTTGCGACCCGTCAGGGTGATGCCGATCTCGAGATCCTGTCCGACTGGGGATCGTCGGGTGCCGCGGCCGCCGGCGTGTTCGGTGGGACGACTCGAGGCGGCAAGCGACGCATCTGGCAGCAGCTCGTCCAGGCGATCGACGACGGACAGGTGTCCGCGCTCTACGCCTATAGTCTGAGCCGCCTGGCGCGTTCGACGAAGGAGCTGCTCGAGCTGGCCGAGCGGTGCGCGAAGACCGGCGTGATCGTAAGGCTCGCCAAAGAGGGAACGCTCGACTTCATGTCGGCAACCGGGCGGCTGTATTTGACCGTCCTGGCCGGCGTGTCGACGTTCGAGGCCGAGATAAGCGCGGAGCGCGCCAAGGATCACGTGGCGCTGCGCCGATCGCGCGGCGATCACATCGGCCAGGCGCCATACGGCTTCCGGCTCGTCGACGGCAAGCTCGAGGCGGATCCGCGCGAGCCTGTCGACGTCGTCGCGACCGCATTCGAAGACGCCGGCACGTACAACGGCGCCGCCAAGCTGCTCAACAGCCGCGGTGTCCGGTCGAAGGTCGGTCGATGGTCAGATATGTCCGTGCGGCGCGTCCTAGGCCGCTCAGGCGCCGCTGCCGTGCCCGCGGTGCATCCCGGTAGACCACGGCGCCGACCGGCGCTGCTCTCGGGGCTCCTGCGCTGTCCGTGCGGCACGATCATGACGCCGGCCAGGGAGTCGCACAGCCTGGCACGCGGCGGCACGACCGAGTACGTCGCCTATATCTGTTGGCGATCGCGCAACGAGCCCGACCACCAGAAGACGCGCAAGGTCTCCCAGAGCCTGCTCGAGCCGTGGATCCGCGAAGAGGCCGCGCGGCTGCGCGTGCCGGCAAACGTCGCGTCAACCAATGATCCGGAGCGCCACGGCGAGCTCCTGGCGCGTCGACAACGTGTCGTGGACAACTATGAGGACGGGCTCGTCTCACGAGAGCAGCGTGACGAGAAGATCCGCGCGATCGATGAGGAACTTGAGCGGCTGTCGGCCGTTTCTGCGGCCGTCCTGAACGTTCCGCCGGCGATCGACTGGCGCTGGGACACCGACACGATCAACGGCGTCCTGCGGGCGATGTGGGACCGTGTCGAGCTCGACGAGCAGCTGCGACCATTCCGCGCCGAATGGGTCGTGCCTGAATGGCGCGCATGAACCACGCCCAATGTCTGCGTGCTGTGTGGCATCCGGACGCCCTCCGTCCCGGCCCCCCGCCGACCGCGGCGGGGCCGTTTCATGCACCCGGAGAGTGGCGCTGCGGTGCATGTGGTGAACCGCTGCTGACAAGCCGCAGCGCAAATCAGGCAGGTCGAGCCGACGGATTCGCGAAGGGGCTCACGGATCTAGCCCGACTGCACGACAAGCTGCACGTCTATGGCCTGCCAGCGCGCACGATGGCATCTGGCAAGTCGCGCCGGCACACAGGCACCAAGTGGCCCGAGATCCCATGCTTCGTCTACTGCCCGCGCCATGGAGTGTGCGGAAGGGGCCAACACATCGAACCGGCGTCTGCTATGGTAAGTGGCAGCGATTAGAAGCAAGCCCACTAACGAGCTGCCCCTGTGTAGGTGACGATAGGGGCCGAGACCGGCACCAGGAGGTAGTCCGGGTCGCTCGTGGGGACGATAACGACGGCTTCGGCTGACGCGGAGAATGCGCGTGACCGAGGCCGTTTCTGATTCCAAGAACGCGACAAAGGCCCGTGCTGGCCTAATCGGCGCCCGTCGACGCTGGGGTGACCCCGGCGTCATCCGACTCGACGAGCTGACTGCCCCCCAGCGGAGGCTCGTGCTCGCGCTCGTCGACGCTGCCAGGGCCGAACGGCGCAACGAATCCCCCGAAGCCGCGTGAGCGGTCGCCACTGAAACGAAGGCGACCGCCGCGTCCCCACGCGACGGCCGCTGCCAGGAGATGTCAGCGATGTCGACTCATCCCCTAGTCACCGCGAAGGATACCCGACCGAAGTCGCCCTTCGCCACGAGCGCGAGGAGGGCAATCCGTCAGGCCCGCGCGGCCAGAGAGCGCGGCGAGCTGGACGTCGCGAAGGAATATGCGGAGCTTGCCGCGCTCGCGATCGACCTGCACCTCGCCGCAATCCGAGCGGACCTGTGACCGCCGGGTTTCAGCACGGACTAGAGCTCGCCGAGCTTGTCGGAAACCGCACCGTCGACCCCGATCGGAACGCCGCTGCCCGTAGCGACCTCGACCGCACTACAGCAACCTACGTGCCGCCCGTGCTGCTGGACGTCGAGCAATATCCCGACCCGCGCGACGATCCGGCATTCGAGCCGGCGCCGCCCGGTTGGCGACCATCGCACAACGTCCCGCCGGCGGGACGGTCAGACACGCGGCCCGCGATCCTGACATGGGCTGATCTGCTCGCGCAGCCGCCAGAGCCGCCGCCGCAGTTGCGGCCGGGCATCCCGCTCGTCGGCGTCACCGTCCTGGCCGGGGCACCGAAGGTAGGCAAGTCG
>DATCGV010000041.1:0-39280 GCA_036508755.1 Candidatus Limnocylindrales bacterium | reverse complement strand
CCGTCCTGATGGCGCCGTCGAGCCTGTGCACGATCACTGCAACCGACGACGGCCACCAGCCCCGTTGGCTGTTTCGCGGCTTGACACCGCGTTCGTTGAGCAACCGAGCGGCCCCTGAATACGATCCAGCGTCGCGGAACGCGCCCAGGACGGCCTGAGCGTCCTCCGCCTCGCCGTTATCACCCGTCTTCTCCCCATACCGTCTCGTGGTCCGAACCTCCCGACCGAGCGCCCGCAGCGTGGCGTAGCGCGCCCTCTGGCGCTCACCAGCCACATCGGACTCGAACTGAGCGACGCTGGCCAACACGTTTGCCAGAAGTACCCCGCTGGCCGTGCTGGTATCAACGGCATCGGCGACGAGGCGAACCGGGACGTCCGTCGCTGCACAAAGTGCGAACAGTCCCGTTAGTTCATGTACGGACCGCCCAAGGCGCGAGAGACTGTAGGAGTAGACCGCCGAGCAATCGCCCGACTTGATGGCCGCGAGAAGTTGCTGGTAGCCGACACGTTTCTTCGTGTACCGGCCCGATCCACTTATGTCCCAATCTGCTAGCACCACCAGACGGTCACCGTTGTCGTTGTGTCTCGCCGCGAGCGCACGAACGGCGCGTTCTTGGGTCTCTGGTGAGAGGTCCGTTGCCAGGTTCTTGACGCTGCTCTTGCGCAGGTAGGCATGTGGCCGCGCCATTCAGGGGACTCCTCTACTGTTCAGGGTAAGACCTTACAGTAGTGTAAGCGCCACTGGAAGACGGAGATCGTCGCCAATACCGTCGAGATGCTGTCGGGCAAGAAGAAGAAGGACTACGCGGCCGAGTCAGCCGCGGAAGCCCTCGCCGCTCAAGCCGCCGCGATGGGCCTCACGCCCGAAGAGGGCTCGTTCACGACCTCTGCAGCGGCCTTCGAGCCGGACGACGAGGACGACGACGAGTCCGAGATCACCGACGACGACCTGGTCGCCGCCTAGCGCGGGATCAACCGAACCTCACGCCCCAGCACCCGCCGAGCAATCAGACGCGGCGAGCGACCACTCCCCCTCCTCAGGCCGCTCGCCGCGTTTGGCTATTGGCTCGAATTCGGCCTCCGGATCCATTCCATGACGGCGACGACGATGCCGAGGCCGACGAGAATGATCCCCACCGCCTCCCAAAACCCGCTGCCGCTCATCGCGCTGCCACCGATCATGCCGCTGCCTTGGCCGATCCAGAACAGTCCGAGAAGCAGCAGAACGGCGGCGGCGGCGAGTCGAGAACGGTGCATGGGGTTGGTCTCCTGAGATTAGCGGGCAAGCATGATCCCTTTCGCACCTTGGTGCCAGCGGCGCACCGGGCGGTCGACTACGATCGGTCGGTCCCTTTGGACGCGGCGGGAGGGATGACCCGATGAGGCTGTCTGGCTACAGCGCCCAGCGCGGATGAGCGATCCTCGCCAGGCTCGCCCTCGCCTCGGCCGGCTTCTGGGCATCGGCGCCGTGGTGCTCATATTCGCTTTCTACGCGGCATTCGTCGGCGAAATGATGGTCGTCGGCTGGGATGTGCTGGGCCGAGACAACCAGTACCTGCTCGACTACGCACGCCAGTTCGCCGGCGGCGCCCTGCCTTATCGGGACTTCGCGTTCGAGTATCCGCCGCTCGCCCTGATCATGATCGTGCTGCCCTATCTGTTGGGCGGCACGGACTTGGCCCAGTGGTCTGCGCTGCTCGCGGCGGAGAACCTCGTCGTGGTCATCGCCACGGCCGGCTGCCTGGCGTACCTGGTGCGGCGCGGCTGGTCGGCGCGCGGGACGGCCGACACCGTCCTGATTTACATACTCCTCATTGCTGCGACCCCGATCGTTTTCATCAGGTGGGATTCGCTGCCTGCCCTGCTGACGGTCATCGCCCTGTGTGCAATGGCCAGTGGCAGATCGGCGGCTTCAGGCATCGCGCTCGCTCTCGGCGGCCTCGACAAGCTCTACCCGTTGCTTCTCGTGCCGGTCGTCGCGCTGCCGAGCTTTCTTTCGAGGAAATGGCGCCAACTCGGCGCCATCGTCGCCGGCTCGGTGGTGACCGTCGCGATCGGATTGGGGGCGCTAATCGCCCTGGTCGGTCCAACACTTGGACTGTCGTTCCTGACCTACCACGCCGACCGAGGCTATGAGATCGAGAGCGTCCCGGCGACGTTCGGCCTACTCGCTCACGCGTTCGGCGGCGCAGAAGCGACCACGTTCAATGCCTTTGGCTCGTGGCAGCTCCAGTCGCCGCTGGTCGACTCCCTGGGCTGGCTGTGGCTCGCGATTGCCGCGCTGATGGCGGCAGCGGTTGCGGTCTCGGCGATCGTTCAATACCGCCGCGAGCTCAGGATCGGTGGCTCGGTCAGCCCACTGACGCAGATCGGGTTGCTCATGGCGACGATCCTCGTGTTCATGCTCGGGTACAGGGTGCTATCGCCTCAGTACGTGATCTGGCTGTTGCCATTTGCGGCCCTTCTGCCGCGAGGCAAAGTTGTGGTCACGGCCATGGCGTGCCTGCTGACGCTGTACGTGTATCCGTTCGGCGCGCAGGGACTGATCGATCTGGACACGTTTCCGATCCTGTCCTGGCGCTGCGCAACTCAATGCTCTTCGGCCTATTCGCCTGGCTGGTCGCCCCGGGCATCCGCCTGGCTGCGCGCGCCGTGCTCGTGCGCCGAGGCGCCTCTAGCGCGTGATGTCGACGTGCAGTACGGCCGTGAAGCTCATGCGGATCCAGCTGAGCACGGGGTGGCGCGTGACGCCCCACGGATTTATCAACGCGCTGATCGCGTAGCCGCCGCCAACGTAGATGCCGGTGTGCTTGTTGTTGCCCCAGATCAGCACGTCGCCCGGTTGTGCGTCGGCGAGCGAGCGTGAAACCTTGGCGTTCTGGCTGAACCACTTATGGAGGCCGGCGACGGTTCGCCGCTTGCCGCCGATCTTGTCGATCAGGCCGGCCTGCTTGTACACGAAGTAGACGAAGCCAGAGCAGTCAAAGGTCTTGGGTCCCGTCGAGGCGAAGGCGTACTTGTCGCCCAGCTGGGCCTGGGCGATGGCCACGATCTGGTCTGCCTGCGTCTGCGGTGCGGCCGCGGCGGCAACAGGCGACGGCACGGCGACGACGAACGTCAGCACGACGGCGGCGAGCAGCAGCACCTGGCGGGCTGGGGCGAAGGACACGGCTTTCCTCTTGTTCTTGGGACAGATGACGGCCAGTGCCGCGGGCTAGCTCTTGATCTGGGTGTGCAGGTAGTAGCGGAACGGCACGTTCAGCCAGCCCGTGACTGGGTGGACCTTCACGCCCCACGGGTTGATAAGCGCGCTGATCGCCTGGCCGTTGCCGACGTACATGCCGAGGTGCTGGAAGTTGCCCCAGATGATGAGGTCGCCCGGCTGCGGGTTCGTCTTGGAGACGAGGCCACGGGCCTTGAACCAGTTGTAGTAGCCCTTAACGCCGCGGTAGCCGCCGATCTTGTCCTGGAGGTTGTTCTGGTGAAAGATGAACCAGACGTAGCCCACGCAATCGAACTTGTTCGGGCCCTTGGCGAAGTGCACCCACGGGTCGCCGATCTTGGTTTTGGCCAGGTCGAAGATCTGCCCGAACTGAGTCGGCGCGGGCGTGCTGTCGGCGGCTGCCGGCGCCACGTTCGTAACGAGGACGCCGATCATCAGCGCCACGGGCAGCGAGATGCGCGCAACGGCTCGCGCAAGTGCCACGGCTTTCCCTCCCAATTGTCCGTGCCTGGGGGCACGTCGTCCGTGCTGGGGCACGGCCTTGACTGGTTGGATCCCTGCCTGAGTGCTGGGGCACTCAGTCAGAGCGTTATGACGGCTCGGTCAGTGCTGGGGCACGTCCGGCCTTGTTGTCGCTGCGGAGGTTAGCGTGTCATGCCTTTGCAATGCAACCCCGGACGATCGTCTATGCGCCCACGGTCGTCGCTTCGGTGGCTTCCTTTGGCTCAGGTCGGAAGCGGAAGTAGGCCCAGAAGCCGACAGAGGCGAGGCCGAAGATCACGAACAGGATGATCGCGGGGATCAGCGGCGAGACGCGAGTCGAGCCGAGGTAGCCCACGTTCGGCTCGAGCATGATGTAGGCGAACAGGAACGCGGCCGAGCCAAAGAGCACGGCCCACACGCTCTTGCGCCAGGCGAATACGACCTGCCCGCGCAGGAAACGGAGAGGCAGTAGCTCGAACAGGATTCCCTCCAGGCCCGCGACGAAGATCGTCGCCAGGGCCGCCGAGAGGCCGATATCGAGGAGCTGCTGTGTGCTGACGTTCTGGTCGACGAGCGGCAGGCCCAGCCACGCCACGATCGACACGACAAGCATCCAAACGCCGGTCCAGACGTGGGCGTGGGCTTCGTCGCGCAACTCGAGGTGGTGGGCAAAGGCGTAGCCCACAACGAGCCCGTACAGGTAGCCCGGCTGGAAGTTGGTCAGCCTGGAGGCGATGACGCACAGGACGCCGACCAGGATCGTCATCGGGATCACGCGCACTCTGCCGCGCTCATGGAAGACGCGCCGATGCGTTATCCAGATCGGCAGCTCGAAGGTCAGGATGACGATGAACAGGCCGACGAGGATGCCTGCCAATGAGGCAAGCGACTGCGAGTTAATCCCGAATGACGGACTGAGGAAGCCATACAGGATCGCGCTCAGGACGATGAAGGTGGCGATCCCTAAGCGCATATTCCAGAACCTGCCAAAGGCACCGCGCACTCGGGCGCCGAGTGCCCCGCCGCGCGCGAACCAGCGGCCGATCTCGTCCTCGTGCTCTTCGTACGTCTTGTTGAAGAGTTGGCCTGGGAACGCCGCGAGGAGCAGGAAAAGGAGCGCAAGAAGCGCGCTGGTACCGACCGTTGCTGCGTCAAAGGAAAGCTGGTCCACGGTCGGCACGGACGCCGGGAAAGAGTTCGGAGGCAGTCCACCACCGATTACGGCTACGACCGCCTGCGTCGGGCTTGGTGACGGCGACGGGGACGGCGTCGGCGTCGGAGTTGGCGTGTCCGTCGACGAGGGCGCCGGGGAAGGGGTCGGCGACGGCGACGGTGTCGCTGCGGGAGATGGCGATGCAGTCGGTGATGGGGTTGATGTCGGAGCCAGCGACGGGCTTGGCGCCAGCGTGGCGAACGGGCTGGCGGTGTCGGTCAGCTTTGGCGTTGGCGTCGGTGTGGGCTTGGGAGTCGGCGTTGGAGTCTGGGTCGGAGTCGGAGTTGGTGTTGGAGTCGGAGCCTTTGTCGGCGTTGGCGTCGGAGGTTTGGTCGGCGTCGGCGTGGGTGTGGGTGTGGGTGTCGGCGTCGGGGTTGGCGTCGGTGTCGGAGACGGCGCGGGCGGGATATAGCACAAGGCGACGCCGGTCGTCTCCTGACCGCCGCCTGCGCCTCCAGCGCCGTAGCGCAAAGTCGTGTCCTGTTGCACGGGCGGCTGCTCCGTGTACTTCGCCGTGCCCGTCTTGTCCGTGACCTTGAACCATGCCACGGGATAGGTCGCTGCCTGGAAGTAGTCGGCGTAGTAGCGGTCGGCGATCTGCACTGAAAAGCCACGAGAGTCGGTGTAATTCACAATCCGGTTCTTCTGAAGTGTCGGAAGCGCAATGGCGAACTGCCGGCAGGTTGCCGCGTCAGTCGTGTCGATCGTCGACGGCACGGCGAAAGGGCGAGCGAACACGAAGCCGAGCGCGACGACGAGCGCGCCAAGGACGAGCACAGCGAAACGGCGAGCCTGGACGTGAATTTGAGTCGTGGGTTTGGTGCTCAACGCCTGGATTCGCTCGGGGCTTGAGATTGCGGACTTTAGCGCCTTCGAGTCAAGACGAGCGAGTAGCCGTTTCGGTTGCGTGACCGGATCTTTCGGATGCAGTGGCACTGCTACACTGCCGCCTTCGACGCGCGTCCAGGAGCCGTTGCGGTGGCGCGCGCGAGATTGGGAGGAGCCGTTGCCCGAGGAGGCGCGGGCGGTCCCGTGAGGCCGACACGCTGCCAGCGAAGGCTCCCGGACGCCGGGAGCAGCACTCAGGGCCGGACTCTATCCAGCGCAGTCGCCCACGCCGCACACGGGCACGGAGCCTGACATGCCGGCAAGCGTGATCTGCGGACTCCAGTGGGGCGACGAGGGCAAGGGCAAGGTCACCGACCTGCTCGCTGCGGACGTCGCGCTGGTCGTCCGCTACCAGGGCGGCGACAACGCCGGCCACACCGTCGTCCTCGGCGACGAGACGTTCAAGCTCCATCTCGTTCCGAGCGGTGTGCTCCACCCGCACATCAAGCCGATCATCGGGCCGGGCGTCGTCGTCAACCCGCGAACCCTGCTCGACGAGATTGCGACGCTCGAGCAGCGCGGAATCTCATGTGCTCATCTGCGGGTAAGTGCCGCCGCGCACGTGATCATGCCGTACCACGTCGCCCTCGACGGAGCGCGCGAGAGCGCCGCGGGCGAGGAAATGATCGGCACGACTAAGCGCGGCATCGGCCCGGCATACGGCGATCGCGCGTTGCGGACGGGCATTCGCATGGGCGACCTGCTCGATCCGCCTCTGCTGCACGACCGCCTGAGCGCGGCGCTGGCCGAGAAGAACGCGCTCCTCGTGGGCGCGTACGACCTGCCGCCGTTCGATCTCGAGGGTCTTTTCCAGGAAGCACTGGGCTGGGGCGAACGGCTGCGTGGGCGAATCTGCGACACGACCGCGATCGTCCAGGCGGCGTTGGAGCGTGGTGAGCACGTGCTGCTCGAGGGCGCCCAGGGCACGCTGCTCGATCTCGATCACGGAACGTATCCGTACGTCACCTCGAGCAACCCCGTTGCAGGCGGCGCGTGCACCGGCGGCGGCGTCGGGCCGCTCCAGATCAATCAGGTCATCGGTGTGCTGAAGGCCTATTCGACGAGGGTAGGCTCAGGCCCGATGCCGACCGAGCTCGACGACGAGATCGGCGCACACCTGGTCGAGAGCGGGCGCGAATACGGGACGACCACCGGCCGCCGCCGCCGGTGCGGCTGGCTCGACTTCGTGCCGCTGCGCTATTCCGTCCAGGTCAACAGCGTCAGCAGCATCGTCCTCAACAAGCTCGACATCCTGTCGGGGCTGGAGCAGATCAAGGTCTGCGTCGCGTACCGCGTCGACGGTGAGACGGTCAGTGAGTGGCCGCTCTCGGCGGCCGTGCTCGAGCGTGCCGCACCGGTGTACGAGACGCTCGAGGGCTGGCACGCTGATCTGCGGCCGTGTCGCTCGCTGACGGAGCTGCCCCAGGCGGCGCGGCGCTATATCGCGCTGATCGAGGATCGCGCCGGAGCACCCATTTCTCACGTCAGCGTTGGCCCGGAGCGGACGCAGACGATCGTCGTCCGCGACACGCCCTTGCTTGCCAGACGCGCGGCATGACCGTGCGCAGCGTGCTCGTCGTGGGGGCCGGCGCCCGGCAGCACGCGCTGTGCTGGAAGCTGGCCGCAGAGCCGGGCGCCGAGCGCGTCATCGCCGCGCCGGGCAATCCCTTGATGAGCGACGTGGCCGAGCTGCGCGCCGACATCTCTGCCGACGACCTGGATGCCGTCGTCGCGCTCGCGCTCGCGGAACGCGTCGATCTCGTCGTGGTTGGTCCGGAGGATCCGCTGGTCGCCGGTCTAGCCGACCGCCTGGCGGCCGCCGGCGTGGCCTGCTTCGGGCCGACGGCGGTCTGTGCGCAGCTCGAGGGCAGCAAGGCCTTCGCGCGCGAAGTGTGCGACGCGGCGGGCGTGGCGATGGCGAGGGGCCACGCGTTCGAGGACGCCGCGTCGGCGATCGCGTTTGCCGGGCTACTCGGCGGCCGGGTCGTGGTCAAGGCCGATGGGCTGGCACTGGGCAAGGGCGTAACGATGTGCCCGGACCAGGCAGCTGCGGTGGCCGCGATCCGGGATGCGCTGATCGAGGGCCGTTTCGGCGCCGCCGGGCGACGCGTGGTGGTGGAGGAGTGGCTTGACGGGTCAGAGGCGAGCGTCTTCGCGCTGTGCGACGGCGAGCGCTACGCGTTGCTGCCCGCGGCGCGCGACCACAAGCGCGCGTTCGAAGGTGACACAGGCCCGAACACGGGCGGCATGGGCGCCTACTCGCCGCTGGATGAGCTCGACGACGGCGCGATGCTGGCGATCGGCGAGTCGGTCGTCGCGCCCGTCCTGGCCGAGATGGCGCGCCGCGGCACTCCGTACCGCGGCGCGTTGTTCTGCGGCTTGATGCTGACCGAGCGCGGTCCGCGCGTGCTCGAGTTCAACGTCCGCCTTGGCGATCCGGAGACGCAGGCAGTTCTGCCGCGAGTGAACGCCGTGCTGGGCGAGCTCATGCTCGAATGCGCTGACGGCCGACTAACTACTACAGGCGTGCTGCCCACGCTGCCAGACGCGACCGTGGCGCTTTTTCTCGCCGCGGACGGATATCCCGACAGCGGGCGCCGAGGCGATCGGATCACTGGAATCGATGCTGCCCGCGCGACCGGGGCGCTCGTCTTTGGTGCCGGCGTGGCACGCGGCACTGACGGTGGGCTGGTCACGGCCGGCGGACGCGTGCTGACCGTCGTCGGCCGCGGCGCGACCGTCGGCGAGGCCGCGGACGCGGCGTACGCCGCCGCTGCCCTGATCGAATACGACGGCGCGTGGTATCGGCGCGACATCGGCCGAAGTCTTGCGGCGGCCGTGGCGTGATCGCGCGCTACACGCTGCCCGAGATGGGCCGGCTGTGGACCGACCAGGCGCGTTTCGAGAGCATGCTGCGCGTCGAGGTCGCCGCGCTGCGCTCCGTTGAGCGCCACGGACTAGTGCCTGCCGGCGTAGCGCAGGAGGTCGAATCCGGCGCGCGGGTGGACGTCGAGCGCATCGCCGAGCTCGAGCAGATGACCGACCACGACGTGATCGCCTTCGTCAGCCAGGTCGCCGAGACGGTCGGGCCGAACGGCCGCTTCATCCACTTCGGGCTGACTTCGAGCGACGTCGTCGACACCGCGCTCGCGCTCCAGTGCCGCGCCGCCGCTGAGCTCCTTCTCAGCGCCACTGACGCGCTCCTGGCCACGCTCATCGCCAGGGCGCGCGAGCACTCCGAGACCGTGATGATGGGCCGTACTCATTCGGTCCACGCCGAGCCGATCACGTTCGGCCTGAAGCTGGCGTCGTGGGCGTTCGAGCTGCGTCGTGATCGGGATCGCCTGGCGTCGGCGGCGCAGGATTTGGCGACCGGGAAGCTGTCCGGCGCGGTCGGGACCTACAGCCAGCTCGCGCCGGAGATCGAGGCTGAGGTCATGGCCGAGCTCGGCCTGGCCGTCGATCCGATCAGCACGCAGATCATCCAGCGCGACCGCCATGCGGCATTCCTCGCCGCGATAGCCGTGTGCGGCGGATCGCTCGAGCGTTTCGCGACCGAGGTGCGCAACCTCCAGCACACCGAGATCGGTGAGGTCCAGGAGCCTTTCCGCGCCGGCCAGAAGGGCTCCAGCGCGATGCCCCACAAGCGCAATCCGATCACGTCGGAGCGCATCGTCGGTTTGTCTCGGCTGCTGCGCGGTTATGCCGTCGCCGGGCTCGAGGACCAGGCGTTGTGGCATGAGCGTGACATCTCGCACTCATCGGTCGAGCGCGTTGCGCTCCCCGGCGCGACGACGCTGCTGCACTACATGCTCGTCCGCTTGCGGCGCCTCGTCGACGGCCTCGTCGTGCGCCCTGAGCGGATGCGCGAGAACGTCGAGCGCGGCCTCGGCCTGTTTGCCAGCAGCCGGCTGCTGACGATGCTCGTCGAGGATGGCGGGCTGTCGCGCGAGGACGCGTACGGCATCGTCCAGCGCGCGGCGCTGCGGGCTGCAGACGAGCGGCGCCAGCTGCGCGAGCTCGTCGAGGCAGATCCGGATGTGACCGGCGTCCTGTCAGAAGTGCAGATCGCTGCCTGCTTCGACGTCGCTCGTCTTCTTGTTCACGCCCGCACCCTGATCGATCGCCTGGAACAGCTGGAGGACCACGCCGATGCCGCTCGCTGAGCTCGTGCCCGGTTTCGTTCGCTCGGGCAAGGTGCGCGACATCTTCGCCCTCGACGACGCGCGCCTGCTGCTCGTTGCGTCGGACCGCATCAGCGCGTTCGACGTGGTCCTGCCGACCGCGATCCCGGATAAGGGACGCGTGCTGACGGGCATCTCGCGCCACTGGTTCACGCAGACGGCGGCCGCCGGCATCATGCCCAATCACCTGCTCTCGACGGACGTGGCCACGCTGCCCGGCGATTACGGCGTGGCGGCAGCGGAGCTGCGCGGCCGATCGATGATCTGCCGCCGCGCCGACGTGCTGCCGGTCGAGCTGATCGTGCGCGGCTACCTCGCCGGCAGTGGCTGGAAGGATTACGGCCGGAGCGGCGCGGTATGCGGCATCCCGCTGCCCGCTGGCCTGCGCGAATCGGATCGGCTGCCCGAGCCGATCTTCACGCCGTCGACCAAGGCCGATGTTGGCCACGACGAGAACATTTCGTTCGACCAGATGGTTGCGTTGGTCGGCGCTCCACGGGCGGAGGAGGCGCGCGCCAAGGCGCTCGAGCTGTACAAGTTCGCGGCGTCGCGCGCTGAGCCAGCGGGCATCATCCTGGCCGATACGAAGTTCGAGTTCGGCATCGTGGCGGGCGGCGACGCCGCTGCCGACGCAGGCCAGATGATCCTGATCGACGAGGTGCTGACGCCCGACTCGTCGCGTTTCTGGGACGCGTCTACCTACGAGCCCGGGCGCGCCCAGGATTCGTTCGACAAGCAGTACGTGCGGGACTATCTCGAGACGCTCGACTGGGGCAAGACGTATCCCGGCCCGGAGCTGCCCCAGCAGGTGGTCGACGGCACGCGGGCGCGCTATGTCGAGGCATTCGGGCGCATCACCGGCGGCTCGTTCGAGCGCTACCTGGCGCAGGACGTCGTCGGCTGATGGCGGGCTACCGGTTCAGCGTATCGATCATGCCCCGCGAGGGCATCCTGGACCCTGCCGGCAAGGCGGTCGAGGCGGCGCTGCCCGAGCTTCACGCCGACAACGTCCACGAGGTACGCGTCGGCCGGCGGGTCGAGCTGACCGTGGAGTCCGAATCCGCCGACTCAGCTCGGGCAACGGTCGACTCCCTCGCCGCGGACTTCCTGGCCAACCCGCTCATCGAACGCTGGGAGATCAGCGCGCTGTGAAGGTCGCGGTCGTCGTCTTCCCGGGCAGCAATTGCGACCGCGACGCGCTGCACGCAGTTGAGCTCGCCGGCGCGGATGGTGAGCTCGTCTGGCACGAGACGACGGACCTGCACGGTGCCGACGCGGTGATCCTGCCCGGCGGCTTTGCCCACGGCGACTACCTGCGCGCGGGCGCGATCGCTCGCTTCAGCCCGATCATGGCCGCGGTCCGCGCGCACGCGCAGCGCGGCGGCCTGCTACTCGGCATCTGCAACGGGTTCCAGGTGCTGACCGAAGCCGGGCTGCTGCCGGGCGTGCTGCGCCGAAACGCCACGCTGCGCTTCGAGCACCGCTGGGTCCGACTCGCCGTTGCGCGGCCCGACACGCCGTTCACCTCGCGCATTCCGGCGGGAGTCACGCTGCGTATGCCGATCGCGCACGGCGAGGGCAACTACTGGCTGCCCGACGACCAGCTCGACGAGCTCGAGGCGGCCGGTCGCGTCGTCTTCAGGTATGCGGGGCCGGAGGGGAACCCGAATGGCTCGGCGCGCGACATCGCTGGGGTCATCGACGCGACCGGCCGCGTGTGCGGGCTGATGCCGCACCCCGAACGTGCCAGCGAGGCACTGCTCGGGTCGGACGATGGCATGCTCCTGATGCGCTCGCTGGTCGAGAGCGTTGCAACCGCGCCGGCGCGCGTCGAGGTCGCCGCTTGATCAACGCGCCGGCAGCCACGACAGCGCTTCATCGACGGCTGGGGCTGACCGACGCCGAGCTCGACGCCATCAACGATCGACTCGGCCGCGCGCCGAATGACCTCGAGCTCGCCATGTTCAGCGTCATGTGGAGCGAGCATTGCTCGTACAAGAGCTCGAAGCGGCTGCTGCGCACGCTGCCGACCGCGGGCACTGACGTCCTTGCCGGCCCGGGCGAGAACGCCGGCGTCGTGTCGATCGGCGACGGGCTCGCCGTCGCGTTCAAGATCGAGTCGCACAACCACCCGAGCGCCGTCGAGCCGTACCAGGGCGCCGCGACCGGCGTGGGCGGCATCCTGCGCGACATCGTGGCCATGGGCGCGCGGCCGGTCGCGCTGCTCGACGCGCTCAAGTTCGGCTGGCCCGACGACCGGCGCACTCGGGGCCTCGTCGATGGCGTGGTGCGCGGCGTGGGCGGCTACGGAAACTGCGTCGGGGTTCCGACCGTGGGCGGCGAACTGACCTTCGACCCGACGTACACGGGCAACCCGCTGGTCAACGTGATGTGCGTCGGCATCGTTGCCAGTGGCGGCATCGCGCGTGCCATCGCGCCAACGCCGGGCTCACTGGCCGTGCTTTTCGGATCGCCCACTGGCCGCGACGGGATCGGCGGGGCGTCGGTGCTCGCCAGCGCGAGCTTCGACGAGGGCTCGGCTGCCATGCGCCCGAGCGTCCAGATCGGCGATCCGTTCGCTGGCAAGCTGCTGATCGAAGTCACCCTCGAGCTGGTCGAGAACGGGCTGGTCGAGGGCATGCAGGATCTCGGCGCGGCGGGGATCACGTGCGCGACGTCGGAGGTCGCCGACCGCGGCGGAACAGGCATCAGGCTGGACCTGGGTGCCGTGCCGCTGCGTGAGCAGGACATGCGGCCGTTCGAGGTCATGATCAGCGAGTCGCAGGAGCGGATGCTGGCAATCGTCCGACCCGAGCGGCTCGACGAGGTTCTTGCCGTCTGCCGACGTTGGGCGCTGCCCGCAGTCGTCGTCGGCGAGATCACCGGCGACGGCGATGTCGTCGTCGTCGAGCGCGGCACTGAGATCGCGCGGATCCCGGCGCGGGCGCTCGCGAGCGATGTTCCCGAGCAGCTTCATCAATCTGCCCAGCCCACTCGACGCCGGCTCGCGCCCGCGCCGGGCGAAACGCCGCTGGCCCATGACGGCCTGCCCGAACGCGGCATGAACCCAGGGGCGGTGCTCGGGGCGCTGATGGGCCACCCGAACCTCGGCAGCCGCGCGTGGGTGACGACGCAGTACGACCAGACCGTGGGCACGGACACGATCGAGGGCTGCGAGCGCGCCGCAGCAGTGCTGCGCATCAAGGGCACGCGCCGGGCTCTGGTCATTGCCACGGACTCCCAACCGGCCGTGGCTCATTACGACCCGGCACTTGGAGCGCAGATGGCCGTTGCCGAGTGCGCGCGCAACGTCGCGGTCACGGGCGCGCGGCCGCTGGGCCTGACGAACTGCCTCAACTTCGGTGACCCGAAGGTGCCCGAGGCGTTCTGGCAGCTGACTGAATCCGTGCGCGGCCTGAGCGAAGCCGCGACCGCGCTGGGCATACCCGTCACGGGAGGCAACGTCAGCCTGTACAACGAGTCACCGCTCGGGCGCATCGCGCCCACGGCGCAGATCGGCATCGTCGGCCTGCTCGACGACATCGACACGCTCGTACGCCCGCAGTTCAGGAACGAGGGCGACATCGTCGTGCTGCTCGGCGAGACCGGCCCGGGCATGGGCGGCTCGGCCTACGAGCGGCTTGCTGGCGCGGCACCTGATGACCGCCCGCCATCGCTCGATCTCGCGCGCGAGGCCGCGCTGCACACCGTGCTGCGCCGCGCCGCGGCCGAGCGTCTGCTCGGCTCCGCCCAGGATGTCAGTGCCGGCGGCGTGGCCGTGGCCGTGGCCGAGTCCGCCATCTGGTCCGGCCTGGGCGCGGACCTGCAGCTCCAGGTGCCGGTGGCGCCGGCCGTGTCGCTCTTCGGCGAGAGTCCCGGCCGGGCGATCGTCAGTCTTCCGCTCGGGAACTGGAACGCGCTCGCCCGGCTGTGCGCCAGTCATCGGCTGGCTGCCCGCCGACTCGGCGTCGTCGGTGGCCCTCGGCTGCGCATCCGCCTCGTCGGCGTCGGCGCAACCGGAGCGGCAGAGGAAAGAGGCGCGGGCGTGGCCGACGAGCTCGACATCGCGCTCGACGAGCTGAAACGCGCATGGACGCAGGCACTGCCGCGCGTCCTCGGCGTGCGGGCGTAGCGCGATGTGCGGCGTGGTTGGCGTTCACGCGCCGGGGCAGGATGCGGCCGGACTTGCGGCACTGGCTCTGTTCGCGCTCCAGCATCGCGGCCAGGAATCAGCCGGCCTTGGCGTCAGCGACGGCCGTGGCGTGATGGTCTACAAGGACCTCGGGCTGATCGACCAGGTGCTCGACGAGCGCCGGATGCAGTCGCTCAGCGGTGATTTCGCCATCGCCCACTGCCGCTACTCGACGACCGGCTCGACGACCTGGGAGAACAGCCAGCCGACGCTGCGCATGGGCTCGCGGCGCACGGTCGCGGTGGGCCACAACGGCAACCTGGTCAACACGGCCGAGCTGCTCACCCAGCTGCCCGGTGGCAAGGCGCGCCTGGTCGGCACGACTGACACGGACCTGCTCACCGCGCTGCTGGCAATGGAGCCGGCCGCAGACACCGTGACTGCCCTGCAGCAGCTGCTGCCGCGTGTCTCCGGCGCGTACGCACTGGTGGTCATGGACGAGCAGCACGTCATCGGAGTGCGCGACCCGTACGGGTTCCGGCCGCTCGTGCTGGGCGTCCTGCGCGCGCCCACGGGCACCGCGTGGTGCCTCGCGTCGGAGACGGCAGCGCTGGACATCCTGGGCGCGGAATTCGTGCGCGACGTGGAGCCCGGCGAGATCGTCGTGCTCGGCGATGGCGATGGGCCGCGCTCGGTGCGCTTCGCTGAGGGCCGCGAGCAGCTGTGCGTCTTCGAGCTGATCTATTTCGCGCGGCCCGATTCGTACATGCTCGGGCGCAACCTGTACGAGGCCCGGCGGCGCATGGGCGAGCAGCTCGCGATCGAGGCGCCGGCACAGGCCGACCTGGTCATGCCCGTGCCCGACACGGGCGCGCCGGCAGCCGCGGGCTACGCCGAGGCGATCGGCATCCCGTACCGCGAGGGCATGGTTCGCAACCGCTATGCCGGCCGCACGTTCATCCAGCCGTCGAACGGCCTGCGCCAACGCGGCGTCACGGTCAAGCTCTCGGCGCTGCGTGAGCAGGTCCGTGGCCGGCGGCTGATCGTCGTCGACGATTCGATCGTCCGTGGCACGACGACGCGCAGCATCGTCGGCCTGCTTCGGCGCGCCGGCGCGCGCGAGGTCCATCTGCGCATCAGCGCGCCGCCGATCTTCAACCCGTGTTTCTACGGCATCGACACACAGATCGAGACCGAGCTGATCGCCGCCTCGAAGTCGCTCGAGGAGATCCGCCAGTTCGTCGACGCCGACTCGCTCTCATACCTGTCGATCGGCGGCGTGCTCAGCGCGCTGGATCTCCCGCGCGAGCGCTTCTGCTTCGCCTGCTTCGACGGCAACTACCCGGTGCCCGTGCCGTACGACGTCGCCAACCACAAGCTCGTGCTCGAGCGGGAGACGCTGGTGGCGGCCGGATGACGGAGCGCCGCGCCTACGCCGAGTCGGGCGTGGACGTCGAGGCGGCAGATCGCGCGATCGAGCGCGCTCGGCGGAAATGGCCGATGTCATCCGCCGACAGGTTCGCCGGGCTGAGTGAGTTCGGGGCGGTCGCGCAACTGCCCGACGGTCTGAAGCGGCCGCTGATCGTGACTTCGACCGACGGTGTCGGCACGAAGACGGAGATTGCGCGCCGGCTCAACCGCTACGACACGATCGGCCAGGATCTCGTCGCCATGTGCGCCGACGACGTCGTTTGCCACGGCGCGCAGCCGACCTATTTCCTGGATTACATCTCGGTCGGAAAGGTCAATGAAGAACGCGTGAGCGCACTGATCGAGGGCATTGCCAAGGCGTGCGATGAGATCGGCTGCGTGCTCGTCGGTGGCGAGACCGCCGAGCACCCGGGCGTCATGGCCGAGGATGCGTTCGACATCGCGGGCTTCTGTGCAGGGTTCGTCGAGCAGGATTATCTGATCGACCGAAGTCAGGCCCGCCAAGGCGACGCCATCGTTGGCCTGGCGAGCTCGGGCATTCATTCGAACGGCTACTCACTGATCCGCAAGCTCGTCGACGAGGGCAAGCTGCCGCTGACGGCGGACCTGCTGACCCCGACCCGGCTGTATTCGCAGGCCGTCCTGGACGTTGCCGATGCGGTCCGTGAGAAGGGCCGCCGGGTGGGCGGTATGGCGCACATCACTGGCGGCGGCCTCAGGCGCAACATCCCACGTGCGCTACCCGACTCCATGTCCGCTCGCATCCGCCCGTCGACGTGGCCTCAGCCGCGCATTTTCG
Organism: Candidatus Limnocylindrales bacterium; assembly: GCA_036508755.1. Taxonomy (GTDB): domain Bacteria; phylum Chloroflexota; class Limnocylindria; order Limnocylindrales; family CSP1-4; genus JALYGJ01. The sequence goes on along the minus strand of DATCGV010000041.1, from coordinate 22,927 downwards.
ATGACGTCGCACGGGCGGCAGGCATGGATGACGACGAGATGCGCGCCACGTTCAATTGCGGTATCGGCTTCGCGATCGTCCTCGAGCCGTCAGCGGTGGATGTCGCCCTGAAGGTTCTCGATGCGGCCGGAATCGCGGCGTGGGAGATTGGCGTGGTCGGGCCGGCCGACTGGTTCGACGGGGAGCGCTACGTAGAGGCGTGAACGACAAGGTCGCGGTCTGCGTTTCGGGCGCCGGCACGAACCTGCGGGCGCTGCGTGCATACGAGAAACGCGGCCTGCTCGGCGGCGAAATCTGTCTTGTTCTGGCCGATCGACCGTGCGACGCGCTTGCCTTCGCCGCCGACGAGGGCATCACGGCCGCGCTCGTCGATCCGGCCGTCCACGCCGACCGGGAGGCATGGGACGCAGCCGTTGCCGACGCCCTTGCCGCGGCTGGCGCCGAATGGGTCGTTCTTGCCGGTTTCATGCGCGTCCTGGGCGCGCAGACCCTGGCCCGCTTCAGCGAACGCATCCTCAACGTCCACCCAAGCCTGCTGCCGGCCTTTCCCGGTGCGCACGCCGTGCGCGAGGCCATCGCGTCCGGGGTGCGCGTGACGGGTGTCACGGTCCACCTCGTCGATGAGCGGCTCGACGGCGGCCCGATCGTCGCCCAGCAGGCGGTGCCTATCCTGGCCAGCGACAGCGAGGACGACCTGCTCACTCGCCTCCACGCAGTCGAGCATCAGCTCTATCCGAGGATCGTTGCGCTCGCGCTCGCCGGAGCGATCAGCGTTCCAAAGGGCCGCGTAACGATCGACTGGTCGAAGGCCGCTGATCTGCCCCGGCGGCGGCGGGCGCTCGTCTCGGTATCGGACAAGACCGCGCTGGCAGCGTTTGCAGGGCGCCTCGCGGGCATCGGCTTCGAGCTCGTCTCGACCGGTGGCACGGCGCGAGCGCTGCGCAACGCCGGCCTCGATGTGACCGACGTCGCCGATGTGACCGGCTTCCCGGAGATGCTCGACGGGCGTGTCAAGACGCTCCACCCGCGCATCTCTGCAGGCGTCCTGGCCGACCTGCGCCGCCCCGAGCATGCCGAGCAGCTTGCTGCGCAGCTGATCGAACCGTTCGAGCTCGTCGTCGTCAACCTCTACCCGTTCGCGGAGGCGGCGGCGCGCGAAGGCACGACCGAGGACGAGCTGATCGAGCAGATCGACATCGGCGGGCCGACGCTGGTGCGTGCTGCGGCCAAGAACCACGCCAGCGTGGGCATCGTCACGGGCCCTGCGCAATACGACGCGGTCATGCTCGAGCTGGGCCACGGCCGCGGGTTGACGATGGGCATGCGCCGCGAGCTCGCTGCGGCCGCATTCCGGCTGACGGCGGGCTATGACGCGCTGATCACCGAGGAGCTCGGCCGGCGCTGGTGGGCGCGCAGGCCGGTGGTCAGCGAGGATCCAGCCGAGGCACCGACTGCGAGCAAGCAGCTGCCGGCGACGATTGAGCTCAGCCTCGAGCGCGTGCAGGCGCTGCGCTACGGCGAGAACCCGCACCAGGCGGCGGCTCTATACCGGTTGAGCGGTGCCGACATTGCACCGGGCGCCTTCTCGAACGGTGTGCTCGTTGTCCAGGGCAAGCCGCTCTCGTACAACAACATCCTCGATGCCTCGGCCGCGTCCGGACTGGCGCGCGACCTGCGCGGCGCGGCGTGTGTCGTCATCAAGCATGCCAATCCGTGCGGCGCGGCGGAAGCGGGCGATCTGCTCGCGGCCTGGGAGCTCGCCCTGGCCGGTGATCCGGTCAGTGCCTACGGCGGGGTGGTGGCCGTGACGCAGCCGATCGACGCCGCGCTCGCGGACCAGCTGGTGCGCATCTTCCTCGAGGTCGTCGTCGCCCCGGCCGTGGCACCGGACGCGCTCGAGATCCTCGCCCGGCGGCCGAACATGCGCGTCGTCCTCGATCCGGGCCTGGGCGCGCCGCCGCTGCCGGGCCTCGAGTTCCGCAGCGCCGGCGGCGCGCTCCTCGCGACCAATGCGGATGTCGCGGCCGACGATCCACAGTCGTGGCTCGGCGCGAGCACGCGCCAGCCAACGGTCAACGAGCGCGAGGCGCTCGATTTCGCGTGGCGCGTGTGCCGCCACGTCAAGTCGAACGCCATCGTTCTTGCCCGCGGGCATGCCCTCGTCGGCGTCGGTGCCGGACAGATGAGCCGGGTCGACAGCGCCCGCCTCGCTGTGGCCAAAGCCGGGCCGGAGCGGGCGCGGGGAGCGGTGTGCGCCTCGGACGCGTTTTATCCCTTCCCCGACGCGGTCGAGGTGTGTCTCGAGGCCGGTGTCAGTGCGTTCGTTCAGCCGGGCGGCTCACAACGCGATGCGGAGTCGATCGCGGTCGTCGACGCGGCCGGTGCGACGATGCTAATGACCGGGACGCGCCACTTCCGGCATTAACGAGCGCCATTGCCGGGCGGCCTAAACTGGTCGGTATGGACGAGCAGCACAACGGGTTCGACCAGCCGGCGGAGCCGACCGGTCAGGAAACTGACAACAGCGCCAATCCGACCGAAGCGGCGCCGGGCGCCACAGACAAGCCTCGCGCGCCGGCCGGCCGCGAGATGCTGATCCAGCTACAGCAGATGATCGACACAGTCGCCCTGCAGACCGCGCCCGTCATGCGCGAGGTTGCAGCCAAGGCGGCCGAGCTGGCCGGCGTCGCCGGCGAGAAGGCAGGTCCGCTGGCGCACAGAGCGGCCGACGTCACCGAGCACATTGGCCAGCGGCTTGCGGCGCGTTCCAAGAACATCGCCGCGGATCTGCGCCGGCCGCGCGAGGATGAGCCACCGAGCGATGGCGGGAACGCCGGCCCCGATGGCATGGACGGCCCTGGCGGAGGCGGCGACTCAGCGTCGCACGAGTAATCCGGGTCGAATTCCCGGCAGATATGGAACCGGCGCCGCCCATTCGGGCGGCGCCGGTTCGTTCGTTGGAGGATCGTCGCGTTAGCGGCGGTTCTTCTTCTTTTGCTCGGCCTCCCGTGCGCGCTCGCGCTCGCGGACGTCACGGTCGATCTCGGTGCGTCGGTCGATGTTGCGCTGCAGGTAGTAGTCCTGCGTGGCGAAGATGTTGTGCCCTTCGACGTCCTTGTCGTCTGTGGGCTCCTCGCCGCCTGGGCTCTTGGTCTGCTCGTCCTTGGCCATTGGTCGTCTCCTTATCGGTATGTCGTGCCGTCAGCATCGTCTTTTCGACGCGCGACGGCAATGCGCGGCCCGACACGGCGCCTGTAAAGTGGCCGACAGCGTGAGGGAGAGCCAACCGCGACCGTGGCGTCTCTTATGGGAGTGATCGACGCCTATCGTCGCCTGCTGCGTAACGGTCCGTTGGCGCGACTCCTGTTTGGCGAGTTCATCTCGTCCATCGGTGACTGGCTGTACCTGGTCGCGCTCCTGGTCGTCATCTGGGACATATCCAAGGACCCACTTGTCCTCGGCATAGTCGGCGCCGCACGGATCCTGCCCTACATCCTGCTCTCGATCCCCGCCGGCATCGTCGCCGATCGCTTCGACCGCCGGCTAGTGCTCATGACCGCGGACATCGCGCGCGGCCTGATCATGGTCGCCATCGCCGCCGTGCTCTTCGCGGGGGGACCGATCTGGATCGTTGTCGTCCTGGCCGTGGTCGCCACCTGCTTCTCAGCGTTCTTCGCGCCCGCGATCGGCGCCTACCTGCCCAGCCTCGTGAGCGATGAATCAGAGCTCGGCCCGGCCAATAGCGCGTGGTCGAGCCTGGATAATCTGGCCTTCTTCATCGGCCCCGCGTTCGGTGCCATCCTCTTGTCGCTCGGGCCGCTGCCGGTTGCCTTCCTGCTCAACGCGGCGACCTTCGCCGTGGTTGCCCTGGTGCTGCTGCGCCTGCCGCCCAGCCGGCCGAATGCGACCAAGGAGTCAGTGACTGGCATCGGCGCGGCGCCGGCAGAGGGAGGCGGGGCGACGGCCAGCCTGCGCCGTGTGGCTCGTCCGCTGTCGGGCCTGGCCCTGCTCAACATCGCCACCGGCTTCGTTTTCGGCGGCCTGGGCGTGATCACCGTCATCCTGGCCGTGGACGTCTTTGCCGTGGGCGAGGCGGGCACCGGGCTGTTCAACTCGGCTATCGGCGTCGGTGGCGTCGTCGGCGCCCTCGTCGCGGGCGCGCTGGTGCTCCGTCGGCGGCTCGGTCGACCCATGCTCGGCGGCGCGCTGATCATGGCCTTTGGCCTCGTCGTCCTAGGTGGGGTGTCGGTCTTCATCGTCGCCTTGGTCGCGATAGCCGTGGCCGCGGGTGGCGCGCTGCTGCTCGAGATCGTCTCGACCACGCTGCTCCAGCGCATCGTGCCCGACGAGTCGCGCGGGCGGGCGATCGGACTGATGGAGACGACGTCGGTGACGGCCTACGCGGCCGGGTCGTTTGTCGTGCCCGTCCTGGGCGCTGCCCAGCCGGGCCTGATGCTGAGCGCGTCGGCTGTGGTCATGGTCATCGTCGCGGTAGCCGCAGTCGCGCTCCTCGGGCGTTATGCGGTCCAGGAGCCCTCGATTGCCCCCACAGCGAGCCGCATCGCGAAGGTCGAAATGTTCGCCGGACTGCCACCCGCGCGGCTGGAGGCAGCAATGCGCGCCGCGAGCGTCCGCCAGGCGGCGCCGAAGGAGGTCATCATCCGCCAGGGCGACGAGGCGGACTTCTTCTACATCATCGACGAGGGCGAGGTCGAGGTGACCCACACGTCGGTCGGCGCTGCCGCGGCCCGTGTTCTGCGGCGCATGGGCCCTGGCGAGGTGTTCGGCGAGATCGGCCTGCTCAGCCGCGTGCCACGGACGGCTACGGTTACGGCCGTGACCAACACACGCCTCGTGGTCCTGGGCAAGGACGACTTCCTCGAGCTGGTCAATTCAGGCCCGGGCTTGACGTACACGCTGCTCGATCTTCATCGTGGCGGCATCCAGGCCAAGGAGGGTTAGGTCATCGACGCCGACTTCGCAATCCAGGCTCTGTCTCGGTGCCCGCTGTTCGAGCATGCCGATCGCTCGATGCTGACCTCACTCTCGAACCGTCTGCGCGTGCGTCGTTTCCGGCGCAACGAGGTGATCATGCACCAGGGCGACCCGGGCGACTCGCTGCACATCGTTGGCGCGGGCGCGGTCAAGATCGTGCTGCCGTCCGCGGAAGGGGAGGAAGCGATAATCGCCACGCTCCGGCCGGGCGATTTCTTCGGTGAGCTGGCACTGCTGGATGGTGCGCCGCGTTCCGCCACGGCGACCGCGCTGGAGCAGTCCGAGACGCTCGTCCTGCCGCGAACGGTGTTCTTCGAGCTGCTCGACACGGTGCCCGGGCTGCGCGACGCGCTGCTCTCAGGAGTGGCCAAGGAGCTGCGTCGACTGACCGGCCATGTCGAGGAGCTGCACTTCCTTGACCTCGCCGGGCGTCTCGCGACCAGGCTTGCGCGCCTGGCAGAGGAGGCGGAGCCAAACGCGGAGGGTGAGATTCACCTGAGCTGGCCCTATACACAATCCGATCTGGCCGCGATGATCGGCGGTACGCGACAGAGCGTTAACAGGCTGCTGAGCGATCTCGTCGACGAGGGCTTTGTGCGCATTGAGCGTGACTCGCTGGTGATCATCGATCTCGAGCAGCTGACGCGGCGCGGCGAACGGTGAGCGTCGGGCAGATGGCTGAAAAGGTGTCCACAACACGACACTTGGCGTGTCGCTTGCGGACTTGAGCTGCGCAGAGCTCCGTCTAGTCTCAGCACAGGCGCTGGGGAACCACAGCGGACGAACTAGGAGGATCTAGACAAGATGGGCCAGGACAAGCTGGATCGCGATTCGGTCTACCGAATCGGGGATGACGACGTCGAAGGCCACCGGATGGGCAAGCCGGCGGCAGGCGGCGACGATGACGTCGAGGGCCACCGAATGGGACGCCCGGCGGCAGGCGGCGACGACGATGAGCCGGCTCCGGAGGGCCGCACTAGCCGCCCATAAGGCCGGCACCGAATGAGCGACTCCGATTTGACCGCCGCGTTGCAGGCACTGCGCCTGGCAGCGCGGCGGTCTGCTGTTGCCCGCCGACTGGACGCGGGCGCCGAGCAGGACCTGCTCCAGATGATCGTCGAGGCGACCGTCGCGCTGTTCGAGGCGGAGGCGTCCTCGATCGCCCTTTTCGAGCGTGACCCTGACCGACTCGAGTTCCGCGTTGCGGCGGGCGCGCAGGGCCAGGGCGCGATCGGACTGTCCGTGCCGCCCAGCCGCGGCATCGTCGGCTTCGTCTTCTCGACCGGCCAGCCGCTGGCCTTGTCTGACGTGTTGAGCGACCCGCGCTTCGACCGGGCCACGGCCGAGCGGACCGGCTACGTGCCGCGCTCGATAGCGGCCGTGCCACTAATCGACCGCGACCAGACCGTGGGTGTGCTCCAGGTCCTGGACAAGCGGACGTCGCCCACGTTCACGCTGCGAGACATGGAGCTAATGGCCGTCTTCGCAACGCAGGCCGCGGCCGCGATCCGCGCCGCGCGTGTGCAGCGCGACAGCGAGCGGCTGCTGCGCGCCGTCATGGCGCGTGTCGGCGACGACATGGATGACGCCGCGCTTGAGGACCTGGTTGGTGCCGCGGCCGCCGAGCTGGACACTGACGACGAATCGCCCTTCTGGCAGCTCGTGGATCGCGTGGCTCAGATCCGCTCGCTCACGGATCGCGAGCTGCGCCTCGTGTCGGACATCCTGGAGGTCGTCGCCCGGCACGCCGGCCGTGGACGTCATGCCGTCTAGGGCCCAGACGTGACCGATCCGCTGATCCCGGCCTGGTCGGAGCCCTTCCTCGACGGCGCGCGCGCGAACCTCATCCATGCCGCCGCGCTGCGCCAGCTCGATCGCGAATGGGCATGGGGTGGCGCCACCGGCGCCGGCGTGAAGGTTGCCATCATCGACAGCGGCATCGAGGGCACTCACCCTGCCGTGCATGGCCGGCTAGTGGAGTCGGTCACGATCGAGTTCGTGAACGAAGAGGCAACCGTTGTGCCCGACGAGCCGATCGACATGTACGGCCACGCGACAGCATGCGCGGGGATCGTTGTCGGCCTCGCGCCGGAGGTCGAGCTCTACTCGGTACGCGTCCTCGGCGAGGATCTGCGTGGCAAGGGCGCTGCATTCCTGGCCGGGCTCGAGTGGGCGGTCGAGAAGGGCGTGCAGGCGATGAACCTCAGCCTTTCGTCGAAGAGCGAGCGTCTCTTTCCCTACTTCCACGAGATCGTCGATGACGCCTACTTCAAGAACGTGGCGCTCATCTGCGCGGTCAACAACGTGCCCGGCCTGAGCTACCCGTCGACCTTCTCGTCGGTCTTCTCGGTCGCCGCGCACATGGTCCCCGACCCGGAGGTCTTCTTCTACAACCCGTCGCCGCCGGTCGAGTGGGGCGCATGGGGCGTCGACGTGCCGATCGCCTGGAAGGACGGCGGCACGACCGTGGCCACGGGCAACAGCTTCGCCGCGCCGCACATCTGCGGTCTGGTCGCGCGGATCCTGTCCAAGCACCCTGGCCTGACCCCGTTCGAGACTAAGGCCGTGCTCGCCGCGATCGCCGACAACCCGCTGCCCTGACCGAAACCCGACCAACGGCGAACACAGTGAAACGCCGACCGTCGGTTGCCGGTCGGCGCTTCAATCGTTGGGAAGGTCGCTTCAGATCAAGACGATCACGGCCAGTGCCACGACAACCGTCGCGGCGGCGGCGACCAGGTGAACGAGCTGTGATCGTTGGTGCTGGTGCTCCAGCTCCTTGAGGAAGTTCGCGTCGCTGTGGCCGCGGCGGTGGTTGTTCGCCTCGCGCAGCGCTTCGTGCTCCCAGTTTCCTGCGTGAACCTGGATCCCTGCTGGTCCGTACATCTCTTCTCTCCTTCGGGTGGGTTGCTTGGTTTGGTGTTTGATTTGATGAGCGAATGGTCGGCTCGCGAGGCGCTGACTTCGATCAACTGGGTGACCCTGATCGGGTAAACGCGGCTACCCAAGGGCTGTCCGGCGTGAGCGCCGGTCGGCGTCAAGCAGCCGACACTCACGCTGCTACGATCGCCGCCCGATGAGTGATCAAGGCGACCGCGAGCGCTTCTACCTGACCACGGCGATCGCGTATCCGAACAACAGGCCCGGCCTGCACACCCTGTACGAGGTCATCGGCGCCGACGTGATCGCGCGCTGGCATCGCATGCTGGGCCACGACACGCGCTTCCTGACCGGCACCGACGAGCACTCGGTGAACATCGCTGAGCGCGCGGCGGAGCTCGGGCGCGACACGCGCGAGTTCGTCGACGAGATGGTCGGGCTGTTCAAATCGGCAGAAGATCAGCTGCTCATCGCGCCCGATCGCTTCATTCGGACGACGGATCCCGACCACCGCCTCGCGAGCCAGGAGATGGTCCGCCGCGCCTATCAAAACGGCGACGTCTATCTCGGCACGTACGAGGGCTGGTACTGCCCGAACGAAGGCTTCAAGGCACCTTCCGACCTGCTCGAGACGGCCCGGGGAATGCGCTGCCCGAACCATCCCGATATTGAGCTGCAATGGCTGACCGAGCGCAACTGGTTCTTCCGCCTGTCGGCCTATGGGGATCGGCTACTTGCGCACTACGAGTCTCATCCGCACTGGGTTCAGCCTGAGTTCCGCAAGAACGAGATGCTGTCGTTCATCCGTGCTGGGCTCGAGGACATCTCGATCAGTCGCGAGACCTTTGACTGGGGCATCCCGTTCCCGATCCGTGCCGACGGGAGCGATGCGGTCCTGCCAGATGGCTCGCCCGACCCGGCCGCGGGCGTCATCTACGTCTGGTTCGACGCGCTGACCAACTACATCACCGGTGCCGGCTTCCCGGCCGACCCGCAGGAATTCGCGAAGTGGTGGCCTGCCGACGCACACATCATCGGCAAGGACATCAACCGCTTCCACACGATCATCTGGCCGGCGATGCTGATGAGCGCCGGACTCGAGCTGCCGCGCAAGGTGTGGGTCCATGGCTGGCTGCTCACCTCCGGCGAGCGGATGAGCAAGAGCCGCGGCAACTTCCTGGAGCCGATAGACACGGTCGCGGCGTTCGGCGCCGACGGTGCGCGCTACGTCACGCTGCGCGAGGTTCCATTCGACCGAGACGCGGACGTGTCGTGGGACTCGCTCGTGCGCCGCTACAACGCCGATCTCGCCAACGACTTCGGCAACCTGCTCAACCGGACTTTGAACATGACCAGCCGCTATCTCGACGGGGAACGGCCGGAGCCGGTCGCGGACGGTGAGATGGGCCACGCGTGGTCGGGCACTTGGCTCGACTTCAGCGCGCGCATTGACGCGTACCTGCTCCACGATGCGCTCGGCGCGCTGTGGGATTTCGTCGGTGAGGGGAACCGCTTCGTCGACCGCGAGCAGCCGTGGTCGCTCGCCAAGCAGGCGAAAGCAGGCGATGCAAAGGCCACCGACCGATTGCGCTCCGACCTGGCCGACCTGTTGGAGGCCTGCCGCGTGATGTCGCTCGCATTCGCGCCTTTCATGCCCGAGGCGGCGCGCCGCGTGCACGAGCAGCTGGGCATCGACTGGCCATACGGGAATGACGGCAACGGCGGCCCGCCTCTGGCTGAGCTGGCGAGCTGGGGCGCGGTGCCTGGTGGAAAGATCGGAGCTCCGGCGATTCTCTTTCCGCGTGTCGAAACGGAGCCGGCCTGATCGTTGTTGCTGCGAAGGAGGTGCTGACCATGGCACACGGACAGATGACCCATGTCGAGCTACCCGCGGACGACCCGGCTCGAGCGCGAAGGTTCTACGAGGGTCTCTTTGGCTGGGAGTTCGGCGAGATGCCCGAGTTCCCGAACTACTTGCTGTTCAGCTTCGGGACGATCGATCGCGCCGGCGGCGCAATCGGGCTGCGCGACCAGTCGGCGCCGCACCAGCTCAGGCTCTACTTCGAGGTCGACTCGATCGACGACGTTCTCCCCAAGGTCACGGGGCTGGGCGGCAAGGTGGTCGAGCCAAAGGTCGAGATTCCCGGGCAGGGCTGGTTCGCGGTCGTCGACGACAGCGAGGGCAACCAGGTCGGCCTGTACGAGAACGCGCCCAACTCGGCGATGTGAGCGTGGCCGGTTGCGGCTGATCGACTCGCACGCCCACGTCCAGGCGGAGGCGTTCGACGCTGATCGCGACCAGGTGATATGCGCGGCACGCGGCGCCGGCGTCGAGCGCATGCTCGTCCCGGGCTGGGATCTTTCCTCGTCGCGAGCCGCGCTCGTCGCCGCGGCGCAGTTCGGGCTCGACGCTGGCGCCGGCATCCATCCGCACGTCGCGCGCGAGAGCGACCGGGATTTCGACAGCATTGCCGATCTCGCGCGCGATCCTCTGGTCGTCGCCGTAGGCGAGACGGGCCTCGACTACGACCGCGGCTTCTCACCACGCGACGACCAGCTGCGCAACCTGCGCCGCCACCTGCGCCTCGCGCGGGAGCTGGCCAAGCCGGCCATCCTGCACTGCCGGTCCAAGCCCGGCGAGCGCGACGCGCAGGACGATCTGCTGCGCGCGATCGACGAAGAGGGCCAGCCGCCTGCGCTCCTCCATTCGTTTTCCGGCCCGGTCGATTACGGCGAGCGGGCGCTCGAATTCGGCCTCGCGATCAGCTTCTCCGGCCTTGCCTTCAGGAAAGGGGAGGAGGCCACCGCCGCCGTGGCGCGGCTGACTCCCGCGGATCGGTTGCTGGTCGAGACGGACTGTCCCTACCTGTCACCGCCCGGTGCGCCGCGTCGGCGCAACGCGCCGGAATGGGTCTCGGTTACGGCCGAATGGCTCGCCGAGCAACGTGGCGAGAAGCCCGACCGGCTCGGCGAGCAACTGATCGCCAACTACGACAGGTTGTTCAGCCACCTATCCAGCTAGCCGGATCCGCCTCGAGGCTGGCGCGGAAGAGCTCACGCCCGTTCTCGTCGGCGAGCCGGTAGCGCCAACCTGCATCTGTCGCCCAGCTGCGGCCGACGAGGCGCAGGCCGGGCGTGGCGGACGCCACGAACTCGGCCCGGTAGCGGCGCGGCACGGGCATCGACGCGTCATCGGCCGAACCGAGTGACTCCAGGTATTGCTCGTCGAGATAGTCGATGTAGCCCGCGTTGTTGACGTGCGCCATCGGGTCCGCCTCGCTGCGCCGCACACGGAACTCGCGCTCGTGCGCGTCGCCCGGCACCTCGCCCGTCTGCGCGCGCAGTTGCGTGAAGTCGGAGTTGCTCACGAAGGCCTCGGGAATCTCGGCGGGCGGGCGGACCGGCCGGCCCGCATCGTTGAGCAGTACCCAATCGGTCAGCGCGACGGCAACCGGACGTTCGCTGCCAGCCAGGTGGAACTCGCTGAGCCGCCGCGCGATCACCCGCCGAAAGCCGATGACCTCCGTGGAGACGACGACGTCCGATCCGTAATCGACGCTGCCGACGATGTCGAGCTCGACGCCACGGACCAGCCAGAACAGCCCACGCTCCGAATACCACTCGCGCCCGAAGCCGGCGCTCTCGGAGTGAAGCCAGGCCAGGTCCTGCGCGAAGCGCAGGAAACCCGAGGAGCGGAACGTTCCGTCCGGGCCAGCCTCGTCAAAGCGGACGCGATAGACGCGCTCGAGTCGCTGCTCGAGGGTCACGCGCCGGTTCGTTCGCGGAGGAAGGCGAGAACTCGCGGATCGATCCAGCCCGCCGCCGCGGCGCGCTCCTCGAGGTTCTCGACCGACATCCACTCCGTGAGCGCGTTCGACCAGCTGACGTCCCAGCCGACGGGCAGGTCGCGTGGCTCGCCGGTACGCGTCAGCCCAAGCGCCTCGACGACCTCGGCCAGTCCGCCGCCGCGAGCGATCGTCGCCGGCGTGTAGCCCGCGTGTTCGAGCCGGCGCTGGATCTCGGGCGCCAGCTTCTCGTCGATCGGTAGCAGATCCTCGGCTGCGGGCCGATCGAGATAGAGGTGGTTGAGCTCGAGCAGCCGGCTCAGCTCGTCGACGGGCTTGGGGTGATCGTCGACGCGCAGATCGATCCAGCGGTCCGACCCTCCGCCGTAACCGCCGCCTTCGCGCACGACCAGCAGCGCCGCCGACTCGCGTCCGCGACGGTCGCCGCCCGCGACATCAGCCGCCTTGAGCGCCTTGAGCAGCAGCTCCGGAAACGCGGCGCCACCGGCCTGGAACGTCTCGATCAACGCGTCGACCACGTCGGCGCCGGTCAGGATGTTGCCCTGGGCGGCAACGTTGTCCGCGGTCCGCCCGCCGGCCCAGTCGATGCAGCCGCTGCCGCTGTAGGTGGCCGCACGACCCAGGGAGTCGACTATGCCCATCTGTCGGTGGTCGCGTCCTTCGTCGGCCTCGGTCAGGTCGCGGACGGCCTCCTGCGGGGAGCGGCTGGTGTGCAGCAGCGCGAGGCCGTCCGGTCCGTAGCGGTAGTTCGCTGCGGACTGCGTGGCGATCGCGCCGACGCCGGCGGCGGCGTGTGGCACGACCGAGCCGACGGCCAGGAACTTCGATGCCACGGCCACGCCCAGGTCACCTGTCTCAGGATCACGGGCGACTATGGAAAAGGTCATCTCTCACCTCGCCAGGAGCGATCTCGTTGACGCTTGACAACCGTCCGCCGGCTGCCCTAGTCTGCTAGCACTCTCACCACGAGAGTGCTAAAAGCCATTGAGGTTGTGTTCGCGGCCCCTTGAGCGCGTCACCCATCAGCGCCGCGCGTCGCGACAGAGATCATTGACAGGAGGGTAACGCGTTGGCGACTGCCACTGCGACGAAGCTTCGGCCGCTCGGCGACCGGGTCGTCATTCAGCCCACTCCGCGCGAGGAGATGACCAAGAGCGGCATCGTCCTGCCCGACACGGCCAAGGAAAAGCCGCAGGAGGGCAAGGTCATCTCCGCTGGTCCGGGCCGGTTGACCGACGAGGGCAAGCGCGAGCCAATGGACGTCAAGGAGGGCGATACGGTCCTCTACGCGAAGTACGCCGGGACCGAGTTCAAGATCGAAGGCGAGGAGCTGCTCATCGTCTCCCAAAAGGACATCCTCGCCATCGTGGAGAACGCCTGACCAATGGCAAAGCAACTGATCTTTGACGAGACTGCGCGCCGCAGTCTCAAGCGCGGCGTCGATCGTCTCGCCGATGCCGTGAAGGTGACGCTGGGTCCCAAGGGCCGCAACGTCGTCCTCGATAAGAAGTTCGGCGCGCCAACGATCACCAACGACGGTGTGACCATCGCGCGTGACATCGATCTCGAGGATCCGTTCGAGAACATGGGCGCGCAGCTGCTCAAGGAAGTGGCGACCAAGACGGACGACGTTGCCGGCGACGGCACGACGACCGCGGTCGTGCTCGGCCAGGCGCTGGTGACCGAGGGTCTCAAGAATGTGACCGCGGGCGCCAATCCGATGATCGTCAAACGCGGCATGGACAAGGCCGTCGAGCGCGTCGTCGCTGAGCTCAAGAAGAATGCCAAGCCGGTCGACAACCGCGAGCAGATCGCGGCAGTCGCGGCGATCAGCGCCGCGGATCCCGAGGTCGGCGAGACCATTGCCGAGGTGATGGACAAGGTCGGCAAGGACGGCGTCATCACGGTCGAGGAAGGCCAGTCGCTGGGCCTCGAGAAGGAATACACGGAGGGCATGCAGTTCGACCGGGGCTACATCTCGGCGTACTTCGTGACCAACCCGGACCGGATGGAGGCCGTTCTCGAGAACCCCGCCATCCTGATCACCGACAAAAAGATCTCGAGCATCCAGGAACTTCTCCCGGCACTTGAGAAGGCGGTCCAGCTGGGCAAGCCTCTCTTCCTGGTTGCCGAAGACATCGACGGCGAGGCGCTGGCGACGCTGGTCGTGAACAAGCTCAAGGGCACCATCTCCGTGCTCGCCGTCAAGGCCCCCGGCTTTGGCGACCGGCGCAAGGAGATGCTGCGTGACATGGCCATTCTGAGTGGGGCCAACGTCATCAGCGAGGAGCTCGGGCGCAAGCTCGACAGCGTCACCGCCGAGGACTTCGGCAATGCCCGGCGCGTCGTCTCGACCAAGGACGACACGACTCTCGTCGACGGCGGCGGTTCGCCCGAGGCGATCAAGGGCCGGATGACGCAGATCAAGGCGCAGATCGAGGAGACAACCTCGGACTACGACAAGGAGAAGCTCCAGGAGCGCCTGGCCAAGTTGGCCGGCGGTGTGGCCGTAATCAAGGTCGGTGCCGCGACCGAGGTCGAGCTCAAGGAGAAGAAGCACCGCATCGAGGATGCGCTTTCGACCACCCGAGCTGCGGTCGAGGAGGGTATCGTCGCCGGCGGTGGCACCGCCCTGCTCCAGACCATCCCGACGCTCGACGAGCTGAAGCTCGAGGGCGACGAGATGATCGGCGTCAACATCGTCCGCCGCGCGCTCGAGGCCCCGGTCCGGCAGATCGCCGAGAACGCCGGCCAGGAAGGCTCGGTCATCGTCGCGGCGGTCAAGCTCCTGCCGATCGGGCAGGGCTACGACGCGCTCCGCGGTGCATACGTCGACATGTACGACAAGGGCATCGTCGATGCGGCCAAGGTCACGCGCTCTGCCCTTCAGCACGCGGCTTCGATCGCCGGCATGGTGCTGACGACGGAGACTCTGATCACCGACAAGCCGGAGAAGAGGGAAGCGGGCGGCGCCGGCCACAATCACGGCGACGACATGGACTACTGATCCGGCGCGTCCTCGCGTCGATCAGTTAACTCGCAACCATGAGGCCCGAGCCGAGCAATCGGCTCGGGCCCTTCGATTCGTGTTGAGCGTGACCGACGACGAGGGTGTTGCCGCCTAATGTGTCAGTACGCACCCTGCTCGTTCGCCTCGTGCCGGGCGAGGGCGACCGCCGCGGACTCCGGAAGCGCCCGCCCTTCACGGATCAAGCGGTCGATTTCTGCCTTCGACATTCCGCTTGCCGATGCCCGCTCCTCGGGATCGTTGGCCTTGACCAGCTCGGTCGGAGCACCACCGCCCAACAGGTCACCGATGGCGCGCGAGGCACCCTCCAACTGCAGCCCACGCTCCATCTGGCCCTTCTCGACAGCGATGGCGCCGAGATCGTGGAACGCCATGGCGGTCATCGTTCGATCGCCCATCTCGATCGATCCTTCCAACTCCATCAGGTGATATCGACGCGCTTCATCGAGCCTGCCGAGCAGCTGGAGCACTCGCCCGAACGCGCCCTGGGCGTTGAGCGACGCATAACGGTCGCCGATGCGCTCGAAAGCCGGGATCACCTGCTCGAACTTGGGGACCGCGTCCCCATACGGGCCGCCTATTGCATCGACGAACGCCGAGCCGAATATCGCGTTGGCCACCGACAGCTCATCGCCTGTGCGCGCTGCAGCCACTCTGCTGGCCTCGTACGAAGCACGCGCGCCGTCATAGTCGTGCGCGTTGACCTGAACGAAGCCGACCGCGTAGTGGGCTTCGGCGATGGTTACGTCGTCGTTGGTGGCCTCAGCAATCTCCAGGCACTGTTCATACTCTCGTCGCGACTGCTCATAGTCACCGCGCCAGTAGGTGAGGCTGGCCTTCCCGTACAGGGCGCGCGCTCGGCCATGACTGGGTGAGTCGGGCGCCGTGGCGAGGACCTCGGCCAGCGTGCGCTCGCCTTCGCGCAGGTGGCCACGAAGGTGCCAGAAGCGCCACAGCGCGCCGGCCGCTTCCATGGCCACCTCGAGCATGTCAGAGTCGATCGCCCAACGCAGGGCCGATCGGATGTTGTCGTGCTCGCGCTCAGCTTTGTTGAGTGCCTCTTCCCCACGCGTGAAGCCCGGACTCAGTTCGAGCGCGGTGCTCAGGTAGTACGCGGAGTGGGCGGCTGCTGTTGTGTCGGATTCCGCGGAAGCGGCCAGTTGCTCGAGCCCGTATTCGCGGATCGACTCGAGCATGGTGAAACGTGGCTCGCCGGTGGTCTCGCCCTGGCGGACGAGGCTGTGGTCGACCAGCGAGGCGACTCCGTCGAGCAGGTCCATGGCGATTGGTCCGCCAGCCGGCGCAACCACCTCCACGGCCTCCAACTGGAAGCCGCCCACGAAGATCGAGCAGCGCCTGAAGATTGCTCGTTCATCGCCGCCCAACAGCTCGTGACTCCAGTCGATCGCGCCACGCAACGTCCGCTGGCGATCCGTGCGATCAGCGGCGTTCGATTGGAGCAGGTCCAGGCGGCGCGACAGCCGCGTCAGCAGAGCCTCCGGCGGCAGCATCCGGATGCGGGAGGCGGCCAGCTCGATGGCCAGTGGCAACCCATCCAGGCGTTCGCAGATCTCGACGATGGCGCGTGCGTTGCTGGACGTCAGCTCGAAGTCTGGACGGACCGTGCGCGCGCGCTGTACGAACAGCCTGACGGCCTCCGACCTGGAGGCGGCTTCAATATCGTCCCGGTCGGCGACGTCTGGAAGACCGAGGGGCGGTACAGGGAATTCCTGCTCGCCCGAGATGTGCAGGGGAGAGCGGCTGGTAACCAGGAGCTTCAGGGCGACAGTGCCTTCCAGCAGCTGGGCCAACGTGGGTGACGCCGCCGGCAGCTGCTCGAGGTTGTCGAGCACAAGGAGTGCCTGCGTGGTGTGCATCTGCTGGATCACGGTGTCGATGCCCGATGTTCCCGGCTCTTCGGCCAGGCCAAGCGATTGGCGGATCGTCGACCCCACGAGCATCGGGTCGCGAATCGGCGCGAGCGCCACGAACGCGGCGCCATCCGGCAGCGTCGACTCTGCCCGGCGCGCGGCCTCGATCGCAAGGCGCGTCTTGCCTGTGCCGCCAGGCCCGGTCAGCGTGACCAGCCTCGTATCTCGCAGCAGCTCGGTCAGATGAACCAGTTCCGTGTCGCGCCCAACGAAACTGGTCAGGTCGCGTGGCAACAGGTCAAGGCGCACGGACATCGTGCGCAGCGGCGCGAAATCGTTGGTCAGCCCGACTACGACCAGTTGGTAGAGGTGCTCCCGGCGCTCGAGGTCGCGCAGGCGATGCTCACCCATGTCGCGCAGCGACGCCCCATCAGGCAGCACGGACTGGACCAGATCCCGAGTGGCGCCCGTGATCAGCACCTGGCCGCCGTGCGCGGCCGCCTCGACCCGGGCGGCGCGGTGGACGTCCAGGCCAACGTATTCATTCGCGACCAGGGCTACCTCGCCTGTGTGGAGGCCCATGCGGACCCGCACCGGGTGGCCCGCTGGCCAAGCCTCGGCCGCGAGCGCGCGTTGCGCGCCAACAGCTGCTTCGACCGCCTCTGCCGCGCTGTGGAAGATGACGAAGAACGAATCGCCCTCGGTTTTGACCTCTGTGCCGTGCCTCAGGGCAATCTGGTCGCGCAGGATGGCGTGGTGCTTCGCCAGGACGTCCGCGTAGCCCGTCCCGAGCGCTTCGAGCAGGCGGGTCGAACCCTCGATGTCGGTGAACAGGAAGGTGACGGTGCCCGAGTGTGGATCGCGGCTTTCAGGCATGGGACGAGCCGACTATAGCCGGGCGACCCGTTGCGTTTTCCCGAGGTCGCAGTGCATTTCTCGTGGCGGCAGGCGGCGATCGTTCCCGTCCGCTGCGATCTGGCCCTGAGCTGCTGCTAACTTCGCTTCCCTACGGGCCGCCTGATGGGAGTTGCTGCGATGCTGGACCCACGACGCGCAGTTGTCGTCGTTGGCTCGATGATCCTGGCTGCAGCGTGCACGTCGCTCAGCGCGGCTTCTGAGCCGCCCTCACCCGCAGCTTCGGCACCGGTTGTGATCGCCGCTACGCCGTCGGCCGCTCTCCCAAGCGCACTGCCCAGCATCACCGAGGCTTCACCGAGCCTCGCCCTCACCCCGGTTCCGTCTCGACCGCCGAAAACTCCCAAGCCGGTCAAGTCCCGTCGCGCCGAGCTGCCCGGGGCTGCCCAACCTGGTCATCACCAAATTCACATCCAGCGTCGATCGAATCATCGTTGGAGCCAAGACCGACGGCCAGGTCACGATCAAGAACGTCGGCACGGCGGATGCGGGCACCTTCGACCTTGGCATCAGCTGGGCCGAGAACAACGGACTGGGCGGCGGGGCTGAAAGCCCGACTGCTGTCGATGGCCTGGCCACGGGCGATTCCGTGCAGGTCGCCGTCGACATTTCGCAGACCAATCCCGGTGACTACACCTACACCGCTCAGGCTGACTCCGATCAGCAGGTCACGGAGTCGAACGAGGACGACAACACCAACACGCTCGCGGAAACTGCCGTCAGCCTGGCCAACCTCGCCTTCGCGCCGAACGGATTCACCATCACACCGGACGAGGCCGCCAACAACGGCTACGACCTCAACATGCGCATCCAGAACACGGGCACGGATGATGTGACGGATTCATTCGACGTTGGCTTCACCTGGAACTCCGATACGACGTCCGGCACGTTTGACCCGTTCGAGTGCTGCACGACCGAGGGTGGCCCGGTCATTGCCGCCGGTGCCAGCACCGGCGAGGAAATCTGGTCCGGAAACAACTTCCCCGCGCCGGGCAACTATGCCGTCTACGCGTACCTCGATTCGGGCAGCGTCGTCGACGAATCGAGCGAGGACGACAACGAAGCGCGTTTCGACGTAACGGTCCCGTAAGTCGCTTGGCCAGACTGCCCGTCGCGCACGTCGCGCCCGACCCCTCGATGTCGACCTTGGGGCTGCCGGCGGCGAGGTAGTAGGCTCATCGAGAACGGCCGTGCGCCGTAAGCGGAGGAGTGTTCGGTGAAGATTGCTGCGGTCTTCGCGCTGATGTCGATCCTGGCCACGGGGTGCACAACGATTGCCCCGACAGCGTCGATCGTCATCTCGGTTCCTGTGCAAAGCGCCTCGCCCGCCGCGTCGGGTGCTCCCAGCAGCGCGTCGTCAATCGCACCGGCCTCGGTCCAGCCGACGGTGCCCGTCGAGCCTTCGCAGGCCGCGACTGCCCAACCTGCGACGCCAACGCCGGCGGCCACCAAGAAGCCACGCCCGACAGGCACGCCCACACTTAGGGCTCCTAACCTCGTCGTATCCAAGCTTGCCCTTGGCGCCGACCCGTGGCTGATCAACACCGACACGCCGCTCAAGGTGACAGTGAAGAACGACGGTTCAGCCGACGCAGCGAGCTTCTATGTCGGCGCGCAGGCAGACACCACTGACGGCCAGCACTCGTTCCAGTTCGCGGAGATATCGGTCGCCTCGCTCGCCGCTGGCGCCTCGACGCAGGTGGCGTTCAACGCCAATGTCAGCAACGCGGCGGACTACACGATCACGGCGACAGCCGACTTCTACGACGACATCGCCGAGTCGAACGAGAACGACAACACAAAGCAGATCACTGCGACGGCGGTAGACCTGCCGAACCTCTACGTCGAGGGATCGCTCATGGTCACTCCTCCCACAGCCGGATCAGACATCTACGAGGTCGCGTTCACCATAGGTAACAATGGAAGCGCGGATGCTGTCGATCCCGTCTTCTACATCTTTGCCTATGACTCGGCCAGCACTAAGTACGATCTGGCCCGCCACGACCTCACCCATTCAGTAACGGCAGGAGCAACAGACCCGATCACCAACGGGGTCCGTTTCCCCGCGTCAGGCGGCTACACCGTTTACGTCCTGCTCGACCCGGACGACACCATCGTCGAGTCCGACGAGACCGACAACGAGGCGTACCTCGCCACAACCGTCCCGTAAACCGAGACGGGTGGTTTCGGCCTACTACTGGGCCGAAGGCGCCGGCCGGCACCACGGCCGTGGCACGAACGCCATCGGCAAGCCGATGACCATCACGGGGCGAGCTGGACGTCGATGGTTACGGACTTGGAGTTATTGGCCTTGTTCGTGTCGGCATAGCCATCGGGCATCGATGCGCTGAGGATCAGGGCCGACGGCCCGATCGCGGGCAGGTTGACCACGATGTCGTGGTAGTAGCTGTCGGTGATGGCTATAGGGCCAGTGTCGAACTTGAAAGACACGCCTTCGTTCTGGGCCACCAGCTTCACGTGCACGTTCGGAAGATTCTGCGTGCTGAGCGCAGCGATGTAGACGCGGATCGTGTAATCGGTGTTGTTGTTCCAGGGGTTCGGGATGGACGACATATCGAAGTTGACCTCGATGTCGCCGGCAATCGGCGTGGGCGTCGGGCTCGGCGTGGGTGTCGGCTTCTTGGTCGGTTTGGGCGTCTTGGTCGGCTCCGCTGTCGGAGAGGCGGTCTGCGGGGCAATCGTCGGCGGCGCAGCGCTGGGCGACGCCACGGCGGGAATTGATTGCACTGGCAGCGTGGGCAAACCTGCCGAGGGCAATGTGCTGGTACCCGGCGGTGGTGTGATCGGGGTGCTCACGAAGGGCGTCGACGCCGGTGCCACGCTTGTGCATGCAGTTATCGCGACGGCGAGCAGGGCCAGGGAGGCCAGCTTGGTTGCGCGCACTTTGGAATCTCCTCAAGGACTGGGTTGCGGGAGGATACGTCAGTCGTCTGGCACGGCACCCGATGAGCCCGCCCGATGCTCTGCCGCGTTACGATCGGGCCAGTGAAGGGACTGTTCGACGAGCTCGACAACGATCGGCAGGAGCTGCCTCCGCTACCCCATGAGGTGCCCGGCGTCGATCTCGAGCCGGCCGAGGATTCTGTCGACCCACGACCGTCCGGACGACGCAGCAAGGCCAGTCAGCCCGGCGGGGAGCCGCTGACGGACGACGAGGCGCCTCATGTCGCGGACTGGTTCTCGTCGCGCGGCTCGCTAGATCTTTCCAGGCTGCGCCAACCGGAGCGCGACGAGGAGGCGGACAGCAAGGCACGCGACGAGCTCGCGAAGTCGATCGTCTCGCGCCTCAATCCCGAGCAGGCCCGCGCCGTTACCACGACCGAGGGGCCGCTGCTCATCCTCGCCGGCGCGGGCAGCGGCAAGACGCGAGTGCTCGCCCATCGCGTCGCGTACCTCGTCGGCGTCCGTGGCGTCAAGCCGTGGCAGATCCTGGCGGTCACGTTCACCAACAAGGCCGCAGCCGAGATGCGCGCGCGCATCCTCGCCCTCGTCGGCGAACAGGCGCGCGACGTCGCCATGGGCACCTTCCACTCGCTTTGCGCGCGCGTGCTGCGGCGCGACGGCGCGGCAATCGGCATCGACCCACGGTTCGCGGTCTACGACACCGACGACCAGACTTCGACGATCAAGCTCGTGCTGCGTGATCTGGACCTCGCCGGCAGCGAGCTGCGGCCGCAGGCGATCCTGGGCCAGATCGGACGATGGAAGAACGATCTTTTCGGTCCGGAGCAGGCTGAGAGCGCGGCCCGTGGATACCAGGAGGAGATCGCTGCCCGCGCGTATCGGGCGTATCAGTCGCGCCTGAAGGCTGCCAGCGCGCTCGATTTCGACGACCTGCTCAATGAAGCCGTGCGCCTGTTCGACGAGGCGCCCGCCGTGCTTGCCCACTACCAGGATCGCTGGCGCTACCTGCACGTCGACGAGTACCAGGACACCAACCGCGCGCAATACCTGTGGATACGCCACCTGGCCGGCAAGCGCAAGAACCTCGCCGTGGTCGGCGACGACGACCAGAGCATCTATTCGTGGCGTGGCGCGGACCTGCGCAACATCCTCGATTTCGAGCGCGACTACCCCAACGCGACGGTCGTCAAGCTCGAGCAGAACTACCGGTCGACGCAGCTGATCCTCGACGCCGCGCACGCCGTCGTGTCGCGCAACGAGGCGCGCAAAGAGAAGAAGCTGTGGACCGAGAACCCGCGCGGGGTGCTCATCGAGCGCTTCGAGGCCGACTCGGAGGACGAGGAGGCGGAGTGGGTCGCGCGCCAGGTGGAGGCGCTCGTCGGCGGCCGTGGCGCCGGCGGGTCGTGGCTCGCGCGGCGCGCCGACGAGGGCGACGAGCGCACCTACAACCTGCGCGATCTCGCGGTCATGTACCGAACCAACGCCCAGAGCCGGGCGATAGAGGAAGCGTTCCTGCGCTATGGCCTGCGCTACCAGCTGGTCGGTGGCACGCGCTTCTACCAGCGCCGCGAGATCAAGGACGCGCTGGCATATCTGCGCGTGCTGCGCAGTGACGTCGACACGGCCGCCTACGAGCGAGTCATCAATGTCCCGCCGCGCGGCATCGGCGAGAAGACGATCGCGGCACTACGGGCCGAGGCGAGCCGGCGCAGCGGGAACGTGTGGGAGGCGCTCCAGGCGCTCGCGGGGGCACAGGCCGGCAGCGAGCTCGCCACGCGGACGCGCTCGTCGATCGCTGCGTTCGTGGCGATCATCGAGCGCCTGCGTCGGCGGATCGGAGTCCTTGACCTGCCGGAGCTGATGGACGTCGTGCTCGAGGAGTCCGGTTACCGCCAGATGCTGCTCGACGGCTCGCAGGAGGGCGAGGATCGCTGGGCCAACCTGCTCGAGCTGCGCGAGGTGGTGACGCGCTACGCCGATCTCGAGCCTGAGGATGCCGTCGACCGCTTGCTCGAGGAGACGGCCCTTGTGGCCGACCAGGACTCGTACGAGAAGGACGCCGATGCCGTCACGCTGATCACGCTCCACGCGGCCAAGGGCCTCGAGTTCGACGCGGTGTTCATCACCGGGCTCGAGGAAGGCGTCTTCCCGCACTCGCGCGCGCTCGACGATCAGCGCCAGATGGAGGAGGAGCGCCGCCTCGCCTACGTGGGGCTCACACGCGCGCGCCACAGGCTGTACCTGACCCACGCCGCTACCCGCGCCACATGGGGCAGAGGCGGCTTCTCAGTCCCCTCCCGCTTCCTGATGGAGATCCCGGCCGAGCTGATGCATGGTCCCCGACTCGTCGCCATGGATGAAGGCGCGGTCGACGACGACCAGCGCCCGGCCGATGAGCGCGCGGGGGAGGGCTACGACCTGCGCCACATCCTGGGACCGCGCGCCGCGTCGCGCCTGGTTGGCCGGCGCCCGAACTGGATGCAATCGCCGGGCGCGCCCGCCGTGCG
>DATCGV010000040.1:0-25108 GCA_036508755.1 Candidatus Limnocylindrales bacterium | reverse complement strand
TCTCCTCGTCGGGGTTGGCGACGAAGGTGAGCCGCTCGAACGGCAGCCACTCGGCCGCGGTCACGGCCCGGCCGGCTTCGGCCGTGGCCAGGGCGCGCAACGCGCGCAGGCCGTAGATGCCACACAGCAGCCCCGCCTTCATGTCGTTGACGCCCGGGCCTGTCGCGTGGCCGTCGGCGATCGCAAACGGCCGCTCGGCGGCCGTGCCATCCGGGAAGACGGTGTCCAGGTGGCCGATGACCAGGCAGTGCCCGCCGCCGGCGCGGCCGTCGAGGGTAGCGACGATCGTGTCGCCGAGCGACTCGTTCGGCTCGGTCGCGAGCACCGCTCCGAGCTCGGTCGCCTGGTCCTGGAACCAGCGGCCGATCTCGTCGACGCCGGCCTTCGAGTACGTGCCGCAGTCAATGTTGACGAGCCGTTCGAGATCGGTCAGGAAGGCCGGCAGCGCGCCGTCGGCGAATGCGCGCAGGTGCGCCAGCTGGGTGTCGGAGACGTCGGTCATCGGTCAAACCATAGTGATGCGTGCGCGGGCTCGCCACCCCGCGATTCCCGCAAGAAAGCGTCGCCAGAAGGCCGGTTGCGAGAGGATTTGCGCAGGGAATTGACGCCGCGCGCCACCCTGTCCGCATCAAGCGCGTCTCGGCCGGCGACTCTCGCGCCGCTCATATACTCCGGCGACCGTGCGCCTGATCGAAGTCCGCCTGCTTGACGGCCCAAACATCTATCGCCTCGTGCCTGCGGTCAAGATCGAGGTCGCCGTGGGCCGGCGCCGGACCTGGTTCGGGCAGCGGCTGCCGCCTCGGCACGCGCTGGTTCGCCTGGGCCGCAACGTTCCCCGGCGCGAGGCGCCCGAGCCGGTCGCCGAGCTGGCCGCGTGGGTGCGCCGACTTCATCGCGGTGCACTCGCCACGGATGTCGCGGTCTCCATCCACCGCTCGAGCGACCCGGGCCACTGGATCGTGGCCTTTCCGTGGCAGCTGTCGCGCCAGACAGAGACGATCGCGCGCGCCGCGCTCCGGCTCGCCGACGAGCCGAGCGAGCACGTGGCGGCGCGCGCGATCGAGCGCATCAGGGAAGCGCGCGGAGTCGCACCCGACTGGGTCACGGACGATCGACGCGCGCTCAGGGTGATCAGCGTCAGCGGCACCAACGGCAAGAGCACGACGGCGCGCATGATCACCCACATCTGCCGCACCGCGGGCATGCACGTCGGTACGACGACGACCGACGGCGTGCTCGTCGATGAGCAGCTCGTCGAGGCCGGCGACTACACGGGACCGGCCGGGGCGCGCGCCGTCTTCGCTCGGCCCGATCTCGACATCGGCGTGCTCGAGACGGCGCGTGGCGGGATCCTGCTGCGCGGCCTTGGCTACGAGTCGAACGACGCGAGCGTGCTGACCAACATCAGCGCCGACCATCTCGACCTGCAAGGCGTCCATACGCTGCCCGAGCTGGCCGAGGTGAAGTCGGTCATCTGCCGCGTGACCAGGAGCGACGGCGCGGTGGCGCTCAACGCCGACGATCCGCTCGTCGCTGCAGTCGCACGCTGGCTCAAGGCGCCCGTCTTCTACTACACGGCACGGCCGGCCGAGCGAACTCGCCGCGTGCGCGCTCATCTGGCCCGCGGTGGGACGGCGTTCTGCGTCGAGGACGGCATGATCGTCGAGCGCGTCGGTGGGCGGCGCTCGGAGATCGTCGCCCTGGACGACGTCCCGGCGACGCTCCTCGGCCTCGCCCGTCACAACGTGGCCAACGCCCTCGCGGCCGTCTGTGGCGCGCGTGCCCTGGGCATCGGTGCCACGGACGTCGCGGCCGGGCTGCGCGGCTTCCTGATCACGGCCGAGCTGATGCCCGGCCGCATGAATCTCTACGTCCGCGGCGACACGCTCGTGATGGTCGACTACGCCCATAACGAGGCCGGTCTCGAGGCGCTGCTCGACACGGCCGAAGGCCTGATCGGGAAACGCGGCAAGCGACGCGCGAGCATGATCGCGGTCGTCGGCACTGCCGGCGACAGGCCGGACGATTCGCTGCGCGCCATCGGCCGCCTCGCGGGCGAGCGTGCCGACCGCGTCACGATCAAGGAATCGCTCACCTTCCTGCGCGGGCGGTCGCGCGCGTCGGTGATCGGGGAGCTGCTGGCCGGTATCCGCTCAGCAGGCGTCGCCGCGCATGACGTGGCGGTCTACGAAACGGAGCTCGGCGCGCTCGAGAGCGAGCTCGCGACGGTCGGTGAGAACACTCGCGTGATCACGCTCATGTGCCACGAGCAGCGACCAGAGGTGCGCGACTACCTACTTGGCGCCGGCTTCGACGCGGTCGTCGATCCGCGCACCCTGCAGCGCTTCCGAAGCTAGAGACGTCGATGGACAACGGCCAGGATGCCGACGGGCTCGCCCTTGGGATCGTCACGGCGCGAGAACTGCTCACCGATCTGGTCGAGCGCCGCGCTTAGCTCGTCGATGTCGGCTGACGTCAGGCGCACGCCAAGGCGGAGCGTCGCGATCGCGGCGTCCGGGCCAGCCTCGAGCAGCTCTTCGCGCACGGCGTCCATGGTGCGCATCGATCCGGCCACGAACTCTGTCGCGGCAACCATCAACGTTGGCTTGGAGCCGCGTCACGTCGGCCTGGGATTCGGCTCTGTCTGGGTCACGAACTACGGTTCGGGGACTGTCACCCGGGTCGATCCCGTGACCAACAAGGTGATCACGACGATCAGGGCCGGCGATGGCTCAGAGGGAATCTGCTTCGCGGCCGGGTCGGTCTGGGTGGCCAACGTTGACGCTGGAACCGTGACGCGGATCGACCCGGTCACGGGCAAGGTCATCGCCACTTTCCCAGGCGGGACGCTCAACGAAGGCCTCGCCGCGGAGGGCGACCAGATCTGGCTGGCCATCACCGGAGGCGGCGTGGTCGCCCCGATCGATCCCGCTACGAACAGCGTCGGCGCGGGGATAAGCACGGGGCTATGCCCGCGTCGGATGCTCTTCCGTCAGGGTCAGCTGTGGGTCAGCAATACGGACGACGCGACGATCACGGTCGTGCCGCTGGGCTGAACGCCTCAGCGCGAGATGCGGGCAGCACGCGGCACGGTTGATGCGGGCAGCGCTGCACGAGGCTCCAATTCCCTGGGCAATCCCGATCTCGATCGCGCGTCGCGCAGGCCTTTGCTGCGGGAAGTGGCCGATTGTGAGCCCGTGCACGCATCGCGGCGTGGGGATGGCGGCGTTCAGACGACGGCGTGAGGACGCGCGCCAGGCGTCGGAGCAGCTAGCCCTCGTCTACGGCCAGCTCACCGGGGTCAGTGATGGCGGGCACGCCGTGCGCCTTGGCGTCGATCATGACCCGCCGATAGACGGCGGGGATGTCGTCGCTGCACAGCATGACCAGGTCGCCGCGCCGCGCGTCGTGCATCGCGACCACGGCCGCGTCCTGTTCGTCGGGCTGGACCTTGACCGTGGCACACCGCGCGCCCTGTTCGGCCATGCCCTTCTCGACCCCCTGCCTGACGAGCTCGGCCGATTCGCCCTGCCGGCGCCCGCGCAGGTTGCGATCCTCGCGCACGATGACCTCGTCGAACGAGTGCGCCGCGAGGCGACCGTATTCGCGGTGGTCCTCGTCGCGCCGGTCGCCTGGCATGCCGATCACGCCGATCGCGCTGCCCTGCCGGCCCTCGCCGTTCTGGTTGCTCATCATCAGGTCGACGAACTCGGTCAGGCGGCGCATGCCGTCGACGTTGTGGCAGTAGTCGAGGATCACGCGGTAGCCGTCGATCGGCACCTCGTTCAGGCGCCCGGGCGCCTGGAAGAAGCTCGTGCTGAACGTGCGCAGGCCCTGGCGGATGTCGTGCACGTGCGCGCCGGCGGCCCAGGCGGCCGCGGCCGCGGCCAGGGCGTTGGCCACGTTCATGCGCGCGCGGCCGCCGAACGTGGCCGGGATCAGGTGCGTGTACAGCAGCGGCATGGTCCGGTCGCGGTCGCGCAGGACGATCAGCTCGCCGTCGTCCGTGCGTTGGAGGACCATCGCCGCGCCGCCACGGCCGGTGTGGCCGTCGACGCGATCGTAGCCCTCCTCCTCACGCGTCTGGGCCATCGAGAAGAGGACGACGCTGCCGTGGCACTGACGGTCCATGCGCGCCACGAGCGGATCGTCGGCGTTGAGCACGGCCGTGCCGGTCCGCGGAACTGCTTCGACCAGCACGGACTTGACGTGCGCCAGCTGCTGGAGGGTGTCGACCCCGCGCAGGCCGAGGTGATCGCCGGTGACGTTGGTCACGACCGCTACGTCGTTGCGGTCGTAGCCAAGCCCCTCGCGCAGGATGCCGCCGCGGGCAACCTCGAAAACGGCCGTGTCCACGGATGGGTTCTGGAGCACCATCTGGGCCGACTTCGGGCCGGACATGTCGCCCTTCCTGATCATGCGGCCGTCGATGACGATGCCGTCGGTCGTGGTCATGCCCACGCGCCGGCCCATCAACTTGAGGATGTGGCCGATCATGCGCACCGTCGTCGTCTTGCCGTTGGTGCCGGTCACGCCGATGATCGGGATGCGCGCGTTCGAGCCGGGCGAGAAGAGCAGGTCGATGACCGGCTTGGCGACGAACTGCGGTTCGCCCTCGGTCGGGTTGGTGTGCATCCGAAAGCCCGGCGCGGCGTTGACCTCGACGATGGCGCCGCCCTGCTCGCGCACCGGCACCGCGATGTCCGGAGCGATGAAGTCGATGCCGGCGACGTCCAGGCCCACGACCTGGGCCGCCGTCTCGGCGATCTCGACGTTGTCCGGATGTGCCTCAAAAGTCCGGTCGATGGAAGTGCCGCCGGTCGACATGTTGCCGGTGGCGGCGAGCATGACCCGGCGGCCCTGCTCGGGCACGGCATCCAGATCGAGGTCCTGCTTGGCGAGCAGCTCGTGCGCCGCGGCCGAGATGCTGATGCGTGTGAGCACCTTCTCGTGGCCGATGCCGCGCCGCGGATCGGCGTTCTCGATCTCGACCAGCTCGTGGACTGTGTGCGTGCCATCGCCGACGACACTGGCCGGGACACGCTCGGCGACCGCCGCGAGCTTGCCGCCGACGATCAGGATCCGGTAGTCGTTGCCCGAGACGAACGACTCGACCACGACATCGCCGTTGCGGCTCTCGTCGTACGCCTGCTGGAACACCCGCCGGACGTCGTCGCCGGTGCGCAGGTCGAGGGCCACGCCACGGCCGTGGTTGCCGTCGAGCGGCTTGACGACCACCGGGTAGCCGACCTCGGCTGCCGCCTCGACGGCGCCGTCGTGGGTGTGCACGACGCGCGACCGCGGTACGGGCAGCCCCGCCGAGCTGAGCAGTGCGTTGGTCAGGCTCTTGTCCGAAGCGATATCGACCGCGATCGCACTCGTGCGCGAGGTCATCGTCGCCCGGATGCGCTGCTGGTGAATGCCCTGGCCCAGCTGGACGAGGCTGGACCGGTCGAGGCGCATGGCCGGGATGTCGCGCGATACCGCCTCGTCGACGATCGCCTGCGTCGACGGCCCGTAGGCGCGCCGCTCGGCGATGCGGATGAGGTCCTCGAGCTGCTCGGCGAAGTCGAGCGGCGCCGCGTCGGGAGAGACGAGGTGGTTGACGAGAGCCACTGCGAGCCGGCCCGCGGCACGGCCGACGTCCTCGTCACGGAACTCGTAGACGACGTTGTAACGGCCGTGCTCGCCGGGTGATGCGCGCGTCTTGCCCGCGTGCGCGTCCGTGCCGGCGAGGCTCTGCAGTTCCAGCGCCACGTGCTCGGTCACGTGGCCCAGCCACGTGCCGTCCTTCAGGCGGCTGACGAAGCCGCCGCGGCGGCCGAGCGAGCAGGCATGGTCCCCGAGCGACGGGATGAGCTCGACGAGGGCCTCGTTGAAGCCCGGGATCGTGTCGCTGGGCCAGTCCTCGAGCACGCCCAGATCGACGTAGAGCACGATCGCCGGCGTGCGCGACCAGATGTTCGGCCCGCGCAGGACGCGCGTATCGAGGATGCACAGTGTCGGCTCTGGCTGGCCGGTCGGCGGTGGCTGGTGCGATTGCTTGTCGGCTATCGGAGTGGCCCCGTGGTTGGCGGAGCGAGGTCAGCTCGAGGCGAGCGAATCCGCGTCCAGAGCGCGAAGGATAGGCGCCGCGAGGCGCTCGCGGCGATCCAGATCGAAGCGATAACCCGCCGGCAGAGAGTGCAGGATGACGTTGCTGATCATCAGCGGTCGGTGCGCCTTGACCTCCCACGCGTCGGTCTCCGATTCCGCGCCGTCGATGATCGTGATGCTCCGTCGCCCGATGACCTCGAGCACGCGGTCCGGCCCGACCACGCCCGCGGTGTCCTCGTCGACGCCGATGCCGAGCAGCGATGGGTTCTGGGCGATGATCGCGAGCAAGCGGCCCAGGCGGTTGCGCTGCTCGAAATGCTGGTCGACGATCAGACCGGGCAGGATTCCGAGGCCAGCGGCCATCTGGACCATGCGCTGCTTTGGCGTTGCCCCGCTTGCACCGAATGCGACCATGTGCGTGCTCATCGCGGAGGCGCCGGCGCTCGTGCCGGCTACTACGGCACCTTCGCGGTGGCGCCGCGTGATTGCGTGGGCCAACGGCGTGCCGCCGATCGTCGACGACAGGCGCAGCTGGTTGCCGCCCGTCAGAAAGATGCCCGTCGCCTCGCGCACCGTGCCGACCGCGATCGGATCCGAGCATTGCGCGCGGTTGATCGTGTGGATCGGGTGCACCTCGGACGCGCCGAGCTCGGTGAACACGCGCCTATACATCTCGCCGGCCAGCGGACCAAGCGATGAGGCGGTCGAAATCACCGCGATCCGTGCGTCATGGCCACCGGCAAGCTTGATGAAGCGCGCCAAGATGACGCGTTCCCGCACCTTGTCTTCCGCGCCGCCGATGACGATGACGTGCCCCTCGGTCATCCGCGGGAGTATATCGATCAATTCCGATCACCACGGTCGGTGTTGGACATGACGTGAACAGATTGTGAATTCTTCTGCCAAGCACTTGCGGACATCGCTTAGCATCTGCATCGGGCGGGGGCGCCCAACACGTTTGGTCGAGGAGGACGAACGGAGCCCCGCCCGCTACCTTCCCTGTCGTGACTGACGTAGTGCGCAGCGAGCTTGACCTTGCCCGGGCATTGCCTGGGCGTCTGCGCGAGCCGCGCCGACTGGCCGCCATCATCCTGATCGCGCTGAGTGCCGGGCTCGTCTTCGCGTTCCTGTGGGCGCGCGGCGACCTGGCCGGCTCAGATGCGCTCGCGTACTGGACCGGGGTGCGCCACTGGCTCACCGGCCAGGACATCTACCAGGTCATCCCCGGCCGCTACATCGCGCCCAGCCAGGGAGCGCTGCCGTATGCCTATGCGCCGTGGTCGCTGTACCTGTTCCTGCCCTGGGCGGCACTGCCGTGGGACATTGCCTGGTTCATCTGGCGTGCCCTGAACGTGGCGCTCTTCGCCGTGACCGTCGCGTGGGCCTACGACCGGCGGCCGCTGGGCACGGCCATCGTCGTCGCGCTGCTGGCGCCGTCGCTCGCCGCGAACCTCGACACGGGCAACGTCAACCTGCTGATGGCGCTCACGCCATTCCTGGCCTGGCTGGTCGCCAGCCGACTGGGCGGTGTCGGCTGGGCGCTGGGCACGGCGCTCAAGTTCATCCCCGCGCCGCTGCTGCTGTTCATGCCCCGCGCGTCGTGGCGCATCGGCCTCGCGCTGCTCGCGGTTCTGGCGCTGCTGACTCTGGCGACGTGGCCGCAGACGTTGCGCCAGCTCGACATCGTGCTCGACTACCCGCGCCCGTTGCGCATCGACTACCTGATCCTGCTGTGGGGAATAGTTCCATGGCTGTGGCAGCGCGACTGGCCACCACGGCTGACCCGCGAATGGCTGGCCGGCGGGCCGCGGCCGCAGGACGCCACGACGATCTGACCTCGGCCAAGGAAGCGCCGGTCAATTGCCCGCCGACTGTGCCGGCTGGCAGCTTGGGCACCAGTAGACACGGCGCGGCGGTGAGTCCGGTGTGCGCCGCGTCACCGCGCTCCGGATGGACGTCCGGCAGCGCAGGCACGGCCGGCCGGTACGGCCGTAGACGTAGACATCTGACGGAGTGCCGGCCATGGTGGTCACCCGTGCTCCGCCGCGACTGTTGAGCTTCACCAGCCGCCCGCCGCGCTCGAGCATCGCGCGCAGCTTGTCGTCGCTGACGTCCGCAAGCGGCGTGAGCGGGTTCAGCCGCTCGAGAAACGGCAGCTCGCTGCGGTACACGTTGCCCAGCCCGGCCACTGCACTCTGATCGAGCAGCGCATCGCCCACCGGCATCCATGCCAGCCGTTCCTCGCGCAGGGCCGCCAGCGCCGCGTCGATGTCGAAATTGGCCGTCGCCGTGTCCGAGCCGAGGGAGCCGAGCGAGGGATGGATCGCCAGTGCGCGCGTCTCGAGCAGCTCGACCGTCGGGGCGTCGAAGCAGGCCGCCACGCACTCGTCGGTTTCGAGCAGCGCGACGACGCGCGTGGGCGAGCGACGCCACGCCTCGCCACGGCGATATCTGTGCCACGAGCCGTGCAGCCCAAGGTGAGTGTGCAGCGTGAGGCCGTTGTCGAAACCGATGAGCAGGTGCTTGCCACGGGTATCGACGTCGACGACGGCGCGGCCGACGACGCGCTCGAGATGTGCGCCGCCCGGGCGGCCGCGCGCGGCGACGATCGTTTGGCCGACGAGCAGCGGTCGGAGAACCTGCGCAATCCGGGCGAGCGCGTCGCCCTCAGGCATCTCGCGCTCTGACTACGCGCGTAGGAGCCAGCCCCGATACGAACGCTGGAACCCGGCGGCCGCGAGCGCGGCTGCGTGCGCCGATTCATTGACGCTCACTCCGTCGACGCGCTCGATCTGGAGGGTGCGGAGCCGGCCATCCGCGAGCAGCTGACGCAGCGCGTTGAGCGCGAACGCAGCGACCTCCGGGCGGCCGAAGGCGGGCAGCGTCTCGATCTGCTTGCCACCGGAGCCCAGGTAGAGCGCGGGTTCGCCATCGACCAGGACGACATACGCTCCGGCACTGCGCGTCAGCGGCCGGCGATCCTCGTCCGACCAGCGCGGCCAGGAAAGGCTCGCCCCGTACGGGTTGGCCGGATCAGCCGCGGCCAAAATCACGGCCTCTGCCGGCGCGGCATCGCCGCTCGGGTCGCCACGCTCGGCGCGCAGCCGATCGAGCGCGGCCGGGATGCAGAACTGGGCGCCACCCAGGCCCTCGACGAAGTAGCCGCGCCGGACTCTGCCGCGCTCCTCCATCTCGCGCAGCACCGGATAGACCGCTGAGAAGCCGCCGGGCAGTGACTCCCCCGCGACCGTGTCGCGCGTGACGACGCCGTAGCCGTCGAGCAGGCGCAGCGCCTGGGCGTGGCGCCGCTCGGTGTTGGTCGGCGCCTTTCCGCCACGCAGCGCGATCGTGGTTGCGAGCGCATCACTGACCAGCGACCAGCGTCCGGCCGCCTCCGGTGGGCCCATGCGCGCTGCGCTCGCGAAGCGCGGCTTCGCTATGGCCGGCGCAGCTCCGGCGCGCCGGCCGGCGCCGCTGCGCGGCCAGCGCAGCGCGCGCAGTGGCGCAAACGTGTCGTTCGTCAGCTCAGTGGCCCAGACCAGGTCCCACAGCGCGTCGAGCAGCTCACGTTCGCGCATCGGCCGCTCACCCCGCGCAACAGCCACGGACAGCGTCGCGGCCAGGATATCGCGATAGAACGAGGCGCCGCGCGCGGCGAGGTGACGGCGGATCGCGTCGTGCAGCCACGTCCGCTCGCTGTCCGCGGCGGGCGCGCCGGTGTCGGGCAGCAGCAGGGGCAGTCGGTCGGGGCGGTACAGCGCGACTCGCCCGTCGTCGCGGCCGAGCGTGCCGAGACCGACCCAGATCACCTCGCCGGCCGCGCCCAGCTCGTCGAGCAGGCGCGGCGAGTAGCCCGCGACACGCGCGGGCAGGACGTCGCGCTCGAGCACGCTGGCCGGCAGCGGCGTCCCTTCGAGCTGCGCGATGACCTCGGCCAAGCGGTCGACGCCGCCGCGCCGCTCGCTGATCCCCTGCCACCTCGGCAGGAAGCGGCCCAGCGCCCGTGGCTCGACCGGCTCGATCTCGCGCCGCAGCCTGGCCAGCGAGCGGCGGCGCAGCATGCGCAGCACGTCCGGGTGGCACCACTCGCGCTCGACACCGTTGGGCCGGAACTCGCCGCGCAGCAGCGCGCCGGACGCGAGCAGCGCCTCGAGCGCGGCGTCGATCTCAGCCACCGGCACGCCCCAGCGCGTGGCTGGCTCGATGGCCAGGAACGGCCCGTGATGGCGCGCCCAGCGCAGAAGCAACCCGGCGAGAGCGTCCTCCACCGGCATCAGGAATGCCTGTGGCGTGCCGACCGGCGGGACAACGCCGAGCGCATCCCGAAAACGAGCGACGTCCTCCGTCGCGATCCAGCGCTCCTCGCCAGTGATCCTGACGTGCAGCGCGCGACGATCGGCGGCCAGCGCCTCGAGCCATTCGTTGGCGGCAGCCGTTCGCGAGCGTTCATCGGTACCACGCACTCGGGCGGCGACCTCGTCCGCGCGCAGGTCACCCAGCCGGCGCAGCAGGTCGTGGACCGCGTCGGCCGAGCCCGCCTGCCGGTCTCCGGCGAGGAACTGGAGCTCCAGCTCGAGCTCGGCCAGGGCGTCGGCGTCGAGCAGCTCGCGCAGCTCCTCCGCGCCGAGCAGCTCGCGCAACAGGTCGCGGTCGAGCGCGAGCGCCTGTGCGCGGCGATCGACGAGGGGCGCATCGCCCTCGTACATGTACGACGCGATGTAGTTGAACATCAGCGAGCTCGCGAAGGGCGACGCGCGACGCGTCTCGACGCTGACGATGCGGATCTCGCGCCGCTCGATCGCGGCCAGGATGCCCTTCAGCGCGGGCAGGTCGAAGACGTCCTGAAGGCATTCGCGGTACGTCTCGAGGATGATCGGAAACGAGCCGAAGCGGCTGGCAACGCTCAGGAGCTGCGCCGAGCGCTGGCGCATCTGCCACAGCGGCGTGCGCTGCCCCGCGCGTCTTCGGGGCAACAGCAGCGCACGCGCGGCGTTCTCGCGGAAATGGCTCGAGAAGAGCGCCGACGAGCCGAGCGCGCCGATGACGAGCTCCTCGACCTCCTCCGACCCGACGCGCACTGCCTCCTCTGCCACGGCCACGGCGCCGCCGCCGACGCCACTGTCCGCGGTCAAGCCCTCGCCGCCCAGCTCGTCGGTCATCGGCAGCCGGACGACGATGCCGTCGTCGCTCCAGATGGGCTGGACGTCGAGCCCCAGCTTCTCGCGCAGACGAGCCTCGATCGCCAGCGCCCACGGCGCGTGGACTCTTGCTCCAAAGGGCGTCAGCAGGCAGATGCGCCAGTCGCCCAGCTCGTCGCGGAAGCGCTCCATGACGATCGTCTTGTCGCTCGGCAGTGTGCCGGTGACCGACTGCTCCTCGGCGAGGTAGTCGAGCAGGTTGCGCGCAGCAAGCTCGTCGAGCATGTGCTCGTCGCGCAGCTTCTTCTCGGCCGCGTCGCGGCGCTTGACGCTGCCGCTCGTCGCGTCCTCGCCGTAGGTGCGCGTGAACTCGCCCAGCGCGCGGCCGAGCTCGATCGGCCTGCCCGGCCCATCACCCTTCCAGAACGGGACCTTGCCCTGCTCGCCCGGCGCGGGCGAGACGAGCACGCGGTCGTGGGTGATCTGTTCGATGCGCCACGCGCTCGCGCCGAGCAGGATCACCTCTCCTTCGCGCGCCTCGTAGACCATCTCCTCGTCGAGCTCGCCGACGCGACGGCCGCCGGCCCGTGCCTGCCGGGCTTTCGTTCCGGGGCCGGCGGTCTGGTCGATATCTGGATCTGACAGATACACGCCGAACAGGCCGCGGTCGGGGATCGTGCCGCCGCTGATGACGGCCACGGTGCGCGCGTCGCGGCGGCTCTCCACCGTCCCTGCCGCGCGGTCCCAGACGACG
Source organism: Candidatus Limnocylindrales bacterium (assembly GCA_036508755.1). Classification (GTDB taxonomy): domain Bacteria; phylum Chloroflexota; class Limnocylindria; order Limnocylindrales; family CSP1-4; genus JALYGJ01. The sequence continues at coordinate 13,120 of DATCGV010000040.1, read as the reverse complement.
CGCGGACGTAGCTCGGCGAACTCGTCACCCGGATAGTGGCCGGCGAGCATGCCCAGCGTGGCCTCGAACGAGTCGCGACCCAGGTCGGCGAAGTTCTCGGCGCGGCGAACGAGGTTGAACAGCTCGTCGGCCGGCCATCGGTGGTCTGCGGCGGTCGCGACGAGCTGCTGGGCGAGCACGTCGAGCGGATTGCGCGGGATGACCGTCGGCTCGATGTCGCCGTCGAGCATCCGGCGCGTGACGACGGCGCACTCGAGCAGGTCGCCGCGGTACTTGGGGAAGATCACGCCCTTCGACGGCTCGCCGACCTGGTGACCCGCCCGACCGATGCGCTGCAGCCCGCGCGCGACCGAACCGGGCGACTCGACCTGGATGACGAGGTCGACCGAGCCCATGTCGATGCCCAGCTCGAGGCTGGACGTCGCCACCAGCGCGGGCAGTCGGCCGTCCTTGAGCATCTCCTCGATCTGCAGGCGCTCCTCGCGCGCCAGCGAGCCATGGTGCGCGCGGACGAGCTCCTCACCGGCCAGCTCGTTGAGCCGCAGCGCGAGCCGCTCCGCAAGGCGCCGGCTGTTGACGAAAACGATCGTCGAGCGATGGGCGCGGATCAGCTCGAGGATGCGCGGGTGGACCTGTGGCCAGATCGAGCTGCGCGCGTCCGGGCCTGCGGCTGAGCCGCCCGGCTGCCGCTCGGGCGGCAGCACCTCGCCGATCGCGGCCATGTCCTCGACGGGGACGATGACCTTGATGTCCAGCTGTTTGCGCACCCCCGCGTCGACGACCTTGACCGGCCGCGGCAGGCCCGCCGTGGTGTCGTCGGCAGGAGTGGCGCGGCCGCCCAGATAGCCCGCGACGACGCTCAGCGGGCGCTGTGTCGCGGACAGGCCGATGCGCTGCGGAGGCTTTTCTGCGAGCGCTTCGAGGCGCTCGAGCGACAGTGCCAGGTGTGCGCCGCGCTTCGTCCCCGCCAGCGCATGAATCTCGTCGATGATCACCCACTCGACGCCGCGCAGCGCCTCGCGCGCCTGCGAAGTCAGGATCAGGTAAAGCGACTCGGGCGTCGTGACCAGGATGTCCGGCGGGTGCTTGCCGAACGCGCGTCGCTCGTGCGCGGGCGTGTCGCCCGTGCGCATCGCGACGCTGACCTCACGCGCCGGTGCCCCGAGCTTGCGCGCGGCCATGGCAATGCCCGCCAGCGGCGAGCGCAGGTTGCGATTGACGTCGTGCACGAGTGCCTTGAGCGGCGATACGTACAGCACACGCAGGCGGCGCTGCGGATCCAACGGGAGCGGCTCACTCATCAGCCGGTCGATGCACCACAGGAACGCCGCGAGCGTCTTGCCCGAGCCGGTCGGGGCGCAGATGAGCGTGTGTTCGCCGGCCGCGATGGCCGGCCAGCCCTGCGCCTGGGCAGGCGTCGGCTCCTCAAAAGATGATCGGAACCAACTCTGCGTGGCGTCGCTGAAGGCAGCCAGCGGGTCGGTCACGGCGGGCACGGGCGGCGAGTATAGAACAGCTGTTCGTGTCCCAGTGTCCGGCGACCAGCGATCCGCGGTCGCGATGCGTGTGGCGCATCGGCACGTCGTCAATCCACGCACAAAGTCGGCCCCGAGAGCTGGCGCGCAGCGGTTGCGCTGCGCGAATCGCCGGCCGCCGAGCGTGTCTGTGCATCACGGACGGGGTGGTGCGCGACAGCACCGCCAATGGCCGTATCTCTTGGTCATGGCCGCACCGGTACCTCGCTGTCCTGTTGCTCGGACGCGCCGATCCGTACGTTCGCCGAGATGGCAACCTTGGGCGAGACTCAGCACCCCAGGCGGCGCCGGCGCAGGGTCACGTTCCTGGCCCTGCTGCTGCTCGTGCTCGCGGCTCCAGCCGGCTACGTCGCGGCCGTGCAGCCCGTCGCGCCCTACGTAGTGATCTTCCACGACGACGCGGTGACGGTCCCCGACGACTCCGCCGTGGCGCGTGGAGGCGCCACGATTTCGTTCATCGACGCGGCACGGCCGGCAAACCAGCCTGTGCCGCAGACGCAGGCCGTGGCCGATCAGACGTCCGGGGTAGCGCGCAAGGTCGACACGGGCAAGGTCAACGCCCATGTGCGCGACATCGAGGCGCGCACCGGCGTCAGTGTCGACGACGTCTACTCCTCGGCGGTCGGTGGCTTCAGTGCTCAGCTCACGCCGCCACAGTCGGCTGCCATCGCCGCCGATCCGTCGGTCGCTGCGGTTATGCCCGACGTGCCGGTCAGCCTGCAGGATGTCGACGACCCCAACGACGCCGGTCTTGGCGGATCGGTGCGCACGACGGCCAACCCGAGCGAGCGCGTCCAGCCCGGCGTCAAACGCATCGGCGCACGCAGCCCGCAGCTCGACGCGTTGACCGCCAACGGCTTCCGCATCAACGCCGACGTGGCGATCATCGACACGGGCATCCAGCGTGATCATCCCGACCTCAACGTCGTCGGCGGCTACAACTGCACGAGCCGCGACCGAACCAAGTGGGACGACAACAACGGCCATGGCACCCACGTCGCGGGCATCGTCGGCGCGCTCGACAATCGGGTCGGCGTCACCGGCGTCGCGCCCGGAGTTCGCCTGTGGAGCGTGAAGGTGCTCGACAGCACTGGCCATGGCTTCCTGTCATGGGTCGTCTGCGGCGTCGACTGGGTCACCGCACAGCGCGACCGGAGCAATCCCAGCCGGCCGCTGATCGAGGTCGCCAACATGAGCCTGGCCTTCTCGCTGCCCGGCGGCGACGACGGCAACTGCGGCAAGAACAACAACGACACGCTGCACATGGCGATCTGCCGCTCCGTTGACCGCGGCACGGTCTACGTCGCCGCCGCCGGCAACGACTCCGAGAACGTCCGCCACACCCGGCCCGCGGCTTACGACGAAGTCATCACCGTGTCCGCCATGGCCGACTACGACGGTCGCGGCGGCGGCCACGGCTACCCGGCCGAATCGTGCCCGTACTGGAGCCCGGAGCCGGACGACGCGTTCACCAGCTTCAGCAACTACGGCGCGGACGTCGACCTGATTGCGCCGGGTAAGTGTGTCCTTTCGACATACATAGGCAGCCGCTACGCGTGGATGAGCGGCACGTCCATGGCCACGCCGCACGTGACCGGTGCGGTCGCGGTCTATCGCATGCTCTACCCGCGCGCGACGCCCGCCCAGGTGCAGATGGCGCTCGAGGCCGTCGGCACGCACGACTGGCGCTCGAACACCGATCCCGACCCGGACCACGAGCCCGCGGTGTGGATCGGCCAGTTCCGCGAGGTGCCCGACTTCTCGATGAACGCGTCACTGTCGTCGAGCACGGCCGCGCCGGGATCAACGCTGGACGTGAACGTGTCGCTGGCACGCGTTGGCGGTTTCACGGCACCGATCAAGATTGCTCTGGGCGGCACGCCACCGACCGGCATCAGTGCCCCGCCCGTCGTGACGCGCGGCAACAACTTGTCACTCGCGGTGCGAGTCAGCGCTGGAGTGGCGCCCGGCCGCTACTCGCTCACGGTCAGTGCCACGTCCGGCAGCGTCGTGCACACTTCTACCGTCACCTTCGTCGTCCACGGCAGCCCGCCGCAAGCTACGTTCGTCTCGCCACGCACGGCCTTGACCGTGACGCCTGATGGAGCCGTGAACGTCTCATGGAATGAGCGCGCCGGAGGCGCCCAGATCTCCGCGCGTCGGCTTGATCGCCAGATCGCGCAGATCCGCACGCCGGGCACGTGCGACAACGTGTCGTGGTCTGTCGACGTCACGCGCAACACCGCCTCGGACACGACCGACCACGTGCGCAGCGGCTACTGCTACCGCTGGGTGCTGACGCTGACCGACAGCGCCGGCAACAGCTCGACCGCCTACTCGGGCGCGGTGCTCATTGACGCGACCGCGCCGCGCGCGCCAAACGTCCAACTCGCGGCATCGGCCGAGTACTCGCCCGATCTCGCCGCGCTCGGCGTCGACCAGGCATACGTCGGTAGTGCCGGGACCCTCTGGGTCCGCGCCGGCGTTTCGGACAGCGTGCCCGTTCAGGTCAGCGGCAGCGACCCCGAGTCGGGCATCTATCGCAACGTCGCGTCGGTTGTCGGTGGCTCCGGCTGGCAGGTTTCCTGGATCGTAGCTCGGTCGACGGCTCGCTGCGCCTGTACTACTCGTCCAGTGGCAGTACGGCCAAGCTCAACCTGAGCAGCGTCAACAACGCTGGGCTCGAAGGTCCATCAACCGTCGGCACGCTGCTGCGCGACTCGACGGCGCCCAGCGCGGCGACCTGGACATCTGCTCCGGCGGACACGACGCGCTCGATCCGTGGCGCTTACTTCAAGCTCAACTGGACAGGTGGCTCGGATACCGGTTCCGGTCTGGCCGACCAACAGATCGTCGGCCGCTACCGCGCCGGCCTGAACAGCGACGGCACGTGCAAGATCAACGGCTTCAGCCCCGACGGCGGTTTCCGCCTGGCATCGGACGCGAGCTGGGACAGCGGCCTGCAGCCGTCGAGCTGCTACGTCTGGTCGCTGCGCACGATGGACAACGTGGGCAACACGTCCGCCGCGGTGATCTCGGGCTACATCATCACGCTGCCTGACTGGAAGAACTAGCTCGCCCCTGCCTCAACCTGGGCCAGGAAGTCCGCGAGCAGCGTGTTGAACTCGGCCGGCTTCTCGAGACTGACCATGTGCGCGACGTCCGGAAAGACGTGCGACTTGACGCCCGGAATCTCGGCGGCCATCTTTTCGCCGGCGGCATTCGTGTCGGCGGTATCGAGCCGGCCCCAGATCACCAGTGTCGGGATCTTGACCTCGCCCAGCCTGCCAACCGCGGGCGGATCAAGCTTCTGGACCTGGTCTGCCTCCTGGTCGGCTTTGTAGTTCTCGAGGTTCCAGTCGACCATCCTGCGCCGCATCTCCGGGTCAACGCGCGTGGAGGGCTGGCCGGGCCCGTCGGTCCAGATCTGCGTTTCGCGCTCGACGACCTTGTCGTACTCCTTGGCCTCCCATAGCCGCTCTATCTCCGGCCAGACATCGATCAGGCGCGGGTCATCGACATCGAAGCCGCTGATGCCACTGCCGACAAGAGTCAGCGAGCGCACCCGATCCGGGTGCGAGAGAGCGAAGTCGAGCGCGATGGATCCGCCGCGCGAGTTGCCGACGAGGTGCGTCCGATCGATCGCCAGGTGGTCGAGCAGTTGGAGCAGGTCTGTGGCGTTGGAATACGGAACGTCTTCCGTCTGCGTCTGACCGAAGCCGCGCTCGTCGTAGCGCACGACGGTGTAGCGATCCTTGAACGCCGCGACCTGCGCGTCCCACATGCGCAGGTGGGCGACGCCGGCGTGGATCAGCGTCAGCGCCGAACCGTCGCCGTCGACCTCGTAGTACAGCTTCGTGCCCGGGTAGACGACGTAGCCTGTTTCGCTCCTGGTCATTGGCTCCTCCTGAGCAGCTCGAGCGCCTGGGTCAGTGCATCGTCGGCGGTCTTGGCGTTGCGTGCCGCGATGTCGGGCGACTCGGGAGTCGCCAGGTCGGTGGGATCAAGGTAAGTCTCGGGCAGTGGTGCCTGGTCGAAGCGTTCGGCTTTGGCTGCCCAGTTGGCGCGCCACTCCTCCGATGTTGAGGGCGGCGGCTCGCGGTGCGCCTGCGCCAGCCAGATGAGCGACCACGACCTGGGCACGACCCGGTACGCGTCGTAGCCGCCGCCGCCCGTCGCCAGCCAGCGGCCATCGCAGAAGTGGTGCGCGATCTCGTCGAGCAGGGTCGTGGCGGCGCGATAGGCATTCGTCGTCAGGCGCAGGTGCGCGAGCGGGTCGTAGGCATGCGTGTCGCAGCCGTGCTGGCTGACGAGGAAAGTCGGCTTGAACGCTTCGGCGAGCGCGGGCAGGGCCGATCTCACAGCCGCGAGCCATGAGCCGTCGCCGCTGTACGGCTGGAGCGGGATGTTGACTGCCGTGCCTTCCGCGCCGGGACCGCCCCGCTCGTCGACGAAGCCCGTGCCGGGGAAGAGAGTTAGGCCGGTCTCGTGGATCGAGAACGTCAGCACCTGCGGGTCGTCCCAGAAGAGTGCCTGCGTCCCGTCGCCGTGGTGCACGTCGAGGTCGACGTACAGCACGCGATGGCCGGCGTCCCTGGCCCTGGCCACGCCAAGGGCGATGTCGTTGTATATGCAGAAGCCCGATGCTCGGCCGGCCATCGCGTGGTGCAGGCCGCCACCGGGGTTGAAGGCATGGTCGGTTTGCTCCGCGAGGATGCGATCGACAGCCTCGATGGAGCCGCCCGCGACCATCGCCGACGCCTCGTGCATGTTCTCGAACGGCGGGCAGTCGCCTGGCCCGATGCCCGCCGCCGGCACGTGGTGCCACGGGTCGATGCCGAAGTTCCTGACCGTCCTGACGTAGCCCGGCGTGTGCAGGCGCTGCAGCTCGTCGTCAGTCGCGACGCGCGGCTCGACGAAGTTGGTGGCCCCGGTCGCACGCATGAGCTCGATCGACGGACCGAAGCGGCGCGGCGTGAGCGGATGGTCGGGGCCGAAGTCGTAGTCCAGGTACGCGTCGCCGTAGACGACGAGCGGCTCGCTCAAGCCTCGTCGCCTGACTCACCCGGGTCGCCTGTGTCATCGCCGTCCGCTGCGGGCTCCCAGCCCGTCGCGGACAGCGCGTCGCGCCACGCGCCCGCGGCGTCGCTGCCGGCGTCGAGCCGGACCACGTAGCGGCCCACGAGCTCGGCGAACGCGCCGGCATCCTCGTCGGGAGCCGCGAGAACGGTCGCGTGATCAGGGAGGTCGATGGCGTCGTCGGCGATACCCGCGGTGATGACCAGGCGTGCGGAGTGGTAACGCGCACCGTCCACTGCGGCGCTCAGTGCCGCGCTGTCCAGCTCGTCGGCGACGACCAGTACCCGGCAGTCCGCGACGTAGCGCAGGCCAAGTTCGATGTCGGCCGCGTCCAGACGGGCAACCTTCCCGCCGGGCACGCGCAACAGCGCCGCATGCCCGACACGTGCCCGGCCGAGGGCGACGATCGTCTCGTCACCGGCCTCGTCATCCGCGACGCTGCCGACGATCTCGACGCGTGCCCCGTTGGTTGCCGCCGCGGCCGCGACCCTGCCCGTCAGTCGGTCGAGCGCTCCGCCATCGTCGAGTCCCGGCCGGCCGACAACGACAATCACGCGGCCGCGTCGTCAAACGGCACGAGCTCGACCTCGCCCAGGCCGGCGTCGCGCAGCGGCGCCTCGACCTGCGCGGCGTCGCCGACGATGACGATCGACAGCTCTGTGGGCCGGATGTGGCGTGTCGCCGCGCTCAGGATGTCGTGCCCGCTAACCGCGGCAACCTGTGGCCGGTAGCGGTCGAGCTCGTCGTCGGGCAGGCCGAACACGATCAGGCCACCGAGCGCCGACGCGACCTGGCCCGCGCTCTCGAAGCGCAGCGGGAAGACGCCGACCAGGTAGTCGCGCGCGGCCATCAGCTCGTCGTCTTCCACCTCGGCGTTGAGGAACTGGCGCACGATTTGCATCACCTCGAGCACGGCCGGGACAGTCACCGCCGACTCGACGGCCGTCCTGATGGCGAACGGCCCGGCATGGCGGCGCATGTCGAACGACGAGTGGATGCCGTACGTGTAGCCGAGCTCCTCGCGAATGACGCGGTTAAGGCGCGAGTTGAAGGTGCCGCCGAGGATCGCGTTGAGCACTGCCAGCACGTGGAAGTCGGGCGTCTTGCGCGGCACTCCGACGTGGCCGATGCGCAGCTCGGACTGCGGCGAGCCCGGCCGATCGACGAGCACGACCTTTGGCGCCGCACTTGGCCGAGCCTGGGCCGACGCGCCGCCCGCGCCGCCTGGGTTGGACGGGATTCCGCCCAGGCTCTGTTGTGCGATCCGCTCGAGATCGATGCCGGCGAGATCGCCACACACAACCAGCGTGGCTCTACTCGCGCCGAGCAGCTGCGCATGCCGGACAGCGACAGCGTCACGATCGAGCTTCTGGACCGTTTCGCGCACCCCGCCGAGCGGCCTGCTGTACGGCGTGCCCGCGTCGTAGATCGTCTCCGGAAAGACCCGCTCCGCACGGCGGCCCGGATCGGCCAGCGCCTGCATCAAGTCGTTGAGCCGCTCGTCGCGCAGCCGTTCCACGTCAGCGGCGGGGAATGCAGGCTGAACCAGCATCTCGGCCAGCAGCGCCAGCGCCGGCTCGAAATGCGAGCGTGGCACCTCGACGCTGACGCTGAGCGTCTCCCACGTCGCCGTGGCGTGCACCTCCGCGCCGAGCCGTTCGGTCGCGTCGATGAACTCGGTCGCGTCGCGTTGACGAGTGCCCTCGGGCATCGCCCGGCCGGTGAGCACGGTGACGCCGCCAAGCTCCGCTGGCTCGCTCCAGCCACCGTCCGCGAGCAGCACCTGGGCCGCGAGGAGGGCCCGACCGGGCAGGTTGGCGTGGACCACGTTCAGCCCGTTCGGCAGCGTGAAGCGCTCGAAGCGCGGGAAGTGATACTCGCGCGGTCGACCCGGACCGGGCCGCACGTTGAGCACGGACAGGTCCGTCGAAGACGCGACGACAGTTGCCGTCGCCGGCTCGGCAGCGAGCGTGTCGGGCGTCAGATCTTCTTTTGTCCGTTCCTGGATCGTGTCGGTCGCAGCAGGCTGCTCCTCCTGGTCGGTCGTGAATCCCTTCCCGGCCTCATCCTCGAAGGTCACTGTGCCACCTCGGTTGTCACTGCCTGCCCCCCGTCCGCGCCGTTGCCCATCGACGAGCGCGGCACATACGTGAGCACGACCCGGTTGTCGTCACGGAACACGGCGCGCGCGACGGCCTGGATATCGGCGGCCGTGACGGCGAGGTAGCGTCGCAGCTGGTCGTTGATCAGCTCCGGCTGGCCGAAGAGCGCTGCCCACATAGAGAGTCTGTCGGCCACCTCTTCGACGCGGCTCAACGCGCCAAGCTCGCTCGCCTCGATCAACGCCCGGGCGCGGGCGAGCTCATCGTCGGTGACGGGTTCGTCGACCAGGCGCTGGAGCTCGTCGAGGAACGCTCGCTCGCACGTGGCCGCGTCGCTCTCCGGCCGGACCGTGACCCAGCCGCCAAAGAAGCTCGTGCCATCCACGAGCGGCAGGCCGAAGGCGGCAACATCCTGGGCGATGCGCCGATCGCGCACGAGCTGCCGGTAGAGGCGCGAGCCGCGGCCGCCGGCGAGGATCTGCGAGCAGACCTCCAGGGCGTCGAACTCTGGCGTCCCGAACGGCGGGCAGCGGAAGCCGAAATGAACGCGCACGAGCGGCACGTCGTCCGGAACGGTCTCGCGCACCTCGCGGCCAAGCGTCGGGGAGATGTGATCGATCTCCGGCTGGCGGATGGATGAATTGGCCGGGATCGGCCCGAAATAGCGTGCCGTCGCCGCATGCGCCTCCTCAACCTCGACATCGCCGACGATCGAGAGCACCGCGTTGTTGGGCGCGTACCAGGTCTTGAAGAAGGCGATGACGTCATCGACGGTCGCCGCGTTGAGGTCCTCCATCGAGCCGATCGGAGTGTGGCTATACGGATGCTCGGGCGGAAACACGGCTGCCATCAGCCGCTCGTAGAAAGAGCCGTACGGTCGGTTGTCGTAGCTCTGGCGCTTCTCGTTCTTGACCACCTCGCGCTGGTTGTCGAGGTTCTCCTGGTCGAGCGCATCGAGCAAGGTCGCCATGCGGTCGGCCTCCAGCCAGAGCGCCAGCTCGAGCTGGTGCGAAGGCAACGTCTCGAAGTAGTTCGTGCGGTCGAAGAAGGTGGTCGCGTTGTTGACGCCGCCGGCGCTCTGGATGAGCGAGAAGTGCTCGGCCTTGGTGACGTGGCGCGAGCCCTGGAACATGAAGTGCTCGAACAGGTGCGCAAAGCCGGTCCGGCCGGGCTGCTCGTGGCGCGAGCCGACGACGTACCAGAGGTTGACCGCGACCACGGGTGCCAGGTGGTCCGGGGAGACGATCACGCGCAGGCCGTTGGCCAGCGTGCGTTCGTCGAGCGCGATGGTGGGGAAGTCGCTCATGGGCGACGTGCCGGTCTGGGCGATCGGCGGCTGGGGCGTTTGGGTCACGCGCGGATTGTGACGCAGTAGCGTCGCGGCCGTGCTTGACGCCTGACCGATCATCCGGCTAGGGCAGCGACGAGGGACGGGTGAGCGAGGTGGCGCCGGGAATCGTCACACCGATTGCCGAACAGACTGCGGCGACAGTCGCGGGGAGGCCGACTAAGGCGCTGCCCTGGCCGCACCTGCTCAACATCTCTTTCTACTGGCTCGGCCTGAACGTCATCTGGGCCGGCCTGGGCTACGTCATCTTCCAGGCGCGCTTCACGGCGCTCTATGGCCGCGGCCTCGCGAGCGGCTACCAGGCGCTGCTCCAGACGCTGCCGGTGTTCATCTCGATCCTGGTCCAGCCGACCGTAGCGACGATCTCCGACTACACGATCACGCGCTGGGGTAGGCGCAAGCCCTACATCGTCATCGGCGCGCTGCTCGACATCGTCTTCCTGTGGGGTATCGCGAGCTCGAACGACTTCGTCGCCATCCTCGCTTTCTTCATGCTCCTGCAGTGCTCATCGAACTTCGCCCAGGGGCCGTTTCAGGGCTACGTCCCAGATCTCGTGCCGCAGAAGCAGGTCGGACTGGCAAGCGGGCTGATGGGCGTGATGATCGTGCTCGGCCAGGGCGTCGGCGTCGCCATCTGTTCGATTGGGCTGCTCCAGATGTCCGGTGTCGAGCCCTTCTTCGGCACTCCCCAGGGTGCCGAGATGGCGCGCCAGGCATTCTTCCTGCCGACCCTCGCCCTGGCGGTGATCGAGGTGGCGACGATGATTCCGCTCGTGTTCTTCTTGGACGAAGGGCGCCAAGCGCCCGATCGCGGCGGCAGCTCGTGGCGCCAGATCGCGCTCAGCGCATGGGGCACGGACATCCTCAGGGAACGCAGCTACGTCTGGCTGCTCGTGTCGCGCCTCTTCTTCCTAATGGCGCCTGGCACGCTGACCTTTCTCGGTCTCTACTACCTCGTCCAGACGTTCGGCTACGCCGAGGCAGAGAGCGGCGGGCTGCTGCTCCTCCTGACCGTCGTCCTTGGCGTCACCACCGGCCTGACCACTCTGCCCGCCGCGCGGCTGTCAGATCGCATCGGGCGCAAGCGGACGATCTTCATCGCCATCGCCTTCGCCATGGTCGGCATGGCCGGCGTCGCGCTCGCGCCAGGCTTCCAGCTCATGGTCGTCGCGGTCATTCCGGTGGGCATGGCGTCGGGCACCTTCCTGGCCGTCGACTGGGCACTGATGACCGACATCATTCCCAAGGCGACAACAGGCCGCTACATGGGCATCTCGAATGTCGCCACGGCGGTGTCAGGGCCGCTCGGCCAGCTGATCGCCGGGTTCCTCGTCGCCGGTCTCGTCTTCGCAGGCCTGCCGCCCGACCTTCGTGGCGTCCCGGACTCGGGACCCTCAAGTGCCTTCTATGCGCTCGCCCCACGTATCGCCATGGGTCTGACGCTCATCTTCCTGATCATCTCGGCGTTCGCCCTGCGCCACGTCGACGAGCACCGGCGCGACGACTAGACCAGAAGCCTGGAAAACGAAAAGGCCGGATAGTGCCGTGTGTCACAAATTCGAAGGTCCGGCTCGGGAGCGCTCGACCGTCGCCTCCTCGGCAGCGTCCTCGCGTATTACGTGGACGGCCAGATAGTCCTCGCCGTCGAGCTCGGCCAGCGCCTGGGGCATGCGCGCGGCCTGGTCATCGACAACGAGCTCGTCAACCTTTCGCTCCGCCCGCCGCGCGTTGCGCTCGTGGTAGGCAGGCAGCGGCAGGTCGAAGGCGATCACGACGGCAGGTACTCCGTAGCGCGCGGCGAGTCGCGTGTATTGCTTGCGGTTAGCGGCATGGAGGTTGGTCGCGTCGACGACTGTCGTCAGCCGCCGCTTCAGCCGTCCGTTGACGATCAGGGCGACGACCTGGAACGCCTCGGCCGAGGCGTCCTGGTCTCCGGCGTCGTCGGTCAGCAGCGCGCGCGCCGCGTCCGACGAAACAACCTCTGTGACAGCGAAGTGCCGCGCGGCGAAGGTCGACTTGCCCGCGCCCGAAGGTCCGACCAGGAGCACCAGCGCGGGGTCGGGAGTGGTTATGCGCACCGGGCGATTGTCGCGGGCCGGCCAAGCAGCAAACGGCACTGCGGCCGGGTCGTGAACGGACGACGATATCGACCATGATCAGACACTTCGCTCTGCCCGCCGCGCTGGCGCTGGCGACACTCGTCACGCTTGGCACTGGCGCCGCGGCGGCCGAACCCGCAACGATCGGCGGCTCCTGGGCCGCGATTGCGCCATTACCCACCGCGGCCGCGATCCTGACCGTGACCGGCGGCGCCGACGGCCGTGTCTACGCCTTCGGCTTCTGCCAGGGCACGTGCCATCAGCTGGGCGGCGACGTCGGCTACGGCCAGTCCGTCACGTATGTCTACTCACCAGGCGCAGCGAAGTGGCACAAGGGTCGGCCGGCACCGGACATCTGTTCGGACGCCAAGGCATCCGCGTTGACGCCTGGCGGCACCATCCAGCTCGGCGGCTGCTGGACCGATATCACCACCGACGCGGGCTTCCGGGTCGCCGACTACGACCCACACGCGAAAACATGGAGCGAGCCCGGCCACGGACCGTACGTCGACCCGATCGCGGCCGCCGCCGCGGCCAACGGTGACACCTACTGGTACGGCCAGACCCTGCGCCACCAGGACCAGGCCGTATTCATCAGCGGCGACCGCATCGTGACCGAGTCCGCGGCCGGATCGTTCCACAGCGGGGCCCGCCAGCCGAAGCGCGGCCCAGAGGATGGCATCGGCGTCGGAACGGATGGCGCCGTCTACGTCGCCGGAGGATCGCAGGAGTGCCACCCGGAGTTCGGCGCGTGCGACATGCCGCCCGTCGAGGCTTGGGTCCCGCAGCTCAACCAGTGGTTCAAGCCAACCGTCCTGCCGACGAGCCGAATCCGCGTCGCGGTGACCAATGACCGCCGTGGCCGGATCTTCGCCATCGGCGGCATGGCAGCCGATTCGTCGCGCCTCTTCGCCAAGGTCGAGGTCTTCCGCCCGGGCAAGGGCTGGGCGACGGCCC
>DATCGV010000039.1:0-42342 GCA_036508755.1 Candidatus Limnocylindrales bacterium | reverse complement strand
CCGATGCGCCGCTCGAGTCGCCCGCCGGCGCCGCGCTGAGCGCGGCCGACGAGTGGATCCTGCAGCGCTGCGCGGCGACGCTCGCGGCCGTCGACCACGCCTATGCCGAATACCAGTTCGGCGAGGCCGCTCGCCTGCTCTACGACGCGATCTGGAGCGACTACTGCGACTGGTACCTGGAGATGGCCAAGCCTGCGCTGGCGGCAGACGCGACGGCCGATGCGCGGACCGCGACGTGGCGCACGCTGACCTGGGTTCTCGACCGATATCTGCGCCTGCTCCATCCGTTGATGCCGCACGTGACCGAGGCCATCTGGCAGCGCCTGCCGCACGCGCCCGATGATCCGGACCTGCTCATCGTCGCGCCGTGGCCGGACATTCCGGCGCGAGGTGCGGCAGGCGAGAGCGGCGCGGGTGTCGAGTTGCTCAAGGAGATGATCACGGCCATCCGCGGCGCCCGCGCCGAGAGCGGCATTGCCGCCGCTGACATCGTCGACGCCTGGATCTACTTCAAGCAGCTGCAGGCGCGCGAGGCGTTCGAATCGCTGCGCACGGTCGTCGAGCGGCTGGCCAGGATTAGGTCTACGGTCGTCGACGATCGAAGCGAGCTGGCCGCGGCCGGGGAGGGAGCGATGGCCGTAATCGCTGCGTCGGGCGAGGCGCGGGTACGGCGCTCCGACGCCGATCGTGCCCGAGAGCGCGCTCGACTGGAAAAGGAGTTGGCCAACGTCAGGGCGCAGCTGGACGCGTCCGACAAACGCCTGTCAGATGCCAATTTCGTGGGCCGCGCGCCGGCCGCGGTGGTCGACCAGGCACGCCGGCGCGCGGCCGAGCTGCGCGACCAGGTAACTTCGCTGAGCGCTCGACTTGAGGAGAACAGCTAGTGCCGCTTCCGTTCATCGGTTCGCGCAGGAAGTCAAAGCGAGCGGCCGCGTCACCACCGCGGGTTTCCCTGCCGCCCGACACGCTCGAGTACGAAGAAGCCGCGCTCCGGGTCCAGTACCACTCGATCAGCAGCCACGGCGTGCGACTGCCGCACACGGACGACGTGCCGACGCTGCTGCCCCGCCTGCTCGAAGGCTTCACGCAGGAGGTCGAGCTGATCGAGCCACTCGACGCCTCCTTCCAGGACGCGGCGCCGCAGCTGCTCCGGCCGCAGACCGCGCTGCAGTGGATCAACGCCCATCACGGCCGCAGCAAGATTGGACGTCACGCCCTGTACATCCTCGAATCGCTCGATGTGATCGACCTCGCATACGAGACGTTTGCCGTGGCGATTCTGTCGGGCGACCTCGACGGCGAAGGCTTCCCGCGCTACGACGCGATCGTTGGCGGCCCGATCAGCTATTGGGACGAGGCGACCGGTGACCTGATCGTGCGCATGGCGCTGTGCTGGGGCGGCGAGGGCGTCAAGGGCGACACGCAACGCGTGGCGCTGCGCCTGCTCGCCCGGCTCATGTCCAACATGCTCGCCAGCCAGGGCGCGACTGAGCTTGGCCGCGTTGAGCGGCCGGTCGCCGTCGCGGGCGCGCAGCGCCTGTCGTGTCCACACTGCGGCTTCCAGCAGATGGACCGTCGCGCCCACTACTGCCCCAAGTGCGGACTGCGGATGGCAGGAAACTAGGGGAACATGCCGCTTTACGACTACCAGTGCCTGAGCTGCGGGCACATCGTCGAAGTGATGCACGGAGTTAATGACCCCGGGCCACAGCGCTGCGAACGTTGTGGCGGCGAGATGCGCAAACTCATATCGGCCGCGGCGATCGTCTTCAAGGGATCGGGGTGGGCGAAGAAGGACGCCCGATCAGCGTCGGACGCTCGATCGGCCAGGCCAGCTGGAGCTGCAAAGAGTGCGACTGAATCTGACTCCGATAGCAAACCTGCTGCGACCGACAGCAAGGCTGACAAACCAACCACCGAAACCAGCGCCGGCGGAGCCGACCCCGCCGCCTGAGCCAGCCTACGTTCTGCCGGCGCGCCCGCCGGAGCCGATAACCGTCGCGTCGCCCGCCAAGAAGCCGACAGGGCCGCTCGCCGTGCTCGGCCGGCTCGTAGGGCGCATCACGGCCAACAAGCGCGTGGCCCGCGCATTGGGCGTGGTGGACATCGCCAACGCGGCCGGCGCGCCGTTGTTCGCGTCGGCGCTTGCCTACAGCACGATGTTCGCCCTCATCCCGATCGCGCTGCTGATGGGCGGCGTGCTCGGCTGGTTGATCGCCGATCCGATCCAGCGCCAGCAACTGCTCGACCAGCTCGTCGGCTACTTCCCGCCCTTGGCCGACTTCTTCAGGACGTCGCTCGCAGGCGTCGTCGCCGCACGCGGGGCGTTGTCGGTTATCGGCATCGTCGGAGTGCTGTGGGGCGCGAGCTCGTATTACGGCGGGCTCGACGAGGTCATGCGCCGCATCTTCGTCGGCGGCGGTGCGCGCGGGGAGATCGATCGCCGCCTGCGCGGGTTCGTGACTGTCCTCGTGCTCATCGCCGTGATCGTCGGCAGCGTGGTCCTGTCGAGCGTCTGGGCGCTGGTCGGTCAGCTGGTCGGCGGCATGGCCGTCTTTGGCTACGTCGTTCCACTCGTCGCGCTGGGTGTCTTCGTACTCGTCGTTCTCGCGATCTACAGGCTCGTGCCCACGGCGCCGCCCAGCCTCCGCGCGGCCACTCTGCCGGCCATCGTCGCCGGCATCGGGATCGGGTTGCTGACCAATCTCTTCGGCGTCCTCGCGCCGCTGCTCATCGGCGGCTTGAGCGGCCTGGGCGTGATCGCCACCGCGTTCGGCGTGTTGATCTGGCTCAATTTCGGCTACCAGATCCTGCTCTACGGTGCCGCGTGGGCACGCCTGCGGCGCGACCGCGAGCGCGAGAAGCGGAGCGTCTACTCGGGCTAGCTCGCGAGCTGGGCCAAGCCGCAGCGACGGCAGAAGTGAGCCTTGGCCGAGACCGCGAGCTGACAGTTGCTGCACGGCCGAACACCTGTTGGCGTCTGCTCCTGGCCGGCAAGCACAGGCAACGGCAGGCGGTAGGGCTGGATGGCGGGCCGGATCGGAGTTGGCACCGCGGCCATGGGCACTGGCGGGGCCATCGCGTACGGCTGTTCGAAGGGGATCGCCGGCCGCTGACGCGGCAGGATCATCGGCGCCGGCACGACGGGATCCGGGGGCAACGGCGCCGGCTCGGGCCGTGGCGCCGGTTCAGGCGGTGCCGCAGGTGCGGGCAACGGCTCAGGCGCCGCCAGCGGGGCCGGCTGTAGGACAACAACCGGCTTGGCGGCGACGCGCTCCGGAACATCCTCGACCACGACGGGCTCGGGCTCCGCGATGAATGGTTCGGGTGCCACGACCGGCGGTAGCAGCACTGCGACGGCCGACGCTGGCGGTGGCGCCGCGGCGACGGGCTCTGCCCACGCGATGGCAGGTTGGGCCTCTGCCACCGGTTCCGCAGACACGGCCGCGACCGGCTCGAACGTCACGACCGCCGGCGGCGGCGCAAACAAGTGCGTGGGGTCCGGAAGCACGACAGGCTCCGGCTCGGGGACGACGACAGGCTCCGGCAGCGGGGCACACGTCTGGCACGCGCCGGCCTGGTCATTCCAGCATGCCGGGCACGAGTAGCCGCGGCAGGCGAGGCACAGGCGCAGGAAGATCGAGTTCGTTGGCGGCCGAACGCCATCAGCGGTGGTGCCCGTCACGGCTGAGCGCAACCGGCGCGCAAATGCTGCGCCCGAGCCCTCGCTCTCGTGGCGCTCAGCAGGCTGGCGAGCCCCACAACGCTCGCAGAAGACTTCTGGTCCCTGCATCCCGGACCAAGGATGCGGCACCGAAGCCACCAGTGGCGCCCGGCGACAGTACCTCCCGTACCCCGCAGATCGTCCCCTGTGACCTGTGTCGGAAAGTCCCTTTGCTAGACTCGCGGCCCGATGGCAGGCCCTCTTACCGCAGTCGAGCGGTTCTTCGAGCGGCTCTTTGAGCGGCCGGCGGCGCGCCTCTTCCAGACGCGCGTCGAAACCGTCCAGATCGAGCGCGCCCTCGAGCGGGTGATGGAGTCCGAGCGTCGGGTGCAGGCGCGCCGGACGTATGTTCCGACCGCCTACCGGGTACTGCTCAACGACGGCGACGCGGCGGCCGTCGTCGGAGACATGCGCAGCCTGGCCACACAGCTGGCTGAGTCGCTGCGCATTTACGCCCTTGCCCACGGCTACGTCCTGCTTGCCCAGCCACGGATCGACATCGGCTCCTCGAAGGCGGTCCAACCGAGCGATGTGCGTGCGTTTGCGGAGCCTGTCGTCCCGCCGTCAGCTGGCGCTCCGGGACCGGCGCGGCCGGCGGCTGGCGTTTCCCCGCCGCCCCTACCGCCGCCCGACCTCGTCGGCGAAGCGACGGCCGTGTTCGCCGCGCCGCAGGCCAACGTACCGCGCGCGCAATTGGCCATTCGCGCTCCGGGTGGCCCCGTCTTTCGCATCCCTGTCCGCGCGGGCACGCTCCGCCTGGGCCGCTCTCTGGACAACGACATCGTGCTCGGCGACGAGAAGGTCTCGCGCCATCACGGTCAGATCGGGGTCCGCCTGGGCATGCTCGTTTACACGGATCTGGGCAGCACAAACGGCTCGTTTCTCAATAGCAGCGCAGTCACCGAGATCGCGCTGGGACCGGGCGACGTGCTCCAGGTGGGCAACTCGACGGTGACAATCGAGCCAACCTCCTAACCTTCACGTCCGCGGATGGACGTCTTCACCCTCAGCCTTTGGGCATTGCGACTCGGCTTCCTGGTTCTCGTCTATGCCTTTTTCGTGTTCGTCGCGCGCGCGCTGTGGCGCGACCTGCGCGCGGGTGTGTCGGGCGCGGGCAGGCCGCTCGCGCGCCTGTTCGTGATTTCCGCGGCGGAAGGTCGGCCGGAGCCCGGTACGTCGATTCCGCTCGACGCGGTCAACTCGATCGGCCGTGACGTCAACAACTCGATCGTCGTCGACGACTCGTTCGTCTCCGCCGAGCACGCCCTGCTCACATTCCGTGGACGTGCCTGGTACGTCGAGGACCGTGGCAGCACCAACGGAACTTGGCTCAATGGCCAGCGCATCGAAGGCCTCTGGCCGCTCGGGTTCGGCGACGAGATCCAGGTCGGACAGGTGCGCATGCGCCTCGATCGGCCGCCAGAGGTCACGTCGTGAGCGCGGCAGTCAACGCCCTCGGACGGGTCGGCATCCGGCCGCGCCTGCGGCGCCGCGAGCTCGGACTGCTGGTGCTGGTCATGGTCGCGCTGACGGTCGGCTGGGCGAGCTACGTCTCGTTCCGCGATGGCCACCTGGAGCTGGCCGACACGAGCGCGCTGGCGACGTACTTCGTCGCTCTGCTCGCCATCCACGCACTTTTCGTGCTGTCAGGCAGACGCATGGACGAGATCCTCTTCCCGACCGCCGCCCTGCTCGCCGGCATCTCGCTGATCATGATGCAGCGCCTGCCCCAGGACCTTGTCACGCAGTCGGTCGGTGGCGCGACGCTGGGCCTTGGCCAGCTTCAGCTGTTCTGGATCCTGATGGGGTTCGCGATCATGGCCGCCGTCGCCGTCCTGGTTCGGAGCGATGGCTGGCTACGGCGCTACAAGTACACTTGGGCCGCGGCCGGGATCTGTCTGCTGCTGCTCGTCTTCGTCTTTGGCGACGTCACCGGCGGCGCGCGCCTGACGATCCACATCGGTCCCATCAGCGGCCAGCCGTCTGAGCTGCTCAAGGTCATCCTCGTCGTCTTCCTGGCCGGCTACCTGGCCGAGAACCGGGCACTGCTGGCGAGCGCCAGCACGCGCCTCGGGCCGCTCCGTCTGCCACCGCTGCCGTACCTGCTGCCGATGCTCGCCATGTGGGGCATTGCCCTGGCAATCGTCATCGTCCAGAGCGACCTCGGTGCTGCGTTGCTGTACTTCCTCGTCTTCCTGGCGCTGGTCTACGTCGCGACGAGGCGCGTCTCGTACGTCATCCTGGGCATGGGCCTCTTCCTTGCCGGCGGCTTCGTGCTCTACGAGCTGGTGGGGCGCGTCCAGGAGCGCATCGATATCTGGATCAACCCGTGGGCCGACGCACAGGGCACGGGCTACCAGGTCATCCGCGCGCTGTACGCCTACGGCCGTGGCGGGATCCTGGGCACGGGCATCGGCGCCGGCCTGCCGCAGGTGGGCAACGTGCCGTCGATCCCGGCCATCCACACCGACTTCATCTTCGCCGGCGTGGCCGAGGAGCTGGGCATGATCGGCGCGCTCGCCATCCTGGGCCTATATGTCGTCATCGCGCAGCGCGGCTTTCGCATCGCGGCACTCGCCATCGACGACTTCCGCAGCCTGCTCGCGACCGGCCTGACGCTGGTCATAGTCGTCCAGGCGGCGATCATCGCCGGTGGCAACCTGCGCGTAGTCCCGCTGACTGGCATCACTCTTCCGTTCGTCAGCTACGGCGGCTCGTCGCTGCTCGTCAACGGCGCGGTCATCGGCCTCCTCCTCGCGCTCTCCGACCGTGGCGTTCCGCCGCCCGTGCCCGGCACGCATCGCGGAATGCGCGAGCGGATCGGCCGCCGAGCGCGCGCGCTCGGCGGCCGCGTGGAGTCCGCGCTGTCATGAGCGGTCTCTCACCCGACCGGCATCCGCCTCCGACTCCGCCACCGGCCCCGGCCCCGGCCCGGACCCCGGATCCGCGACGGCTGCGCGTTCACCTGCGCGTTCGGCCGCGGCTCGGCCTCACGCGCGGCACGCCGAACGTGGCGCCGGGCAAGCCGGCCGGTCCGCCGCGCGTGGCCGGCAGCCTCTTGCGCCTGTCGCTCGCGCTCGCCGTCGGCTACGGCTCTCTCGCCGCCGGACTGCTCTACTGGCAGGTGGTCCAGGCTCAACAGCTGACGACCGATCCACTCAACCCGATCGTGCTCCAGGCCGTCCGTGACGCGCCACGCGGCACGATCTACGACGCCAACGGCAAGGTGCTCGCCGACAACCTGCCCGGCAGCAACCACCAGCGCGAGTATCCGTACGCCGTCGCGGCGCCGGTCGTCGGCTACCGCAGCGATATCTTCGGCACGGCGGGGCTCGAAAACACATACGATGCCCAGCTGACCGGCCTTGCCGGCCTGGGTGGCTCCGACCTGTTGCGCAAGTTCCGCAATCAGGCCTACGACCCGGTCGACGTGCACACGTCGCTCGACATCAAGCTCCAGCAGGCGGCGGCCGATCTGCTCGGCGACCAGCGCGGTGCAGTGGTCGCGATCGAGCCGTCAACCGGCCGCATCCTGGCCCTCGTCAGCAGCCCGACCTACGATCCGAACAGGGTCGTCGACCCGAACCTGGGCCGGCGTTACGTCGCGTCACTCCAGGCCAGCGACGCGTCGCCGCTGCTCGACCGCGCGACGCAGGGCCTGTATGTCCCGGGCTCGGTGTTCAAGATCGTGACCTCGATCGCCGGGCTGGCATCGGGTGCGATCACCGCCGCCACGACTTATGCCGACCAGCCGGGCGAGGTCCAGAGCGGGTTCGTCGTCGATGGCTTCCGCATCCACGACTTCCCGCGCAAGGTGCAGACCGACCACCCACTCGACTACAGCGAGGCCCTCGAGGTCTCCGACAACATCTGGTTCGCCCACGCGGGACTGGCGACCGGCGCGCAGCCGATGGTCGCCTGGGCGGCACGCCTTGGCTTCGGCCAGCGGATTCCCTTTGACCTGCCCACCTCGCCCAGCCAGGTCAACGACGGCACTGGCTCGCTCGACGGCTTTCTCGACCAGGTCGAGCTGGCCAACGCTGCTTACGGCCAGGCCGACGTACTCGTCACGCCGCTCCAGATGGCGCTCGTGGCGTCGACCATCGCCGACAACGGCCTTGAGATGAAGCCCAAGCTGGTCGACTTCCTGCAGGCGAGTGACGGAAGCGTTACCCGGATGGATCCGCAGCCGTGGGCGCAGGTTTGTGACGCGAGCGTGGCGGCGACGATCGGCACGGCCATGGTCCAGGCCGTTGAAGGGCAATTCGGCAAGCTGTTCGCGGGCGGCGCGGCGATCCCGGGCGTGACCACGGCAGGCAAGAGTGGGACGGCCCAGCTTGGCGGCAACGCCGCGCCGCATAGCTGGTTCATCGGCTACGCACCGGCCGAGGCACCAAAGATCGCCATCGCGGTCATCGTCGAAGGCGGTGGCGCGGGCGCCCAGAAGGCCGTGCCAATGGCCGGCCAGCTGATGGCCGATTACCTGAACGAGAGTCACTGAGCGCGAGACCGCCGCGTCTGATTAGCAGCGCGCCAACCTATTCGGGGGCTCGGGGTTACTATTCGCCGACGCCGACGATCGCCGGGCCCAAACGGGGTGAGGGGCAGTCCATTCGGTTCGGCACCCGAAGGAGTGCGAGATAGTGGCCACGATCCAGGAATCCGGCGAGAAGGTTCTCGCCAATGTCGAGCGCGTGATCATCGGCAAGCACCACGAGGTCCGTCTGGCGCTCGTTGCGCTGCTGTGCCAGGGACATCTGCTGATCGAGGACGTGCCGGGCACGGGCAAGACTGTGCTTGCCAAGGCGCTGGCCAAGAGCCTGGGCTGCAGCTTCCGGCGCATCCAGTTCACGCCCGACCTGCTGCCGTCGGACGTCACCGGCCTGTCGATCTTCAACCAGAAGACAAACGAGTTCGAGTTCCGGCCCGGCCCGATCATGGCCCAGATCGTGCTCGCCGACGAGATCAACCGCGCCACGCCAAAGACGCAGTCCTCGCTCCTCGAGTGCATGGAGGAGCGCCAGGCGACGATCGACGGCGTGACGTATGCGATGCCCAGGCCGTTCCTCGTCATCGCTACCCAGAACCCGATCGAGTACGAGGGAACATTCGCGCTGCCCGAGGCGCAGCTCGACCGCTTCCTGCTGCGCCTGCATCTGGGCTATCCGGGCATGCTCGAGGAGATCGTCATCCTCGACGAGCAGAAGAAGACTCACCCGATCGACGATCTGCAGGTGGTCGCCTCGTTGGAGGAGCTGCGCGCCATGCAGGAAGGCGTGCGCGACATCTACGTCGACTCGAGCGTCAGCGAATACATCGTTCGCCTCGTCAACGCCACGCGCAACCATCCCGACGTCTACCTGGGAGCCTCGCCGCGCGGTTCGCTGGCGCTCTATCGTGCCGGCCAGGCATTTGCCGCCCTCGGCGGCCGGGACTACGTCATCCCCGACGACGTCAAGGCCGTGGCCGTGCCCGCGCTGGCTCATCGCACGATCGTCAAGACTGCGGCCACGGTGCGCGACGTGGACGCAGTCTTGATCATTCGCGAGCTGCTCGACAGCGTCCCGGTCGAGTCGCGCATAAAACCCCCGGAGCGTCCGGCAGTCCGGCCCAGCTGAGTCGCGTCCCATGATCCGGCGGATCGAGCTCGCCGTCATCGCCCTCGTCGTTGTCATCGCCGCGCTCTCGACGGGTGCCCAGTTCCTGTTCTTCCTGGTCTACCTGGGCATACTGGTCGTAGGCGGTTCTTACGTGGTGACTCGGTTTGGTCTGGCGGATCTGGAGGCGGGCTACGTCCTCGACCGTCTGCATGCGCAGACAGGCGACATCCTGCGTGCCAGCTACACGGTGCGCAACACAAGCCGGCTGCCCAAGTTCTGGCTCGAGGTGCGCAATCCATCGACACTGCCGGTCGAGCTGCCGGCCGAGGCCGTCGGCCTGGGCCCGCGCGCTGAGAAATCGTGGAGCGTGCGCGTTCCGCTCACGCGGCGCGGCCACTTCCGCGTCGAGCCCGTCGCGCTGCGCACGGGCGATCCGCTCGGTCTCTTCGAATCCCAGGCTTCAGTCGGCGCCGCGTCGAACGTGATTGTCTATCCGCACGTCGACGCGTTGCCTGCCTGGAAGCTGCCGCCGGCGTTGATCGAGGGCAGTCATGCTCATCCGGAGCGGACACCGCACACCACGCCGCACGCCACGAGCATCCGGCCCTACACGTCAGGCGACCCTTACAACCGCATCCACTGGAAGAGCACCGCGCGCCATGGCGAGCTCCAGGTCAAGGAGTTCGACCTCGAGCAGACCGCCGACGTGTGGATCTTTCTCGACCTCGAGCGCACGGCGCACGCCGGCGACGGTGACGAGTCAACGCTCGAGTATGGCGTGCGCTTGGCGGCGTCGATCGCGGCGCGCGGCCTGCTCGAGAATCGCAACGTGGCCATGACGGCGTCGGGTGCGCGACTCGGACCGCTGCCGCCCGACCGCGGACCGCGCCAGTACCAGAAGATCATGCAAACCCTCGCCGCGGTCCAGGCCGACGGCGAGGAGCGGCTCAGCCACGTCCTCGTCGAGGGCGTCGGCCGGCTGCGGCGCGGCATGACCGCCATCGTCATCACCCCGTCGCTAGAGCGTGACTGGGTTCGCCCGATGACCTCGCTACGCGGCCGCGGCGTTGTGCTCGAGGTCGTCCTCCTCGACGCGCCGGCCTTCGCGGCCCAGCACAGGCGCGACACCGGGCATGTCGAGCCGACCGAGGAGATAACCCAGGGCGAGCAGCGCTCGGCACGCTCGCTGCGCCACGCACTGGCGGAATTCGACATCCCGTGGCACACCATCCTGCCCATGGAGCCGCTCGCGGGCCAGCTCGTGACCCGCCGCGAGCGACGTACGGCGGCCGCAGCATGAGCGCCAACGTGGGCTCACCGTCAGACACCACCAAGGCCGCCACGAAGCGGCCGTGGACGGACCTGCCCGCGCGCGAGAACGCGCGCGAGATCCCGCTGGCGCCGCGTGAGGGGTGGCTGACGCTGATCGCGGTCATCGTCGTGGTCGGCGCCGTGGCCGTCGCCATCGACGATGCGGGTTGGGCCGGCCTGGCTGCAGCCAGCCGGGACTCGCAGACCAAGTTCCTGCCAGTGGCGGCGCTGCTGTCCGTGCTCCTCGGCGCGTGGCTCGCCAAGCGCGCGATTCGGCCGATGCGCGCCCACCTCATCGGCTCCGTCGTCGGCGCGGGCTTCCTGCTCTACGCCGTGTCGGGCAGCATCTCCTCCGCGCCTTCGATCCTCGGCCGGCTGCACGACCTCAACCTGTCCGTATCGGCCTTTGTCAACGAGGTCTTCGTCCAGGGTGCGCGCTCGACCGAGACGTCGGTCTTCCTGCTCTTCATCGGCGCCCTCGTTTGGGGCCTGGGCCAGTTCACCGCGTTCACGGTCTTCCGCCGCCACCAGGCCGCTCCGGGACTCATCCTCGCCGGCCTGATGATCCTGATCAACGTCTCGCTCACGATCCACGAGGAATACCTGCACCTCGTAGTCTTCGTGCTCGCGGCCCTGCTCCTGGTCATGCGCCTCAACCTGTTCGAGCAGGCAAGCGAATGGCGCTCGCGGGGCATGCGCGAGTTCGGCGACATCTCCGGGTCGTTCGTGCGCAATGGCGCGGTCATGGTCGCGCTGACGATCGGTGCCTCCATCGTGCTTGCCGCCAACGCCAGCTCCGCGCCGCTGTCGCACGCGTGGACCAACGTCGACGACCAGCTACTCGAGGTGGGCTATAACGTAAACCGCTGGCTGGGCGGGGTCAGCGGCGCGGCACGTGGCCCGAACATCCTGTTCACCCCGACGGAGACGATCCGCGACTTCTGGCAATCCACGACCGAGCAGGTCTTCACGGCCACGGTCAGTGACGGCATCGGTCGGCGCTGGCGCGGCGCGACCTACGATTCGTTCGACGGCCGGACGTGGTCACAGCTCGATCGCGAGTCGGTCATCGTCAACAGCGGCGCCAATCTGCTCGATCAGTCGGTTGACGACGTGCCGGATCCGAACTCGACCGAGCCGGTCAGCGCGACCGTGACGCCAGACGACTTTGGCGGCGACGTCTTCGTCTCGCCCGCCGACGCGGTCAGTGTCGATCAGCCGACTGAAGTCGTGACGAACGGCGCAAACGGGCCGTTCGTCGACGCCAAGCTGTCCGACGGCATTCAGCAGGGCGTGCCCTACACCGTCACGGCAGCTGTGCGCAAGCCGAGCGGCAACGGGGCGCTGACGGCCAACCTTCTCGCCGTTGCCGGAACGAACTACCCCGAGTGGGTCAAGCGCTACCTCGACATGAGGCCCGGTTCGGTAGGCGCTGAAGTCGCGGCCACGGCCCAGAACATCAGGGCCCACCTGACAATCGACAAGCGCGATCCGTATCACATCGCCGAAGCAGTCCAGGACTATCTCTTCTCCGGCGGCGGCTTCTCGTACACGACCGACGTGCGCGGGCTGTGCGACAACCAGAACGTCGTCGACTGCTTCCTGCAGATCAGGAAGGGCTTCTGCGAATACTTCGCGACGACGATGGTCATGCTCCTGCGCGAGCTGGGCATCCCCTCGCGTTACGTCGTCGGCTACCTGCCCGGGCAGCAACAATCCGACGGCAGCTGGCTCGTTCCGCGCAGTGCGGCGCACGCGTGGGCCGAGGTCTACTTCCCGGGTCATGGCTGGTTGGAATTCGACCCGACACCTGGCAACGCTGAAAACGGGCAGGCGCCCACGCATCTTCCCGCCGGCCCGCCGATCGTCTTCGGCAGCCCCGCTCCGGGTAACGTCGCGAGCGCGCCGCCACCGGCGGCCACCGTGTGCCCGGAGGAGTTCCGCCGCGGAGCGCCGGAATGCGCCCAGATCAGCCCCACTGTGACGCCGCCGACCAGCCCCGGAGGTCCAAACATCGGCCTGCCGCTTGCCGTTGGCGGCATCCTCCTCGCGGCATTGATCGCGCTGATTGCGCTTGCCCTGCGGCGCGTGCCGTCGAGCGAGCCGGAAATCGTCTTCAATAGCCTGTCGCGCCTCGCCGCGCGCCTCGGATACGGGCGTCAGCCGGCGCAGACGGCGTATGAATATGCTGACCGACTGGGCCAGCTTGTGCCCGTCGCCGCCGGTGACCTGCAGCTCATAGCCATGGCCAAGGTCGAGGCTACCTACGGTCGGCGCAGACCCGGCGATTCGGCGATCGCGATGCTCGCTAATGCATACCGACATGCACGACTCGGCCTGCTCCGGCTCGTGGTGCGCCGGCCGCACGTGTCACGGCCGTCGTTCGGCTCGAAGCCGCGCGGCCGCAGGCGGAAAGCCTAGAGCGCGCCTCGCCGATCGCCGCGCGCCTCGGCCGCGCCACGTGCCTCGTCGGCGAGCGGGGCGAGGTGCTCCGACAGGTTGTGCGCGCGGAGCGCGGCAACTCCCTGGTGCACAGCCACGATCGTTATCGCGCACAGGTCGAACGGGAACGACCAGAAGCGCTCCAGGGGCAGGTCGAGAAGCGACAGCAGGGTCAGCCTGAAGATGCCGTCGTGGGCCACGAGGATGGCCCACGGATCCTGTGGCTGGGCGACGGCACCAGCGACCGAATAGCCGGGCACGAACGAGCGCGAGAGGATGTCGCCGCTGTCGCCGCCGCCCGCGCCCAATGCGGTGAAGATTTCGTCGAGCGTGGCGGCGACGCGCCGAGCCGCCGCGCTGATCGGCTCCCCGCCCGGCGCATGGTGGGTCGCCGGCGTCCGGCGCCAGGCCGCAAGCTCGGTCGCCCAACGCTGGCGCACGACGGCCTGCGGCTGACCTTCCCAGTCGCCCTGGGCGATCTCGATCAAGCCCGGAGCCGGGTGCAGCGCGACGGGCGCGGGTTGTGCCTCGGCTATCGCATGTGCAGTCGCCGCGGCGCGGCTGAGCGGCGAGTGCCAGATGCCCATCGGCACGCCGGCAGGGATGGGCAGTGGCGTGTAATCGTCGCGTTGCGCGAGACGAGCCGCGACGAGGCGCGCCTGCCGCTCGCCGAGAGGGGACAGGGGGGCGTCCTGGCGACCCTGGAATCGACCTTCGGCGATGTATGTCGACTCCCCGTGCCGGACCAGGACAACGTTGGCGTGGAGATCCGCTGGGACGGCCACTCTCAGCCGCGCGTCGTCCCGGCTGGGGGCGCGTTGACCGCGTACCGGGCACGACGGCCGCCGAGTACGTCGAGGACCTGATGGGCCACCTCGACGCCGGCCTTGGCCTGTGCCTCGCGCGTCGACGCGCCGAGGTGCGGCGTGAGCACGGTGTTGGGCGCGCTCAAGAGCGGCGAATCCCGCGGCGGCTCGTGCTCATAGACGTCGATCGCGGCACCGGCCAGCCGGCCACCACTGAGCGCCTCTGCCAGCGCACTCTCGTCGACGACGCCGCCGCGCGCGACGTTGATCAGGAATGCGGTTGATCTCATAAGTCTCAGAGCCTGATCGTCGATCATGCCGCGCGTGGCGTCGTTGAGCGGCACGTGAACGGTCACTACGTCTGAGCGGCGCAGCAGCACATCCAGGTCGACCAGCTCGATGCCGTGCGCGGCGGCGCTGTCCGCGCTGACGAACGGGTCGCTGCCGACGAGCTCCATCTCCATCGCCCGTGCCCGGTCGGCGACAGTGAGGCCGATCTTGCCCAGGCCGATGATACCCAGCGTCTTGCCGCGCAGCTCCGTGCCCATGAAGTCGGCCCTCCGCCACTCGCCGCGGCGGAGCGAGGCATCTGCCGCCGGGACGTTGCGCGCGAGGGCGTAGATCAGTCCGACGGTCAGCTCCGCCGCGGCGATCGTGTTGGCGGTTGGGGCGTTGACGACGACGATGCCGGCGGCCGTGGCGGCCCCGACGTCGATGTTGTCAACGCCCACGCCGGCCCGCCCGACCACCTTCAGCCGCAGGCCGGCGTTGATCGCCTGGGCGTCCACCTTGACGCCGCTGCGCACGACGAGTGCCTCGTAGTCGGGCAGCAGGCTGAGCAGCTCGTCGCGCGTCAGGTTGGGCTTGTTGTCAACGTGGTGCTCGGTCGCGAGAAGATCGACTCCCTCGGCCGACAGCGGCTCGGCGACGAGGACCCTCACGCTCCGGGCAGAGCCGCTGCTGGAGCACGACCCGCGGCCGCGCGCGCCGCGCTGACGGCCGCGGCAACATCGACGTCGCTGCCCAGCTCGCGCATCGACTGGCCGATGATCTCGATCGCATCGACGACGTCGTCGGGCGCGACCGAGCCGAGGTGGCCGATGCGCAGGATCTGGCCGGCGAGCCGATCCTGGCCGCCGGCGACGACGAGGCCGTGCCCGCGCATCTGCTTGTTGAGCGCGGCCCATTCCACGCCTTCGGGCATCCATGCCGCGGTCACCGTCTGTGAGGCGTAGGCGGGATCCGCGAACATGCGCAGTCCGAGCGCGGTCAGGCCGGCGCGCGCCGCGGCGGCGCACGCCGCGTGGCGTGCGAAGACATGCTCGTAGCCTTCCTGCTCAAGCATCTCGAGCGCGACATCGAGCGCGAAGAGCACTCCTACGGCTGGTGTCCAGGGTGTCTCGCCGGTCGCCAGGGACTTGCGCGCCTTGGCCAGGTCGAAGTAGAAGCGCGGCATCGTCGCGCCGCCGGTAGCGTTCCAAGCGCGCTCGCTGACGCCGATCATGGCCAGCCCGGGCGGTGACATCCAGCTCTTCTGCGAACCGGTCGCGACGACATCGAGGCCCCAGCCGTCGGTATCGAAGGGGACCGCGCCAAGGCCGCTGATGCCGTCGATCAGCAGCAGCGCGTCGGGCGCCGCGTCGTGTGCGGCCTGAGCCAGCTCGCGCAGTGGGTTCTCCACGCCGGTCGAGGTCTCGTTGTGGGTCAGCAGCACGGCTTTCGCCGGGTGGCCGTCGCGGGCCATCGCGCGCAACTCGCCGGCGACTCGCCGTGGGTCGGCCGCCTGGCCCCACTCGACGTCGAGCTTGGTCACCACGGCACCGTAGGTCGAGGCGATCTTGGCAAAGCGGTCGCCGAATGAGCCGATGCTGACTGCCAGCACGGCGTCGCCGGGTGACAGGAAGTTGACGATCGCAGCCTCCAGGCCGCCCGTACCGGAGGCGGTCAGGATCAGGATGTCGTTGCGCGTCGAGAACGCCGTCTGCAGGCGACCACTGACGCGCGAGATAAGCTCGCGGAACTCGGGCCCGCGATGGTTGACCATCTGGCGGCTGCCCGCCTCGCGGACAAGGTCGGGTAGGGGCGTTGGCCCGGGAATGCGCAGGTTGACGTCATGGGTCACGGCCAGATGTTAGACGCTCAGGGTGGGATGATCTGAAAGTGCCGGCGCGTCGCGAACCATCAAATCAGCAGTCGCTCGATCTGTCGGGCACGGGCGCCCATGCCCCGCTTGCCGCGCGCATGCGGCCCCGGACGCTGGCCGAGTTCGTCGGCCAGGAGCATCTTGTCGGCGAGCGCGGCGCCCTGCAGCGGATGATCGAGCGCGGACGCCTGGCGTCGATGCTGCTGTGGGGTCCGCCGGGATCCGGCAAGACGACCCTCGCCCGGCTGGTCGCGCAGGAGGTTGACGCGCCCTTCGCGACCCTGTCGGCGGTGATGAGCGGCGTGGCCGACGTTCGGGCGGTGATCGCCAAGGCGCGCGAGTGGATCGACCAGGGCGGCGGATCGAGCGTCCTGTTCATCGACGAGATCCACCGCTTCAACAAGAGCCAGCAGGATGCGCTCCTGCCGCAGGTCGAGGACGGCACGATCACGCTCATCGGCGCGACGACCGAGAACCCTTATTTCGAGGTCAACTCGGCGCTCCTCTCACGCCTGCGCGTCTTCCGTCTCGAGCCACTGACCGACGAGCAGGTGCACAGCGTGATCGAGCGGGCGATGGCCGACGAGCGCGGCTTCAGCGGTGGGCTGACCCTGGCCGACGACGCGTTCGACCACCTTGTCGACATCTCGGGCGGAGATGCGCGCACCGCGCTCAACATCCTCGAGGCCGCCGCGGTCATGTCCGACACGCCCGGAATCGAGGATGTCGCGCAAGCCGCCCAGCAGCGCGTGTTGAGCTACGACCGCGCCGGCGACGGCCACTTCGACACTGTCAGCGCGTTCATCAAGTCGCTCCGTGGCAACGATCCGGACGCTGCGCTGTACTGGCTGGCGACGATGGTCGCTGCCGGCGAGGACCCCAAGTTCATCGTGCGCCGGCTGATCATCAGTGCCTCGGAGGACGTCGGCAACGCCGATCCGCACGCCCTGCAGGTGGCCGTGGCCGCGGCGGGCGCCCTCGAGTGGGTCGGCTTGCCGGAAGCCCAGTTCGCGCTGGCCCAGGCAACCGCGTACATCGCTGCTGCGCCAAAGTCCAACCGGGCTGGCTCGGCATACTGGGCGGCGATGGACGACGTGCTTCGCCACGGCTCGCTGCCCGTGCCCAACCATCTGCGCAGCGCCACGTACCGCGAGGCACGCGCCTTCGGCACGGGCAAGGGCTACGTCTACCCGCACGACTTCGTGAACGCCGATGTCGACCAGCAGTACCTGCCCGATCGCCTCGCGGGTCAGCGCTACTACGACCCGTCAGACCACGGCTACGAAAAGGTCATCGGCGAGCGCATGGAAGCGCGTCGCGCCGCCCGCGAAGCGGCGGCCGAGGCGGGCGGACCGCAACGCGATCCAACGGCGCGCCCGAAGTCGGACGCGATGAAGGTGTCCGGCAACGTCATGGCCACGCGCGAGGAGCAAAAGCGCAGCGTTGCGTCCAAGCAGAAGCGCGAAGCGTCCGCGGATCAGTAGAAGGGGAGCGCAACGATCCTCAGGATGACGAGCAGCAGCCACAGCACGATCAGCGTCCCGAACAGAGCGGCGGCGACGATCAGGATCCGGCGCATGTCCTGGGCGACGTAGATGTACTCGCTAGCTGCGCGTACGGCCAGCAGGCTGCCTGGTCGGGTGCGCGCCCGCGCGGGAGTCGAGCGAGCGACCTGCTCGAGCTCGGTAGCCGCTTCGCTCGGCTTGCCTTCGACGACGTCGTCGGCGATGACCTCGGCCGCGACGAGCTGGCTCGGTACGGTCGCCTGTCGTCGAGGCGGAGTGCCACTGGGACGGCCGGCCGGGCGTCGATGCGTGCGGACGGGTCCTCGGACGCGCTTGCTCACGAGGCGAGTCTATCAGCGGCTCGCCTCGGGCCCCGCCGAATAGAATTCCGCCGATCGAATCGTGGAGCAGGAGATAGCGTGACCGTCGATGCCGTCAGCGTGGTTGCCTTTGCGGGGCTTCTCGTCGGTCTGCTCGCGTTGCTGCTCGCGCTATGGCTCGTGCTGCGCACTGTGCGCCTCTCGCGGCTGAGTACCTTCCGGCCGCAGATGCCGGCAGATCTGCAGACACGCCTGGACAACGAGATCGCGCGCGCCGACCGGCTCAGCGCACAGGTGCAGGACCTCGCAACGAGGCTGCCCGTCGCTGAGCGGCAGTCGGGCGCGGCCCTACAACGTGTCGGCATCGTCCGCTACAACCCGTTCGCCGACACCGGCGGCCAGCAGAGCTTTGCCGTCGCCACGCTCGATTCGCGCGGCTCAGGCTTCGTGATCTCGACCCTCCACTCACGCCAGGCCACGCGCATCTACCTCAAGCAGGTGAGCGCCGGCCGCAGCGATACGGCGCTGTCCGACGAGGAATCGGAGGCTATCCGACAGGCGCTGGGTGGCGGCCAGGCGCCTCAGGCTGAGGCTTCGCCCAAGGCCTGATCGCGGGCCGGCGCGTTGTGGCGCGCTGGCCCAGGTCGTGGGGTGTGTCAGACAAGCTGGCACAGGCGGCCCGTAGCTTTCGGGCATGGTCCTTGCACATCCTCTTGAAACGTCATCGTGGCCCGTGGCCCCGGAGCTTCTCGCCCTACCTCCGGTCGGCGCTCCGGGGCTGCTCAAGGGACTGAACCGGCAACAGCGCCGCGCGGTGACGCACGCAACCGGCCCCGCGCTGGTCATCGCCGGACCGGGCACGGGCAAGACGGAGGTAGTCACGCGCAGGGTGGCATGGCTCATCGCCACGCGCCGGGCACGGCCGCGCGAGATCCTCGCCCTGACGTTCACGGACAACGCGGCACGCGAGATGCAGGCGAGGGTTGATGTGCTCGTCCCTTACGGCCAGGCGGATGCGGCAATTCACACCTTCCACGCGTTCGGCGATCGGCTCCTGCGCGAGCACTCGTTCGAGCTGGGTCTGCCGTCGGACGTTCGACTGCTGTCAAGAGTGGAACTGATCGTCCTGCTCCGTGCCCACCTGTTCGACCTGGGCCTCGAGCGCTATCGGCCGCTCGGCGATCCCACGCGTTTCCTGGGCGCCCTGGTCGATCTCTTTGCTCGGGCCAAGGATGAGGATTTGACGCCGGCCCAGCTCGCGTCGAGCGCGCGGGACCTGCGATCGCGCTCGCTGGCGAACGAGCCCGAGGCGCTGCTCGACGTTGCCGGCGCCCGTGACGAGCTTGCGCGTGCCTATGACGCGTACTGCCGACTGCTGGCGGCGCAGGGCGCGATCGACCATTCCGACCAGGTGAGTCTGGCACTGCGCCTGCTGCGCGAGCGTCCGGCGGTGCGCCGCGAGATACGTGCCCGTTACAGGTACCTGGTCATCGACGAGCTCCAGGACACCAATCGAGCGCAAATCGAGTTCGTCCTGGCGCTGTGCGGTGAGGACGCCAACGTCGTCGCGGTCGGCGATCCCGACCAGGGCATTTATGGCTTTCGCGGGGCGCGCGCCGGCAACGTCCAGCGTTTCGCACAGGCGTTCGCCGATGCGCGCCGCATCACGCTGCGGCGCAACTACCGCTCGACTTCGGCCGTGCTGGAGGTGGCCGCCCGCGTCGTCAGCGTTGCTCCTGACGTGGGCGAGGCGCGCGGGCAATTCGCTCATCGTCGCGTTCGCGGCCGGCCGGTCAGGCACATCTCGTTTGCCACCCCGGATGCGGAGGCAGATGGCGTTGCACTAGAGATCGAGCAGCGGCTCGAAGCCGGCGCCCGTCCACGAGACTTTGCCGTCCTCGTGCGCTCCAATTTCGAGACGGACGACTTCGTGCGCAGCCTTGCCGTGCGCGGCATCCCCGTCGATAGCGGCAGCCGCGTCCGGCTGACGGATGTGCCGGCCGTGCGTTCCCTGGTCGCATTCCTGCGCGTGGTGGCCAATGTCGACGACAGCCTCGAGCTGTACATCCTCGCCGCCGCCGAGCCGTATCGGCTCGGCGGCGCGCAGCTGTCGACCCTGCTCAACGGCGCCCGTCGCCGCAATCGCCCGCTGTTCGAGGCGCTGTCGGATGCCTCGGACACGGGTGACGAGCGTCTCGACGAGGCCTCGCGAGGCCGGGTGGCGCTGCTCGTCGGCCACGTCCGCCACGCGCTCGCACTGGCGAGCGATAGCACGTCGGGGGAGGTTCTGTACGACTACCTGCGCAGAAGCGGCCGGCTGGCGCGCATGGCCCGCGGCGACGACGCGCATGGCGCTGACGAGGCGCGCTCGGTCGCGCGTTTCTGCGAGCTCGTCCGTGGTCGAGCGTCGCTGCTGGCCGCGGACCGCGTGGCGTTCCTGGCGGCGGCGCTGGAGCTGTCGGAGCCCGACAGCGGGGATGCTGGCGACATCGACGACGGTGACGCCGTTCGCGTGCTCACGGTCCACCGCGCCAAGGGCCTGGAGTTCAAGACCGTCTACGTTTCGGGGTTGGTCGAGGGCCGATTTCCGGTCAAGGCGCGACCCGCGACTCTGAGCCTGCCCGACGAGCTGATCGGCGACGCGGATGCGGACGAGGATCGGGCATTGGCGGAGGAGCGCAGGCTGTTCTTCGTTGCCGTGACCCGCGCCTGCGACGAGTTGGTGCTGACCTCGCACGAGAACGGCCGCGGTGGCCGCGGACGGCGCCGGCCGTCGATATTCATCGCCCAGGCACTCGACGCGCCGCCCGCGGCGGCGTTGCCGCCAGTCGGGCGTGGGTCCGGCACGGCGGATCTGGCCCGCGTGTTGCTGCCTGCGCCGGATGCTCAGCCGGCGCAACAGATGCGCAACGTGCCGTTGACGCTGAGCTTCTCGCAGCTCGACGAGTACCTGACCTGTCCGGAGCGCTACCGGCTGCGCTACGACATCGGCATCCCGACTCCGGCGCACCATGCCTTGAGCTACGGCAACGCTATCCACGGCGCCATCGCCGCATTCCACGGCGCGCAGGCACGTGGCCAGACCATGACCGACGCGGAGCTCATTGCGGAGCTGCGCCGGTGCTGGCAACCGGACGGTTACCTCTCCCGCGAGCATGAAGACGCTCGTTTCGCGGCCGGGGCGCAGGCTCTGCATCGCTTCCGGGCGCAGGAGCTGGCACGCGGCGGTCACGTCCCGGCGGCCGTTGAGAAGCCGTTCTCGTTCCGTCTCGGTCAGGACATCATCCGTGGCCGGATCGACCGAATTGACGCCACGGATCAGGGCGTGGTCATCACCGACTACAAGTCGTCTGACGTGCGCGACCAGAAGCGTGCTGACGTCAGAGCGCGCGATTCCCTTCAGCTGCAGGTCTACGCCCTGGCCCACGAGGCACAGAGCGGACAGCTACCCAGCCACGTCCAGCTTCGTTTCGTTGAGAGCGGCGTCATCGGCAGTGCCGTGCCTGACGGGGACCGGCTCGACAAGGCCCGGGGCAGGCTCGTCGCGGCGGCGGATGACATACGGGCCGCGAAGTTCGAACCCAAACCCAGTGCCATTGCATGCGGCTATTGCCCGTTCCGCACGATCTGTTCCGCGAGCGTCGCTTAATCTCCGATGCCTGAACCGATCAGACCGCCTCGCCAACACCATGCTCTTCGTGCTTGCGGCGACGGCGTGGGCCGCGGTCGGCTATGTGCTGACCACGCTCGACCCGCGCAACGACACGTCGATCGTGGTCGCGGGCGGCCTCCTGCTCGGCATCGCCGCCGCCCTCACCGTCACCCCGGTGCTATGGATCTTCGGCTTCGTGCGCAACGGACACATCGCATATCGAGGCGACTGGCTTCGCGCAGCGCGGCGCGCTGCCCTGGTAGGTCTCGTCATCGTCCTGCTCGTGATCCTGCGCGCCCAGGGCGCGCTCAGCTTGCAGATAGCGCTGTTCGTCATCGTCATGCCGGTTCTTGTCGAGATCACGTTCTCGGCCCGACGCTAGAACGCCTTTGCCCGGCCCTTCAGACACGCAGCGCGTACGATGCCCACGGCGTCCTGCTGGACCGTAGCCCGGAACCGGCGGCGACTCGCGCCAGAGGGGACGTGTGTTGACCCACGACCACGCTCCGATTGACTTCGCCCGGCTCAATGGCTGGGATCGCGCGTACGAAGTCTTCGTTCCGCCAGAGACACCGGCGTATACGGGCGTCTCGCTCACGTTCTGCCAACGGCCGCTGATCGAGGACGCTGACGAACTCGCCCGGCGCGAGCCGGACGTGGCCATCATCGGCGCACCGATCGACGAGGCCGTCAGCTACCGGCCGGGCGCTCGCTTCGGTCCACGCGCAATCCGCCAGTCGAGCTACACGCAGGGCGGCCACTCGTTACAGGTCGGCGTGCAGCCGTTCGAGGTGCTCGATGTCGTCGATGCGGGCGACGCGAACGTGGCGCCGGGAAACCTCGAGCGCGGCCACGCGATGGTCTATCGCAAGGTCCTCGAGGTTGCCCGAACGGGCGCCGTGCCGATTGTCCTCGGCGGCGACCACTCGATCACCTGGCCCTCGGCCACGGCCGTCGCCGAGGCGCGCTGGCCGCGCAGCGTCGGCATCGTCCACTTCGATGCTCATGCCGACACCGCGAACCAGGACTGGGGACTGCTCGCAGGCCACGGCACGCCGATGCGCCGGCTGATCGAATCGGGCGCGATCAAGGGCCGCAACTTCGTCCAGGTCGGTTTGCGCGGCTACTGGCCGCCGCCGCATGTCTTCGCCTGGATGCGCGAGCAGGGCATGCGCTGGCACCTGATGCGCGAGATAGAAGAGCGTGGCGCCGAGGCCGTCGTCGACGACGCCATCGCCGAGGCACTCGATGGGCCAGAGCTCATCTACCTGTCCATCGACGTGGACGTCATCGATCCGGGCATGGCGCCCGGCACGGGCACGCCAGAGCCTGGCGGCCTGCTGACACGCGAGCTGCTCCGGGCGATCCGGCGCATCGTGGCCAAAGTGCCGTTGGCGGCGATGGACATCGTCGAGGTCTCGCCGCCATACGATCACGCTGACGTCACCGCGGCCGCCGCGCACCGCTGCGCACTGGAGGCGATCAGCTCGCTCGCCGCGCGCAAGCGCGACGGCCATCCGGTCCGTTTCGCGCCCGCGGATATCGCGCTGCCCGCGTCCGGGGCAAAGGTGCATGCTTCGGGGGCCGGTGGCTGACAACGACGCGCTAGCTCGCTACTACGACCTCGACCTGGACGGAGACGACCCGGGCGACATCGATATGTACCTCGCGCTGGCCGATGCGCCGGACGGAACGGCGCTCGAGCTGATGGCCGGCTCGGGCCGAATTGCCGTTCCGCTCGCGGCCGCTGGTCACGAGGTGGTTGCGGTCGACAACGACGCAGCGATGCTCGGGCGCGCGGCCGCGCTCTGGCGGAGCACGAGTGACCGCGCGCCCACACGCGGCCGTGCGGCCAAAGGCAGCCTGGATCTCGTCGAAGCGGACGCAACGACGCTCCGGCTCAGGAAGCGCTTCGGCCTCGTGTTCGTGGCGCTCAACAGCCTGTTGCTGCTCGACGGCCGTGCCGCCCAGTTGGAGCTAATGAAGGTCGTGGCTCGCCACCTCAAGAGCAGCGGCCGTGCCGTATTCGACGTCTGGTTGCCTACCCCTGACGACCTGGTGCTGTATGACGGCAGGCTCGTGCTCGACTGGGTCCGCGATGATGAGGCGAACGGAGAGCACGTCGCCAAGACGACCTCGGCACGCTATCAGCCGGCGGCGCGACGAGCGGAGGTGACGAGCTTCTTCGACGCCTGGCGCGAGGGCCAGGCGGCGCGCAGGACGTTGCGCACCGACCGGATCACGTTCATGTCGTCGGACGAACTCGTGGCACTCGCCGAAGCGGCCGGGCTGCACGTGGATCAGCTTTCGGGCGACTATGAAATGGGTGACTTCGCGGCCGACAGTAACCGGGTAGTAATGGTCTGCCACCGGTTCACAGGTTGATATAGTCGCCCGGTGGCCAGCACACAGACAGACGCGCAGATTCGTCTGCTGCTGGTCGAAGACATGCCCCAGGTCGCGAACTACATCCGCAGCCTGCTCGACACGCAGTCGAAGATCAAGCTGCTCGAGGTCGTCCGCGACGGTCGACAGGTGCTCGATCAGATCCGTGAGCACCAGCCCGACATCCTGATCGTCGACGCGCTTCTACAGGGCCGCATCAACGGCCTTGCCGTGGCCCAGGAACTGCGCGATGCGGGCCTGGACCTGCCGATCATTGCCCTCACGGTGCCACAGAAGCCGCTGAAGATCGGCGAAGGCATGGGCGCGACCGAGGTCCTGTCGATGCCCTTCTCGGGCTACGACTTCATGCGCCTGCTCCAGGACATGCACGACGCGCAGCGCGCTCGTGCTCCCGAGTCGCTCTCGCGCGTCTACCTGTTCTTCGGCGCGAAGGGCGGTGTCGGGACGACGACGCTTGCCTACAACGTCGCGGCCTCCATCGTCGCTCTGCATTACCGCGTCGCGCTCATCGACGGCAGCCTCCAGTTCGGCGACCTACGCGGCCTACTGCGCGCAGCGGAGGACGTGCCCTCGATCGTCCAACTGCCGACGACGCACATCCAGCGCGCCGATCTCGAACAGGTCATGCATCGTGATCGCTCGGGAGTCGAAGTGCTCTTTGCACCACCGCGCATCGAAATGGCGGAGATGGTCACGCCGCGCGATATCGAACGGCTGCTCTCGATCATGCGCAAGATCTACAACGTGGTCATCATCGACACGGCCACGACTGTCGACGACACCCTGCTGGCCTATGTCGACAACAGCGACGCACTCGTCCAGGTCGTGACCTACGAATGGACCTCTCTCCAGCGCGCCCGGGCAATGGCCGATACGCTGGCCGCGATCAACTACCCGCACAACCAGATCCGCTATCTCGTGAACAGATCCGATTCGACCG
Source organism: Candidatus Limnocylindrales bacterium (assembly GCA_036508755.1). GTDB lineage: Bacteria > Chloroflexota > Limnocylindria > Limnocylindrales > CSP1-4 > JALYGJ01. The sequence continues at coordinate 17,493 of DATCGV010000039.1, read as the reverse complement.
GCGGCTTGCCGCGCGATGCGATTACGCAGGCTCTCGGAAGGGCGCCCGACTTCGGCGTAGTGAGCGACGGCGTACTCGTCCTGGAGGCCAATAACCGGGCGATGCCCTTCGTCGCCCTGGCTCCCGAGGCCCCGATCAGCCGTGATGTCGCACGCATCGCGGCCGAGCTGACGCGAGCGATGGAACCAACTCCGCGGCGCGCCGCCTCCGCCACGGTGCAGTGAGCGACCCGCGCCCGATCGGCTTTTTCGATTCCGGCGTCGGCGGACTAACGGTGCTGCGCGAGGTGATGCGCAGACTGCCCAACGAGTCGACGATCTACCTCGGCGATAACGCTCGCGCGCCGTACGGCCCGCGCTCCGACGATGAGGTTCGACGCTTCAGCATGGAGTGTCTCGATGAGCTCGCCGCGCGCGACGTCAAGGCGATCGTCGTCGCGTGCAACACATCGAGCGCGATCGCGCTGCCCGAGCTGCGCCTGCGCTATGACCGTCCTTTGCTGGGCGTCGTCCGCCCCGGTGCGACGGCGGCCGCGCTGGCGACACGAAACCAGCGCGTCGGCGTGATCGCCACCCAGGCGACCGTCCGCTCGCGCGCCTACTTCCAGGCGATCAAGGAAGAGGATCCGTTCGTGCAGGTCGTCGAGCACGCGACGCCCAGGCTGGTGCCGCTGGTCGAGGCGGGCCAGCTCGACGGGCCGCTCGTCGAAGAGGTCGTGCGCGATTCGATCGCTCCGATCCTCGATTCTGAGCACGGCATCGACACGCTGCTGCTTGGCTGCACGCACTACCCGCTGCTCGCCCCGGTCATCCGCAGCATCATCGGCTCCGACATCGCCGTGATCGACTCCGCGTCGGCGACGGCCAGCGCCCTGGCCGGCCTGCTCGAGATCCACTCGCTCAACGCTCCACTCGATGCCACGCCCGAGCACGTTCAGCTAACGACGGGCGACGTCGATGCCTTCACGGCTGTCGCGGGCAGACTGTTCGGATCGCTCATCGCCTGCGTCGAGTCGGTCAACATCCCGGGCGTGGACCAGTGACGAGCGGCTCCACCGCGGTCCGGCAGGGGCCGCGACGGCGCGCGCTGGGCGGCAACGAGCGAGCGATCGCCGTCGGACTCGCGCTCGGCACGGGTCTCGCGCTCGCCTCGCGCTACATCGCCCATCGCGCGCAGCGCTCGGCCGGCCAGGGCCTGGTCGACTGGGCGCGCGTCGAAGAGATCGCCGTTGCCCGGCTGGCCGCGTCGCCCGGTGCGCTGACGACGTCCGAGCTGCGCTCCGCGGAGGCCGACTACGCGCGCGCCATGGCCGGTGCGATCCCGCTTCTCGAGCAGTTCCTGGGCCGGCCGCTGCCCGGCGTCGTGGATCGCCACGAGGTCGTCAACCGGCAGGGCTGGGCCAAGGCGAACATCGCCACGTTCGAGCAGCTCATCGACCGGCTGGAACCTCAAGTTCGGTCGGCGACGGGTGAACGGGGCGTGACAACGGGCCTCGCACGTGCCGCGAACCGTTTCGTCACCACGCAGCAGCTTGGCTTCCTGCTCGGCTACCTGGGCACGCGCGTGCTCGGCCAGTACGACATCGCCCTCCTCTCGGCCGAGGCAAACCCGGGCAAGCTGCTCTTCGTCGAGGACAACATCCGCCTCACCGCGGCCAACCTGGGCATTCGGCCGAGCGACTTCCGGACGTGGATCGTGCTCCATGAGGCGACCCATGCCTTCGAGTTCGAGGCCAACGACTGGGTCCGGCCGTACATCCGGGAGCGGCTCGAACAGCAGCTGGCCGGCGTGCTCGACCAGGCGCGCGAGATCCAGGCGGGCGGCATCGGCGGCCTGCTCGAAAGAATGCGCGAGGCGCGCGACAACCCGCTCTCGGCATTGATGACGCCCGAGCAACGCCGCCTGTTCGACGAGACGCAGCGCGTGATGAGCCTGCTCGAGGGCTTCAGCGACTGGGTCATGGACGAGGTTGGTGCGCAGGTGCTGCCCAACGTCCAGCAGATCCGCGACCGCTTCGAGGCGCGCCGCAGCCAGCGCCGCGGGGCGTTGGACCGCATCGTCGCCCGCGTCACGGGCCTCGACCTGAAGCTGGAGCAGTACCGGCGCGGCGAGCGCTTCGTGTCGGGCGTGGCGGCGGCGGGCGGCAAGGCCGCGATCGAGAAGTTGTGGAGCGGATCGTGGGCGCTGCCCAGCGAGGCGGAGCTCGCCGATCCGCAGGCGTGGGTGAGCCGCGTGATGGCCAGCCCTGCGAACGACAATTGAACCGTCGATGACGGCATCCATGGTGTCAACGAGAACGAGCGGCCCGGGCAGTGGCCCTGACGGCGTGCCGGCCGCGATCGGCCTATCACCCATCCTGTCGGCGCGCTACAAGCCCGCGCACCTCGCGCGCATTGCCGCCGCCGCGCCGGACTCGCGCATCGTCACAGTCTCGCTCGAGGGCCTCGCCGACGGTGACCTTTCGGATGTGGAGGTGCTGCTGCGTGGCCCGATGCCGCAGGGCATCTTCGACCGGCTTCTGAGCCGCTGTCCGCGCCTGATGTGGGTCCATTCGGCGACGGCCGGCGTTGAGCGCGTGCTCACTCCGGCGGCCCTGGAGCGCGGCATTGCCATCACCAACGCGCGCGGCGTGTTCAGCGATCCGATCGCCGAGTACGTGCTGATGATGATCCTCGCCATCAGCCGCCGGCTGCCCATGCTGCTCGAGCTGCAGCGCGAGCGGACGTGGCAGCCGCTCGAAGGCCGCGAGATGGCCGACATCACGGTCGGCGTTGTTGGCCTCGGCTCGATTGGCAGGCGCGTCGCGGAGCTTGCCCTGACTTTTGGCTCGCGCGTGATCGCGACGCGCCGTCAGCCCGACGCACCAGAAGACCTCGCCGGCCGGCTCGAGATCCTGCCGCCCGAGCAGCTCGCCGAGCTCATGAGCCAGAGTGATTTCATCGTCCTGGCACTGCCCCTCACTTCCGGCACCGAGGGCATGTTCGATGGGCCGCTGCTTGCCCACGTCAAACCCGGCGCGTGGCTGATCAACGTCGCGCGCGGCGCGCTGATCGACGACCGAGCGCTGATGCGCGCGGTTACCGACGGCCATCTCGGCGGCGCCGTCCTCGACGCGTTCCGCGACGAGCCACTGCCCGCCGAATCTGCCCTGTACAGCGCGCCGAACGTGATCGTCACGCCGCACACATCGTGGTCCAGCGGCCGGGTCCTCGATCGCAGCATCTCGCTCTTCTGCGACAACCTCGAGCGCTTCCGCAAAGGAGAGCCGCTGCTCAACCTCGTTGACCCGCGCGCCGGCTACTGACAGCGCGTAACGCTGTCCGCCGGTAACGTCAGCGGGTGCAGATCGCGATCGTCGGCCTTGCCCGGTCGGGCAAGACAACAGTCTTCAACACGCTCACTCACGGCGAGGCCGAGACCGGCGGCTTCGGCGGGATGACGGTCAACGTCGGCGTGGTCAAGGTCCCCGACGAGCGGCTGACCAGGCTGACGGAGCTTTTCAAGCCGAAGCGCGAGGTGGCTGCCGACGTGACCTACGTCGATCTGCCCGCGCCACCGCTGTCGCTTGACGGCCGCGAGGCGGCCGAGATCCCGGCCGATCAGCTCGCGCGGCTGCGTACCGCAGACGAGCTGCTCCACGTCGTTCGCGCGTTCGAGAACCCATTGGTTCCGCACCCCGATGGATCCGTCGATCCGTGGCGCGACGTCGAGAACCTTGAGCTTGAGTTCGTCCTGGCCGACCTCGGCGTGATCGAGAAGCGCATCGAGCGTCTCAAGATCCAGGGCCACCACGGCACGCCCGCCGAACGCGAGGCGAACGATCGTGAGCTGGCCGTGCTCGAGCAGGTCGCGCCTGCGCTGCGCGCGGGCAAGCCGATCCGCGACGTCGGGCTGAGCGACGACGACCAGAAACGCATCCGCGGCTTCCGCTTTCTGACCGAGAAGCCCGTGCTCGTGCTGCTCAACATCGGCGAGGACGACGTCGCCCGACGAGATCAGCTCATCGCCGACTTCGCGGCGCGCTACCAGCACCACCAATCGGGCGTCGAGGCGCTCTCGGCGCGGATCGAGATGGAGATCGGCCAGCTCGACGAGGAAGAGGCGGCCGTCTTCCGTACCGACCTTGGATTGACCGAATCGAGCCTGGAGAAGGTCATCCGCGACAGCTACCGCCTGCTCGGCCTGATCTCGTTCTTCACTGCCGGACCGGACGAGACACGGGCGTGGACGATTCCTGCGGGCTCAACTTCGGTCGATGCCGCGGCCGCCATCCACACCGACCTTGCCCGCGGCTTCATCCGCGCTGAGGTCGTCGATTGGCGCGACCTGATCGAGCTCGGAACGATGGCTGAGGCGCGCAAGCACGCGAAGCTCCGGTCCGAGGGCAAGGATTACCAGGTCGTCGACGGCGACGTGATCGAGATTCTGTTTAACGTCAGCCGCTAGACGCGTGCCAGCCGTGCCCAGCACGAGTCAGTCGCGGTAGGGGCGATCCGCCTTGTCGACCTCGACGAGCATCGTGCGGTAGTTGTCTTCTTCGGTCGGGATCGACGCGGCACGCTCATCAACCGGCGTGGCGATCGTGTCGCCTTCCTCGCTCGAGACGCGCACGGAGGCACGCAGGTTGGCCTCTACCTCGACGAAGCCGTGACGGCGCTCGAGCTCGGCGGCGATGGCTTCGATGAGCGAGTCTTCCTCGAAGGTCGCCAGGATCGTAGCTCTCGCCTCGAGCACCATCTCCAGGAATTCGCCCTCGTCATACTCGGCGTCATGAGCGAGCAGGAGATTGGCGAGGATCTCATCGTCCGACTCGGACAGCTCGTAGAAATACACGGTTTCTCCGCTGCAAATGGGTGATTCGAGTATAGGCACGGCCGAGCTTCCGGCCCGGCCGGGACGACCCGAGCTGCTCGTGGTCGGCGCGGCCAGCCGCGACATCGATGCCACCGACGCGCGCGGCTGGCGACTGGGCGGCACGGTCTCGTACGCGGCACTGACGTGTGCCCGTCTCGGCCTGAGGGTACGCGCGCTGATCGGCGCCGACGAGCAGGCTGCGACCGCCGACGAGCTGGACGACCTTCGCGCCGCGGGCGTCGACGTCTGTGTCGTGCCCCTCGCCAGCGGACCGGTTTTCGAGAACAGGCACGTGGACAAAGTCCGTGTCCAGCACGTTCATGCGGTCAGCGATGCCCTCCCGGCCGCGGCACTGCCCGTCGAGTGGCGGGCCTCCAGCGCCGTACTCCTGGGTCCGGTTGCCGGCGAGCTGCGCGACGAGTGGGCGACGGCGCTGCCGAACGACTGCTTCGCGGCGCTGGCGTGGCAGGGGCTGCTGCGCGAGCTGGTCCCGGGCGGTCCGGTCGAGATGCAGCCGCTCACAGCAACGCCGATCGTGCGCCGCGCCAACGTGATCTTCGTCTCGGCCGAGGATGTCGCCGGCGGCGGGCCGCCACTCAGCGATCTGATCCGCGATGACCAGGAGCTCTTCGTAACTCACGGTGACAAGGGCGCTCTCCATTTCCGGCCCGCCGCCGGCGCGCGGCGCGTCCGCTTCATGCCGCCACTGCCGCCGCGGCCCGCGATCGACACGACCGGCGCCGGTGACGTCTTCCTCGCCGCGTATCTGGCCGCGCGCCTGGTCGCGCCACAGCTCGCCGGCACGGCCGACGATTGGCGCCTCGACGCCATCGCGGCCGCCGCCGCGAGCCTCAACGTTGCCGTTTCAAGCCTCCGCGACGTCCCCGGTGTGCGCGATCTGTGCGAGGCGTTGCTCACTCGGCAGGCTTGACACGGCGCTGGTAGCGCCTGGCGAACAGCCTGCGGCTCAGGCGCGGCAGGCGGCGCTCGAGGTCGCGCTCGACCGCAAGCATCGGATCTCCCCACGCCCTGGCACGGCCGGCAACTGCGGCCGCCTGGTGACATGCCGCCGAAGCGCCCGGGACGTCGCGCTCGACGTGCTCGCGATACCGCGCGACGTGCAGCCACGCCTCGGCCGCGCCAGGTCCGCCGCGCGTCGCGATCTCGAGCCAGGCGGCGATCGACTCTTCCCTGCGGCCGACCCGGGCCAGCAGCCTGGCGCGCTCGGCCGACAGCCGGCGGTGGAGCGCCACGGTTGCCGGCCGGCGCACGACCCAGGCATCGGGTCGAAGTGCGCGCTCGATGACTTCCAGCGCACCCGGCGAATTCCCGCGGCGGCCGTACGCCCGGGCGAGGCCCAACAGGTCTCCGGCCTCGAAATCGTCGAGCGACAGGTTTGCGAGAACGGCGACGAGCTGTCCGAGCGACACGATGTCCTGGCGGTTGTGGTCGACCACGTCGCGCAGCAGGCTCGCGCGGCGTGATCGCAGGTAGGTGAAATATCGGTCGGGGATGAACGCGCCGGGCAGGTCGTTCGTCCGCTGCACACCGCAGATCTCGGCTTCGATGGCTGCCAGTCGGGCGCTGCCGGTCCGATGTTTCCAGAGCTGGCGGCTGATGGGCAGCAAATCCAGGTGGCCGCTGAGCGGCGGCGGAGGATGGCCGTGGAGCCGGTAGCGGGCGACGATGAGCGGCCAGTCGAATGATCGGCCGTTGTACGTGACGAGCCAGCCATCGGGAGCAAGGTGGCGCGCGAGGAGGTCCAGCAGGGCGTGCTCGTCCGCGTGGTCGGTCAGCAGCAGCTGGCGAACGACAAACGAGTCTGACTCCCACCAGCCGAGCCCGACGAGGAACGCGAGCGTTCCGGCGGCCGTGGCCAGGCCAGTCGTCTCGAGGTCAAAGCAAACGAGCCGGGCGTCGACCGGAACGCCGTAGGGGAGGGACGTCAGCCTTGCGCGATTCACGGGCAGTGCCAGCCGGTGCTCGAAGAGCGCGACGCCGTGTTCGGCCGTGCCTCCGATCGCCGCAGCCACCGCCAAGGCGTAATCCACGCGAGGCCCCGACGGTTGACCCAGCGCACGCGAGGGGGCGGATCTGAGCCGGTCCAGTCGCCGCGCGATTGATGTCGTTTCCATGTGCGGCGCGAGACTGCGCGCCGGATATGACAGCTAGCCTGTCACGCCGCCTGCCGGCCGGCAGCAGACACCTCACCGGCGAGCATCGACAGCAGGCGCCGTGCCAGCCGTTTCGAGCCGCTGTTCGAATCGATGCGCGGCCCGACACATGCCGGGCAGCCGTCCTCGCACGGGCACGCCTCCACCAGGCCAAGCGCGCCGTTGACCAGCTCCGCGTGGCGGTCGAACAGTCGTTCCGCGAGTCCGACGCCGCCCGGCACCGAGTCGTACAGGTAGACGACGGGGTGCTCGGCGTGCGGCGAACGGACCTGGGCCACCATGCCGATGTCGTGCGGGTCAGACATGAGCAGGACGCTGGCCACCGTCTGCATCGCCCGACCGGCGCCGTTCAGCGCCATGTCCAGCTCGTCGCGGCGCCAGGGGTCGAACTCGGGGCCGAGGGCGACCCAGTAAGAGGTGGTGTGCAGCTCGATCTCGGGCAGGTGGATCTTTCCCCAACCCAGGTTCTCGTGCGTCTCCAGGCGCAGCTTCTTGAACAGCGTCGCGATCGAAGAGACCATCACCTCGCCGTGGGCACGCTGCGCGACGGGCACGGGCGCGGCGGCGAACGTCTCGAGCGGCTTGAGCGTGACCGCGAGCAGTGCCTGCGTGTAGTAATCGACGTCGACCGGGGTCACGTACGCCTTGCGCTCGGCCCAGTCGAGGTGATCGACGTGGTATTGGCGCGTCTCATGGATGTAGATCGCCTGGTCGTGCACGAGCACCGGCGCGGCGAACAGGTCGACCTCGCCGATAACGATCGGCCGCGGATGGCCCGTGGTGTCGATGATCACGACGTTCTCCGGCGCACCGACCCTGAGCGAAACCTCCGACGCCGGGAAGTTCTCGCTCGCCCAGTACCACCGGTCGTCGTCGGCCAGGCGGACATGGCCCTCTTCGGCCAGGAACGCGAGCAGGTCGTCCGTCGGCACGCCGGTGAGCGTGTCCCCGCTGTTGAACGGCATCTCGAAGGTCGCGGCGCGAACGTGGGCCAACAGCACGTGCAGGTTCGTCGGGTCGAGGCGTGCCTCTTCTGGCGACGAGTCGAACAGGTATTCGGGGTGCGTGGCGACGAATTGATCGACGGCACCCGCGCCCGCGACGAGGATCGCCACGCTCGCTTCCCTGCGGCGACCGGAGCGGCCCATCTGCTGCCAGGTCGCCGCGATCGTGCCCGGATAGCCGGCCAGGATCGCCGCGTCCAACCGACCGATGTCGATGCCCAGCTCGAGCGCATTGGTCGACACCACGCCGAGCACCTCGCCCGTTCGCAGCCCGGCCTCTATCGCGCGTCGCTCGGTGGGCAGGTAGCCGCCGCGATAGCCACGAATGCGCTTGAGCGGGCCGCGACCCTCGCGAAATGCCTCGCGCAGGCTGGTCAGCAGCAGCTCGACCGCGACGCGGGCTTTGCCGAAGACGATCGTCTGGCGACCCGCGCGCAGGAACGCCAGCGCCGTGCGCTGCGACAGGCCGAGCGGCCCCGGGCGGATGCCCTGGCGCTGGTCGATGACCGGCGGATTGAGGATGACGATGTGCTTCTCGCCGGCCGGCGCGCCGTTGCGGTCAACGACTGTCATGCGCCGGCCGGTCAACGTCTCGGCGAGCTCCCTGGGATTCCCGATCGTCGCCGAACAGCAGATGATCTGCGGCTTCGAGCCGTAGTGGTCGCACAGCCGAAGAAGGCGACGCAGGACGTTGGCCACGTGGCTCCCGAAGATGCCCCGGTATGTGTGCGTCTCATCGATGACGATGTAGCGCAGCTGCTCGAAGAGCTGGAACCACTTCGTGTGATGGGGCAGGATCGCCGAGTGGAGCATGTCCGGGTTGGTCACCACGACCTGTCCGGCGGCGCGGATGTTGTGGCGGATCGGGTTGGGTGTGTCGCCGTCGTAGACGCCAGCGGCAACTTCGATGTCCGCGGCTGTCGCGAGCTCGCGGAACGCGGCGAGCTGGTCCTGGCTGAGCGCCTTGGTCGGGAACAGGTAGAGCGCGCGGGCGGCGGGATCGTCGGCGACCGCCTGGAGTACGGGCAGGTTGAAGCACAGTGACTTGCCCGACGCCGTGGGCGTCACGACGACGATGTCCTCGCCGCGCTTGAGCGCGTCGAGTGACTCTGCCTGGTGGGTGTAGAGCATCTCGATGCCCTGGGAATGGAGAGCGCGGACGAGGCGCTTGTCGAGCCAGTCCGGGAATGGCGCGGTCTGCGCCGCGCGCTCGGGCAGGATGCGGTAGTCAACGACAGCCTGTGCGATCTCAGGATCGGCGAGCAGGCGCTCGAGCGTCTCGACTGTCCCCGCGGGTTGATAGATGCGCATCGCCGGCTCCGTCACTGCATTTAGATCATGCGTTCGGTTTGGCAGCGAAGCCTAGCACGCCTGTCGAGCCACGAGAGTGACCACGTACAGCGGGCTGGTTTGACACGGTCGAATCAGCGCGCTTACGCTGGCCGGGATGCCGAGAGCAGCCGTGGCCCTCGCGAGCACGAACGGGCGTGCCGTTGACCCGCGCCCGGGCAGGTCCAAAGGCCTCAGGCTGCAGCGCACGCACGTAGTGCTGATCGTCGTCGGGATCATCGCCGTCTGGCTCGTCTTTGTCTTCGCCGGCTCGATCGGCGACGTCGATCGTGCGACCGCTCGGCAGCAGCAGGTCACGAACGAGGTGAACACGATCCAGGCGCGCCTCAATGCCGACAAGCGCGAGCTCGAGATCGTCCAGACAGACTCGTTCCAGCGTCTTCAAGCACGGGTGTATGGCATGGGCGAGCCGGGCGAGAAGATCTTCTCGTTGCCATCGGACGCGCCTTCGCCGCAGCCAATCACGCCGCTCGGGGCCTCGAGCGCGGCTGCGCCCAGCGCCACGACCGCGCAGACGCCCCTCGACGCCTGGCTGAGCCTGCTTTTCGGAAAATAGGCAGCGCTTAGGCGCAACGTCGGGACGGCCATCTCGGCGAGCCTGCCGCCGGTTACGCTGCGGCCCGATGGACTCGCCTCCTCCGTTCGAGGCGGTGCCCGCCGGCAGGCGCGCTCTCCGTCTGAGGACGGCCCGCGATGGGCTGATCATCTCCGGCTGGCTGTCGACGCTCTTCCTGCTCGTCGTCGTGACCAACCTGGTCCACAGCTTTGGCTACGACGCGTTCGCCTACTGGTCGATCAACCTGCACGACCTGTACGGCCGATCGATCACCAACAACTTCACGCTGGGCGGCTTCCGCTACACGCCACCGATCGCGTTCCTCTTCGCTCCGTTCCAGCTTGTGCCGTGGTGGCTGTTCCTGTGGCTGTGGACGGCGACGAGCGCGGCAATCATCACCTGGCTCGGCGGCCGCTGGACGCTCGTCGTTCTCGCCCTGCCGCCGGTCGCACTAGAGCTGTACCACGGCAACGTCCACCTCCTGATCGCGGCAGCGATCGTGCTCGGCTTCCGCTACCCGTGGACTTGGTCGTTCGTGCTCCTGACCAAGATCACCCCTGGCGTCGGCTTGCTCTGGTTCGCCGTCCGCCGAGAGTGGCGCTCATTCGCGATCGCCCTCGGCACGACGGCGGCAATCGTGCTCGTCACGGCCATCGTCGCGCCCGACTACTGGGTCCAATTCCTCCGATCACTTTTCAGCAACCTGGACCAGCCGCAGTACTTCAGCCTGCCGCCGCCGGCGCCGATCCGGATCCCGCTCGCGATCGTGCTCGTGATCTGGGGCGCGCGCACGGACCGACCGTGGACGGTGCCGATCGCCGCGACGCTCGCGCTGCCGATCGTCTGGCCACATGGCCTGACGGTGGCCCTGGCGGCGATCCCGTTCCTGCGTCGCGGCGACCGCGCGGCCAGGGTCCCGGGCTGGGAGCGTGCGGCGAGCCCGCGCCGCCTGGGACTTATCCTGGCCTTGTTCGTCGGTGGCGCGCTGATCCTGGCGCTGCTCTTTACGGGCAACGTGCGCGAGCTGATGGACTCTGCGTCAGCCGGTTTGCGTCCCTACGCACCCTAGCCGCGCGGCAACCGGTCTGGTGTCAGGTCTCGTCGTCGTCGGGCGGCCGCTCGGGCTCGGCGCGCGGAGCCGAGATCCAGCCCAGGCGCAGAGCGTGGACGACCGCCTCCGTTCGGTGGCGCAGCCTGAGTCGGGCCAGCAGGTGAGAGATGGCGCCCTTGACGGTGTGCTCGGACAGGCCGATCTCGCGCCCGATCTGGTAGTTGGTCTTGCCTTCTGCCGCCAGCTCCAGGATGCGCCGCTCGCGCTCCGACACGTCGGACTCGGGCGCCGATGGAGCGTGCTGCGACATCTCGGCGTATGCCTCGAGCACGCGCCGGCCGACAGCCGGACGTTGGGCGAGCGTGCGCTGGATGGGCTCAGAGCCCTCGGCGGCGCGCTTGATCGTGTCGACCAGCTCGTCGGGCTGCGCGTTCTCGCTGACGTGACCGTCGGCGCCACCCACGACTGCCCGGTAGAGGCCCTCGTCGTCCTCGTTCCGTGCCAGCACCACCAGCGCGCTATCGGGCATCTCGCGCCGCAGCTGGCGCATGTCGTCGACCGCTTGAGCGTTAGCGTCGTCCACGTCGAACAGGACGACGTCGACCGGCCTCTTGCGGACGATGTCGACGGCGGCCGCGACGTTGTCCGCCTCGGCGACCACCGTGACATCGTCGTTCTCGAGCAGCGTGCGCACGCCCGCGCGGCGCACTGGATGCTCGTCGACGAGGACGAGCACGATCGGTCCCGGCTTGCGGCCACGGGGGCGCCGACTCACGTCGGCGCGGCGCGCCTTGCGTTCTTCAGTTGACACGGCTCGGCCATCGTAGGCCTACATGTCCCGACCGACCATTAAGAAAAACGGGCGTGCGCGCTGGCGCTGCGGTACGGCCTCAGGCCGAGGCGGCCCCGGCGCACTCTGCGCACGTGCCGCTGACCGTCAGATGCGACAGGTCGACGCGGAATTTGCGCCGCGTCTTGAGGCTCGCGACGAGCTCCGTCAGCTCGGCCGGCGGGATCTCCCAGGTCTTGCCGCATCGGTAGCACAGCAGGTGGGCGTGCTCCTGGCCGGGCAGGACGTGAAACTCCTCGCGACCGTCCCTGCCGTGTGAGTGGCACACATAGCCAATCGACTCGAGCATGTCGAGAGTCCTGTAGATCGTGGACGGCGGCGTATCCGGATCGCGCGCCTGGACCTGCTCGACAAGCGCCGCGCCGGTCACGTGGTCTCCGGCCGACTGAAGAAGTACGTCGAGGATGATCCGCCGCTGCGGAGTCCAACGCATGCCCTTCGCGTGCAGCGCGGCGCGCACCTGCGTCACATAGTCGCCGGTCGGGGCCGGCATCTTCGGCAGTCCGTTCATCCGTTGCGACACGCGCTGCGTAGACACCCGTGAGGGCCGCAACGCGGCAGCGCCTCCTCCCTGTTGCGACAGTTTGCAAATAGAAGGTAGTCTGTTAGTGCGCGTGAAGCAACCCATGGAGGACCAGGCCGAGTGTTCTCGACCGTTCGTCAGCTAGCTTCGAGCTCGAACAACCTGCGCCGCCGGCTGGTTGGCGTCTACGCGTTCCTGGCCGTGTTCAACATCGGTGCCTGGCTGATCACGCTCGTCGCGTCCGCCTCGTATCCGATCCTGCTCCCGATCGCCTTCCTCGCCTACACCTTCGGCCTGCGCCACGCGGTCGACGCGGATCACATCGCGGCCATCGACAACACGACGCGCAAGCTGATGCAGGACGGTCAGCGGCCCGTCGGCGTGGGTCTCTTCTTCTCGCTTGGCCACTCGACCATCGTCGTCGGCCTGTCCGTGCTGATCGCCATCTCGGCCGGCATCGTGAGCGACATCCCGGCCTTCCAGGAGGCGGGCGGACTGATCGGCACGGCGATCTCGGCCGCGTTTCTGCTCGTCATCGGCTTCATCAACCTGCTCGTGCTGATCGACATCTACAAGATGTTCCGAAAGGTCTCGCGCGGCGGCGAGTACGACGAGCAGGGCCTAGAGGACTACCTGCAGAACCGCGGTCTCCTGGCGCGCATCTTCAAGCCGATGCTGCGGGTCATTCGCACCAGCTGGCACATGTATCCGCTCGGCATTCTCTTCGGCCTTGGCTTTGACACGGCCAGCGAGGTGGCCCTGCTCGGGCTCGCCGCAACCTCCGGCGCGTCGCACCTGCCGGTCGCGCTGATCCTGATCCTGCCCGTGTTGTTCGCCGCCGGCATGTCGCTCGTCGATACGACGGACGGCGTGCTGATGCTCGGCGCCTACGGCTGGGCTTACGTCAAGCCGATACGCAAGCTGTACTACAACCTGAACATCACGCTCGTCTCAGTCCTGATCGCGTTCGTGATCGGCGGCATCGAAGTACTCAGCATCATCGGCGACAAATTCAACCTGAGCGGAGGGATCTGGGACCTGATCGGAGGACTCAACTTCGAGCTCATCGGCATCGCCATCATTGCCGTCTTCTTCGGCAGCTGGCTGATCTCGACGCTGATCTATCGCTGGAAGGGCTACGACAACCTGCCGGTCTCGACGGCGCCGCCTGACGGCAGTGGCCACCTCGAGCCTGGAAACTGACGCCTTGCTCGGTTGGTTGTCGTGGTCGGGGTAGAATCGGGCCGTCGCGGCGGAGTAGCTCAGTGGTAGAGCAGGGGACTCATAAGCCCTTGGTCGGTGGTTCAAATCCGCCCTCCGCTACCACCCCCACCCACCGAAAACAAAGATGAGCGAGTCCAGATCGCCGATTGGAAACGATCACCTGACGGCAATCGAGACTTCTGGAAGGTCTGCTCGGCCGGGTAGAACGCAGGGCACACCTATAATTCAGCCCACTCTCGCACGTGGACGTGCGCACCGGTCACCGGAGGCCAACCCCTTTTGAACAGTCGCTTTCTCCGTAACGGCATCGTCACGCTGGTACTCGTCGTGGGCACTGCGGCCCTGCTGTACATGTTCATCTTCCCGAGCAGCACCAAGGAGCCCATCCCCTACAGCGGCGACAACTCCGTCCTGCAGCTCGTGTCGCAGGGCAAGGTCGCGAAGATCACCCAGAGCGGTCAGCAGCTCGACATCGAGCTCAAGGCCACCGACCCATCGACAGGTAAGGCGACGGTTGAGACGAGCCTCGTTCCGAGTGAGCTGGCCACGAACGTCCAGACCGACGTCAACAACTTCTGTAAGCCACCCGATTGCACCGCCCCTCCCCAGGTCTTCGGCGGCGTCGCTTCGGACAGCAGCCAGTGGCTGAGCCTGCTCTTGACCGCACTGCTGCCGATGTTGCTCATCGGCGGCCTCCTCTTCTTCATGTTCCGCCAGGCACAGGGCACCAACAACCAGGCGATGTCCTTCGGCAAGAGTCGGGCACGCATGTTCCTGGGCAACAAGACGGTCGTCACGTTCAACGACGTGGCCGGCGTCGATGAGGCCAAGACAGAGCTCCAGGAAGTCGTCGAATTCCTGAAGTACCCCGAGAAGTTCAACCAGCTCGGCGCGCGCATCCCGCGCGGCGTGCTGCTGGTCGGTCCTCCGGGCACGGGCAAGACGCTCCTCGCCCGGGCCGTCGCGGGCGAGGCCGGCGTGCCGTTCTTCAGCATCAGCGGCTCGGAATTCGTCGAGATGTTCGTCGGCGTCGGTGCGTCGCGCGTGCGCGACCTGTTCGATCAGGCCAAGCGCAACTCCCCGTGCATCGTCTTCGTCGACGAAATCGATGCCGTCGGCCGCCAGCGCGGTGCCGGGCTGGGCGGCTCACACGACGAGCGCGAGCAAACGCTCAACCAGATCCTGGTCGAGATGGACGGCTTCGACACCAACACCAACGTGATCGTCGTCGCGGCCACAAACCGACCGGATGTTCTTGACCCGGCGCTGCTGCGTCCGGGTCGCTTCGACCGCCAGGTCATTCTCGACCGCCCCGACATGAAGGGCCGGCTCGAGATCCTCAAGGTCCACATCAAGGGCAAGCCGCTCGACAAGACCGTCGACCTGCAGTCCATTGCCCGCCAGTCGGCCGGCTTCAGTGGCGCCGACCTGGCCAACCTCGTCAACGAAGCGGCCATCCTCGCCGCGCGACGAAACAAGAAGGTCATCAACACGGGCGAGTTCTTCGAGGCGCTCGAGCGCGTCGTAGCCGGCCCTGAGCGCAAGAGCCGCGTGATCAGCGACCAGGAGAAGGCGATCATCGCCTATCACGAGGGCGGCCACGCCGTCGTCCAGCGCGTGCTGCCCAAGACCGACCCGGTCAGCAAGGTCAGCATCATCAGCCGCGGCATGGCCCTCGGCTACACGATGGGCATGCCGACCGAGGACCGCTACCTGCAGAGCAAGAGCGAGTTCGAGGACAAGATCGCCGGCATGCTCGGCGGCAACGCCTCGGAGAAGCTCATCTTCGGTGATACGACGACCGGCTCCTCGAATGACATCGAGAAGGCGACCACGCTGGCGCGCCGGATGGTGACCGAGTTTGGCATGAGCGACAAGCTCGGCCCGCTCTCCTTCGGCACCCGCGATGAGCTGGTCTTCCTGGGGCGCCAGATCGGCGAGCAGCGCAACTACTCGGACGATGTCGCCAAGCTGATCGACGAAGAAGTGCGCGCGATCATCGATCGCGGCTATTCGCGGGCGATGGACGTCCTGGTCCGCTACAAGGAGCGCCTCGTCCAACTCGCCGAGCGGCTCGTCGCCGAGGAGACGATCGAACAGGAAGAGTTCGAGAAGATGTTTGCCGACATCCCCGACCCGCGCAAGGAGACGCACATCACGCCCGTGCCGCTCGACGGCCCGATGGCTCGTCGCGCCGAACCGCAGGAGCCGTCGGCCGGCCCCGCTCCGGCTCCCAAGCCGTCACCGCAGCCGGCCTAGCCGAGCCAATGCCGCGTCCGTTCGCGGCGGCGGCCAATTGAAGAAAAGGCAATGTGAGATGGCAGCCCGTGGGTTGCCATCTCGGAGGGAAGCCACGTGGACAAGCGGTTTGACGACCTGGACGCGTTCGTCGAGCGCACGGCCGACGCCCGGCTGGCGGACTACCTCGACCTGCTGCGCATCCCGAGCATCGGCACGCTGAGCGAGAACGATCCCGACACGCGCGCTGCGGCGCACTTCGTCGCCGATCGATTCGCGGGCATGGGCTTCGAGCATGTCGAGGTTTCCGAGACACCCGGCAATCCGATCGTCTACGCCGACTGGCTGCACGCCGAGGGCGCGCCAACGGTGATCGTCTATGCCCATTACGACGTCCAGCCGGTAGACCCGCTCGACCTGTGGCTGCGTCCGCCGTTCGAGCCGGTCGTCGAGGGCGGCCGCGTCTTCGCCCGTGGCGCGGCCGACGACAAGAGCCATGTCCACCTTCATCTATGGGCAGCACGGGCGTGGCTCGAGACGCGCGGCCACCTGCCGGTCAACCTCAAGATCGTGATGGAGGGCGAGGAGGAGTCCGGGTCGGACAACTTCGAGCCGTGGATCCGGGCGCACCGCGAGCGGCTCAGCGCCGACCTGACAGTTATCAGCGACACCGGCTTCTACGAGGGCAACCACCCGGCCATCACGGTCGGTCTGCGCGGCCTTGTCTACACCCAGATCGACGTCACCGGCTCGACACTCGACCTGCACTCGGGATCGTTCGGCGGCAACGTCCAGAACCCGGCCAACGCGCTGGCGACGATCATCGCGCGGCTCAAGAACGACGACGGCTCCATTGCCGTGCCGGGCTTCTACGACGAGGTCCGTGAGCAGACGCCGCGCGATCGCGACGAGTTCGCCCGACTGCCTCTCAACGAGGCCGAGTTCGTGCGCGACTACGGGCTCCATTCAGTTTTCGGTGCGCCGGGCTTCTCGGTCCTCGAGCGGCGCGGTGCGCGGCCCACGCTTGACGTCAACGGCATCTGGGCCGGCTTCCAGGGCGAGGGCTCGAAGACCATCATCCCCGCCCACGCCCATGCCAAGGTGTCATGCCGGCTCGTGGCCGACATGGACGTCGACAAGACGTTCGCGCGGCTGCGCGATTTCGTGCTGTCGGTCGCGCCGCCAGGTGTCGAGGTCAGCGTCACCAAGCTCAACGATGGCCGCTGGGCACTGACGCCGATCAACCACCCGGCGACCCAGGCCGCCGCCGAGTGCATCGAAGAGGTCTTCGGCGAGAAGCCCTTCTACCTGTATGAAGGTGGTTCGATCCCCGCCGGCGCCACGTTCGCCAGCGTCCTGGGACTGCCCGTCGTGTTGCTTGGCTTCATCCAGCCCGACGATCAGGCTCACGCGCCGAACGAATCGATGCGTCTCGACAATCTCGAGGGCGGGCTGCGGACGATCATCCGCTACTGGCAGAGACTCGCCGAGACCACGCTCTAGGGCCTTCGCGGCGGGACCTCTGGTGCTGGGCCGTGTAGGAGGTTCGGCCGGTGCCCATGGGCAGCGGGCGCGACTAGTCTCGGTGGGTGTCAACCCGCTGGCAGCCTTCTGACCCGCTATCCGGCTCTGCTCCAATCCCTGACGCGGCGCCATCGGCGGCGCTGCC
>DATCGV010000038.1:0-7864 GCA_036508755.1 Candidatus Limnocylindrales bacterium | reverse complement strand
CCGGCCACTCCGGGTTGTAGTCGACAACGTCGATGGGATCGCGAACGATGCGGTCGGATCCGCCCACGATCTCGAAATCGCCCCAGTGCGCTTCGAGGACTTCCATGCTCAGCCGCGCGCGATCGGCGTCGCTCAACGAGTCGACGGGGATGGCGCGCGCGGCCGCTTCCAGTGAATAGCGATCCAGCAGCGTCGCTCGCGTCCCGAGCCGGTCGTGCAGGCGCTGCCACGCCTCGCCCGCATCCCCGAAACCATCAGGATTCACACCCGCGTAGCGCAACCGGCGGCGAAGCTCGTCGTCCAACCTTGATGCCACCACGTGCCGATCATGGCACAGCCGAGTGGGCCGTTGACGACTCCGGCTGGAATTCCGATAATCTAAGTCAGGATTAACCGCGACGGGGACACCGCGCGGCCGTCCGGATCGGAGACCTGATGACCCTCACTCAGCGACAGATGGTCGACAACGACCGTTCGCGCTTCGACTTCAAGGACGAGATCGTCTATCTGACCGAGACCAAACGCGGCCTGACGCGCGACACGGTCGAGGAGATCAGCGCGATCAAGGAGGAGCCGGAGTGGATGCTGAAGTTCCGGCTGCGCGCCTACGAGCACTTCCTGAAGCGGCCGATGCCGGTCTGGACCGACGGTCTCGATCGGATCAACTTCGACAAGATCATGTACTACCGCAAGCCGTCCGAGCGCGAGGAGAAGTCGTGGGACGACGTCCCCGACCAGATCAAGGCGACCTTCGAGCGCCTGGGTATCCCGGAGGCTGAGCGCAAGTTCCTCGCCGGTGTCGGGGCCCAGTACGACAGCGAGGTCGTCTACCACTCGGTCAAGGAAGAGCTCTCGAAGCTCGGCGTCGTGTTCATGGGTACCGACCAGGCGCTCAAGGAATACCCCGACATCTTCAGGAAGTACTTCGCCACCGTCGTGCCGCCGGAGGACAACAAGTTCTCAGCGCTCAACAGCGCGGTCTGGTCGGGCGGGTCCTTTGTCTACGTGCCCAAGGGCGTCGAGGTGCCACTGCCACTGCAGGCGTACTTCCGCATCAATGGCGAGAACACGGGCCAGTTCGAGCGCACCCTGATCGTCGTTGATGAGGGCGCCAAGGTGCACTACATCGAAGGGTGCACCGCGCCGATCTACGCCACCGACTCCCTCCACGTCGCGGTCGTCGAGGTCGTCGCGCTGGCCAACTCCAACGTCCGCTACACGACCATCCAGAACTGGTCGAACGACGTCTACAACCTGGTCACCAAGCGCGCCCACGCGTACGAGAACTCGCGCGTCGAGTGGATCGACGCCAACACCGGTTCGCGCAAGACCGTCAAGTACCCGAGCATCTACCTGCGTGGCCGCGGCGCCAGCGCAGACATCATCAGCGTCGCGGTCGCCGGCAAGGGCCAGCACCAGGACACGGGCGCCAAAGCCATCCATCTTGCCCCTGACACCAAGAGCCGGATCGTGTCCAAGTCAGTCAGCAAGGACGGCGGCCGTGCGACGTACCGCGGCCACCTGAAGGTCGCGCCGGGCGCAACCGGCGTCGTCGCCAGCGTGCGCTGCGACGCGCTGATGCTCGACGACCAGAGCCGCAGCGACACGTACCCGTACATCGACATCCAGGAAGACGACACGACGATGACCCATGAGGCCACCGTGGGCAAGATCAGCCAGGACCAGATCTTCTACCTGATGAGCCGCGGCCTGACGGAGAACGAGGCGCAGAACCTCGTCGTCCAGGGCTTCCTCGAGGTCTTCACCAAGGAGCTGCCGATGGAGTACGCCATCGAGTTCAACCGCCTGGTGAAGATGGAGATGGAAGGCGCGCTCGGCTAGGAGATGGCCGACGCACTGAAGCTGCCCTTCGCGGGCGAGGAGATCGTCCGCCGAGTCTCGGCGAACAACAATGATCCCGACTGGCTGCTTGCCGACCGACTCGCCGGTCTGGCTGCCTACAACGAGTTGCCGATCGAGACGAACCCGCTCTTCACGCTGTACGTCGACCTGCGCGCCGCACGCTGGACGGAACTGGATCCCTATCTCGAGACAGGTGACGCCGGCCGGGTGAGCGACGTCGTTCCGGAGGGAGCGGCCGCGCTGATCGAGATCGCCGAGGATCGCGTCGTGGCGCGCGGCCTGTCGGCCGAGGCACGCGAGGCGGGCGTCGTGCTTGACACATTCGCCAACGTGCTGCGCGATCGGCCGCAGCTCGTCAAAGAGCTCGTCGACGGCGCGGGGCACTTGCCCGACAGCGACAAGTTCGCCCAGTTCGCGCGCAGCCACTACGCGCTCGGGCTGCTCGTGCATGTTCCGCGCAACGTCGTGCTTGAGCGGCCGATCGTCATCCGCTGGAGTACCGGCCGGCCGGGCCGAGCGCTCGTCAGCCGGAGCGTGGTCCACATCGGCGAGAACGCCCAGGCCAAGATCCTCGAAGAGCAGGTGCCGTCCGAGGCGCACGATGCGGCGAGCGACAAGCAGAGCCTGTGGTGGGGCACATCAGAGGTGTCGCTCGCCCAGGGCGCGCAGCTGTCATTTGCCGGGCAACAGGATTTCGGCGCACACACGCTCGTATTCGTGAATCGCCACGCGACGCTCGGCCAGGACACGCAGCTGCGCTGGGCATTGGCCTCCGTCGGCGGAGAGTTGCACAAGAGCCGGATCGATAACCGGCTCGTCGGCCGCGGCAGTGGCGTCAACCAGGCCGAGATCGCCTTTGGCGACGGCCGCCAGCTGTTCGACCTGACCAGCTACACGCGCCACATCGGCCAGGACACCACGGGCGATCTGCTGAGCAAGGGCGTCTTCATTGATCGCGCACGGGGCTACTTCAAGGGCATGATCACCATCGACCGCAGTGCCAAGGGCACGGACAGCTTCCTGGGCGAGTTCGCGATGCTGCTGACCAAGCAGGCGCGCAGCGTCACTATCCCGAGCCTTGAGATCGACCAGCCTGACGTGCGCCGCGCCAGCCACTCGAGCTCCGTCGGGCCGATCGACGAGGACGAGATCTTCTACCTGATGAGCCGCGGAATACCGCGCGACGTGGCGCGCAAGTTCATCGTCCTGGGATTCCTCGAGCCGGTCGTTGCGCGCATCCCACTCGCCCCGGCGCAGGATCGGCTGCGCTCCCGGCTCGAAGAGAAGTGGCCTCAGGCCCTGGCATCAACCCAGCAGGCGGCCTGAACACCACCGTGCGCCGCGTCCCCGTCGCGCGGCTCGACGATGTTGCGCCGGGGACGATGCTCATGGTCCAGGTCGACGGCACGGACATCCTGCTCGTCAACTTGAATGGCACGATCCGCGCGACCCAGGGTGTCTGCTCGCACGAGTACTTCGAGCTTGACCGAGGCTTCCTGACCGCGGACACGTTGACCTGCGCGCTGCACCTGTCGCGCTTCGATCTCGAGACAGGCGAGGCGCTCGACCCACCAGCCGAGCTGCCCCTCGCGATCTACCCAGCGACGCTCGAGAACGGCGAGATCGTGCTCGAGCTGCCGGAGGGGCCGATCCCCGTCAACGAGTGAGCGCGGCTATTGCGCCGCCGGCGCGGTCGTCGGTATTACATCCGGATTGACGGTCACGTCGATCGTCATCAGCGCGGCATTCGCCTCGTTCTGGGTCGTGACCTTCAGGCGAAAGCCGTTGGTTGCGATGCGCGAGAAGTCGGGGTTGGCCAGCGTCCTGTCCTGTGGGGGCTGGGTGGTGTCGAGCGCGGTCACCGATGGGCAGCACAGACCAGAATTGATCGGGCCTAGGGCAAGGTCCCACGAGCCGATTCGATCGAGGTCGTCATGCGAAACAGACGCTGTGACCGCATCGAACTCGAGTCTTGCCGTGGGCGCCGCCAGCGCGTACGGAATGCGGTACATGCCGCGGTACTGGTCCGGGCCAATCGCATCGAGGATGGCCAACGTGCCATGACCGTTGAGCGTCAGGCCCATGCCCAGGTACTGATAGAGAACCGGTGCCGTGGGATCGGCCCGGATGGACACGACCTGGCTGGGGTCAAAGGACACGCGTCGGGCGGGTACGGATGTGGCGGCTGCGGCGACCGCGGGCGATGCCGGAGTTGGTGATCCTTGAGGAGATAGCGAAGATCCGCTCAGGCCAAGGTAAACGACGCTGCCGAGCACGACCAGTGCGCCGAGCGCGATGAGCCAGGCTCGCCTCCCGCCGCCGATGCTGGTGGTGGTCAGCTGGGGCGCCGGGTCTTTGTCGCCGGGGAAGCTCATCGCGCCAGCTCGGTGCCCAGCCCAAGCTCGGCCGCGCGACGGTAGATCGCGTCGGCGAAGACGACGTCGGCCAGACCCACGCCGAGGTGGTTGACCACCACCGGCCCCTGGGTGCGCGGCGCAGGCACGCGGCCGATGAGTGCCTCACCGATCGAGCAGTCGGGTCGCGGATAGCCCGCGAAGACCGTTTCACTGCGCGTGTGCTCGAACTGGGCGACGTCGTCGACCAGGAAGAAGCGCGCACCGGTGACGACCTGAGCGGGCAGGGACATGTCGTAATCGACGGCGACGACGAGCGCCGCGCGCTCGAAAGCCGTCGCAGGCACGGTCTGGCGCAGCGGGCCGAACGAGACCATCGTCAAGACGACATCCGCGGCGCTGATCGCTGCGGCCGTATCGGCCGTGCTTTCGACGTCCGTGAAACAGCCCATGTCGCGCGCCGCGGCCGCCAGGTGCTGGGCGCGATCCGAGTTGCGATCACAGATGGTCAGCGCGGCGCCGCGGGCGACATGGCCCAGGACTTCGAGATGGCTCTCACCCTGGACGCCCGCGCCGACGAGCCCGACCCGCGGCGCCGTGGCGCCGGTCTCCGGCCACCACTCGCGCAGCGCCACCCCGCTGACCGCCGCGGTGCGCTGCGCGGTGATCGGCGCGCCATTCATGATCGCCAGTGGCACGCCCGTGGTCGCGTCGCTGAGGATGACCGTGGCGTGGATCGCGTCGATGCCACGGTCGTGGTTGGCGGGGAAGCCGGTGACCCACTTGATCCCGAGCAGATCGTCGCTGCCCGATGGGTCGCGGCCACGGAGCAGGGCTGGCATGGCGTGGCTGAGCGACGACTCGGCGCGCGGGTGGACGCCAAGCTTGGGCGGCAGCTCGGCATCCTCGACCAGCGCGACCAGCGTCGTGCGCGCGAGCTCGAGCCGTTGCTCGACACCAGGCATCGCCGCGCGCACGTCATCCGCGGACAGGTAACGAAGTGGCGGCATGGGCATCGGCCGCGTCAGATTAGGCCCTCCGGCCTGATGCGCATGAGCCACGTGCCCAAGGGCGCCCGCCGTTGGCCGTGGCTACTCTTGGTCTCATGAGCCAGCCCGCCTCGCAGCCAGCGCTCGAGATGACCGCCGATGAGCGCGAACGCAGCCTTTCCAACCTGAAGCTCGAACGCGACGCGATCTGGCTGTACGACCATCTCGCGCAGGTCGAGCGTGACCCAGCGCGCGCGGTCGTGTTCAACCGAATTGCCGGCAACGAGCGGCGCCACGCGTCGATCTGGGCAACGCGCCTGACGGAGCTCGGGGCATCGGTGCCCGCGGCGTCGGCGCCGCGGGCGCGCATCCGTTTCATCGTCTTCCTCGCCCGGGTGCTGGGCACGGATCGGGTGTCCGAGTTGGTGCGCGCGCTCGAGGGCGACGAGGAGGCGGCGTACGCCGGACAGAACACGCCCGAGACCGAGTCCATCGCCGCCGACGAGCGCCAGCATGCCGCGTACTGGGATGAGATAACCGGCAACAAACGACTGGCCAACCACAGCGGCGTTCGCCGCGGGATGAGCGAGGCGGCCCTGCATCGCGGTGGTCGCTCCGGCGTCCTGCGCGCGGCAGTTTTCGGGGCCAACGACGGCCTGGTCAGCAACCTGTCGCTGATCATGGGCGTAGCCGGTGCAGAGGCCAACAATCAAGTCATCGTTCTGGCTGGCGTCGCCGGCCTTCTGGCCGGCGCATTCTCAATGGCCGCCGGCGAGTACATCAGCATGCAGAGCCAGCGCGAGATGTTCGAGAACCAGATCTCCGTCGAGCGCGAAGAGATGCGCGTCATGCCCGACGTGGAAGAAGAGGAGCTGGCCCAGATCTACATCTCCAAGGGACTGACCGAGCCCGACGCGCGCAAGATCGCAGCGAGCCTGATGCTCGATCCGCAGAAGGCGCTGGACACCAAGGTTCGCGAGGAGCTGGGCCTCGATCCCGCCGAGCTCGGCTCGTCATGGGGTGCCGCGATCTATTCGTTCATGACATTCTGTGTTGGCGCCGCGATCCCGCTCGTGCCGTTCCTGATCACGAGCGGCGAGCCTGCTTTTGTCGCGTCCCTCGTGGTGGCGTTCGTTGCCCTCTTCATCGTGGGTGCGCTGGTCAGCCTGGTAACCGGCAAGAACATGATCTTCAGCGGCGTCCGCCAGGTTCTCATCGGCGCCGCGGCCGCCGCCGTGACCTACGCAGTGGGCAAGGTCATCGGCGCCAACGTCGCGTGACGCTCGGCGGAGACCTCGCCGCGCACGAATGGTCCAACGGCCCGGGCGACACGTACGCGCCGCACAGACACGGCTATGACAAGGTCCTCGTCGCGACGAGCGGCTCGATCGTCTTCCACCTGATCGACCTGGGCCGCGACGTCACGCTTGATGCAGGCGAGCGGCTGGAGCTGCCGGCGGGCACGGTTCATGGCGCGACGGTCGGCCCGAACGGCGTTCATTGTCTCGAGGCGCACCTGCCCGCCGGCTCGCTTGGTGTGGATCCGCGCCATCTCTCGCGCGAGGCCTGGTAGTCGGGGGCTGGCTCGTGGTCGGAGCTAGATCGGCTCGTCGGCGCGCTTGACGTACTCGAGATGAAGCTCGAGCACCTCCTGGACCAGGTCGACCGGTGCCTTGCCGCCGCGTGAATCGACCGTCGCGCTGATCCACGCCGCCTCGGACGCGAGCTCTTCCTCGGGGACCTCGTCGGCGCTGCGTGGGATGCGCCCGACGGCGAACCAGACGAGCGCGCCACCCACGACGAGGCCGAGGACGAGCGCCCAGCCGATGTACTGCTCCGTCATCCGGCCGAGTATAGGTATCCTGCCCGCGTGTTCCCGCTAAACCACATCGAGGCGTTGATCAACATCACGCCCGACCCGATCCTGTTCAGCATCGGGCCGATCAACATCGGCTGGTACGGCGTCGGCTACGTCATTGCCCTGGCCGCGCTGCTGTACGTCACCCAGATCGAGGTGGCGAGGCGCGGCTACAACCCCAACCACGTTTGGAGCGCGCTACTGCTCGTTGGCGCGCTGGCGCTCTTCGGGGGCCGGCTGTACCACGTCATCGACCAGTGGGGCGCCATCTACAGCGCGGATCCGTTGCGCGCGATCCTGCCACCTTACGCAGGACTTGGACTGTACGGCGGCGTCGCCGGCGCGGCCCTTGGGATCTTCATCTACACACGCTGGAAACGCCTGCCGATCGCGCTATCGCTCGACACCGTCATTGCCGGGGCATTCTTCGCGCAGGGCATCGCGCGCTGGGGCAACTTCTTCAACCAGGAGCTGTACGGGCCGCCGACGAACCTGCCGTGGGGCATCGCGATCGACTGCGCTCATCGCGTTGCGCCCTGGTTCTGCCCGCCACAAGGCACATTCGATCTCAGCACGGGCTTCCAGCCGCTGTTCTTCTACGAGTCGGCCCTCGACATCCTGGGCGGTTTGCTCGTGCTCTACCTCTCGCGCCGCTTCCTGCG
Organism: Candidatus Limnocylindrales bacterium; assembly: GCA_036508755.1. Taxonomy (GTDB): domain Bacteria; phylum Chloroflexota; class Limnocylindria; order Limnocylindrales; family CSP1-4; genus JALYGJ01. The sequence goes on along the minus strand of DATCGV010000038.1, from coordinate 138 downwards.
GCGCCTCCAGCCGGGCGACCTGGCGGCGATCTGGGGCATCTGGTACGGAGCGACACGCGGCCTGCTCGAGCTGATGCGCACCGACTGGGACTGGAAGCTGGGCGGCATTCCGACGGCTTTGCTCATCGGCATCGCGCT
>DATCGV010000037.1:0-25196 GCA_036508755.1 Candidatus Limnocylindrales bacterium | reverse complement strand
CTTCCGGTCAACTGGCCGGTCACCCGGCCTTTGCCCGATCCCGAGGCTCCGTGGCGGCCCGCCCACCCGCGTTGTCCGGCTCGTCAGCCGCGCGGGCTCTGGGGTGGCCAGCAGAACGACAGCCGGCTCCTGCGTGTCCGGCGATCGAGATGGCAGCGATTGTAAACCCGGCCTGCGTGGGACAGGCGCTTCGATCCAGGGTGGATCGAGGTCCTCTCGTTGTCGCTGCCAAAGAAGATGCCGGCTCCCGAAGTCCGGCGATGTGGCGGAGAGGGGGAGATTCGAACTCCCGGAAAGGTTACCCCTTCAGCGGTTTAGCAAACCGCCGCACTAGGCCTCTATGCGACCTCTCCCAATCCGGGCAGCCGATGATAGCATCGGCAGTCTTCCCGCCCGCTCTGTCCGGGCCCGATCTATAGGTGTTTTGGCATGCCCAAGCAGGTCGTCCTCGTCGGCCATCCGGTCTCGCACTCGCTCAGTGGCGACCTGCAGCAGGCCGCTTTCGACGACGCCGGCATCGACGCGCGCTACGAGCCGCTCGACGTGCCGTTAATGGCCCTGGGCGAAACGATCGAGCAGCTGCGCGGCGACGACTACCTTGGCGCCAACATCACCGTCCCGTACAAGGAACGCGTCGTCTCGATGATGGATCGCCTGACCGACGAGGCTCAGGCCACCGGCGCGGTCGACACGATCACCCGCGAGGGCTCTCGGCTGGTCGGGCACAACACGGACGTGAACGGCTTTCGAGCGGCGCTCGATGCCATCATCGGCCGCCAGAAGATGCCCAAGCAGGCGGTCATCATCGGTGCCGGCGGTGGCGCGCGAGCGGCCGTCTACGTGTTCATCACCAGTGGCTTCCAGCGCGTGATCGTCTTCAACCGCCACCTCCACCGCGCCGAGGGCCTGGTCCGCCACTTTGGCCGGACCGCCGCGCACATGGAGCTGCGCGCGATGCCGTGGCACGAGTCGGTCATCGAGGCTGAGCTGGCCAAAACGAAGGTGCTCGTCAACGCGTCCGCGCTGGGCAACGCCGGCGAGCAGTCGCCCATCCCCGCCGAGCTGCTGCCGCCGGACCTGTTCGTGCTCGACCTGGTGTACGTACCACGCGACACGAAGCTGGTTCGTGACGCGAAGGCTGCGGGCGCGGCCGAGGCGCTCAACGGCGACACGATGCTTCTCCATCAGACGGCAGCGGCATTCAACCTCTGGACGGGTCGCGATGTCTCGCTCGACCTGCTCCAGCGCCAGCTGGATGTCGTGCGCGAGCGCCAGCCGGCAGCGGCCGAAGCTGCGGCCATGGCCTCCGACTGACGGGCGTTCTTTCCACACTCGTCGATCGGGCGGTCAACCGGACTGCCCTCCCCGGTCGACTTCCAGCATCTGACCGAGCACGGGCACTGGTGCACAACGCACCGGCGGTCGACCTGCTCGTTGGCTCAGTCCTCTTTCGTGATGCGTTCCTGAGCGGCGGCCGCGGCCACGCGGACCTCCCGCGACTGTCTGCCACCGGCTACCGGGTGGTTGGACTGACCGTTGCGACTACCTGGCCTGACGTCGAGGGCAGCCTGTCGCGCTGGCACTTTCGGTCGCTCGGGCTGCCGTCGTCCGCCGTTCGCTCCCCGTTCGCGGTTGCGCGATGGCTGATCGGCCGCATCGAGCACCTGTGCGCAGCGTCGGACGGGAAGCTGGTCGTCATTCGAACGTCCAACGACCTCGACCTGTGCCTGGCCGACGGCGGCCCGGTCGGCATCCTGCTCGGCGTGCAGGGCGGCCACGTGCTCGAGGGCGACCTGCCCAACGTCGGGCGGCTACGCGAGCTGGGCGTGCGCATGTTCGCGCCGGCGCACGTGATGGACAACGACGTCGTCGGCTCGGGCACGGGCAAGCGGGCGGCGGGGGTCACCGACTTTGGGCACGCCGTGATCCAGGAGCTTGAGGCGCAGGCGCTGATCGTCGATCTCGCGCATATGTCACTGCCGGGCATCGAGGCCGTGCTGCCGACGCTCACCCGGCCCTTCCTTTTGAGCCACGGCGCGATCCGTGACGAGACCGCGCGGCCCGGGCGGTTGCGCCGCTACGGCGCGGCGACGCGCAACGTTCCGGCGTCCGTGGCGCGCGAGGTCGGCGCGCGCGGCGGGCTGTTCGGCGTGGTCCTCGCCACGCAGCTGCTCGGCGGATCGACCCTCGCCGACGCCGTTGGCATGATCCGCCGCGCGCTCGACGCGGCCGGAGACAAGAACGTGGCACTGGGCTCCGACATGGATGGCGCGTTGCGCATGCTCATCGATGTCGAAGGCATGCCCGCGCTCGTCGACGCGCTGCTCGCGTCCGGTTTGGAAGAGGCGGTCGTGGCTGGATATGTTGGCGCCAACGCCGTGCGCTTCCTGCGCGCGAACCTGCCCGCAACCTAGGTTTCGGCTGGTCTGCGCCAGACGTAGCGCACGTCGGGCGTTCGCTCCTCGTTGCCTGAGCCGTCGGTGAGCTCGGCCACGGTGAAGCCGTTGCGCTCGTAGAAGCGCCGCGCGCGGTCGTTGACCTGAAACGTCCAAAGCTGCAGCGCGCCTTCGCTTCTTTCCTTGGCCAGGTCCAGCAGTTGGCGGCCGATCCCCTCCCCCAGGCGGTCGGGCGCGACGTAGAGCTGGTCTACCCAGCCCGGCGTCAGCGACATGATCGCGACCACTCGGCCGTCGTCCGTAGCCACCCACCCTTCGGTCTTGGCGATCAGCACGTTGCGCACGTAGCCGCGCACCTCGTCGTCCGAGTGTGCGAAGGGCACCGTGGGCAGCGCAATCCGGCGCGAGGTGATGAACACGGCGCCGGCGGCTTCAGCGTCAGCCTCGGTCGCCCGCCGGAGCTCAACGCCGTTGCTCATTGCTCGGATGCTAGCGCCGCCTCCGTGCTGATCGGTGGCTCGTCGATGGCCAGCGTCGCCGACGACGCGCGGCGCATCCGGCGGGCAACGAGGAGAACCATCAAACCGCTGATCGTGTAGCCGCTGCCCTGGATGACGACCATCGGCAGGATCCCAACCGTCTGGCCGAAGAATCCGCCGAGCGACGTGCCCACGATCGCGCCGACGGCCATCACGGTCATCAGCAGGCCAATCACGCGCCCGCGATGCGAGTCGAGGACCTCACGCTGCTGGATCGTCGTGCCACCGACCTGCATCGCCGTGCCCGGGATGCCGACGATGACCATGCCCACGAGCGCGGGCCAGATGACCGGCGCGATGACGGGATAAGTGAACAGCACGAGATCGATCAAGCCGAACAGGAGGGCACCGACGCCGAGCATTCGCGCCGGCGACGCGTTGCGCAGGAATTTGCCGACGATGAAGGCGCCGATCAGGCCACCGATCGCCTGCGTCGACAGCAGCGCGGCAAAGACGAGGTTGTCGCCGTGCAGGATGTCCGTGGTCCAGGGCACGAACAGCGCGCCCAGCACGCCTTCGCCGACCGACGTGATCAGCCCGAAGACGATAAGGGCCATGAGCAGCGTGCTTGCCGATGCCTGGGCGATGCCGTCGCGCAGCTCGGCAACAAGGCGCGACAAGGCCGAGTCAGCGGGCAGGATCGCGGCGTCGTGGCTCAGCGCTGGCGCTGTTGGCTTGAACGACGGCCGCGACGGGATCATCGAGATCAGCACCGCCGCGATCGCGAACGAGATCGCGTCGATGGCCACCACTCCGGCCAGGCCGAGGAGGGCAACGACGATGCCGCCGAGCGCCGGACCGATCAGTCGCGACAGGTTCTGATTGAGGCTGCTGAGCGAGTTGGCCTCGACCAGGTGCTCGGATCCGACCAACTGAGGCAGCATCGCGATCTGCGCCGGTGCGAAGAGAAGGCCCAGGATCACGGCCGCGACGACCGCGCCGTACACGATCCAGACGCCCAGCGCGTCGACGGCGAGCAGGGGCAGCAGCGCGACGGCCAACGCGACGTTGACCCAGATCATCAGCCGCCTGCGATCCCAGCGATCGACAAACACGCCGGCAGTGGAGCCGAAGAGGACCTGCGGAACGAGCCCAGCGAGGAAATAGGCGGCGGTGGCGAGTGTCGAGCCGGTCAGCCGATAGACCTCGAAGGGAAGACCGGCACGCAGCGCCCAGTCACCGATCATCGAGATCAGGCCGGCCGACCAGAGAAGTCGGAAATCCCGGAAACGTAGCAACCGAACCATCGCGCGCCCCCATTACCGTATTCGCAGTTGCGAATAGTAAAGGACGACCTTTTACAAAGGCAAGGTTCAGTTACACGCTTCGCTGAAGGAGCCCATCGGCGATCATGGATGCGCTGTGAACGACGCCCTCATCGCCATCGCCGCCCTCGGTCTCCTGGCCGGTGGCGCGATCGTGGTCATCGATTCGCTGATCGTGCGTCGTATCAGGCGCCAGCGAACAGGAAAGTCGGACGTTGAGTCGCCTAGTGATACTCCTCGTCGCTGACCTGGCTGCCCCACTCCGACTCGGGCCCCTCCGCGGGCACCTCCCACATCGCGAGGTGGGTCATGAAGTGGTCCGGCGCGGCACCATGCCAGTGCCACTCGCCGGGCGCGGCATAGATCGTGTCGCCAGCACGGATCTCCTGGATCTCTCCGCCCGAGGCCTGGACTCGGCCGATGCCTTCGGTCACATGCAGCGTCTGGCCGAGCGCGTGGGCGTGCCACGAGTTACGCGCGCCGGGCGCGAAACGGACGACGTTGACTCGAATGTGCTCGTCCGGGTGCGTGCCGGCGTGCCGATCGATCCAAACGTCGCCGATGAATCGGTCGGGCGCTCCCTTGGAGCTTGGTTGCTTCTTAACGATTTCCACGGCGATTGACCTCGAGCTAGAGGTGGAGTAGCAGGACGGGCGCGGCCGCAGCAAGGCCGGCCGCAAGCTGCGTGAGAAGGACGCGGACTCCTTCGCGCGGCGCGGCGGGCAGCCAGCGCACTGCGAAGTAGGCCATGACCGGTATCTGACCGGCCATGAGCAGCTGCCACAGGTGAGCGGCGGCACCCTCGTCAGCATCTGGCGATCGGCCGATGCCCGTCGTCAGGGCGAGCGCAACGACACCGATCGCCGCGATTGACATCGCGATCGGCAACAGGGCACTGGCTCGGGTGGCGATGAAGCGGAGCGTCACGGCCGTCACTCTACGTCAGCGAAGCTCGACCGGCCTTGCCCCCGAATGGCACCAAGGGCCGCCGACAGCTTGACTGCCGGTGCCGCGATACGCGGCGGGCAATGTGCCGCGCGGCCGAGGCTAGAGTTGGAACAGGAAAGGACTGCATTTAGCCGTGCGTCCTTTCTCAGGCCGAGGCTGGCGCTGGAACCGTCAGCCCCGGCCGATTTCGTTCAGAAGGTTGGCGCAAGGACGGACCAAACGGCCCCACTCAACAGTACGTTTGGCAATTGCCTGATCCCGTTGGCTTCCAACCTCAACATGGGGCACGGTCGCTGCTACGTGCGAACGACCCGGCCAGCGACCGCGCTCGGGAAGGACGGACCACAGTGCGCCGACGTTTGACTCTGGCCTCGACGTTCATCGCCATCCTGGTTGCGCTCATCCTGCCCGCGTCGACCCTCGCCTACAGCGGAATCAACTACTCCAAGGAGGACAACTACTGCGCCGGGCTCAATGTGCACTTCACCGTCAAGTTCTGGGCCGCCGGGAACACCAAAGCCACGAGACTGACGGTTGACAGCTGGGCGCAACGGGCTCCAAGCGGTGGCGCCTGGAAGACGGTCAAGACCTGGACCCGGCACACGTACAGCTTCGCGATCAACGGCCGGGTGCACAGCGTGACCGGGTCACTCGTTTACAAAGGCAAAGTCAACTACTACTGGTATCGCATCCAGATGCGGCTCCAGGCGTGGCATAACAGCACGCGGCTCAAGCAGTACACGGTCACGAGTATCCACTGCTGAGGATTTGGCGGAGAGGGAGGGATTCGAACCCCCGGACCTTTCGGTCAACGGTTTTCAAGACCGCCGCCATAAACCACTCGGCCACCTCTCCGTGGCGTCGCCCTGAGCGCAAAACTGCCGCGCCCAGCTGTGCGGACTAGGGCCAACTTGTGACTATTGGTTGAGTGCCCAGCCGCGGCCGCGCCGTCAGGCTTGGTCATTGTGGCACGCTTCGTGACCGGCATAGAACTGCCGGCAGTCGCACAATCGTCGACGCCGGCGTTGAGTCGTGCGGCGAGCACGCGCGTCGTTTACGGCATCTCGATCACGCTCTCCGCCGCGCTCGCGTTCCTCGTCGAGCCGATGGTGGCGCGCGTTCTGCTGCCCGTCTACGGCGGCAGTGCCGCGGTGTGGGCGACCTCGCTCGTCTTCTTCCAGGTCGCCCTGCTGCTCGGTTACTGCGCCGCGCACGTGCTGGCGCGCCGGCCACTGATCCAGCTCGGGCTGCTGATTGTGCCACTCGCGCTCGTCCCGATCTGGTTCAGCGCTCCGTCGGCGCCACCCGCGGGTATCGCTCCCAGCGCGTGGCTGATCGGTCAGCTCGCGCTGATGGTCGGCGCACCGTTCGTCGCCCTCGGCTCGGCTGGTCCTGCACTGCAGGGTTGGTTCGCCAACGCTCCGCGCGCGGGCGGGCGCGACCCGTATGTGCTGTACGTGGCGTCCAACTTCGGCTCGCTGGTCGGTCTGCTGGCGTATCCGTTGGTCGTCGAGCCTGCGCTGCGCGTCGCCGACCAGGAGCTGCTCTGGACGATTGCGTACGTTCTGTTCATGGCCGTCGCGGCGACATGCCTCGTCGTTGGCGGGCGTCGCCGCGACTCCGCTGAGGCACAGGAGGCGACCGAGGCGACCGACGAAGCGCCACCGACCCTCGCGAGCTATGCGCGCTGGGCTGCGCTCGCCGCGCTGCCCGTGGTCCTGCTCATCGGTGCCACGAACGAGCTGACGATCGACGTCGCCGCCGTGCCGCTGCTGTGGGTCGCGCCGCTGGCCGTCTACCTGGTGACGCTGATGGTCGCCTTCTCGCCACGCTCCGGGCGAGCGGTCGCGCTCGCAGGCTGGCTGCTTCTGCCGCTTACCCTGGTTGCGCTGATGGCCGCGATGGGCGGGCTGCACCCACAGTTGCTGCCCGGTCTGGCGCTGCATCTCGCGGCGCTGCTGTGCGCCGGCATCGTCATCCACGCCCGGCTGGCCGCCGGCCGACCCGCGGCGCGACATCTGACCAGCTTCTACCTCGCCGTCGCGGCGGGCGGGGCGGCCGGCGGCGTCTTCGCCTCGCTGATAGCGCCGCTCATCTTCGTGCGGTCGTACGAATACCCACTCGGCCTGCTCCTCGCGCTGCTCGCCCTGCCGGCGCTCCCGGTGCTTGCCGCGCGTGCGACCTGGCTCGCTTCGATCGTTCGCGAGCTCGCCTACGTCGGCGTCGCGGTGGCCATCCTGCTCGTGCTGTGCGGCGCCGATCCGATCGCCGTGGCGCCTGTCGCCGTCCTGCTCGTGCTGCCCGTGCTGCTCCGGCCGTGGCGTTGGACGATGGTCGTGGCCATGTCCGCCGTCGTGATTGTGCTCGCCACGGCGCACGCGCCGGTCCTATACGAGAGCCGAACGTTCTACGGCGTCAACCGGGTCACGGAGCTCGACGGCGGCGCCGCCCACCTGCTCGGCCACGGCGTGACCGTTCACGGTGCCGAGCTGATGGACCCCGCCCTGCGCGATCAACCCCTCGCCTACTACAGGTTCGGTGGGCCGGTCGACGACGCTTTCGCCAGCCTCAGTACGGCACCGCGCGACGTCGCGATCGTGGGCCTGGGGACGGGGTCGATCGCTGCCTACGGACGAACGGATGACGCTCTGACCTTCTACGAGATCGACCCTGAGGTAGTGCGCATCGCGCGCGACCCGACTCTCTTCCGTTACCTGTCCGACACGCCGGCACAGATCAACGTCGTCGTCGGCGATGGACGGCTCGAGCTCGCCCAGGCGCCCGCGGGCGAGTACGACATGGTCGTGCTCCTTCAGCTCCGACGCTGTGCCCGTGCACCTACTGACGGTCGAAGCGATCACCGACTATATGCGCCACCTGCGGCCGGGCGGGTTGCTGCTGTTCAACCTGTCCAACAGGTACGTCAACCTGCCTCCTGTCATTGCGGCAGCCGGTCGCGAGCTGGGCCTGTCCGGTTGCGTGAAGAACGACGTTCGACCGGCGGGCAGTGACCCTGATCTGGTCTTCAACGCAACCTGGGCTGTGCTGAGCGCCACGCAGCCACAGGTATGCGCGACGCAGGGTTGGGCGGCGCTGCCCGACGTGGGCACGCGCAGCGCCTGGACGGACGACTTCAGCGACATCGTCGGCGCGCTGCGCTGATCCGCGCTGCCGTGATCAGGAAATGTGACCGGGATGGGTCCAACGGCCGCCTTAATACGACCAACGGCCCGTCCCGGCTCAGAGTCAGTTCGAGGACTCTGACGCCATGAACCCACAGTCACACGACGACGACATGTACCGCTGCGACCTGTGCCACAGGGCCGTCGATGCCGACACTCGAGCCCGCGCCCGACGCGCCTGGCAGCCGCTGATCATCTGCGACCGCTGCGTGCGCGAGGCGGACGCCCAGTGGTCGGGCTCGCACGGACTCGCCGCCGCAGCCAGCGCCACCGCCTAGGACCGCTCCGGACAGGCCACGCGGCCTGTTCGGGTAGCGTTGTGCCATGGCCAATAACGACCCACGCTTGCCCGACTGGGGCGCGATCGAGGTCCGCGGCGCGCGCGAGAACAACCTGCGCAACCTGAGCCTCGACATCCCCAAACGACGCCTGACGGTCTTCACCGGTGTTTCCGGCTCTGGCAAGAGCTCGCTCGTCTTCGAGACCATCGCCGCCGAGTCGCGCCGCCTGATGAACGAGACCTACACGGGGTTCGTCCAGTCGTTCATCGGCACACCGGCGCGACCCAACGTGGACTCGCTCAACAACCTGTCCGCGGCGATCGTGGTCGACCAGGAGCGAATGGGCGCCAACGCCCGTTCGACGGTGGGCACCGTGACCGATACGAATGCTCTCCTGCGCCTGCTTTTCAGCCGTCTGGGTAAGCCGCACATCGGCGGGCCGCAGGCGTTCTCATTCAACGTTCCGTCCGTGCACGGTGCAGGTGCGCTGACCGTCGAGCGTGGCGCGGGCCAGACGGTCCGCCGCTCGTTCTCCGTGACCGGCGGCATGTGCCCGCGCTGCGACGGCATGGGCAGCGCCACCGACTTCGACCTGACGCAGGTGTTCGACGCGAGCAGGTCGCTCAACCAGGGTGCGCTGCTGGTCCCCGGCTACAGCATGAACGGCTGGTACCGGCGCATCTTCAGCGGCTCCGGCTTCTTTGACATGGACAAGCCGCTGGGCAGCTTCTCGAAGACGGAGCTGAACGACCTCCTTTACAAGGAGCCGATCAGGATCAAGGTCGAGGGCATCAACGTCACCTATGAGGGCGTCATCAGCAAGCTCCAGAAGACGACGCTTGCCAAGGACGTCGACACGCTCCAGCCGCACGTGCGCGCCTTCGTCGAGCGCGTTGTCACCTTCACGACGTGCCCCGAGTGTGACGGCACGCGGCTCAGCGCGGCCGCGCGCTCGTCGAAGATCACGGGCACCAATATCGCCGACGCATGCGCGATGCAGATCAACGACCTGGCCGAATGGGTGCGCGCCCTGGACGAACCGTCCGTTGCGCCGCTGCTGGCAAACCTCCAGCACAGCCTCGACGCGTTCGTTCAGATCGGCCTGGGATATCTGAGCCTCGACCGAGCCTCCGGAACTCTTTCCGGCGGCGAGTCGCAACGGACGAAGATGGTTCGCCACGTCAGCTCGCCGCTGACGGACATGACCTACGTATTCGATGAGCCGACGATCGGCCTGCATGCCCACGACGTGACGCAGGTGAACTCGCTGCTCGAACGGCTGCGCGACAAGGGCAACACCGTCCTCGTGGTCGAGCATGACGCGGAGGTGATTCGCATCGCCGACCACGTCATCGATATGGGTCCCGGTGCCGGCGCCGCAGGCGGCGGGATTGTCTTTGAGGGCACTGTCGATGGTCTGATCGCCTCCGGGACCGCCACGGGCCGCTACCTCGACGTCCGTCAGCAGATCAAGCCGGAGCCGCGTGCGCCAAGTGGCGCGATCGCGATTCGAAACGCCAATCTGCACAACCTCAAGGACGTCTCGGTTGACGTGCCGCTGGGTGTGCTGGTCGCCATCACCGGCGTCGCCGGCTCCGGTAAGAGCTCCCTTATTCACGGCTGCATGCCGCGCACCGATCCATCGGTGACGGTCATCGACCAGGCCGGCATCAGGGGCTCACGGCGCTCCAACCCGGCAACGTATACGGGCATCCTCGATCCCATCCGCAAGGCGTTCGCGAAGGCCAACGGCGTCAAGGAATCGTTGTTCAGCGCCAATTCGGATGGCGCGTGCCCGGCGTGCAACGGCCTGGGCAGGATCTACACGGATCTTGGCTTCATGGCCACGGTCGAGAGTATGTGCGAGGTGTGCGAGGGTCGTCGCTACACGGACGAGGTGCTCGGCTACCTGCTGCGTGGCACGAATATCGTCGACGTCTTGCGCATGCCCGTCGACGAGGCGCGCCATTTCTTCACGGAGAAGCCCGTCAAGCAGATGCTCGACCGCCTGGCCGATGTCGGCCTGGGATATGTGTCGCTTGGTCAGGAACTCGACACGTTCTCCGGCGGTGAGCTCCAGCGTTTGAAGCTGGCGATCGAGATGTCCTCGGACACGGAGGTCTACGTCCTCGACGAGCCAACAACCGGGCTGCATATGCAGGACGTCGACAACCTGATCCGCCTGCTCGAACGGCTTGTCGACTCCGGCCGGACGGTGATCGTCATCGAGCACAACCTCGACGTCGTCGCGCGCGCCGACTGGGTCATCGACCTGGGTCCCGGCGGCGGCCACGACGGCGGCCGGGTGATCTTCGAAGGGCCGCCGGCGCAACTGGTCAACTCCGAGAACTCACTTACCGGGCAATACCTCCGCGGCCGACTCGAACTGACGGCTGCGAACGCCAGTTAAGTCGATCGCGCTCCCATTTGCCGCCGGGCTCTAGCCTCACTGCGTGTGATTCGGCCGACACTGCCCGGGCCGAAGCTACAGGAGAGGCACATGAGCCCCAAACGCGTCTTGGCGGCAATCTCGCTCGCTTTGTTGCTGGCCACGTCTGTCCCGGCAACGATTTTGGCCGGACATGGACAGTCGGATGTGAAGTACAAGCACTACGCGAACTGCACGAAGATGCACAAGGACTATCCGCACGGCGTAGGCAAAGTCGGCGCCAAAGACAAAGTCAGTGGCCACAGCAAGCCCGTCAAGGACTTCTACGTCAGCAACGGCCTATACAGCGCCAACAAGGGCTCCGACCGCGACAAGGACGGCATCGCCTGCGAGGCGCACTGATCCGAAAAAGGGTCAAGAAGCCGGGGCCAGGCGCCCCGGCTTTACTACTTCGGGAGAGTGAGTGGGCCGACGCGCGAGGCCAGCGGCTCCGGCAACGCAACTGAGCCGTCCGGCTGCTGATAGACCTCGAGCAGCGCGGCCATCGTGCGTGGCAGGGCCAGGCCAGAGCCGTTGAGCGTGTGCAGGATCTCCGGCTTCGCGCCTGGCTCCGGCCGGTAGCGGATGTTCATGCGCCGGGCCTGGTAGTCGCGGAAGTTCGAGACGCTCGACACCTCCAGCCAGTCCTGGACGCCCGGTGCCCAGACCTCGACGTCGTACTTCTTGGCCTGCACGAAACCCATGTCACCCGTGGCCATGAGCTTGACCCGATACGCCAGGCCCAGGCGCTGAAGCACGGCCTCCGCCCGTTCGGTGAGCCATTCGAGCGTCGCCGCGGACTCATCGGGCTTGACGAAGCAGACCATCTCGACCTTGTCGAACTGGTGCACGCGCAGGATTCCCCGGGTCTTCGCGCCCGCCGCGCCCGCCTCGCGCCGGAAGCAGGGCGAGTAGGCGACGTAGCGGATGGGCAGGCGATCGGCCTCGACGATCTCGTCGCGCAGCATGTTGGTGACGGGAACCTCGGCCGTGGGCACGAGATACAGGTCGTCGCGCGTGACGACGTACATCTGGTCTTCCTTGTCGGGGATCTGGCCCGTGCCTTTTGCAGACTCCTCATTAACGAGGGCGGGCGGCCATACCTCGGTGAAGCCGTGCTCGCTGGTATGGAGGTCCAGGAAGAAGTTGATCAGTTCGCGCTGGAGATGGCTCCCGGCACCGACATAGATCGGGAAGCCTGATCCGGTCACCTTTGCGCCCGCCGCGAGGTCGAACATCCCGAGCCGCTCGGCGACCTCCCAGTGCGGCTTCCTGCCCTCTGCCGACGCTGGCTCGCCCCACGTCCGGACGATGACGCTCGCCTCCTCGCCACCGACAGGCACATCCGCATCGGGCGGGTTGGGGATGCGCAGCAAGAGATCGTCAAGCTGAGTGTCGAGCTCGCGCAGGCGCTGCTCGCCGGCCTCGATGCGCGTGCCGAGCTCCGTCGAACGTGCCTTGAGCTCGTCCGCGCCGACGCCGCTGGCTTTCATTGCCGTACCCACCTGGGCGGATACATCCTTGCGTTGGGCACGCAGCCCGTCGACGTCACCAAGCAGCCGGCGGCGCTCCGCGTCCGCGGCAAGCGCCTCATCGATCAGCGTGGGATCCTCGCGCTTGGCGATAGCGCCGTTGCGGATCGTGTCGGCCTCATCACGCAGGCGCTGCAGACCGACGCTCATTGCTGCCCTCCGAAAGCCGCGGCTTCGCGCAGCCGTGTGATGACGAAAGCCGCCGACAGGGACGCCAGTAACCAGCCGGCGCGTGGTCCGTTTGCGCGGCCAAGAAACGCGCGGTAGATCGCCCCGAACGCCTCACCCGGCTTCAGCTCCATCGCGCGAGCAGTGTCGAAGATAAGTGTCTGCCACGCTTCGCCGCCGACGGGCGATGCCTGCTCTGCGGCGTCGGCCAGGGCGGCGACGTAGCGCTGCTGCGCCTCGGCCAGCTCTCCGGCCGCCGCCGGCAGCGTGTCGAAATGAACCGAGAGACGTGCCGACTCGGGCGCGAGCGTCTCCAGCCACGCGCGTGCCGCGGCGATGCGCTCCAGCGCGACATCCTGCTCAGCGTCGTCGAGCGGGGTCCCCTTCTCGGCCGCCAACAGATCCATGATGTCCGGCCCCGGCACCTGGAGCAGCACCGCGAGATGTGCGAACGGCGGCCGGAAACGGGCGGCCTCGACCATCGGATCGGCCGAAGCGTCGGACAGTGACAGGGCGAAGATGCGCTCCGGATCAGGAGGCAGCTCGCCACGCCCCGGCCGTCCGGCGACAGCGTCGGCGATGCGGTCGAACTCGTCGAACAGACGGGGAATCGTGTCGCCGGATGGATCGAAGTCGATCGCCTTGTTCGGCCGGTGGCGCAGGAACAGGAAGCGCACGATCGTGGGCGGCAGGATGTCGGCGATCTCGTGCGCGGCCGCGCCCTCGCCGCGTGACGTGCTCATCTTGCGGCCGCCGATGTTCAGGAACTCATACGGGATGTTGAGCGGCGGTTCGCGGTCGAAGACCCGACGCGAAATCGCGTCGGCGCGGTCGCGCGAGCCGCCCGCGGTTGCGAGGTCCTTGCCGCAGCCCTCGATCGTGGCGCCGACAAGCCCCCAGCGCGCGGCCCAATCAACGTTCCAGACCATCTTGGCGCGGCCGCCGAACGGCGCGACCCGCCCGCGAAAGCCGCAGCCCGTGGCCCAGTCGACCAGGTCGGCGCGGCACTCGTACGAGACCTCCTTGCCGTCCCAGTCGCGCGCGGCAGTGGTGCCAATTCGGCCGCAGTTCTCGCAGATGACGCTGATCGGCAGCCAGCCCTCCGGATGGTTGACGGTGCTCACCGTGCGGTAGATCTCGAGGATCATGTCGGCTCGGTGGAGCGCGCGCTCGATGTACGGATCCATCGCGCCCGACGCGTAGTTCTCGGACATCCAGTACAGATGCGGGTGGATGCCCAGGGCGGCGAAGGTCTCGAGGAAGAGCGTCGCGAAATGTCGGGCGTAGCTCGGGTGCGGCGAACCGTCCGGCGCGGGAACGTGGGCGAGCGGGACGCCCATGTACTGCTCGATCGCGTCGGGCGTCAGCAGCGCCTGCGAGTCCATCGGGTCGAGATCCTCGATGCCGTAGCGGAACTCGACCTCGTTGCCGTGCTCGACGACCGCGCGCCGGATCGCGTCGTGCAGCACGACACCGCGCAGGCTGCCCACGTGGACGGTGCCCGACGGAGTCTTGGAGTCATTTACAACCTGCCGGCCGGCCGCCTGGCCGGCAATTTCGTCGGCCCAGTAGGCCTGCGTCGGCCGGGTCGTCGCCGGCATCAACGCTCTGATTTCAGCTGATGCCGAGGATCTTGTACTTCTGGTCGCCGGCCGGGACGCTGACGGTGACCTCGTCGCCCTTCTTGCGGCCGAGCAGCGCGCGGCCGACAGGCGACTCGTTCGAGATCTTGCCTTCCGCCGGTGCCGCCTCAGCCGAGCCGACGATCTGGAAGCTCTCCTTGCCGTCCTCGGACTGCAGCGTGACGGTCGAGCCTATCTGGACGTGCGTCGCCGAGTGGTTCTCCTCGATCACGACCGCGTTCTTGACCAGCGCGGACAGCGTCTGGATGCGGCCCTCGACGAACGCCTGCTCGTTCTTGGCGTCCTCGTACTCCGCGTTCTCGGTGATGTCGCCGTGTTCCTTGGCCTCGTGGATGCGCGCGGCGACCTCCGCCCGCTTCGAATTCACGAGCTCTTCGAGCTCCTGGCGAATCTGCTCGAGGCCTTCCTTGGACACGTACGCAGGCTTGTTGTTCATGGCAATCAGAAAACCCATTAGACGGTTGGGGGGCCGACGCGACTCACGCGTCGGCGTGGCGCACAGGCGACGGGAGTCCGCGGATTGTAAGCGTGGCTCACAGCCCTTGCAACCGGTCGCCCCGCGTACGTCGCGGGCAACCTCACAGCGCGGGCGCGGCTAGGCGCAGAAGCCGTTTCTGGAGGCGGTCCAGCGACGCCCGGTCGGCGCACGCCACGAACACCGTGTCGTCGCCGGCGATCGAGCCCGCGACCTCCGGCCAGCCCGTCCGGTCGAGCGCGGCGGCGATCGCGTGCGCCGAGCCCGGCGTCGCGCGCAGAACGAGCATCAGCCCCGCCGGTCGAATCTTGATCGGCAGGTCGCGCAGGATCATAGCCAGCCGCTCGTCGGCGCTCGTTTCGGGTTGCCCGGGCCTGGCCGGAACCGCGTACGCGCGCTCGCCATCGTCGCGGCTGATCTTGACGAGGCCCATCTCGGCGACGTCACGGCTGACCGTTGCCTGGGTCGCGCGGAAGCCACGGTCGCGCAGTGCGGCCGCGAGCTCCTGCTGCGTGCGAATGGGCCGCGTCCCGATCAGATCCCGGATCTGCTGCTGACGCAGCCTCTTCATGACTTCCATCGCCAGCCCCGATTGTCGATGGACGGCACTATCAGCGCATCAGCAGCAGCACGGCCACGACGGCGGCGAAGGCGATGCGATAAGCGACGAACAGGTTTGTGCTGTGGCCCTGCAGGTAGCGGAGCAGCAGGCCGATGGCAAGAACGCCAAAGACGGCAGCGGTGATGAAGCCGGCCGCCAGGGCCGTGGTCTCCTGCGAGGTCAGCGACCCGAGGGCGAGCTCGCGCGCCTTCCAGACGAAGGCGCCGCCGATGACCGGGATGCCCATCAGGAAGGCGAAGCGTGCCGCCGCCTCGCGCTTCATGCCCAGGAACAGGCCGGCAGCGATCGTCACGCCGGAGCGCGAGATGCCGGGGAAAAGGGCGAATGCCTGGGCAATGCCGATGACCAGCGCGTCGAGCCAGGAGATCTGGAACATCTCGCGCATGTGGCTCGCCGCGCGCTCGGCGAGGTAGAGCAGGACAGCGCCCACGACTAGCAGGACCGGGATATAGATCAGGTGGTCCCGGAAATACGTGTCGAAGAAGCTCTCCAGCGCGACGCCGAGCAGCGCCGCGGGGATCGTGCTGATGAGCAGCAGCCAGGCCAGGCGTCGGTCGTGATCGGTGCCAAGCGATCGTTCGCGAATGGAGGCGATGAAGGCGCCGATCAGCCGGATCACGTCGCGCCAGAAGTAGATGAGCAGCGCGAGCAGCGTGCCACCGTGGAGCATCACGTCGAAGTTCGCGCTGTTGATGAACGTGTCGTCCCAGCCGAGCAGCGGCGGGATGAGGATCAGGTGCGCAGAAGACGAGATGGGCAGGAACTCAGTGAGCCCCTGGAGGATGCCGATGATGATGGCTTGAATAACGATGTCCACGTCCGACTCAGACTACGAGGGCCGCCGCTCGCGCGACGGCCCAATTACCTGTGTGATTGCTTGGTGCTTGGCGCTCTGCCCTTCGCGCGACTAGCGAATGAACAGTGGCGCCAGGACCAGCGTGATCGTTGCCAGCAACTTCACGAGGACGTGGAGCGACGGACCGGCGGTGTCCTTGAACGGATCGCCGACCGTGTCGCCGACGACGGCCGCGGCGTGAGCAGGAGTGCCCTTGCCCAGGACGTTGCCGGCCGCGTCGAGCAGGTGGCCCGACTCGATGTACTTCTTGGCGTTGTCCCACGCGCCGCCGCCGTTGTTGAGCACGGTCGCGAGCAACACGCCGGCGATCGTCCCGACCATCAGCATGCCGGCCACGGCCTGGTAGCCGAGCAGGATGCCGACCAGGATTGGCGTGGCGACAGCGACGACGCCGGGCAGGACCATCTGGCGCAGGGCAGCGCGAGTGGTGATGTCGACGACGCGCGCGTAGTCGGGTCGCTGCGTGTAGTCCATGATGCCGGGCATCTCGCGGAACTGGCGGCGGACCTCGACGATGATCGCCTGGGCCGTGGTGCCGACGGCGCGAATGGCCAGCGAGCTGAAGAAGTAGACGAGCATCGCGCCGATCAGCGCGGCGACGAAGACGCTGACGTCCGACAGGTTGACCGAGGTCAGGAGCGGGCCGCCGCGGTTCGTCTGGATCAGGTTGACCTTGTCGATGTAGGCCGAGAAGAGCAGGAACGCGGCGAGCGAGGCTGACGCGATGGCGTAGCCCTTGGTCAGCGCCTTGGTCGTGTTGCCCACGGCGTCAAGGCGGTCGGTGATCTCGCGCGCGCCACCCTCGGCATGACTGAACTCGGCAATGCCGCCGGCGTTGTCCGTGATCGGGCCGAAGGTGTCCATGGCCAGGATGTAGGCCGTGGTCATGAGCATGCCCATCGTCGCCACGGCCGTGCCGAAGACGCCGCCGACATCATGGCCGGTCGGGTCAATCAGGTGCGCCTGCTCACCCAGGTAGTGGCTGGCCAGCAGCGCGACACCAATCGTGATCGCAGTTACCGCGGTCGTCTCGAAACCAACGGCCGTGCCACTGATGATGTTCGTGGCCGGGCCGGTCTTGGACGCCTCGGCGATCTCCTTGACCGGGCGCCACGCACCGGACGTGTAGTACTGGGTGATGTAGACGAAGACGACGCTCGTCGCGAGGCCGACACAGCCGGCGAGGAAGAAGTAGATCCAGGCCGGGAGGTTGAGCACGCCGACGCCGGCGCCGTTCGTGCTCATCATCACGTTGGTGACGATCAAGAGGCCGACCACAGACAGGATCGTCGTGACCCAGTAGCCACGGTTGAGCATGCTCATGGGATCGTCCGTTTCCTTGCCGCGGACGAAGAAGATGGCCACCATCGTTGCCAGGAGGCCGAAGCCGCGGACGACGAGCGGGAAGAAGATCCACGCCTCGGGATTGGGCCAGTGGGCGGCCGTAGCGAGGGCGAACACGCCGACGCCCAGGATCATCGCGCCGATGTTCTCGGCGGCGGTCGACTCGAACAGGTCGGCGCCACGGCCGGCGCAGTCGCCGACGTTGTCGCCCACGAGGTCGGCGATGACGCCCGCGTTGCGCGGGTCGTCTTCCGGGATACCCGCCTCAACCTTGCCCACGAGGTCGGAGCCAACGTCAGCGGCCTTGGTGTAGATACCACCGCCGAGCTGGGCGAAGAGCGCGACAAAGGAGGCACCGAAACCGAAGCCGACGATCAGGAATGGCGCCTGGTTGACGGTCACGTTGCCGACGAGCGTGTGGTAGGCGGTGAAGATGCCCCACACGCCGAGCAGGCTGAGGGCGACGACGAGGAAGCCCGACACGGCGCCGCCGCGCATGGCGACCTGCACCGCTTCGACGAGGCTGTGCCGCGCTGCAGCCGCCGTGCGCACGTTCGCGCGGACCGCGACGAGCATCCCGATGATCCCCGACGCCATTGAGCACGCGGCCCCGACGAGGAACGCAACGGCCGTCATGATCGCGATCGGCGCACCGGCGAGCGATGGAACGTCGGCCACGTCCTTGGTCTCGACAAAGAAGATGACGAGGCCGATGACGACCGCTGCGGCAAGAGCGAGAAGCGCAATCGTGGTGTACTGACGCCGGATGAAAGCGACAGCACCCTCGTGAATAGTGCCGGCCACCTCCCGCATGGCGTCGGTTCCGGTGTCGCGCCGGAGCACGTCGCGGGCGAGGAACGCGGCAAAGGCGACCGCGGCCAGCCCGGCGATGGGGATGATCCATTGCATCGCTGTGGCGAGATCCACTCTTCGAAGAGCCTCCCTGGTCTCTTGTCTGTGACGGGCGCGTGGGTAACCACGCGCTGCTGGGTCCGCGAGGTGAGTCGGTGATCGGACATGAAAACGACGCTGCACAAGGCGGAAGCGCCGCCGCCGGAAGCGGCGGGAGTGTAGCAGAGCAGCACCACTCATCGGAGGTGACGGACCACTTGAACACCGATCAGCATGACCCGGCCCAGCCCACTGAGCCCGACTACACTCCCGCTCCAGTGAGTCGTAAGCCGCTCGGCTGCCTTATCGAGATTGCCGAGACCTTGATCCTGACCATCGTCATCTTCTGGGTCATCCAGACCTTCGTCGCTCAGCCGTATCGCGTCGAGCAGCAGAGCATGGAGACGACACTGCTGCCCAACCAGTACGTGCTCGTCGACAAGCTGACGCCCAAGTTCGACTCGTACTCACGCGGCGACATCGTCGTTTTCAACCCGGTCATGCACACCCAAGACGTGTGCACGAACCCGATTGATAACCCGGATCCGTCCGCCACCCCGTACATCAAGCGCGTCATCGGCGAGCCGGGCGACAAGGTCACCCTCGAGGGCGGCGATGTGCTGGTCAACGGCGTCAAGGTCAACGAGCCGTACGTGCACGGCGCGGCGACCGAGCCGCTCAGCAATCAGACGACCTGGACGGTCCAGCCGGAGCGCTTGTTCGTCATGGGCGACAACCGCCTGAACTCGACCGATTCGCGCGCCGACGAGATCGGCGAGGTATGCATCAACGACGTCATCGGTCGCGCCGTCGTGCGCTACTGGCCGCTCGACACGATCGGCATCATCCAGACACCGACCTACCCGAATGTGCCCTCCAGCCAGGGCGCACAGCCTGCGCCGACGCCTACTCCCTAGTCGGCGTCGAGGATCCAGCGGTCGAGGTCGCGCTCGTAGTCGAGCAGCTCGTCGGGCTTGAACCAGAGCGCCAGCTCGCGCGCGGCTGTCTCCGCGGAATCTGAGCCATGCACGAGGTTGTGGCCCGTGTCGAGGGCGAGGTCGCCGCGGATAGAGCCGGGCGCGGCCTGCACCGGTCGCGTCGCGCCGTTGATCTCGCGGCAGACGGCGATCGCGTTCGGGCCCTCGACGGCCAGCGCCACGAGCGGGCCGGAGGTGATGAACTCGATCAGGCCGGGGAAGAACGGCTTGCCGCGGTGGACGTCGTAGTGCTGCTCGGCCAGCTCGCGCGAGCAGCGCACGAGCTTCATGCCCGCGATGCGCAGGCCGCGCGCCTCATAGCGCTCGACGATCCTGCCCACCAGCGCGCGCTGCACGCCGTCGGGCTTGACGAGGATCAGGGTTCGTTCGGTCATTCGGGTTCCCCTTCGGTGGAGCTCAAGACAGGCGGAGCGCTTCCTCCAGCCCGGATGTAGAGCCCGGTGTCGAGATGACGGCGAGACTCATCAGTTCGTCGCGGAAGAGTCGCTGGGCGAGTGCCTGGATGTCGTCCGACGTCACCTTGGTCAGCTCGCCGAGTGCCTCGTCCAGCGTCAGCACGCGGTCATGCAGCGCTTCCTGGATGCCCAGCCAGGCCGACAGGTGGCGGCTTTCTTCGAGGCGCAGCTCGAGCCTGCCGCTGGCGTAGGCGCGCGCCCGCTCGAGCTCGTCGGCCGGAACGCGCTCGTCGCGCAGGCGGGCGATTTCCTTCAGGATCGCGGCGAGCGTGTCGGACAGATTCTCCGGATCAACGCCGGCGTACACCTGGAGCGTGCCGGCGTCGGCGTAGTGGGTCTGGAATGAATGGACGTCGTAAGCCAGCCCGGCCTCCTCGCGTACCTCCTGGAAGAGGCGGCTGCTCGAGCCCTCGCCCAGAACCGTGTTGAGCAGCTCGAGCGTCCACTGGTCGGGATGGTCGCGCGGCGGTGCCGGCACGCCCAGGCAGACGTGCGCCTGGGACAGATCGCGCTCCTCGACCGTCAGCCGCGTGCACGGCGTAGCCGGTGCCGCGGCGTAAGGCGGCAGCTCCGCCGAGCCAGTGCCGAACCGTTGGCGAACTATGTCGACTATCTCGGCATGCTCCATGTCGCCGGCTGCGGCGATGACCAGGTTCGTCGGCTCGTAGGCCTTCGACCAGAAGCCGCGGATGTCCTCGTCGGCCAGGCCACGCACGCTCGCCTCGTCGCCGGCGATCTCCCAGCCCAGCGGCGTGTCGCCGAAGAACGCGGCGTCGAACAGCGTGAACACGTACTGGCCGGGGTCGTCGCGATAGGAGCGGATCTCCTCGACGATGATGTCGCGCTCGCGGCTGATATCTGTGCTGCGCAGCAGCGGCCGAACCACGAGCTCGGACAGGACGTCAAAGGCGCGCTCCGCCTCGCGCGCCGGAACGCGTGCCCAGTAGACCGTCGATTCGCGGTCAGTAGCGGCGTTGCTCGACCCGCCGTAGCCCTCGATCGCTTCCGACACCGCGCGTGCGGTCGGATACGCGTGCGTGCCCTTGAACGTGACGTGCTCCATGAAATGGGCCACGCCGCTCGTGCGCCGATCCTCCAGACGGGAGCCGGCGAGGACGTACACCGCGGTCGACATCGAGCGGCAGCCAGGGACGCGCTCGGAGATCACACGCGGCCCGTTGGGCAGGACCGTCCTTTGGTACATCGGCCGGAATGCTACGCGACGGCGCCGTCGGCGCCGCGCGGCGCCCGCACGACGATGCGGGCAAAGAGAATGCCGGGCCTGAGTGCAGCCAGGCCCGGCATGGAAGGAATCGCGAAGGTTCCCTACTTTATGAGCGTCTGAATCCACTCGTTGGCGAAGTAGATCGCGAACCCGATCGAGACGACCCACATGAGCGGGTGGATCGCGCTCCACTTGCCCCGGACGACCTTGAGCAGGACCCAGGTTATGAAACCGGCTCCGATGCCCACGGTGATGTCGTAGGTCAACGGCATCAGGATGATCGTGAGCAGTGCCGGAAGGCCCTCCTCGACGTCGGCGACCGGGATGTCCTTGACGATCGTGAACATGAGGTAGCCGACCAGGACGAGAGCGGGCGCTGTCGCCTGCGACGGGATCAGCCCGGCAATCGGCGACAGGAAGATCGCGAGCAGGAACAGGACGCCGGTGACAATCGACGCGAAGCCGGTGCGCGCGCCGTCCGCCACGCCCGCCGCGCTCTCGATGTACGTCGTGTTCGACGACACACCGCCGAGGCCACCGGCGATGGCCGCGACGCTGTCGACGAACAGGACCCGGCCGACGCCCGGGACAGAGCCGTCCTCCCTGGCCAGTCCGGCCTCAGCGGCAATGCCCGTGACCGTGCCCATCGTGTCGAAGAAGTCGCTGAGCATGATCGCGAAGATGGTCAGCACGGCGCTGATGAAGCCGAGCTTGGCGAATACCTGGAATGGATCCTGGAGACCCAGACCGAGCGTCGCGAAGCTCGGCGTGGCCACGAGGTGGCTGGTGTCGACTGGCTGAACGCCGGTGATGATCGCGACGATGGTCGTGATCACGATGCTGATGATCAGTGCGGCGCGCACCTTGAGCGCGTAAAGCGCGAACGTGATGACGAGGCCGATGATGAAGACGAGCTGGCCCATCGTCGTCGGGAAGGCCAGCGTCACCAATGTGCCATCGCAGAAGCCAAGCTGTGACGAGTCGGGTGCGCAGCCCGACACGATCAGGCCGCCGTTCGCGAAGCCGATGAACAGGATGAAGAGGCCGATGCCCACGCCGATGGCGCGCTTGAGCGAGACCGGCACCGCATTCATGATCGCTTCGCGCATTCCGATCACGACCAGGATCGTGATGGCCACGCCTTCGAGCACGATCACGCCCATCGCGCCGGCAGCATCGAGGCCCTTGGCCGTCAGCGTGAACGCCACGATCGCGTTGATCCCCAAACCGGCAGCGAGGGCGAACGGGTAATTCCCGATGATGCCCATCGCGATGGTCATGATCCCGGCGATGAGCGCGGTGCCTGCCGCGACCGACACCGAGTCCAGGCCGAGTGGCTTGGCGATGATGTTGCCGTTCAGGAAGATGATGTAGGCCATGACCATGAACGTGGTCAGGCCGCCGCGGACCTCCGTCGACCACTTGGTGCCGCGCTCGGCAAACTTGAAGTAGGAAGCAATGGCTTCCATAGCTCCTCTCTACCTCCCTCTTGGCGGCGCCGGCAGCGCGCGCCGTTCCCTCTCCTCGCCGGGGCCGAATTGGCGGCCGCTCAGCTCCCTTCCGAACCCGCTCCTCCGGCCTCGTCGGAACCCTCGCCGCTCTCCAACGTGCTGAGCTCCATCTGGACGTAGTCCACCGAGGCTGGGAAGTCGAGACGCTGCTGTTCGGGCTCGTCGGCGTTGGACCGGCCGACGGGCGCGAACTCGACCACGATCCGCTCATCGCCCTGCACGAGCGTGTAGACGATCAGCTGGTCGGGACGCGTCTCGAACTCGAGATGCTCAAAGGAATCGATGTTGAGGCAAATCGAGAGTGGGGTGAAGAAGGTCGACACCTCGGGCCGGTCGACAACGATTCGTTCGACCCAACCGGTGCCGTTGGAGACCATCTGTGGACCGCGGAAGTAGCGGTACGAGACGGTCTGCTTGAGCAGTGGGCGCAGGAGGTTGTAGATATCTGTCGGACTCGAGACAAGGCCGCTATTCACGAAGAATTTCGCTGGCGGCTCGAGCGACACGGTCTCCTCAGTGTTGCGCCGTGTAAGCCCGCCGGCTTCTCAGCCCGGCGGAGGAACCGGCCGATCTTAGCGTAGGCAGAGCGCCGCGCGTAGGGCCGAATCGCACCGATTCGGCGCGAGGATGGCGGGGCGCACCGGAACGCCGGCGCAGGATCGCCCGCGTATGATCGGGCGCGTGATCGTCGCAGTCGACGTGGGCAACACCAACGTCACCCTGGGCATCGTGGGCGGCGGAGACGTGACGTCTGCACGCCGCGCCACGACACGGCCGAACGCGACGCCTGATGAGCTGGAGATAACGCTCAACGAGCTTCTCGCGCTCGATGGCGCGGCCCTTTCGAGCGTCGATGAGATCGTGCTGGCCAGCGTCGTGCCCGCAGTCACGGCCACGCTATTTGGCGTGGTTGCGCGACACAAGATCCCGCTCCTGGTCGCCGACGCCACGACCGTGCCGATCCCGGTGCGTATCGAGAAGCCGGCCGAGGCCGGCGCGGATCGGCTCGTCAACGCCTTTGCAGCGCTGCGCCTGCACGGCGCGCCGGCGATCGTCGTCGACTTCGGCACTGCCACCAACTTCGACGTGGTCTCCGCCGACGGCGCGTACATCGGCGGCGCGCTGGCTCCCGGCCTCGAGCTCGGCATCGAAGCGCTCGCCGCAAAGACGGCGAAGCTGCCGCGCGTGGCCCTCGTCATGCCACAGGAAGCCATCGGCCGGGACACCATCAGCGCCATCCAGAGCGGTGCGGTGATCGGCTACATCGGCCTCGTCAGCGAGCTCGTCCGTGCCATCACCCGCCAGCTCGCGCTCGACAGCGCGCAGCCGCCCAAGGTCATCGTGACTGGCGGGCTGTCGCAGGCAGCATGGGCAAGCGCGATTCCCGGAGTCGACGTGATCGATCCGCTGCTCACGCTGCGCGGACTGGCCCTCCTCCATGCGGAGGTCCGGCGCTCGGAGTCGGTGGCCAGCGCATGACCGTCGAAACGGGCGGCAAGCTCCAGGGTCGGCTGATCCTTCTCGGCGTGACGGGCTCGATCGCGGCGTACAAGTCGGCCGAGCTGGCGCGCGCGCTGATCGCAGAGGGCGCGGACGTGCAGGTCCTGATGTCGCACACTGCGCAGCAGTTCATCGGACCGCTCACTCTGCAGACGCTGACGCGCCGGCGGCCGATGACCGACCCGCTCGAGCTGCTGCCCGACCAGCGCATCGCGCACATCGTCGCCGCGGACTCTGCCGATCTGATCCTCGTCGCGCCGGCGACTGCGAACTGGCTCGGGTCGATGGCCGCAGGTTTGGCCGGCGACGTGATCACGGTCACGTGCCTGGCTTCGACCGCTCCGGTCGTGGTTGCGCCCGCGATGGACGGCGACATGTACGCGCACCCCGCCACGAACGCGAACGTCGCGAAGCTCGCATCTTGGGGATATTCGATCGTCGAGCCCGGTTCAGGGCCGCTGGCGTCGGGCGCGATCGGGCGCGGCAGGCTGGCTGAGCCTGCGGCAATCCTCGACGCGGTGCATCGGGCGCTCGAAGGACGACCGATCAGGCAGCCCGACCCCGCGCTGCGGCCACCCGTGCTTGTGCCCGAGCCGACCGCCGACCTGGCGGGCTGGCACGTCGTCATTACGGCCGGTGGTACCGCGGAGCCCATCGACCCTGTGCGCTACATCGGCAACCGTTCGACAGGCAAGATGGGCGTGGCCATCGCGGAGGCGGCCCTCGCGCGCGGCGCGGACGTGACGCTCATCCACGGCATGACGTCCGTGGCACTGCCCGAGGAGGCGAATCTCGTCTCCGCGCCGACCGCGGCGCAGATGCGCGAGGCCGTGCTGGCCGCGGTGGCTGACACGGACGCGCTGGTCATGGCCGCGGCCGTTGCTGACTTCCGGCCGCGCGCCATCGCAGACACGAAGATCGCGCGCGGCGCCGCGGG
>DATCGV010000036.1:0-6663 GCA_036508755.1 Candidatus Limnocylindrales bacterium | reverse complement strand
TACTCGAGTCCGCTGCGCGTATCGCGCATCACCAGCCAGTCGTCCGCGCCGCTCGTCAAGCCCAGGCCGTGGCCCAACGACGAACCGGTGACGGCCGCCGTGCTGATCCAGCCGGACGTCTCGGCGTAGCGATTGTGGTAGACGACGAGCGACCTGTTCCGGTCGCGTGAGTTGGAGAACGCAAAGACGTCCTCGTTGACCGAACCATCGCCCGTGTAGAAGTCGTACAGCGCGAAGCTGTCGACCTCGGCGAAGAGCCAGCGCTGGTGGAGGAGCGGGAAGATGTCGTGTTCGTGGCGGGCGACCAGGCCGGGGTCGGGCGTCTCGTCCTTGTAGGCGCGGCGGTACTCCATGCCGTAGCGCTCGGCGTAGCCCTCGATCTGGCCGTGCCCGAACATCGGCAGCCCGGGCATGGTCGCGAGCACTGTCGCCACGCCGAAGTACTTGTCGCCCTTGCCAAACTGGTCGATCGCGGTGCGTTCGTCCGGGTTGTTCATGAAGTTGACGTAGCGCTTGAGGATCTGCGGGTCGAACTCGAGGGTGTTCTTGATGACCAGGCGGTATTCGGCGTTCTTCTCGTCGCGCATCATGTTCATGAACGCGCTGTTGTAGACGCGGTGCATGCCCAGCGTCCGTACGAAGTAGCCCTCCATGAGCCAGAACGCCTCGGCCAGGAGCAGTGTCTCGGGCGCTTCCGCCGCGACCCGGTCGACGACCTCGCGCCAGAACTCGACGGGCATCGCACGCTCGAAGTCGGCCTTCTTCATGGCGTACTCGGCGCGTGACGGGATGGCGCCGCCGCTGCCAGGCTCCGGGTACCAGAGGCGCTCGATGTGGCGCTTGGCGAGCGTCATCGCCGCGTCGAAGCGGATGATCGGGAACTGGCGCGCCACGTGGAGGATGGTCTGGATGACCGCCTCGCGCACCTCCGGCTTGATGTAGTCGAGCTGGGCAGTGTCGTTCCAGGGCATGGAGGTGCCGTCGTTGCCGTGGTAGATGAAGCGCGCGTCGCCGCTCCACTGATCCACGCGCTTGAAGGTCACGGCCGCGTCGGTGTTGTCGAAGTAGTGGTCCTCGATGTAGATCCCGACGCGCGGGTCGGACGACAGGTTCGGGCCGTTATACGAATACGCCGGATACGGCGCATCCGGCCGGGCCATGAACCAATCGGGATGCTCGACGACCCAGCGCGAGTCGACGCCCATGTGGTTCGGGACCATGTCCGAGGCTAGGCGGATGCCGCGCGACCAGGCGCGGTCGCGCAGGTTGCGATACGCCTCATCACCGCCCAGGTCGTCGGCGATGCTGTAGTCCATGAGCGAGTAGGCGCTGGCCACGGCCTCGGGGTTGCCGCGCATCTGCTTGATCGTTCGTGACGCCTGGCTGCGTTCCCACAGCCCGATCAGCCACAGGCCGGTGAAGCCGGCGCGGGCCAGACGATCCAGCTCTTCGTCGGGGATCTGGTCGAGTCGCCATACAGGCCGGCCGTACGCGCGCGAGAGCTGGTCGAGCCAGACGTAGGTCGACTTGGCGATGAGCACGACGCGCGGCATCCAGTCGAGGTCCTGGCTGAAGCGCTCCACCTCCGGGTCGCCGCCGCCCGGCGCTTCGAAGCCATGCAGCGCCGCGGTGTCGGCTGACCCCGAATCGGCCGCGCCGCCCTGGGTCGCGTGGAAGCGCATCCAGACCGCGCGCTCCTCCTCGTTGAGCACGTCGAGCGAGATCACGAGGCGATCGCCGAAACGCTCGGCGACGAAGCCCCACTCCTCTCGGATCCAGCGCAGCTGCTCGGTCAGCGACCCCGACGCCTGCAATGCCGGACGGCGCAGGAGCGTGATCAGGTCCTCGTTGTCGGGCCCGAACGTGGGCTGCGCCCTGAAGTAGCTTTCGAGGCCGCGCACGACCGCCAGGTAGGCACTGCCATCTTCCAGGTCGCGGTCGTCGAACAGCTCGCCATACGGTGAGAAGGCCGGGTTGCCGTTGGCCAGCCAGAGCATGAGCACTTCCTCGAGCGCCACCTCGCGATTGCTCATCCCATTGGTCGTGCCGTTCAGCCAGTCGGTGGGGTCCTGTTCAGCGCGGTAGACGGCAGCGTTGGGGAAGTCGGTGACGAACGCCGCCAGCGTCTGCTGGACGACCTGCGGCGTCAGCCGCTGCTCAAGCGCGGCCAGCGCGCCGGACATTGCCTGCGGATTGCGCTGGGCGCGGTACATGCCGACGACGAAGTGCAGGATCTCGTCAACGAGGCCCATCGCGTTCAGGTTGCCGGCGCGAATCGCCGCGCCCGGATCGTGCGCCAGATCGCGCTGCGCGTTCATCTGCTGGGCGAATCTGCGCGCCGCCGCGAAGTCCGCAAACACGACGTTGCCGGTCAGGCCGAACAGCGTCTCGTCGAACTCGTAGCGCTGCCGGGCCGCGCGCGCGACGTGGAACTCGAATACGGTCATTGGGCGCGACACCTCATCGATCAGGGCAATGCTACCGGTGAGTTGCGATCGGTCCAGCGTCACTTGCGAAACGTTGCCATCGTGCGACTGTTTCAGCGGCCGGCCCTCCGATTCGCTCACGGCGCCGTGCTACCTTCCGCTGCCAATGGCCCGAACGGGGGGAACTGCCGTGCATCGACTGATCGCGCTCGCCACGCTGCTTCTTCTCGCCCTCGCCCTCGCTCCGGCCGCCGCGGCCGACTCGTTTTCGACCACTCTTGTGAAGGACGGCTTCACTCAGCCGGTCTTCGTGACCAACGCCGGCGATTCGCGCCTGTTCGTCGTCCAGCAGAACGGGCTGATCCAGATCATCGAGCCCGACAACTCGGTCAAGACGTTCCTCGACCTATCGTCGCAGGTCCTCGATGACGGTGAGGAGGGCCTGCTCGGCCTCGCCTTCCACCCCAACTACGCCTCCAACGGCCTGTTCTACGTCTACTACACGCCGAGCGCGGGTGGGGCCGAGGTCCTGGCCGAGTTCAAGCGATCTGCGGGCGACCCCGACGCCGCCGACCCCAACAGCGAGCGCATCCTGCTGACGCTGTCCGACCCGTACGCCAACCACAACGGCGGCTGGATGGCGTTCAAGGGCAACTACCTGTATCTGTCGCTGGGCGACGGTGGCAGCGGCGGCGATCCGCAGAATCGAGCCCAGAACCTCAACCAGTGGTGGGGCAAGATCCTGCGCATCAACCCGCTCGACCCCGATGGCAGCGGGCCCAAGACGTACAGCATCCCCACCAGTAACCCGTTCGTCGGCCGGCCGGGCAAGAACGAGATCTGGTCGTACGGATTGCGCAACGCGTGGCGCTGCTCGTTCGACGATCTTACCGGGAAGCTATGGTGCGGCGACGTGGGCCAGGACAGCTACGAGGAGGTTGACCGGGTCAGAACGGGCAAGGCGGTCAACTTTGGCTGGCACAGGCTCGAGGGCCGCCATTACTACACGCCGGCAAAGAAGCGCGGCCAGCTGTGCACCAGTAATTGCCTGACGATGCCCATCCTCGACTACGCCCACAGCGCCTTCGGCGGCGGCAACTGCGCCGTCACGGGCGGCTACGTCTCGCGCCGCTCAGGAGCAGCGATGGCCGGCCACTACACCTTCGGCGACTACTGCTCGGGCAAGGTCTGGGTCATCCCCAGCAACTTCAAGGCGGGCTCGACACTGCCGTCGCCCATCGCGGATACGGACTACAGCATCAGCTCGTTCGGCGAGGGCGCCGACGGCCGGATCTACCTCGTCGACCTCAACGGCGGCATCTACCTGATCGACCAGAGCTGACCCCCTGCCGTCACGGGTCGGTCGATCCGTCGTAACTACAACCGGTGTGGCGTTACCCGTAAGCAAACCCCGGCGAGGGCCGCGTTTGTTCGCTAACTCGAAGCACCACACGAGTTACTGCGCCACTGGGAAGTCTTCGAGGCCGAAATCGGGACGTTCGATCCGACTCTAGCGCTCAAGGCCACCCGGATTGGAGTTGCGCACGGTGGTGGGGGCGCCAACGATCAGGCCGTCTTTGACGCGTAGTTCTTCCAGAGGTACTCGCGCAGAGTGAGCCCGCTGGCGTGGACCTTGGCCGCCAGGTCGCGGCCGACGTAGCGGTAATGCCACGGCTCGTAGTAGTAGCAAGTCTTGGACGTCTTGCCGCTGGGGTAGCTCAAGATCCAGCCGAACTTCCAGGCATTGCTCTTCATCCAGCGTCCGGCCGCGGTCTTCGCAAACTTCTGCGACACATCACCGCGCGTCGAGGCGCTACCGAAGTCGATCGTCACGCCAAGCTGATGCTCGGAGTGGCCGGCCCGCGCGACGCTGCCGCGCGCAGTCCTGCTGCCGTAGCGCTGGACTTCGCGCCTGTACAGCGACTGCTGCGAATGCCAGCTGCGGTAGGCGGACAAGACGCGCAGGCCGCTGTCGGCCATGCGCGCGGCGCTGGCCATCGCCTTCAGGTCGGGGATCACGATACTGCGCACCTCGCCGCCACCCCTGAGCCCGGCCTTCGCAGTCGAGACGAGCTTTGGCGGCACATAGCTCTTGGGCAGCTCGTAGATGGTGTCGAGCACGGTGATGTCCCAGTCGGCGTACGAGGCGTTCTTGGCAGGGACGTCCTTGAACGCACATGCAGGCGGCGATGAGCTTGCCGCGACAACGGAAGCGGGCGGCGCCGCGCCGATGAAGGACGCCCCAAAGATGAGGAGCGCAGCGACATACGGACGCAGGCGGCGGAGAATCACGCCAATACCCCCACTAGCGGTAGCGCCCTATTAAACCAGACGGGCGCCGGACGAATCGGGCGCAAAACGCACAGGTTTTCAGAGTGATCCAATGCCGTCGATCGTGCGTAGGCTGTAACGATGGAATCCAGGCTTGCCTGGGCTGCGACAGGCATTGCCGCGGCGGCCGTGGCCGTTGGCGTCGGTGAGGTCGTTGCCGGCGTATTCGGAAGCACGTCCGCGATTGCCGCGGTTGGAGCGCTGGTCATCGCCCTGCAGCCACCGGGCGCCAAGGACTTCATGGTCGGGCTGTTCGGCACCAACGACAAGCTCGCGCTCGAGATCGGCGTCTTCATCGGTGGCCTGCTCGTCGGCGTGCTGATCGGTCTCGCCGGCGGCCGCGATCGTCGGTTCGCCTATGCGGGCTTCGCCCTGTTGGGCATCGTCGGGCTCGTGCTCATCCTCCAGGATCCGCTCGAGGACGCATTTGCCGGCGTGATAACCATCTCCGCGGCCGTCGCGGCCGGCGTGGCCATGTTCCAGTGGCTGGCATCGATGCTCGTTGCGGCACCGCTGCCAGCTCCGCGGGTCACGCCGCGACGGCCGGCGCAGCCGGTGCGTGGCGTCAACATCCCACGGCGCGCGTTCCTGGTCATTGCCGGCACCTTCGTAGCCGTCGGTGCCGTGCTGTCCGTGATCGGGCGCTTCCTGGGCAGCCAGACGCCACAGACCAGCGCCGCCCAGATCCCCGTGCCGTCGCCGGGGTCGACCGTCGCCCCGCCACCGTCGGGCGCCAGCTTCGACGTCGCCGGGATCACCCCGATCGTCACCCCCGACACCGACTTCTACATCATCGATACGCGCCTGAGCACGCCCCAGGTCGACGCTTCGACATGGTCCCTGCGCATCCACGGCATGGTCGACAAAGAGGTGAAGCTCAACTACCAGCAGCTCATCGCTATGGCCCTCACGGAGCAGTACGTCACGATCCAGTGCGTCTCGAACGAGGTGGGCGGCGCGCTCGTCGGCAACGCCAAGTGGACCGGCGTGAATCTCAACTCCGTCCTGGCCATGGCGGGCGTCCAGCCGGGTGCGACCCAGCTCGTGGGCACGTCCTTCGACGGCTGGACGTGCGGTTTCCCGACGCAGCATCTCCAGGGCGCCGGCAAGGACGCGCTGCTCGCGGTGCAGATGAACGATCAGCCACTGCCGGCGCGCCACGGCTATCCGGCGCGGCTGATCGTGCCCGGCCTGTACGGGTACGTCTCGGCGACGAAATGGATCACCGACATCGAGCTCACCACGCTCGAGGCGTTCGACGCGTACTGGGTTCGTCTGGGCTGGGCGAAGCAAGGCCCGATCCTGACCCAATCGCGGATCGACGTGCCCCGCGCTGGGCAGAACGTGCAGGCGGGCTCGGTCGAGTTCGGCGGCGTCGCCTGGGCGCCGACGCGCGGTGTCTCGAAGGTCGAGGTCGATCTCGACGTGACCGGTAACTGGCAGCCGTGCGAGCTGTCGGTCCCGCTCTCCGACTACACGTGGGTCCAGTGGCGGACGACGCTCCAGGTTCCCGCCGGACAGCACACCATTCGCGTCCGGGCGACAGACGGCACCGGTGCCGTCCAGGAACAGGGACCCACCCCGCCCGCCCCGGACGGCGCGCGCGGCTGGATGACGCGGGGCTTCAGCGCGTCCTAGCGATGCTCCGCGTTATGAAATCCACGATCTCCGACTGATCCTTTTCAGAGGCGAACGCACGCTTCGGGATCCAAACGACCGGCACGCGGTCGCGTTTCACGACCAGGACACGATCGCTTTGGATCATCTCGGTGACGTCTGACCAGGGGACGCGTCCGCGGCCCGTGATCGTGTCGGCCTTGATCCCCTCGTCATCGAACACGAACGACGAGTTCGACCCGATGAGGCTGCGCGCGCTTCGTCTGACGCGCCACCGATCGAGCCTCTC
>DATCGV010000035.1:0-12608 GCA_036508755.1 Candidatus Limnocylindrales bacterium | reverse complement strand
ACCTCGCACAGGCTCGCCGGAAGCCCAAAGAAGAACTTCTCGTTGCCGTCCTCGAGTCGAAAGGTCGCGTCGAAGCGCGAGTTGAAGAGCTTCCGATTACAGACCGGGCATCCACTGCCCAAGCGAGCCATGAGGGGATGCTAGGTACGATGCGGTGCACTCCCACACGACCCAGCGGTACCGGGTCGAACCGCCGACCTTCCTACTTATTGCAGCCGGACGATCAGGGGCGCGTCCGCCCACAGGCGCTCGAGCTGGTAGAAGTCGCGCTCGGGCTGAGCCATGATGTGGACGATCACGGAGCCGAAGTCGAGCAGCATCCAATGGGCGTTCGAGGAGCCCTCGCGCCCGATCGGCTTCATGCCCTCGTCGCGCAACCCCTCGGCGATGCCGTCGGCGATCGCGCCCAGCTGGCGCTCGGACGAGCCCGAACAGATCACGAAGTAGTCGGCGAGCGTGGTCATCCCGTAGATCTCGAGCAGGACGATGTCCGACGCCTTCTTGTCCGACGCAAGATCGACGATTCGGCGGGCCAACGCCAACGCCTGCTCGTCGGGCGCCTGCTTCTGCGGAGTTGCCTTTGCGCGCGCGCCACGACGGCGCGTCGGCAGCCCGCGAATGTCCTCAGGCTTCTGGTCGGTCATTGGCTCCATACAGGGAATGTTCGCTGATATAGCTCTCGACGGCTGGCGGCACGAGGTAGCGGATCGAACGGCCGGCCGCCAGCCGAGCCCGGATGTCGGACGACGAGTGGCCGAGCAGTGACGTCGCGACGAACGTGAAGCGATCGGCGCGGCCGGGGAAGTGCTTCTCGAGCCATTCGCGCGACAGGTGAGCGTGGCCGAGACGCGGCACGACGACGATCTCCGCCAGGTCTAGGAGTCGCTCCGGCTCGTGCCACTCGGGCAGGTGCGCGGCCGATTCGGCCGAGAGAATGAAGTAATAGGCGTGCCACGGCCGTTCCTCGACGAGCCGAGCGACCGTATCGACGCTGTAGCCGGGGTCAGCGCTGTCGACCTCGGCGCGGCTGACTGCGAAGCGCGGGTTCTCGGCCGTTGCCAACCCGACCATTGCCAGCCTGTCCTCTGCGGACCCGACCGCCGGCGGGCGATGCACCGGCACGTTCGCCGGGACGAAGACGACGCGGTCAAGCTCGAGTGCGTCGGCCGTCTGTTCGGCGATCGCCAGGTGCGCGTAGTGGATCGGGTCGAAGATCCCGCCGAGGATGCCCCATCGCTCGGGCGTCACGAGTTGCTACCCACCGTTCTCGTCCTCCCATTCGAGCTCAACGCCACCGACGCGCACGGTGTCGCCCGCGCTCACGCCCGCTTTCACGAGCTCGCGCTCGACGCCGAGGCGCGTGAGATCACGCTGGAAACGCGCCGCGGACTCGTCATTGTCGAAGTTCGTCTGTGCCGCGAGGCGCTCGATGCGCCGGCCGACCACGCGGTACGCCTCGCCCTCGCGCTGGACACTGAATGCGTCGGGGCCCGACTGGAAGCGGTGCACGACCACGCCTGTCGATTCAGACGGCCGGCCGAGCTCGTCGGCATCCGGCAGCAGCTGCGCTAGCTCGCGGATCAGCTCGTCGATGCCCGTCAACTTGTCGGCGGAGATTGCCACGACCGGCAGGTCGTCGCGCGCGCGGGCACGCTGAAATTCGGCCAGGTTGTCGCGCGCGGCGGGCAGGTCCATCTTGTTGGCCACGACGAGGGTCACCTTACCGAGCAGCTCGGGCTCGTATTCCTCGAGCTCGCCGCGGATGACCTGGTAATCACGGTCGGGATCCGGCGCGGCCAGGTCCACGACATGGACGAGCAGGCGCGTCCGGGCGACGTGGCGCAGGAAAGCATGGCCCAGCCCCGCGCCACTGCTCGCGCCCTCGATCAGCCCGGGCATGTCGGCGACGGTTGCGCGCCGGTCGTCGGCGGGATCGACCGCGGACAGGTCGAGCACGCCAAGGTTGGGACTGAGCGTCGTGAACGGGTAGGCAGCGACCTCCGGACGGGCGTTGGACAGTGCCGCGAGGAGGGTCGACTTGCCGGCATTTGGCAGACCGACCAGGCCAACGTCGGCGATCAGGCGCAGCTCGAGCTGCACCTTGCGCTCCTCGCCCGGCTCGCCGTTCTGGGCGTGCGTCGGTGCCCTGTTCGTCGACGTGGCGAAGTGGACGTTGCCCAGGCCTCCCTTGCCGCCGCGGGCGACCATCACGGCCTGCTCCGGGCTCACGAGATCGGCGAGCAGATCGGTGGTCGCGGCGTCGCGCACCAGAGTGCCCGGCGGTACTGACAGGTAAAGGTCGTGGCCGGCCTTGCCGTGACGCTTTGAACCCTCGCCACCGCCGCCCGAGTCCGCTCTGAACAGGTTCTTGAAGCGGAAGTCGCGCAGCGTCGTCTCACCGACGTCGACACGCAGGTAGACGCTGCCGCCGCGGCCGCCGTCGCCACCGTCAGGACCGCCGCGAGGCACGTGCGCCTCGTGGCGCATGCTGGCCGCACCGTTGCCGCCGTCGCCGGCGCGCACGGTGATCGTTACCTCGTCAAGGAACATTCACGCCGCATCGTATCCGGGACCCTGGCGACACCGATGCGCGGTTTCCCACGCACTGGCTCAGCCGACTTCGGCGGCAGACGCGCTCTTCGTCAGAGAGGCGAGGAACTCGGCGTTCGAGTTCGACTTCGAGAGGCGGTTGAGCAGGAGCTCGATGCCCTCGTTCGTGCCGACGGCGGACAGCATGCGGCGCATCGTCCAGACCATGCGCAGCGTGCCCTCCTCGAGCAGCAGCTCCTCACGGCGAGTGCCGGAGCGCTGCACGTCGATCGCGGGGAAGACGCGCTTCTCGGCCAACTTGCGGTCGAGGATGAGCTCCGAGTTACCGGTGCCCTTGAACTCCTCGTAGATCACGTCGTCCATGCGCGAGCCGGTATCGATCAGGCAGGTGCCGATGATCGTCAGCGAGCCGCCCTCCTCGATCTTGCGCGCGGCGCCAAAGAAGCGCTTTGGCGGGTACAGCGCGATCGGATCGATACCGCCGGACAGCGTTCTCCCGGAGGGCGGCAGCGCCAGGTTGTAGGCACGCGCGAGCCGGGTGATCGAGTCGAGCAGGATGACCACGTCGCGCCCGGTCTCGACTTGGCGCTTGGCGATCTCGAGCGCCATCTCCGCAGCACGGGTGTGGTTCTCGGTCGGCTCGTCGAAGGTCGACGAGATGACCTCGCCCTTGACCGAGCGGCGCATGTCGGTGACTTCCTCAGGACGCTCGCCGATCAGCGCAACCATCAGCAGGATCTCCGGGTAGTTGGCGCTGATGCCGTTGGCGATCTGCTTGAGGAGCATCGTCTTGCCCGCTTTGGGCGGCGAGACGATCAGCGCGCGCTGGCCCTTGCCGAGCGGGTTGACGAGGTTGATGAGGCGCTGCGAGAGGTTCTTCGAGTCAGTCTCGAGGTTGATCAGCTCGATCGGGTGGATGGGTGTCAGGGCATCGAAGTACGGCCGGCGCTTGGCCGTCTCAGGATCGACGCCGTTGACCGATTCGACCCGGACCAGGCCCCAATACTTCTCGCCGTCCTTGGGCTGGCGGATGACGCCGCCCACGCGGTCGCCGGCGCGCAGGCCGAACCGCCTGACCTGTGATGACGAGACATAGACATCGTCCGGTGAGGGCATGACGCCGCGCCGGCGCAGGAAGCCGTAGCCATCGTCGACGATGTCGAGGATGCCCATGACGTAGACCTGGCCGGAGCGCTCGACCTGGCGCTGGATGATGCGCTCGACGAGATCTTCCTGGCGCATTCCGCGCGCGTCGTCGACATCCAGGTCAGCGCCGATCTCGACGAGCTGACTGAAATTCTTGGATTTGAGTTCGTTGATATTCATGCCTTACCGAATAGACGGGTGCTGCGAAGCCGCACTCGAGGGGGATTTGAAGCGCTTCGGCACGCGCCACACGAACAAGCCAGCGGCCGTTCTGGTGGGGGAAGCGGGGACACCAAGATGATATCAGGCCGCGCCCGCCGGTCAATAGCGCCGCGTGCCACGCCGGAACGCGCCGAGAGTTGCTTGATCGGATTGGCAGCCGGCTCGCTCGCCGGCCGCGGGTTAGTTGTGGCGGCCTGAACCTGACGCAGCCGTCTCGCCGGCCACTGCCGGCTGTGAGTTCTTCTCGGCCGCGGCCTTGCGCGCGTTGTCCCAGTCCTGGCGGAAGGTGACGATGCCCTTGTCCGTGAGCGGGTGGTGAACCATCTGCTGCAGGATCTTGAACGGCACGGTCGCGATGTGTGAGCCGGCCAACGCCGCCTGGGTGACGTGGAGCGGGTGACGGATCGATGCTGCCAGGACCTCGCTGTCGAGGTCGTAGTTCTCGACGATCGTGACGAGCTCAGTGATCACGGTCATCCCGTCCTGGTTGATGTCGTCGAGCCGGCCGACGAAGGGCGACAACAGCGACGCACCGGCCTTGGCCGCGAGCAGACCCTGGTTGGCGCTGAAGATGAGCGTGCAGTTGGTCTTGATGCCCTCGTCGGCGAAGCGCGAGATGGCCTCCAGCCCTTCCTCGCTCATTGGCACCTTGACGTAGATGTTCGGCGCGAGCTTGGCAAAGGCACGGCCCTCGGTGAGCATGCCCGCGACGTCTTCCGCGACGACCTCTGCGCTGACCGGCCCCGGCGTCAGGTCACAGATCTGGCGCAGGATGTCCTCGTACGAGCCGCCCACCTTGGCGTACAGGGTCGGGTTGGTGGTGACGCCGTCGAGCACGCCCCATTTCGCAGCGGTGCGGATCTCTTCGATCTCGGCGGTGTCAAGGAAAAGCTTCATGCCTTCACTCCTGATCGTTTCTTGGGCCCGATCTTACGCGCGCCACGTTGCGGGACCGTAAAGTCGCGCCGTGAGAGTGCGATATGACGTGCGCCGATTCACCCCGGGCCTGATCGACGATGCGGCCGAACTGCTCGCCGAGCGTCACCGCCACGCGCGGATACGGCTGCCGGCGCTCGATCCGAGTTATGAGTCGACCGAGCGAGCCGGCAGCGCGCTGGCGGGCATCGATGCCTGGGACCAGGCAGCGGGCGCGATCGCATACGCCGCGGGCGAGCCCGCCGGCTACGTGCTGATGACGCCACGGCCGGCCGAGCAGTGGGGACCGAACGCGTGGGCGGAGGACATTGGCTGCGCCGGCGAGGCCGAAGCGATTCGCGCTGCCTACGCGGTGGTCGCCGGCGAGCTCATGGAGCGCGGCGTCAACCGCCACTACGCCCTGGTTCCGGCCAGCGAGGGCGAGCTGATCTACGCGTGGTTCACGCTCAGCTTCGGACTTCAACAGGTTTTCGCGCTGCGCGAGCCGGTGGGCCTCGACTTCCAGCCCGGAGCGCGCGACGGATTGACGATCAGGCTCGCCGAGGACCGCGACATCAGCGCCCTGGCCGAGCTCGACCTGGTGCTGCCCCACCCACGTCATGAAAGCACCGGTGTTCTCGAAGCTCACGCCACCGACCATCGAGGTGGCCGCAGCCGAGCTTGCCGAGGACATCCACAACCCGAAGTACTCGATCTTCGTCGCCGAGCACGAAGGACGGGTAATCGCGACCGCAGTCGGCTGCGACATCGAGGTGTCGACCTCCTGGGTGCGGCTGATGCGGCCCCGACATGCCGGCCTGCTGGCGTACGCGGCGACTTTGCCGGACGCGCGCGGCCTGGGCGCAGGCCGCGCGCTGTGCGAGAACTTTTTCGTTTGGGCGCGCGACAAGGGCTACGACTGGCTGGCCACCGATTGGCGCTCCACGAACATCGAGGCCAACCGAACCTGGCGCGCGATGGGCTTTCGGCCGCTCTACCTACGCCTTCACCGCGCCATCATCTAGGCGGTCCGCGGTAGTTCCGCTCAAGCGGCACTACCGTGCGTATCGACTACTTCTATTCGGAGCACGAGAACCGCGTCCTGGCGATCGCGCGCGCTCCGCAGGCAGTTCTCGGCCGAATGTTCGAGCTGTGGCTGAACTACTCGATGCCGTTGATGGTTCCGCTTGGTCGGAATTACCCGCGACCTGACCGACGACGGCGAAACGCCGCGAAGTGATGGAGCTGAGGTCAGGCGGTCGCTGGGACGGGCTCGCTGATCGTCGGCGCCTCAAGCTGCGCGGCCTGCGCAGCGTGCTCGATCGCGGCCTTCACGAAGCCCGTGAAGAGCGGATGCGGCCGGTCGGGCCGGCTCCTGAACTCGGGATGGAACTGGGAAGCCACGTACCACGGATGGTCCTTGAGCTCGACGATCTCGACCAGCCGGCCGTCGGGTGATTGGCCGGAGAGGAGCATGCCGTTCTGCTCCAGCGCGTCGCGGTACTGGTTGGAGACCTCGAAGCGGTGCCGGTGCCGCTCGTAGATGACCTCTTCGCCGTATGCCTGGGCGGCCTTCGAGCCGGGCGTGAGGCGGGCCGGATAGAGACCCAGGCGCATCGTGCCGCCCTTGTCCTCCAGCTCGCGCTGGTCGGGCATAAAGTCGATCACCGGGTCGTGGGTGAACATGTCGAACTCGGTCGAGTTCGCGTCCTGCGCGCCGACCACGTCACGCGCGAACTCGATCACGCCACATTGCAGACCCAGACAGAGCCCGAGATACGGCACGCGCTGTTCGCGGGCGAAGCGCGCGGCGAGGACCTTACCCTCGATACCGCGGTGGCCGAAGCCACCGGGCACGAGCACGCCGGCCGCACCGGCGAGCCTGTCGGCGTAGTTCTCTGTCGTCAGCGCCTCTGAGTCGACCCAGCGCACCTTGATCGAGCGTCCGGCAGCCCAGCCGGCGTGGCGCAGCGCCTCGGTCACGCTCATGTACGCGTCGGGCAGCTCGATGTACTTGCCCACTAGTGCGATCTCGAGCTGCGGCTTGGGGCGCTTGATGAGCTCGACGAGCTCACGCCAGGCGGTCAGGTCGGCTGCGTGCACCTTCTCTTCGAGTCCTAGCTCGCGCACGACCAGGTCGTCGAGGCCACGATCGTGAAATTGGAGTGGAACCTCGTAGATCGTCTCGGCCGTGGGGGCCGGGATGACGGCGTCGAGAGCGACGTCGCAGAACAGGGCGATCTTCTCGCGCAGTTCGTCGGGCACTTCCTGGTCCGAGCGGGCGATGATCACGTCGGGCTGGATGCCGATGCTGCGGAGCTCCTTGACCGAGTGCTGGGTCGGCTTGGTCTTGAGCTCGCCCGTCGCGGACAGCGCCGGCAGCAGCGTAACGTGGACATACAGCACGTTGCCCCGGCCGACGTCCTTGCGCATCTGGCGGATCGCCTCAAGGAACGGCAGTGACTCGATGTCGCCGACCGTGCCACCGACCTCGACGATCACCACATCCGCTTTGCCATCGCGCGCGACGCGCTGGATGCGCTCCTTGATCTCGTTGGTGATGTGCGGGATGACCTGGACCGTGCCGCCGAGGTAGTCGCCGCGGCGCTCCTTGGCGATGACCGCCTGGTAGATGCGGCCGCTCGTGACATTGCTCAGCTGGGTCAGGTTCTCGTCGATGAAGCGCTCGTAGTGGCCCAGGTCGAGGTCCGTCTCGGCACCGTCGTCAGTGACGAAAACCTCGCCGTGCTGGTACGGGCTCATCGTGCCCGGATCCACGTTGATATACGGATCGAGCTTGATGATGCTGACCGACAGACCCCGACTCTTGAGCAGGCGACCGACGCTGGCGGCGGTGATGCCTTTGCCGAGTGAGGAGGTCACGCCTCCGGTCACAAAGACATACTTAGCCATAGGTTCGGTCCTCCGGGGGTTTTTCGAATGTTAGCGATTCGGCCCGACGACTGCAGACCGTAGGCGCCCCGTGGTTCGTGTCGAGCACTCCCGATCGCGAGTCGCTCTGGCCGACATGACGCGATCAAGCACGGCTTAAGCGACACCGAAGTCATAGCTGTGACGCGTGGAAGCCGCCCACCGAGCACGGGATGGGCAACGGGCGAACGCCTTAAGCCAGGATCACGCCCGGAATGTCGCTCTCAGCGACATTCCGAGAGTGAAATCGATTGCTAAGGGCCCCAGTGCGGTGTCTCTGCGGTCGAGTTGTCGCCCGTCCAGAGGACGGATTCTTGCGAGCCATCGGCGTTTGCGAGGTGCAGCTCGTTGTAGCGCCAACCGTTCTCGTAATACTTGAACACGATCTGCGTGCCGTCCGGTGACCAATCGGCTTCCCAGCGAATCGCGCCGGGATCGCTCTGTGTCACGCGCGTGGGCGTACCGCCGATTGCCGGGATCGTCCACAAATCGGTAGCACCGGCCGGGACATCCTGGTTGAAGAGGATCGTCTTTCCGTCAGGCGACCAGCGCGGATAGGACACTTTGGCCGAGTC
This sequence comes from Candidatus Limnocylindrales bacterium, assembly GCA_036508755.1. Taxonomy (GTDB): domain Bacteria; phylum Chloroflexota; class Limnocylindria; order Limnocylindrales; family CSP1-4; genus JALYGJ01. The sequence continues at coordinate 4,269 of DATCGV010000035.1, read as the reverse complement.
GGGCATGAGCCGGGTCGCCGCGCCGCCACCGGCGTCGATGCTGAACAGCGCTCCGTTGTTCTCATCGACGTGTCTAACGAAGACGATCGTGTGGCCGTCAGGCGAAACCGTCGCCTCGCTGTCGTAGGCGGGGTCATTGACAGGGTGTGCCGGCGTCAGGTCCGAGTCGGACGAGCCGTCAGTAGGCGAGATGTGCAGGCCGAAGTCCGTCGCCTGGGCACAGCTGTATTCGTCGTGCACGATGCGCCCGTCGCCGAGGAATGCCGCGTTCTGTTCTCCAACTCGAAAAGCGCTTGTGATCTGCGTGACGGTTCCGTCGCCAATATCGGCCCTGAAGAGGTGGCGGTCGCCGGCGCGTTCGCTGTCGAACACGACCGTTGTCGGCGTCTCCCAGGTGGCGTGGGCAGTCGTCCAGTCGGCGACTCCGGCAGGAAGCTCGCGCAGGCCGGACGCGTCGATGTACGCGAGGGCGAACGTGCCCGACGGCCCCGCGGCCGCCTCGATGCCGATCAGGATTCGGCCGGACTTGACCTGGCCCGACACGGTACCGACAGAACGGGTGCCAGTGCTCCCGCTCTGGGTGTCCTCGCACAGCGAGGCGGCGCCGCTCGGCGAGGGCACGGGCGGCGTCGCCGATGCAGCCGCGGCCGTTGCCGATGCTTCCGGCGCAGTGGCGGAGGGTGCCGATGATGCGAGCGGCGGATTTTGAGTCGGCATCGCCGGTGTGGCTGGTGCAGGACTTGGAGCAGCTGTTCCAGCGACAGGCGTGTTAATGACTGCGCCGTTCATACATGCCGAGACAACGGCCATGAGCAGGACGACCGTGAGAGCCCGTTTCATTGTTCCTCCGTTTCGCAACCCAGCGCTTCTAGTTGAACGTCATCGACTGAATAACCGGCATAGCGGCCGTCACCAAGGCATCGAACTGCGAGCTGTCGGCCCAGACAATGACTGCCACCAGGTTGCCGTCGGGAAGATCGAGCAGGACCAGACGTTGCTTCTGACCGACCGGGATCGACTGAGCGTCGCCTGCGGCGTAGAGGTACGGGACATCCGTGCCACAGTACGTCGGAGACCGCCCGGCCCCCGATGGCGCCGGCTCGGCAGTAGCCGTGATGTCGACGTAGCCACCGGAATACCCGTCGATGGTGACTGCGGTTGGCTGAGTAACCACGATGTTTCCGCCGAGATCGACGAGGAGGTCGTTTGCCGACGCTTGGCTGGTGCTCAGCGCCAAAGAGCACGGCGCAGCCAGCGCCGACGCGTTGGTCAGCACATCGACCCCGGCCGCCGGCTCCGGATTGGATCGCGTCGTGTTCGCGAATTCATCGGTGGTTGTCAAGCCCACCGTGTTGGGCCAATCCGAGTAGTTCGCCCAACCGGCGGGCACCGTATAGGTCACACCGCCGAAGAGAGGCCGCCACGGCTGGACCGGCAGTGGTCGGAGGTACTGGGACGAGTACGTGCCCGGGTCGAGTTCGCCCAGGCAATTCGTGCCCTGGTTGTTGCAGCCCATCAGCCAATAGGTTCCCGGCACGTCACCTGCCCGTTGAGCGCAGTCGTCGCTCGTCAGCGTGATCGTCAGCACGCGCCCGCTGGGAGAAAGCTGCCATCCGTATTGGCCGATGCCCGCGTTCGGGCAGTCGTAGGTGGGACTGGCGCCGAAGCGTAAGTCCCCCTGGCCGCTCGAGCCGACGACACCGAGGGCATAAGGCGACTGGTTTGAGTTCGCCTGTGCGATCGTGTAGCTCGACTGGCCGAAGAGCAGTGAGATACCGGCTCCCAGATCCGTGAAGCTTCGATTAGAGCCCATCCAGCGAGCTTGCAGCGCCGCTGGAACGGGCCCTCCCAGACCCGCGCCTGACGCAGTCGGCGGCACCGACGGAGCGCTCGAAATCGCTGCCTGGGTGGCTGTCTGGCTCGCCGTCGGGCCAGGGGTCGGGCTAGTGCTGCCGCCGGTCAGGAATGCCGCCCCACCAACGAGGACAACGCCCAAGGCGATGGTGGCGGCAATGAAGACGAATCGGTTCATTTGCTCGTATCTGCGTGAGCCGCGGACGAAGATTCGCCGCACTTGCGGCGTCGTCTCGACGGCCTGGAGGACGGTGCCAATTACGCGATCGGAAACCCGATCGGGCATCTGGTCAAGCCATAGGCCGATGATGTGGTCGGGGTCTCGAGTCGCGGTCATGCCAGCCGTCCTTCTGGAAGGGCCGAATGCGCGTCATCCTCGATGGCGGCGCGCAAAGCCCGGGTCGCGTAGTGCAATCGAGAACGAGCCGTCCCGGCCGGCACGCCGAGGGTTTCGGCGATGTCGACCAAGGGCAGCCCGACGTGGTGGTGCAAAACGAAGACCGCGCGTTGCTCGACGGTCAGGCGCCTGAACGCGCGGTCGAGCACGTCGCGGTCGGCGACGGTGATCAGCTGATCGGGACTCGGTGGGCCCTCCGTGGGCAGGGATCGCACGTTGCTGACCCACATCCGGCGACTCCTGGCCTCCGCGTAGCAGGCATGGACGAGCAATCTGCGCAGCCAGGCCTCAAACCTGTCCGGGTCCCGGAGCGTCGGAAGTTGGCGCCACGCGGTGACGAAGGCGCCCTGCAGAGCGTCTTCGGCAAGATTGGAGTCGCGCGGAATCCGAGTCGCGATCGCGAACATTCGGTCGCCGGTCCAATTGACCAGGGTCGCGAATGCGTCGTGGTCGCCCCTCATCGCCAGCTCGACTACGTCCCGCATGGACTTTGTCTCCAGGGCCGACGCCGATCTGGCGCGGTCACATCCTATGAGTGGCCGCGCGCAGTCAAACGTTCAGACGCACTCGTGCGTATATCCAGCGGCAGGCGCCAGATCGTGGTCGAGTCGTGGGCGGTCATCCACACGGCGGAGTCGTCGGCCGCCACGCCCCCGGAGCCTGTGGCGGGGCCGTAGCGCCTGAACACCTTGTTCGTCGACGGATCGATCTGGTACAGCAGCGTCGTGGAGCCTCTGACCCAGACGTAACCCCCGCCGAAGGCGATTTCGCTGCGATCGACGACTTCACCGAACGACACCGTGGCCACAACGCCGTTCGTCGCCGGATCGATGCGCGACAGGCTGGCGTCGGCCTGGTTCAGCGTCCACACGGCGTTGTCGCCAATCGCGAGGAGCTGCGGCTCGTGACCCACGTCGATCGTGGCGACAACGTCGCCCGAGCCCGGATCGATGCGCGTCACCCGGCCGAGCGACGGGCTCGCGACCCAGACGGCACCATAACCGGCTCGCACCGCGCTCGCCCCGTCGGGCGCGGCCTCGCTGAAGACCACCGACCGTGACTGGATCTGTGGATTGACCTCGATCAGCTCGTTCCTGGCGCCGGCTCGGATCAGCCACACACCGCCTTCAGCGGCGGCAACGCTGGCACTCGGATCGGTCGCGCCGCCGACGTCGACCGGCGCCGCGTAGAAGGAGGAGTCGTCGATGCGCGCCAGGCCCGGCGAGGCGGCGCACGTTGCGGTCCAGATTGCACCGAAGCCGACGTCGGGTGCGCCGCACGCACCGCCGGGCACTGAGAGTGTGTACAGCAGCTTGCCCGACAGCTCGTAGACCTCCATCCCGCCATCGACATCAGTCGTGACCAGGAAGCCGCCGGCGAGAGCCGCGAAGTCCGACCCCAGCGGAGCGTCAAACTGCACCGCGCCCGCGGCACTCAGGTCAACAAAGCCTGACGAGCCGGACGTTGCCGAGGGCACAGGCGGGGCGGAGGGCGGCGCTGCGATCAAGGACGACGGTGCAGACGACGTGGCCGGCACGACCGACACGGCCGGCGCGGACGTCAGGCTCGGCGCGGTCGTGGTTGGGGCCGCGGCCGACGAGCAGGCCGAGACGAGCACGACGGCCAGCGCTCCGACGAGGGCCGACCGCATGGAGGAGTGGCTGTCTAGCCGCTCGGGGTTGGGAGCGGAGTCCAGCCTGGGCCGGGGACGTACAGGATCTGGCCGACCTGGATGCTGTCCCAGTTGGCGATGTTGTTGAAGTCAGCGAGGTCCGTAGGGTCGACGCCGACCTTGTTGGCAATCCCGGTGATCGTGTCGCCCGACTGGACGACGTACTGGTTGCCACCGGGCGAGAACGTCGGGATCACCGGGATGGTCAGCACCTGGCCAACCTGGACGATGTAATCCGGGCCGGCGATGTTGTTCGCCTGCGCAATAAGCAGCCATGGGATGCCGAGCTTTTGGCCGATCAGGCTGAGCGACTCGCCAGGCTTGACCGTGTAGGTGCCGCCCGGAC
>DATCGV010000034.1:0-15451 GCA_036508755.1 Candidatus Limnocylindrales bacterium | reverse complement strand
CCCCAGCCACACCCGTGCCGGCAGGACGCGACGCACGGCACCGATGTTCGGACCGGCCGGCCACGCTTACGTCTACCTTGTCTACGGCATGCATGAGTGTCTCAACGTCGTCGCCTACCACGGCCGCGAGGCAGGCGCGGTCCTGATCCGGGCGATCGAGCCGCGGCTGGGCGTCGAGCTTATGCGTGACCGGCGTGGTGGCCGCGCAGACGCGCATGCCCCACTCGCCTCTGGCCCCGCCCGGCTGTGCCAGGCACTGGCCGTGACCCGCGCGTTTGACGGCGCGGACCTCGTCACCGGCCAGGATCTGTGGCTTGCCGCGCCTCGGCCGGCGGCTGCGGCGGTTGAAGTCGCGACGGGGGCACGTATCGGCGTTGACTACGCTGGCGAAGGCTGGGCAGACCGGCCGTGGCGCTTCTGGATCGCCGGCAACCCACACGTGTCGAGGCCGCGATGACCGGTCGTGTCGTTTACTCGATGAGCGTCTCGCTCGATGGCTACATCAACTCACCCTCCGGCTCGCTCGACTGGGTGGACATCGATGAAGAGGTCCACGGCTGGTTCAACGACCGGGCGCGCGCGGCAGGCGCCTTCATCTACGGCCGGCGGCTGTACGAGACGATGACCGACTACTGGCCGACGGCGGAGGCCAATCCAAACGCCACCCCGGTCGAGGTCGACTTTGCCCGCATCTGGGGCCCCAAACCCAAGGTCGTCTTCTCATCGACTCTTGAGTCGGTCGACTGGAATAGCCGGTTGTTGCGGACGAACATCATCGAAGAGCTGGCCGCGCTCAAGGCGGAGTTCGAAGGCGATCTCGACGTCGGCGGCGCGACGCTCGCTTCAGCTCTGGTCGAGCGCAACCTGATCGACGAATACAGGCTGGTGGTCCATCCGGTCATCCTCGGCGGGGGCACGCCGTTCTTCCCGGCCGGGACCCCGCTCGATCTGCGCTTGATCGATAGCCATCGATTCGACAAAGGTGCCGTGTTGCTCGCGTACGTGCCGCGTTAGGCGACTCGAATGGACCGGCGCAGCCAGCAGATCCTCGAATTTCCGCAGATCCGTGCGCGCCTCGCCGAGCAGACCGCCTTTGCGCCGTCGCGTCGACTGGCCGAAGCACTGATGCCATCAAGCGAGGCGCTCGTCGTCGGACGCATGCTCGACGAGACGGATCAGGCCAGGGACCTCGTCGAGCGTCGGCCGGACCTCGGCGTGGGCGGTGCGCACGACATGGGCCCGCTGGTCATGCGCGCGCGGCGCGGCGGCCGCCTGTCAGGCTCCGAGCTTCTACAGATCTCCGAGACGCTTGCCACTGCCGCGCGCGTCGGCGAGGCGCTGCGCGGCGAGCGGCCGCCCTTGCTCCACGAGCTGGGCTGCTCGATCAAGCCTGTGCCCCAGCTGCGCGCGCGGCTCGAGCAGTCGCTCGATCCCGCCGGTGAGCTGCTCGACTCGGCCTCGCCAGCGCTTGGCGGTCTGCGCCGCGCGGTACGCATCGCCTACGAGCGGCTGCGCTCGCGGCTCGAGACGATCGTGCACCAGACCGACATCGCCGGCGCGCTCCAGGAACCGCTTGTCACCCTGCGCAACGGCCGTTACGTCGTCCCCGTCCGGGCCGACTCGCGCGGCCGGGTCAAGGGCATCGTCCACGACCAGTCGGGCAGCGGCCAGACCCTGTTCATCGAGCCGCTCGTCGTCGTCGAGCTGGGCAACACATGGCGCGAGGCGCAGCTCAAGGCACAGGCCGAGGAGGAGCGCATCCTCGACGAGCTATCGGAGCTCGTGTCCGCCCAGGCGGACGCGCTCGACGAAACGCTGGCGGCGCTGGCCACGCTCGATTTCTGGATTGCCCGCGCTCGCCTGGCAGGCGAGATGGATGCGGTGCGCGCCGGTGCCTCGACGCGCGACGAGGTCGAGCTCCTGTCCGCCCGCCATCCTGGGCTGACCGGCCGCGTCGTGCCGACCGACATTCGGCTCGGCATGGACTTCCGGGCGCTGGTCGTCACCGGGCCCAACACCGGCGGCAAGACGGTCACGCTGCGGACGCTGGGCCTGCTGTCGCTGATGAACCAGGCCGGCTTGCACATTCCCGCCGCGGAAGGTTCGCGCCTGCCGATTTTCCGCGACGTCTTTGCCGACATCGGCGACGAGCAATCGATCGCCCAGTCGCTGTCGACCTTCTCCGGCCACATGCGCTCGATCGTGCGCATCGTCGAGGCGGCCGGCCCGGACACGCTGATCCTGCTCGACGAGCTGGGCGCAGGCACCGACCCGACCGAGGGATCCGCGCTCGCCCAGGCGCTGCTCGACCACTTCATCGCCGCTGGCGCGCTCGTCGCCGCGACGACCCACTACGCCGAGCTGAAGGCGTACGCGCACAACACGCAGGCGGCGGAGAACGCCTCGGTCGAGTTCGACATCGAGACGTTGAGCCCGACGTACCACCTGCGCATAGGCCTACCCGGCACGTCCCAGGCGTTCGCAATTGCGGCGCGCCTCGGCCTGCCCGAGACACTCGTCGCCGACGCGCGCTCGCGCCTCGGCCGAGCGCAGGAGGAGTTCGAAAAGACGCTGGCCTCGATCAGGGAAGCGCAGCAGACGACCGAGGAGTCGCTCGCCCGCGCCACCGAGGCCGAGGAGCGAGCGCGCTTGGCGCGCCGCGAGGCCGAGGAGGAGCGCCACCGCGCGCGGCGCGAGCGCGAGACCGTCCAGTCTGGCGCGCGCGAGGAAGCGCAGCGTGCCCTGGCCGAGATCCAGGCCGAGATCCGTGCCGCGCGCGACCTGCTCGCCCGCTCAAGCATCACCGAGGCGCGCCTCGCCGAGTCTGCCCAGCGCCTCGACGAGCGTGTCTCGTCGCTACTCGGGACGGACCAGCTCCAGCCGCTGCCCGTGCCGTCCGATCAGCCGCCGGCGCGCCTGGCCGTGGGTGCTCGCGCCCGCTCGCGGAGCGGCTGGGAGGGCACGATCACAGAGCTCGACGAGCGCGCTGGCGAGGCCACGCTTGCCGCGGGCGCGATGCACATCAGCGTCCCGATCGACGAGCTGGAGGTGGTCGCCGACACGGCGCGCAAGGGACCCGATCCGCTCCGGGTCACCACGCCCGTGCCCGCGCGCGCCGTGCCGTCGAGCCTGGACGTGCGCGGCGCGCGCGTCGAGGAGGCAACCGAGTTGCTCGACCGTTACGTGAACGATGCGGCGCTCGCCGGGGCGCCGAGAGTGACGGTCATCCACGGCCACGGCTCCGGGGCGCTGCGCGACGCCTTGCGCGCGCAGCTCCGCCAGCACCCACTTGTCAAGTCGTGGCGCCCCGGCGAGCGTGGCGAGGGCGGCGACGGGGCGACGATCGTCGAGTTCTAGGGCGGCGGTTAGCTGGGCGCCGGAGCGATGCTCGCCGGCAGTGAGGGCGGTGGCGGGAGAGTTGGTGGTGGCTCGGTAACCGGCGGCGGAGTGGGTGGCGGAGGCGTCGGCTCAGGGGTCACCGGCGGCGGCGTGATCGGCGGTGGTGTGACCACTGGTGGCGTCGGCGGGGGCGGCGTCAGCTCGAAGCTCGGAGTCGGCAGCAGCGACGGCGACTCGAGCGAGGGCGCGGGGCTGGGTGAAGCCGGCGCCTGGGCGCACGTGGTCGTGGGCGGGAAGGGCGCGCCCCAGCTCTTGCCGTACGGCGTGTTGCGCGGATCGAAGATGTAGCTCGTCTTGGTCTTGACCGTGGGATCCGGCCCCCCGGCCGTCCCCGGGCCCTGCTTGGCGCGCGCGATCCAGTCGGCGTCGGCAGTGTGCCAGTCGGCGTGGTCGGTCTCGACGGTGTCGAGGTTGAGATAGCCCTTGGTCTGCGGCGTCCCGGCACAGCCATCGACCCACAGTACGTCGTTGCCGTTCGCGTCCTGGGTAACCTGCATGCCGACCTTGGTCGTATCAGCGCTCGCCGGCTGGGTGCCCGAGATGAAGACCTCGTGATAGGTCTGGGTCGTGAACTGGGTCGGCTGGCCGCCGCTCCAGGCGTCGACGTCGGCCTGGACGATGCCGTCTGGGACGGGGAAGTCGTTGACCGCCCAGTTCTTGCTCACCTCGTCGGTGAAGCCCTGCCAGGTTGGCGCGGCAACATCCGTCGAGAGAACCGGATTCTGCGGCGTGAGGACGGGCGACCCGTCCGAGTTGCCGTTCCAGACACCCACGACGAGGGCATACTCGCCGTTCGTGCGGCCGGCGTCCGTCGGCGGTGGCAGGTAGCCGTAGGCGACGAGGTCGTTGGCGTCTTGCGTCGTGCCTGTCTTGAGCGTCGCCGGCCGGCGCGTGCCGTCGGCTGCCTGGATCGCGAAATCGCCCCAGATCGGGTTCTGCCTGGGGTCCGTGTTCGAGGCCAGGATGTTGGTCATCACGTATGCCGCCTGCGGGCTGACGACGCTCGTGCCGGTGGGCGTATAGGCGGGGATCACGTCCGCGCCGGTCGCATCCTGCACGCGCAGGATGGTCGTGTATCCGACATGCGTGCCGCCGTTGGCCATCGTGCCGTACGCGACCGCGACGTCGCGTGGATGGGACACCTCCGTGCCCAGGGTCAGTGACAGGCCGGCGCTCGGCGTGTCTGTCTGGAAACTCATGCCGAAGCTCTGCGCCATCTGGAAGACGTTGTCGACGCCGTTCATGACGAGCGCCTTGACCGCCGGGATGTTGAGCGACCATTGAAGCGCCGTCCGCATGCGCACGGGACCGCGCTCGAGCAGGTCCCAGTCCTTGGGCGTGTAGCCGCTCGAGTTGTCGAACGTGGTCGTCACGTCCATGAACATCGAGGCTGCGGTCATCGTGCCGTTGTTGAGTCCGGTGACGTAGTTGAACGGCTTGAACGCCGAACCCGGCTGGCGCCAGCCGGCGCCGAGGACGTCGAATTGGGGCTGAAACTTGGGCGATGAGAGGTCGTCGCGGTAGTAGCCGGCCGAGCCGACGTAGGCCAGCGTCTCACCCGTCTGGTAGTCCATCGCGATCAGCGCGCCGTTGTTGACCTGGAGCTTCTCGAGCTTCCTCATCCACGGCGCGAAGGGCACGCCGATCTGGGCGGCGAACGCCTGCGGATCCGCCTGGTGCGGCAGGAGCACGCCCGCAGTGACCCATTTCTCGGCGATCTGCTGCATGTTCCAGTCGAGCGTGGTAGTGATCTTGAGTCCGCCACGCTCGAGCGCCGGGCAGGTGTCCTCGCCGTTGCACAGCTTCTGGGCAAGCTCGTCGCGCACGGCCCACACGAAGTGCGGCGCGAGCCACTGCTGTTGTTGCTGCGGCGTGTCCTGTGGCGCGAGCACGATCGGCTCGTTCTTGGCGTTCTCGAAGTCCTGCGGGCCGTACTTGTTGCCGGTCAGGACAAGACGCGACGGATCGCTCGCGAGCAGGTCGAGGACGTAGTCGCGCCGAGCGACAACGGGGATGCTCTGATCGAGTGGCACGTACAGCTGACCGTTGGACCCCTGGACCGCGTTGCGCACCAGGTCGTACGACGACGGCGACTGGGGCAGTGACGCAAGAAGCGCCACCTGGCCCAGGGTCAGCTCGTTGAGCGAGCCGACGCCGAAGTAGCCCTTGGCTGCGGCCATGATCCCGTACAGGCCGTTGCCGTAGTAGTTCTGGTTGAAGTAGGCAGTGATGATCTTCTGTTTGCCCGCTTCACCCGGGTACGCCTCCGTGACACGGACCGACTGGATGATCTCCTTGACCTTGCGCTCGATGACGCGTCCAGGGTCGGCGACGAGCTCCGGGTCGAGCAGCCGCTGGCGCACGAGCTGCTGGGTGATCGTCGAGGCTCCGCGGCTGTCGCCGCGGAGCGTGTCGAACGCCGCGGAGAGGACGCCGATCGGGTCGACGCCCGTGTTCGTCCAGAAGGACTTGTCCTCGATCCCTGTCGTGGCATCCATCAGGATCGGCGGGATCTGGTCATACGTGACAGGTTGCCGCCCCTGGCCGCCGCCGAACGTCGCCACCTGGACAGTGCCGGTTCGGTCGTAGATGACCGACTGCGAGCTGAACTGGATCTGCTCGAGGTCGCTCGCCGGCGGCAGTCCCTGGCTGTACAGGGCGAACACACCGACGACCGCGACTAAGCCAAAGAGGGCGACGACGGCCATCGTGGCGAAGAGCAGCATTGGGAGTGCGACCGCAAGTGAGCGCCCGGTGCCCGGTCGCACGCGCCTGGCTCGTTGACCGCCGTTGCGCCCTGCCTGCCGCCCGTCGCGGTTGGCCTGCATCTGGTTCTGACTCTAGCATTACCCGCGTGCCGTCACCCAATGAGCTGCTAGCGGAGCTGTCCTGGCGCGGGCTCGTCGCCGACTCCTCGCAGGGCGTTGAGGCACGCCTGGCGAAGGGTCCGATCAGTGCCTACGTGGGTTTCGACGCCTCGGCTCGCTCGCTGCACGTGGGCAACCTGGTCCAGGGCTTCATGCTGACCCACCTTCAGCGCCACGGCGGCACGCCGTTCATCGTCGTCGGCGGCGGGACGGGCATGATCGGCGACCCGTCGGGCAAGTCGAGCGAGCGCAACCTGCTCGACGATGAGCAGATCCGCGCCAACTCGGCCGCCATCCAGGCGCAGCTGGAGAGGTTCGTCGACTTCTCGCCGGGGAGCAACCAGGCGCAGATGGTCGACAACCGCGAGTGGCTGGCCGACTGGCGCCTGCTCGACTTCCTGCGCGACATCGGCAAGCACTTCTCCGTGCCGTACATGCTCGCCAAGGATTCAGTCCAGCAGCGCCTGCGCGCGGGCATGTCGTTCACCGAGTTCTCGTACATGACCCTCCAGTCGGCCGATTTCCTGCAGCTCTACCGCCAGCGCGGCGTCGAGATGCAGATGGGCGGCGCCGACCAGTGGGGCAACATTACTGCCGGCCTGGAGCTGATCCGGCGCGTCGTCGGGCGCGAGGAAGGGGAGGAGCCGGCGGCGTACGCGATGTGCTCGCCACTGCTCCTGACGCGCGACGGCAAGAAGATGGGCAAGAGCGAGAAGGGCGCGGTCTACCTCGACCCGACCATGACCTCGCCGTACGACTTCTTCCAGTACTGGCTCAACGACGACGACGCGCTGGTGGCGCAGCATCTGCGCTGGCTCACGCTCAAGCCGGCCGATGAGGTCTACGAGATCGAGGAGCAGCACGAGAAGGCGCCCGACAGACGGCCGGCGCAGCGCGCACTGGCTTACGACCTGACCGCGCGGGTGCACGGCAAGGCGGAAGCGGATCGCCAGGTGCGCGTCGCCGACTCCGCGTTCTCCGGCGCACCGATCACGGACCCCGAAGTGCTCGACGTCCTGTATGAGGCCATCGACCACTACGACTTCCACGCGGCCGATGTCGTCGATGCGCTGACGCTGGCCGTTGCGAGCGGACTCGTTGCCTCGAGGTCAGAGGGCCGGCGATTGCTCGACCAGGGCGGCCTGTCGATCAACGGTGAGCGCGTCAGCGACAGTTCGGCGGCGATGCCGCAACTGATCGACGGTCGGTACCTGGTTCTGCGCGCTGGTAAGAAGCGGCTGCTGATCGCTCGCAAAAGCGCTTAGGGCGCGTTTAGCGCGTCAGGAGGGCGGCAGCGGCGCGGTTCGTATTCGGCCGGTCGCATCCCCGAATGCCCACACATCGATGTCCGGAGGGGTGACGCCGAGCGTCGTCAGGGCCGTGCACACCTGGCTGCGGTGGTCGGTGCCGTGGTGGACGGCCTGGGCCAGTCGGATTCCGGCTGGAATGTGCACCTCCTTGTCGCCGTCACGGATGACCGACTCGGAGTCGGGATCGATCTCAGTCTTGATCAACCTCGTCCACGCGTCGCCGTTGGCGACCATCGCTGCGCGCAGCTCGCCCAGGCTTGAGTCGGCGTCTTCGTCGATGCGCGCAAGGTCCGCGTCGCCCGTGAGCCGCCTCAGGTAGCTGCGATCCGAAGCGACCAGATGGCGCAGCGTGGCGATGATCGAGCCGTAGGTGCCGGGCACGGTCGCCTCCATTTGCTCGGGCGGCAGCGCAGCGCAAGTGTCGAGGAGTTGCTGCGTCGCCCACACATGATGTGCGAAGGCGTCCTCGAGAGGCGATCTGGTCATGACGCGAGAGTAGCGCCCAGCCTGCTGACCACCTCGAGCATGCGCTCATTTTCGGCGCGCGTTCGGACTGTCAGGCGAAGGTGGCCGCGTAGCGGGTTTGCCGGACCGAATGTGCGTGGCACGATGCCCGAATGGAGCAGGGCGTCAGCGGCCTTTTCCGCGGCGTCGTGGTCGCCGATGCGCACCAGCAGGAAATTGGTGACGCTCGGCGTTGGATGCCAGCCGAGCCGGTCGAGCTGCGCGGCGAACCAGTCGCGTTCGGCCGACAGCATGCGCACGTTCTCGAGTGCATAGGCGGGCGCCTTCAGGGCACGGGCCGCGAGGTGCGCCGACATGGTCGATATCGAGCCAGGCGGGCGGACACGCTCCAGGCGCTCGATGACCGAGCGCGCACCGACGCCGAAGCCGACCCGCGCGCCCGCCAGCGCGAACGCCTTCGAGACTGTGCGAATTACCAGCAGATGCTCGTAGCTATTGCGCAGGCCAACCACCGAGTCGCCGATGTACTCGAAATACGCCTCGTCGACGACGATCAGGGGCGGAGTCGCGCGACCGGCGGCCGCCATAAGCAGTGCCTCGATGTTCGCTGTTGGCTCACGAGCCCCGGTCGGATTGTTCGGATTGCACAGCCACACGACCGATGCCTCGGCCAGCCTGTCGACGATGCGCGCGACGTCCAGCGCGAAGCCATGCTCCGCGCCGAATCTCGGGACGGCCGCGATGCGCGCGGCGCGCTGGGCCGTCAGCACGCCGTACATCGCGTAGGTCGGGACGGGAACGATCGCGGTCGAGCCGGCCGCCAGGTAGGCCTTGGCGACGAGGTCGATGACTTCGTCCGCGCCAGCGCCGACGATCACCTCGTGCGCCTGGACGCCGGCATATGCCGCTGCCGCCGCCGTCAGCTCTTCGTACGACGAGTCCGGGTATTCGTTGAGTCGCGGCTCGAACGGCCCTGCCAGCGCTTCGCCGACGAACGGCGGCGGCAGTGGCGACGTGTTCGTATCAAATCGGAGGATGTCCTCAGGCCGCAGGCCGTAGCGTGCCGCGATCTGTGTGTCCGACGGCTCCCACGTGTAGACCTGCGATTGAGACCGATCGTTCACGTCGGACTTACGAGTGCGCGGCCGCGTCTTCCTTCTTGTGCTGGTCGATGACCTTCTGGGCGACGTGCGACGGCACTTCCTCATAGTGGTCGAGCGTGGCGCTGAACGATCCGCGGCCACCGGACAGGGAGCGAAGCTCGGTCGCGTAATTGAACAGCTCAGCCTGAGGCACATGAGCCCGGACGACCTGAAGCCCCTCGGACTGGTCCATGCCCAGAACACGACCGCGGCGCGTGTTCAGGTCGCGGTTGACGTCGCCCATGTACTCCTCGGGCACGCGGACCGCGACTTCCATGATCGGCTCGAGCAGCACCGGTGACGAGTCCTGGATGCCCTTTCGGGTGGCCAGCTGACCCGCCAGGCGGAACGAGAGCTCGTCCGAGTCGACCGTGTGGAACGAGCCGTCGTAGAGCGTTGCCTTGAAGTCGATCACGGGATAGCCGGCGACGGGGCCCTTGTCGGCCACATCGTGGACGCCCTTCTCGATGCCGGACCAGAACTGACGCGGCACGGAGCCACCTACCACGCGCGTCTCGAAGGTGACGCCGTTTCCTGGATTGGGCTCGATCTCCAGCCATACGTGGCCGAACTGGCCGCGGCCGCCGGTCTGCTTCTTGTGCCGGCCCTCGGCCTGGGTCTTGCTGCGGATCGTCTCGCGGTACGGGATGCGCGGCGGATGCGTGACCACGGCCGCTCCGAACTTGCGGCGCAGGCGCTCGACCGTCACCGCGACATGGTTCTCGCCCTGGGCCCACAGGAGCTGCTCACCGGTTTCTGTCTGGCGCTCGACCGTGACGCTCGGATCCTCCTCGAGCAGGCGCGCGAGTGCGGCGCCCATCTTGTCCAGGTCCGCCTTCGTCTGTGGCTCGATCGCGACGGGCAGCGTCGGCTCCGGGAAGGCGATCGGCGACATCTTGAGCGGCTTGTCGCGCATCGAGAGGACGTCGCCCGTGTGCGTGTTGACGAGCTTCGCGACGGCGCCTATCTCGCCGGCTGAGATGACGCCGACCGGCTCCGTGTCCTTGCCCTTGACACGGAGTACCTGGCCGATGCGCTCCTCCTCGCCGCGATCCGCGTTCCAGACGTGGTCGTGCGAGGCGACCTTGCCCGAGAACACGCGGAAGTAGGTCAGCCGGCCCACGAACGGGTCAGCGGTCGTCTTGAACACGCGTGCCAGAAGCGGGCCGTCTGACTTCTGTGGCACCTCCACTTCCTTGCCCGCGCCGTCGATCGCCTTGATCGGCTTCTCCTCCTCGGGCGACGGGAAGTAGCGCACGATTGCGTCGAGCAGACCGTCGATGCCGATCTCGCGATGCGCGGCCGTGAGCATGACCGGAGCGAGGATCGAATCGCGCACGCCGCGATGCAGGCAGCCCTCCAGCTCGGCGTCGGTGATCTCCTCGCCCTCGAGGTACTTGTTGAGCACGTCGTCGTCGGCTTCCGCCGCGGCCTCGAGCAGCTGATCGCGACGCAGCGCGACCTCTTCGGCCATGTCCGCGGGAACGGCTGTCTCGGTGCGCTTGCCGTTCTGCCAGACATACGCCTTGCGGTGGACGAGGTCGACGTAGCCCGTGAAGCCGTCGGCCTTACCGATCGCCAGGTGGAGCGGCGCGATCTTGTTGCCGAACGCGCTGCGCAGCGCGTCGAGCGCGGCCGTGGGATCGGCGTTCTCGCGTTCGCAGCGGGTGATCACGAAGATCGCGGCCGTGCCGTGTTCACGACCGAGGGCTACGGCACGCTCCGTGCCCGCTTCCACGCCTCCCGATGCATCCATGGTCACGATCGCCGCGTCGACCGCCTCGAAGCCCTCGACGACCTCGCCCGCGAAGTCGGCGTAGCCCGGCGTGTCGACCACCGTTATCTCGTAGCCGTCATGGTCCAGCGTCGCCACGCCGAGCGACAGCGACTGCTTGCGCTTGTGCTCCTCGGGCTCGAAGTCGAAGACGGAGGTCTCGTCGTCGACCTTACCCAGGCGGGTGACGGCGCCTGTGATGTGAAGAAGGTGCTCGCCGAGCGTCGTCTTGCCAGAGTCCGAGTGCCCGGCCAGGACGACATTCCGGAGGCGCGACATGTCAGCGGTGCTCATCTGGCCAGCATATAGAATCGGCAACAATGTCCGGCCATTCGAAGTGGTCCCAGATCAAGCGCCAGAAAGGCGCGAACGACGCCAAGCGCGGGGCAGTGTTCACCAAGCTGGGACGAGAGATCACCATCGCCGCGCGCCAGGGCGGGGGAGACCCCGACGCCAACTACCGGCTGCGCCTTGCCATGGACAAGGCGCGTGCCGAGAACATGCCTGCCGACAACATCAAGCGTGCCATCGAGAAGGCCACCGGCGGCAGCGCCGCCGAGCAGTACGAGGAGATGGTCTACGAGGGCTACGGCCCGGGTGGCGTCGCGATCCTTGTTGAGGCCGCCACTGACAACCGCAACCGCACTGCCGCGGACGTGCGCGCGATGTTCACCAAGAACGGCGGCCAGCTCGCCGGTGCGGGCGCCGTGGCCTGGCAATTCGAGCCGCGCGGCGTGGTTGCCATCGCGCGCGACGGCAAGGATCCCGACGACATCGCGCTCGCCGCGATCGACGCCGGTGCCGACGATGTCGATACGGACAGCGATCCGGTCGAGGTGATCACCGATCCGACATCGCTCGAGGCAGTGCGCAAGACGCTCGAGAGCGCGGGCATGCCCATCGATTCGGCCGAGGTGACCATGCATGCCAAGACGCCGATCGAGGTCGATGGGCACGTCGCACGCCAGAACCTGCGCCTGATCGAGGCGCTCGAGGATCTCGATGACGTCCAGCGCGTGACGGCCAACTTCGACCTGCCCGCCGAGGTTCTCGCGGAAGCAGCCTCGGTTTGACGGCGGCGGGTCGCACGCGGTGATCGTGCTCGGTATCGACCCGGGCACAGCGGCGACCGGCTACGGCATTGTCGAACGGACGGGCAGCAAGCTGCGCGTCATCGACTACGGCTGTCTCCAGACACTGCCCACGCAGTCGCTGCCGGTGCGCTTACTCGAGATACATCGCGCCGTGACGGAGCTGATCGTGACCCATAAACCGTCCCAGATCGGCGTCGAGCGCCTGTTCTTCAACCGCAACGTCCAGACCGCGTTTGCCGTCGGCCAGGCGCGTGGCGTGGTGCTCCTTGCCGCGGCCGAGCACGGGTTGCCCGTCTTCGAGTACGGCCCGCACGAGGTGAAGCTCGCCGTGACCGGCTACGGCAGGGCCGACAAGATGCAGGTCCAGCGCATGGTCCAGATGGTCCTGGGCATGACCATTCTGCCCAGGCCGGACGACGCGGCCGATGCTCTGGCCGTGGCGATCTGCGTCGCCCACGCCAATCCTTTGGCCGCCTGACCGGCGCAGGGCGCGAGCGTGATCGCTTTCGTGGAGGGACGCGTGGTTACGCTCGCGCCGGATTCGGCCGTCATCCAGGCGGGCGGCGTCGGCTACCGCGTGTTCTGCGGACCGGCCACGCTGAGCGCACTGCGCGAGGGCACCGATGCGCGGCTGTACACCCATCACCTCGTGCGCGAGGACATGCAGGCGCTGTACGGCTTCCGCACGACCGATGAGCTGGGCTTCTTCGAGCTGCTCACGACGGTGACCGGAGTCGGCCCCAAGGTTGCCCTGGCGATCGTCTCGTCGCGGCCGGTGGCCGATATCCAGCTCGCGATCATGCAGGGTGACGAGGGCGTGCTGACGGCCGTGTCGGGCGTGGGCAAACGGCTCGGCGCGCGCATCGTGCTCGAGCTCAAGGAGAGGGTCTCGGCGGCAGGCGCGGTGGCCCTCGGCGGCCCGCTGCACGGTTCGTCGGAATCGGAGGTCTCTGCCGCTCTCCAGGCCCTCGGCTACACCGCGTCGGAGGCACGCGAGGCTTCTCGTGGGGCTGTGGCCGCGCTCCCCGTCGGTGCCTCGCTGGAGGAACGCGTCAAGGCTGCGCTGCGCGTCCTGCGCCGCGACTAGGCAGAGAGACAGGGCAGGTCGATGGCCGGCGTGACGCTGATGCTCGTCGCGGTCCTCGTGCTGGCCGTCATCTTCGACTACACCAACGGCTTCCACGACACCGCGAACGCGATCGCGACGTCGGTCGCGACACGCGCGCTCGCGCCGCGCTACGCGATCGTGATGGCCACATCGTTCAACTTCATCGGCGCCTTCGCTGGCACGGCCGTGGCCAAGACCATCGGCTCGGGGCTGGTCGACGACACGACCTCGACCACGGCCGTCGTGGCCGCGGCGCTGATCGGCGCGATCTGTTGGAACCTCCTGACCTGGTGGCTCGGCCTGCCGTCCTCGAGCAGCCACGCGCTGATCGGCGGCCTGCTCGGCGCGACAGTCGTTGCCGCTGGCCCGGCCGCGTTCAAGACGCAGGGCATCTGGGACAAGGTTCTCTTCCCGATGGTCAGCTCGCCCTTGATCGGCTTCGTCGTCGCCCTGGCACTCGTCGTCGTACTGTTCTGGCTGTTCCGCAACGCCCAGCGCAGGCCGATGACCACCGCCTTCAGGCGCCTGCAGGTTGTGTCGGCCGGATTCATGGCTTTCTCGCACGGCTCGAACGACGCGCAGAAGACGATGGGCATCATCACCCTCGCCCTCTTCGCGGCCGGCGTGATTCCCACGAACGATGTGCCCGTCTGGGTCATCGTCGTGTCGGCCACCGCGATCTCGCTGGGAACGGCAGTGGGCGGCTGGCGAATCATGCACACGATGGGCCAGCGGGTGGTCAAGCTCGAGCCGGTGCACGGCTTCGCGGCTGAGACGGCGGCCTCGGGCGTGATCCTCACTGCCGCCCACTTCGGGATGCCGGTATCGACGACGCATGTGATCTCGGCCGCGATCATGGGCGTCGGGACGTCAGGCGGATTGCACCGCGTTCGATGGGGAGTGGCGCGGAGCATCCTTATCGCCTGGGTCATAACGATCCCCGCGGCCGCCGGTGTTTCCGCGGTGGCGTGGCTGATTCTCAACGCACTCGGACTTCATTGATGTGCAGCCTGCTGACCAACGGGATGGAGATGTGACGTGTCTTTTCACCTGATACCTCGAGACGTGAAGTTCCTCGACCTGTTTGCGGCCAGCGGCGAGAACCTCGCCTCGGCCGCGGCCAAGCTGCAGGACCTCGTGACCGTGTTCGATCGGCTTGATGACCGGATCGCCGAGATCCAGGCGCTCGAGAAGCAGGGCGACAAGATCGACCACGACATCAACGAGCGGCTCGAGGAGGCGTTCGTCGCGCCGTTCGACCGCGAGGACATCCACGACCTGACGAGCAGGCTTGACGACGTCGTCGACTTCATCCAGGCCGCTGCCGAGAGCATGGCCATCTACGACGTCCGCCAGCCGACCAACGAGGCACGGCTGATGGCCGGCCTGCTGGCCAACCAGGGGGCCGAGCTGTCCGAGGCGCTCGTCAAGCTCGAGGCCATGAAGGACCTTGGCCAGCATCTCGAGCGCATCCACGAGCTCGAGCACCAGGCGGACGGCATCTCGCGCGCCGCGATCGGCAGGCTGTTCCGCGAGAATCACGATCCGCTCGAGGTCATCAAGTGGCGCGAGATCTACCTCGTGCTCGAGAACGCGATCGACGCGGCCGAGGATGCCGCCGAGGCGATCGAGCGCATGGTCCACAAGCGCGTCTAGGCCCCGGCGAGCCCGAGCGGTTGGCCGCGCCTGCGCGGTGCGCGGCGCGGATGCATATACTCCGCGCGGTCCTTTAGATGACCCGAGAGGAGGCTCAGACCGGTATGGCAGATCAAGTCCGCGTGGCCGCCCCGTCGCGCCTTCGCAGGAGCTGCAGCTGACCTCGACGCCGAGGAGTCTTCGCGTCGATTAGCCGTCCCTGCGGGGACGGTCTCTTTATGTCCGGAGAACCGGGCGCGACGGCCGTTGGACCACGATTCGCGTCTTCTGGAGTAACTCCGTTGAAACCGCCAAGTTCATTTCGGTGCGTCCACTGCCGACTCGACGTAGGGACGTCGGCCATCGGCACGGCGCATCGCAACCATTGCCCCAGCTGCCTGTGGAGCCGGCATGTCGACGACGTGCCCGGCGACCGCGCCGCAGACTGTGGCTCGTCCATGGAGCCCATCGCGATAACCGTCCGCAAGGACGGCGAATGGGTGCTGATCCATCGCTGCAACGGCTGCGGCGTGCTGCACAGCAACCGAATAGCGGGTGACGACAACGTGCTTCTGTTGTTTCGTCTCGCCGTACGGCCGCTGGCACTGCCGCCGTTTCCGCTCGATCAGTTCGCGTCGATTTGAGTGGGCGGGCGCG
>DATCGV010000033.1:0-2167 GCA_036508755.1 Candidatus Limnocylindrales bacterium | reverse complement strand
ACGAGCTCGTCGAGATCGGCCACGATGGTGGCGACCCCTCGGTCTTCGCCGGCGGCCAGGTGATGACCAACGTCCTGCGTCAGGCGCTGCTCGACGGCCGCTGCGACGTGGCCGTCCACATGCTCAAGGACATTCCCCCCGACCCCGTACCCTGGCTGACGCTCGGCGCCTACATCAAGCGCCTCGACCCGCGTGAGGCCTTGTGCGCGCGCAACGGGTGGACGCTGGCGACGCTGCCCGAGGGCGCCAAGGTCGCGATCAGCTCGCCGCTGCGGCGTGCGCAGCTGCTCGAGGCGCGTCCCGATCTGACGATCGTCGGCATCCGCGGGCCCATCGAGTCGCGGCTGCAGCGTGTGGCCGACGGTGAGATCGACGCGACCGTGCTGGCGTGGGCCGTGCTGTATCGCGAGGGCCGACTCGACAGCGTCACCCAGGTGCTCGATCCGGCCGTGATGCTGCCGACTCCGTGCCAGGGGGTGCTCGTCGTCGAGGTCCGTGAGGACGCGCCGGCGGCGCTGAAGAAGGCGCTGCGCCGGATCGACCATGCCTGTACGCGGCTGGTGTCGACCGCCGAGCGCGCTCTGCAAGCTGATGTCGCTGCGGCGACGCAGGCGCCGTTCGGCGCGCTGGCGCGCCTTATCGAGGGTGTGGATGTACGCACGCGGCTGGAGCTCAGCGCGGTCGTCGCAGGCCCCGACCAAGCGCTGGACCTTCGTCGCACCCGTCACGTCACGATCGACGACGTCGACAACGACGACGACGTGGAGGCGAACCTCGCGGCCGCGAGCCGCCTGGGCTCCAGGGTCGCGAAGGAGCTTCTCGATGCGGGCGCCGGGGCACTGCCTCAGCACCTGCTGGCCAAGCCGCCGCGCACGCCTCGGCCACGCGTACTCGTACAGCGCATCAGCGACGAGTTCGACCCGATGCTGGCGGCGGCCATCATGCGCGCCGGTGGCGAGCCCGTCATGGTGACGCTGACGCGCACGATCCCCGCCCCGGACGCCGTCCTCGATGCCGTGCTGGACAGGCTGCCGTCTGCTGACCGTGTCGGCATGACGAGCGCCGAGGCCGTGGCGCTGCTCGAAGAGCGCGCGCACGAGAGGCGCACCAGCCTCGCCCAGATCCTCGAGGGCACTCCGGTCGCCGCATTCGGGGCCGCCACGAGCGCCGCCCTCGTCGCCGCGTCGGTGACCGTCGACATGCTCCCGTCCCTTGACGCCTCGGTCGGCAACCTGCTGAGCGTCTGGCCGTCCGCGCCAGATTCCGATCACCTACCGGTGGCCCTGCTGCCCGGATCGGCCAACGCGTCACCCCTACTGGCTGCCGGACTGCGCGACCTCGGCTGGCTGGCAGAGGACCTGCCCGTCTACGAGCGCGTCACCGCCGACCCGACCGCCGAGCACGAGAAGGCGCTGGAGTCGGGCTGGCCGGAGGCAGTGATCGTGACGTCCCGTAGCGCTGCGCAGGCGATCGAGGAGCTGTTCGGACTACCGCCCAAGGACGTACGGGTCGTAGCCGTCGGCCGCATCCCTGCCCGCGATGCCCTGTCGCTAGGTCTCCACGTCGACGCGATCTCCCCGTCCCCGAAGCCTTCCGCGATCGCCGCCGCGGCCCTCGAGGGCCTCCTCCCGGCGCCGACAGAGGCTCTCTGACTCGACAAGATCCGGGGAATCGCTGCCCAGTGAGGCAGAACGCCGGGTTCTGGGGCTTTGGTGCTCACTGAGCAGCGAAAACCCGGATCTGTCGGCCCCGATCAGACCGGGTCGACCTCTTCGGCTACCGCACGCGCGGGCGTGGCGGCCTTCGCCTGGCGGCGGTGGTTGAGGTACTCGAGGCCCATGGGGATGACCGAGACGAACACGATCAGGATCAGCACCAGGTCGATGTTCTTGCGGATGAAGCCGATGTTGCCGAGGAAGAAGCCGGCCAGCGTCACGAGGGCAACCCACAACACGCCGCCGACGGCTGTGTACGAGATGAAGCGCTTGAAGCTCATCCGGCCGACGCCTGCGATCAGCGTAACGAACGTCCGTACCAGCGGCACGAACCTCGCGAGGATCAGCGCGCGCGATCCGTACCGCTCGAAGAACTCGTGGGTCTTCGTCACGTACACGGGGTTGAACAGCTTCCGGCCGACCCAGCTCGTGCGGGGCTTGAAGATCGGCGG
>DATCGV010000032.1:0-6173 GCA_036508755.1 Candidatus Limnocylindrales bacterium | reverse complement strand
GCAACCCGCAGGCGGCGTTCCAGACGCTGCTCGGGCTCGGCACCGGACGCGCGCCGGCTCCGCTCTCCATCGTCCGGGGAGCGAGCGACCTGCCGCAGTTCCCGATCAGGCCGTAGCCGCGGGAAGGCCGGTGACTCTGGGTGAGGACGAGGCCCTAATTGATCGCCGTCGCGTCGAGCGTGTGCGCGCCAGCGCATTGCCTGTCGAACGGCACCCAGGACAGAGCTCCGGAGACAGTGAGCGAGTCGCCGATGCCGATGAGGCTCCCGTCAGGTTCGCCAAGGCCGTCGGCGATCGCCACGTAGTCGGACGGCAGGTGCCGAAGCCAGTAGAGATCAGTGCCGTTCGCATCCGGCCCACGGACGTAGAGACAGCCGCCGTCGGCGCCCACGAGTGTCCCGGTGATGGTCGCGGTCCCGCCGGCGCAGCCCGAGACGAAGAGTGTCGCGCAGATCGCGACGCAGGCCGCAAGCCGAAGCCTTTTCATGCCGGCACTCTAACATACCGAGTATGTATCGCGCAAACCCCAATCCTGTGCCGTAGCGGTTGCCGCATGGACGGAACGTCACGGCAGAACACCGAGGGCCTACGTTGTCTGTCAAACACGGTTTGTTGGCGCTTCTCGCGGAGTCGCCCCGTCACGGCTACCAGCTCAAGACTGACCTTGAGCATCGCACCGGCGGATCCTGGGCGATCAACATTGGCCAGATCTACACGACACTTCAGCGCCTGGCGCGTGATGGCCTTGTGGAGGTCGCCGGATCAGATGGCGACCGCAACGACTACAGGATCACTGCCGCAGGTCGCGAGCAGCTCAGAGAGTGGTTCGTCACGCCGGTCGTACCCGATGGCCCTCCGCGCGAGGAGCTGACGATCAAGGTCCTGCTCGCCATCGCTGCGAGGGACGTCGACGTGACCGAGCTGTTGCAGCGTCAGCGCACTGCCTCGACCGAGCAGCTCCAGGCACTAACCCGGCGCAAGGCGCAGGCCGACCCACGCAAGGAGCTCTCGTTTCTGGTGATGCTGGACGCGCTCATCTTCCGGACGGAGGCAGAGATCCGCTGGCTCGATGCCGCCGATGCGCGCATTCGTGAGGCGGAGACGGGAGACCGACCGTGATTGCAACTGCAGTGGTGCGGCTCGAGGCCGTTAGCCGATCGTTCGGCGAGGGGCACACGGCGGTCGTCGCGCTCCACCCGACCAACCTCGAAGTCGGCGCGGGGGAGTTCTTGGCAATCATGGGCCCCAGCGGCTCCGGTAAGACAACTCTGCTCTCGATTGTTGGCGGGCTCGACCGGCCCACGAGTGGCCACGTGCTCGTCGACGGCAAGGACGTCGGCTCGATGCCCGCGCGGGAGCTCGCCATCCTGCGCCGGCGAACTGTCGGCTATGTCTTTCAGGATCTGAATCTTCTGCCAAGCTTGACCGCGCGCGAGAACGTCTCGTTGCCGCTGGAACTGGATGGTCGGCCCGCTCGCCTCGCACGCGGACAGGCCTCGGCGATGCTCGACGCACTCGGTCTCGATGGGCTTGACGACCGCTTCCCGGACGATCTATCGGGCGGTGAGCAGCAGCGCGTCGCGATCGCGCGCGCGATGGTCGGCGAGCGGAAGATTCTCCTTGCCGACGAGCCGACCGGTGCGCTCGACTCGATCGCTGGTGAATCCGTCATGCGCCTTCTGCGAAGTCACTGCACCGGCGGCGGGACCGTGATCTTGGTGACGCACGATGCGGCGCACGCGGCGTGGGCCGAACGCGTCGTCTTCCTCCGTGACGGCCGGATCGTCGACGAGACGCGTTCGGCTGAATTGGGCGCCGCATGACTCGCTCGAGCGCGACGGCGATCGCGCGTATCGCCTGGCGCAACATCCGTCGCAGCCGCGGACGGAGCGCTCTGATCGTGCTGCTCGTGATGCTCCCCGTGGCCGCGATGGCCGGGACGATCACGCTCGTCGCAACCATCAGCCCGACGAGGGAGGAGGCGGCCGTCCATCGCATGGGGGCCGCCGGCTATGAAGTTCAGCAGGCCGGCCCGCCGCCGGCAGACTGTGCCGGTTGCCCCGCGCAGACAACGACCGATTCGTTGCGGGCGGCCCTTCCTGCCGGATCGCAGACAGAGCCTTGGGCATACGACGTCGTTTCGCTCACGCTGCCCGGCAGAACTGTCGACATGGACGCCAGATCGATGGATCTGGACGGTTTGGCGCACGGAATGCTGACGATCACCGACGGGCGCCAGCCGCATAACCAACAAGAGGTCGCCATCAGCGCGTCGGTGGCGGCGCTCGCAAGCGTGGGTATTGGCGATTCGATCCAGCTCGTTGACTGGGGCACGTTGACCGTCGTCGGCCTCGTCGAGGACCCCTCCGACATTCGGGGGCGGCTCGTGCTGTTCGACGCTTCGGTCGCCCGCGAAGCCGCCCAGGGACTCCGCTCGGGCCTATCGCAGATCTGGTTGGTCAGCCTGCCCGAAGGTGCCGAGATGAAGTACACGCGCGACGCGTGCTCGTACGAGTCCTGCCCGTTCGTCGCCGTCGGGCGCTATGACACCCCCGAGTCATCGGACACGGCGAGCGGGGGAATTCTGGTCCTGGGCGGGTTGGCGCTGGTCGAGGCGGTGCTCGTCGCGGCCGCCGCCTTCGCCGTGGGAGTTCGTCGACGCCAGCGCGAGCTCGGCCTGTTGGCCGCAACTGGGGCTGAACGATGGCATCTGGCCGGAACAGTGCTGAGCGAGGGCTTGCTGTTGGGCGGGCTCGCCGCATTGCTCGGCGTGGGACTGGGCGTGCTCGCCGTCGTTGGGCTGTCGCCGTGGCTGGACGAGCTCACGAATCACCGGGTAGGACCCGTTGACACGTCGCCCGTCTATCTGACATTAGCTGGGCTGATTGGCCTACTCGCCTGCTTCCTCGCGGCCGCCGTCCCCGCTCGCTCGGCTGCCCGCCTGCCTGTGCTGCTGGCGTTGTCCGGGCGGCGCCCGCCGCTCGGCTCGGCGCGTCGTCTGCTCGTCATCGGCGTGTTCATGGTCGTGGCGGGCGGCGTGCTCACAAGCATTGGCGCCGCGATACGGCTGAGCGATACGGACGGCTCGCAGGCAACGCTGAGCATCGTCCTCCTGCTCTTTGGCGCCATCCTTGGCGTTCTCGGGTTCGGCACGTGCAGCCCATGGCTGGTCGAACGACTCGAACGACTTGGCCTCCGACTCCCTGTCGCAGCGCGCATCGCGCTGCGCGACACCGCGCGCGCAAGGTCAAGAAACGCGCCGATCGTCACGGCCATCCTCGCCGCGTTCGCCGCGACAGTCGCCGTGTCCGCTTACTTCGCCAGTAACGACGCAGACGCGGCCGCCCACTGGCAGCCGTGGCTGCGCGCCGACGAGCTGGTCATCGAGGGCGCCGGGGCCGCGACGGCCGGACCGCAGGCGGCCGAGACACTGGGCGCGATCGCTGGCGCACCGATTCCGTGGCTGGTTGGCATTGGCCGGCGCGAGGTGTTCACCGTGGTCGAGGATCGGACAGCGCCAACGGACGAGCAGGAGATTGCGTACAACGTGACGATCGGTGACGCCAATGTCCTGACTGCCTTCGGTGCCGATTCCGGCCTGGCCACGCTTGACAGCGGCGGAGTCGTCCTCGTGTTGCCCGACCGACCGGTTGTTGTTGACGACGCCATCGTTACTCGCGAACCACGGAGCGTGGATCAGGCGACCGTCGTCGTCCGCGACGTTCTGACGGGAGATGAGCTCGCCGCTGTGACCGTACCGAGCTTCACGGTCGCGACTCATCTGGGCAGCGGCGGTTCAATAGCCGATGCGGTCATTTCCGCGTCGACCGCGGAAGCGCTGGGTCTGAAGGCTGGGGTGACCCCGACATACCTCATCCGGCTGCCACGACCGGTCGCGGAGGCAGACGTCGCCGCAGCGGCGACGGTCGCGGCTCAGCAGCCGAACACGCGAGCCGACGCCTCCATGGGCCCAACACGTCCGGATGAGCTGTTCCGACTTCTACTCGTCTTCCTCAGCCTGTTGTTTGCGCTGACCGTTACCGGCATCGCAGTAGCACTGGGGGAGGCCGAATCACGCTCCGATCAGCGCACGCTGCTGGCGATCGGCGCGGATCCCGGCATCCGACGTCGGATATCAGCCGCACGAGCCGGCGTGCTTGCCCTCATGGCCGGTTTGCTCGCGGTCCCCGCCGGATTGCTCCCTGCCTGGGGCCTCCTCGGCTCGCGCGGAGCGCCGCTGGTGGTGCCACTCACCGAGGTCGTCGCCGCGGTCATCATCTTGCCGGTCGCCGCGATACTGGGAGCGTTGCTGCTAACGCGTCGCATACCGGCATGGTCAGCCTTGCGCGAACCCGCCGCGTGATCGGAAGCGTAGCCATCGACGTCAAGGGGCCGATGGTCGTCTGAGGCGCATGCTGGCCCGAAAGCGCTCCGACACCTATGTGACCTTGGTCGACGCTGCCGAGGCTACTCCGGAGGTCAAATGGGCGGCTTAGGTAGCGCTGCGACCCATGAGTAACAACGATGCCGCGCAACGCCGCCGAGGTCTCCGCGTCAGAGTGGAGACGTTCCCGTGCCCAAACCCGCTCCCTCACACGGATGAGCTTGACTTACGCGAACTGACGGTGGCGCTCGCCAGCGATGTCGGCGGCCGAATGATCGCGGATGCACAGGGGCAGGCGATCCCACTCCGTCAGTCCGGACCCTAACTCGTTACGTCGGCTCGGCGACATCGGCGTCGGTGGCTCGCACCAGTCCCGGAGCGCCCCCTCCGGTGCCCGCGTCGAAAGGACCAGGTTTCGGAGTGGGTTACTGCCGGCCTTCGCAAGCACGAAATCGCGGCGTGGCGTCGTCCCCCCTTTTGGACCGGGTGCCGATCTTAGAAGGACCCTCGATCAGTGGCTCAGGCAGCGAGGATCGCGTCGAGTGGATCGGCCACACGGCCCAGCCCTTGGACACACTTCGCGCGCAGCCGTCAGAAGACGACACGCGTCTCGAGGATCTCCTCCCGCACGCCGCGGCCGCTCAGGGCGCGGACGAACTCGACGGCGTCGATCTCGATGTCGGGCTCGCTGGTACCGACTTCGAACCGGCCACCCGCAGGGCCACCTAGAACCAGGTTGAAGGGGCGGTCGTGCTTCTTGGCCCAGTCCAGGACGCAGTCCTCGACGATCCGGCCGTCGTGCTCCGGCGTGAGGACCATCTCGCGCCCGGTCGCTCGAGCGATATCCACGCGGTGCATCCACGTATCGCGGGTGAGGATCACCTCGAACAGTTCGCGCATGGTGAAGCGACCACCATCGTCCGGCTGCGAACCCGGGATCAAGCGAAGGCGGCGTCGCCAGCGCAGCGCCTTCGGGGTCGCGCGTTCATACCTCGCCAGGAGTTCCGCAGTGGTCGCGCCGGCTCGCTCCCGGACCTGGACCGCGTTGGCGCCGTCGACGGGCAGGTGGCCATCCACTTCTCCAGTCTTCCGGAGCTTCGCCCCGAGTCGGTACTGGTGGACCAGCTCCACGGGGCTGGCAAACCCTTCGGCGGCTCCGACGAGGTGTCCGAGCATGCCGCGCACGTCCCATGCCGTGCAGTCGGTTGGACGGGTCCAGTCGTCGTCCCCGAGCGTGCGGAGGAACTCGAGCATGCGGCGGTACTCGGCGGCGGCCAACTCCCAGGCGTCGTCGCCGGCAATCCGCTCTCTCAGACCGACCTGCGTCGATTGCGCTGTCATGTGCGCCATGCCTCCACGCGCGCAGCGTAGCCCTCGATGGGCACGGGAGCCAGCTTCATCCTCACCGAGGAACTTCGGCTACTACTGGGCTGGGATCCAGGTCGTCGGCTACGCGGTCGGCTTTCTGACCGTCGTGGTTATTGCAGTGGGAGCATTCGGTCCGGCCGACCTCCGGAATGTCATTCTCGATGTCGCCTTGGTGCCGGGCACAGCTGCGACCGCGATCCTGGCCTACGCGACGTATCGTCACACGCGCCGCGAACGGCAGGAACGGAGAGTCGGCTACACGACCACGTATGAGAGTTACTACCGAGACTACTGGCAACTCGACCCGAGGACGGGCGAGGTGCTCCGCCGGCCAGGTGAGTTGAAGGCCAGGCGGCGCTCGGAATAGGCGACCCTCGTCACGTTCAGTTGTGACGCGCTCGAGCGTCTCCGCGTAAGAGAC
>DATCGV010000031.1:0-28154 GCA_036508755.1 Candidatus Limnocylindrales bacterium | reverse complement strand
GTGATCTTCCCCGAGATGATCGTCCCGCTCCAGGTCGGCCGCGACAAGTCGGTCCAGGCGCTCAACAAGGCCGTCGCCGACAGCTCGCCGATCGCCCTGGTCACCCAGCGCCAGGCCGATGTCGAGGACATCAACGACCCGGCAGAGCTGTACACGGTCGGCACGCTGGCCAAGATCGCCCAGGTCGTCCAGCTTCAGGACGGCACGGTGCGAGCCATAGTCCAGGGCCAGCAGCGCATCCGCCTGCTGGAATTCGTCTCGTCCGAGCCGTTCATCATGGCCCGCGTCGAGACGGCCGAGGAGCTGCCCGCCACGGGCCTGGAGGTCCAGGCGCTGGTGCGCACCGTCCAGGGCCAGATCGAGCAGTACGTCCAGTCCGGCGCACCGGTCCCGCCTGAGGCGGCCGTTGCCGCACGCAACATCACCGAGCCGGGCCTCTTGGCCGACATGGTCGCCTACAGCCCGGACATGACCACCGAGCAGCGCCAGGAGATGCTCGAGACGGTCGACGTCCACGAGCGGCTCAAGCTCGTCTCGAGCTTCCTCGGCCGCCAGATCGAGATCCTCGAGCTGAAGGGCAAGATCCAGTCCGAAGTCAAGTCGGAGATGGACAAGACCCAGCGCGAGTACATCCTGCGCGAGCAGCTGAAGGCGATTCAGCGCGAGCTCGGCGAGGACGACCCGCAGCAGGCCGAGATCAACGAGCTGCGCGAGAAGGTCGAGCAGGCCGGCATGCCCGAGGACATCAAGACGCGGGCGATCAAGGAAGTCGACCGCATGAGCCGCATCCCGTCGGCCTCGCCAGAGGTCGGCGTGATCCGGACCTACGTCGACTGGCTGGTCGGCCTGCCGTGGAACGTGACTACTGAGGACAACCTCGACCTCAAGGAAGCGGCACGCATCCTCGAGGAAGACCACTACGGCCTCGAGAAGATCAAGGAGCGCATCCTCGAGTACCTCGCGGTGCGTTCGCTGGCGGACAAGATCCGCAGCCCGATCCTGGCCTTCGTCGGACCGCCAGGCGTGGGCAAGACCTCGCTCGGCAAGAGCGTCGCGCGGGCCATGGGCCGCAAGTTCGTGCGCATGAGCCTGGGCGGCATCCATGACGAGGCCGAGATCCGCGGTCACCGGCGCACGTACATCGGCGCGCTGCCCGGCCGGGTCATCCAGAACATCAAGACGGCGGGCACGAACAACCCGGTGTTCATGCTCGACGAGGTCGACAAGATCGGCATGGACTTCCGTGGCGATCCCAGCTCGGCGCTGCTCGAGGTCCTCGACCCAGAGCAGAACAACACCTTCCAGGACAACTACCTCGAGGTGCCCTTCGACCTGTCGAAGGTGCTCTTCATCACGACGGGCAACCTGCTCGACCCGATCCCGCCGGCCCTGCGCGACCGGATGGAGATCATCGGGCTGCCGGGCTACACCCAGCAGGAGAAGATCGAGATCGGCAAGCGCTTCCTGATCCCGAAGCAGCTCGAGAACCACGGCCTGACGGGCAAGAACATCGTCATCACCGATGAAGCGATGGTCGAGCTGGTCCAGGCCTACACCAAGGAGGCCGGCGTCCGCAATCTCGAGCGCGAGATCGCGAACATCATGCGCAAGACGGCGCGGCAGGTTGCCGAAGGCCGCAAGCGCAAGACGGTCGTCGACATCAAGAAGCTCGAGGAGCTCCTCGGGGCGCCGCGCTACGAGTACGGCGAGCTCGAATCTGAGGATCAGACCGGCGCGGCGACGGGTCTCGTCGTAACCGAGGTCGGCGGCGACGTCGTCTCGGTCGAGGTGACGAGGATGCCGGGCAAGGAGGACTTCATCCTGACCGGCCAGCTGGGCGAGGTCATGCGCGAGTCGGCGCGAGCCGGACTGTCGTGGATCCGTGCCCACAGTGACGAGCTGGGCATCCCGCGCGAGGCCTTCGAGAAGAACACGCTGCACATCCACGTGCCGGCCGGCGGCATCCCCAAGGATGGCC
Organism: Candidatus Limnocylindrales bacterium; assembly: GCA_036508755.1. Classification (GTDB taxonomy): domain Bacteria; phylum Chloroflexota; class Limnocylindria; order Limnocylindrales; family CSP1-4; genus JALYGJ01. Next base: position 26,176 of record DATCGV010000031.1, on the reverse strand, counting down.
CGTCTGCAGGCATCACCATGACCCTGGCCATGGTCAGCGCTTACACCGGCATCCCGGTCCATAAGGACATCGCGATGACCGGCGAGATCACGCTTCGTGGGCGCGTCCTGCCGATCGGTGGTCTCAAGAGCAAGATCCTGGCCGCGCACCTCGCTGGTGCCAAGGTCGTGATCCTGCCCCTGAAGAACCAGAAGGACCTGACGGATATCCCCGAGGAGATCCGCAAGCAGATGAAGCTCGTCCTCGTCAGCTCGATGGAGCAGGTGCTCGAGCAGGCGCTCGTGCGCAAGCCCCAGCGCCTGGAAGCCAAGCCGGCCGAGATCGTCGAGAAGGGCGAGCCACTCGACGAAGGCACGCCCGCTGCGCCGGACAAGATCCGCCGTGGCTTCCCGGGTACCGAACAGCCGCCGGCGATCGCAAGCGGAGGCGGTAGCCCACTTCAGTGGGACGCCGCCAAAGCGCGCAGCAGCGCCCTAATGGCGCTTGCGGAGGTGGCTCCGCTCGCCCGAGGGCGTGACTAAGCCAGCCAATGGAGGTTCTGTGCGGCGGGTGAACCCCGCCGCACACATTTGAGCGCACGATGGAGTACCGGGACTACTACGCGACGCTCGGCGTGCCGCGCGCTGCGAGCCAGGCCGACATCAAGAAGGCCTTCCGCAAGCTTGCCCGGCAACACCATCCCGACGTCAACAAGGGCGACGCCAAGGCGGAGCAACGCTTCAAGGAGGTCAGCGAGGCCAACGAGGTCCTGTCTGATCCAGAGAAGCGCAAGCTGTACGACCAGCTCGGCAGCAACTGGCAGGCGTACCAGCAGGCGGGCGCCTCACCCAACGCCGGCCGGGGCCAGCCGTACGGCGGCTTCGCCGGGTCCAACCCGGGCAGTGGCGGCGTCCGTTTCGAGTACCGCGGCGATCCGGAGGACCTGGCCGGCTTCTCGGACTTCTTCCGCACCTTCTTCACGAGCGGCGCGGACATGGACGACCGTGGAGCAGCGACCGCTCGCCGCGGCCAGACACGGACGCGAGTCAGGACTGGCTCGCTCGAGGACCTGCTCGGCAACCTTGGCTCGTACGACGAGCCAGCGGTCGGAAACGGCCGGACGCGCGCCGCAACCGTCGCGCCGACACGCATCGAGGCCGACGCTGAGGTAACGCTCGACGAGGTCGCCACGGGCACCAAACGGCTGCTCGACATCGACGGCCGTCGGCTGGAAGTGAACATCCCGGCCGGCGTTGCCGACGGCCAGCGCATCCGCTTCTCGAAGGTCGCCGCCGGCCATGACGCGTACATCCGGGTCAAGGTCAAGCCTCATCCGGTCTTCACCCGCAACGGCGCGAACCTCGAGCGGGAGCTGCCCATGACGCTGCGCGAGGCGCTCCTGGGCAGCGAGGTGCCAGTCACAACGCTGACCGGCCGCGTCCTGCTGCGCATCCCGCCCGAAACGCAGAACGGCAAGCCGTTCCGGCTCAAGGGCCAGGGCCTGCCCCACTTCCGCAAGGAAGGGCGCGGTGACATGTACGTCAAGGTCCGGCTCGTACTGCCCACGAACCTTTCTGCGGACGCGAAGCAGGCCGCAGATCGCTTTCTCGACCTCGTTCAGCAACAAGACCCACGCCTCCCCGACAAAGGAACCATCACGCGATGAAGCTCGACCGATACACACAGAAGGCGCAGGAGGCGATCGTCGCGGCACAGCGCCTTGCGACTCAGGCAAACAGCCCCGTCCTCGACGCAGAGCACATCCTGGCCGCGCTGCTCCAGGATCCGGAGGGCGTGCCCGCCGCCACGCTCCGCGCGCTGGGGGCGGATCCGGCCCAGGTCGAGGTCGAGCTGGCGGCCGTGCTCAGCAGGCGCGCGCGCATTGCCGGCGGCCAGATGTCGATCGACGCGCGCGCCCGGCAGCTGCTCGAGCATGCCGAGAACGAGGCGCGCCGGCTGGGTGACGAATACGTGTCGACCGAGCACCTGCTCATCGCGGCGGCCGAGTCAGGTGGCGACGCACAGCACATCCTCGAAAGCGCCGGGGCCGGCCGTGAGCAGATCCTCGCGGCACTGACCAAGGTCCGGGGCAGCCAGCGCGTCACCTCGCAGAACCCCGAAACGACTTACCAGGCACTCGAGAAGTACGGCCGCGACCTGACGCGCGACGCGCGTGAGGGCAAGCTCGACCCAGTCGTCGGCAGGGACGAGGAGATCCGGCGCACGATCCAGGTCCTCTCGCGCAGGACCAAGAACAACCCCGTCCTGATCGGTGAGCCGGGCGTTGGCAAGACGGCCATCGTCGAGGGCCTCGCCCAGCGCATCGTCCGTGGCGACGTGCCCGAGGGCCTCAAGGACAAGCGCGTCGTCGCCCTCGACCTCGGCGCGCTGATCGCCGGCGCCAAGTATCGCGGCGAGTTCGAGGAGCGCCTGAAGGCCGTGCTCAAGGAGATCAAGGACTCCGAGGGCCAGGTCGTGCTGTTCATCGACGAGCTACACACGGTCGTTGGCGCGGGGGCCGCAGAAGGCGCGATGGACGCCTCCAACCTGCTCAAGCCGATGCTCGCGCGCGGCGAGCTGCACACGATCGGCGCGACGACGCTCGACGAGTACCGCAAGCACATCGAGAAGGACGCTGCCCTCGAGCGTCGCTTCCAGCCGGTGTATGTCGACCAGCCCACGGTCGAGGAGACAATCTCGATCCTGCGCGGCCTGCGCGAGCGCTATGAGAACCACCACGGCGTGCGCATCACCGACTCAGCGCTGGTCGCTGCCGCGGTCCTGTCGAACCGCTATATCACGGAGCGCTTCCTGCCCGACAAGGCGATCGACCTGGTCGACGAGGCGGCCAGCCGGCTGCGCATGGAAATGGATTCGATGCCTGTCGAACTCGACGAGCTCGAACGCCGGCGTGTGCAGCTCGAGATCGAGCGCGAGGCGCTGCGCAAGGAGCGTGACGACGCGTCGAAGGCGCGCCTGGCGGCGCTCGAGAAGGAGCTCGCCGACATCAGCGAGCGGGCCAACGCGCTCAAGACGCAGTGGCAGCAGGAGAAGGCCAAGATCGGCGAGCTGCGTGCGACCAAGAAGCAGCTCGAGGACATCCAGCTGGAGATCGACAAGGCCGAACGGGCGGCCGACTACGGTCGTGCCGCCGAGCTGAAGTACGGCCGCCTGCCAGAGCTCCAGAAGCAGCTGGCCGAGCAGGAGGCGGCGCTGGCCAAGAGCGGCGCAGCGCGACTGCTCAAGGAAGAGGTCGATGCCGACGACATCGCCCGCATCGTCTCGTCGTGGACGGGCGTGCCGGTCGCTCGCCTGGTGGAGGGCGAGCAGTCCAAGCTGATGCGCATGGAGGACGAGCTGCACAAGCGGGTCGTCGGCCAGGACGAGGCCGTCGCCGCCGTGTCGGACGCTGTCCGACGGGCGCGGGCGGGGCTGAAGGACCCCCGCCGGCCGATCGGATCGTTCATCTTCCTGGGCCCGACGGGTGTCGGGAAGACAGAGCTCGCCCGCGCGCTTGCCGCGTTCCTGTTCGACGACGAGCAGGCGATGACGCGCATCGACATGAGCGAGTACATGGAGAAGCACTCCGTATCGCGCCTGATCGGTGCTCCTCCGGGCTACGTCGGCTACGAGGAAGGCGGCCAGCTGACCGAGGCAGTCCGGCGCCGGCCGTACCAGGTCATCCTCCTCGACGAGATCGAGAAGGCTCACCCAGACGTGTTCAACGTGCTGCTCCAGGTGCTCGACGACGGTCGCCTGACTGACGGCCAGGGCCGCACGGTCGACTTCAAGAACACGGTCATCGTGATGACCAGCAACGTGGGCGGCCAGTTCATCAGCGGCTACGCCGGCCGCCGCGACGAGGAGTCGTACGAACAGATGAAGGCGCAGGTGACCGAGACACTGCGCCAGGTGTTCCGGCCGGAATTCCTGAACCGGATCGACGAGATCATCGTCTTCCACTCCCTGACTGAGGCGGACCTTGCGCACATCGTGGGACTGTTGCTCGACGACCTGGCACGGCGCCTTGCCGATCACGACCTCGCGCTCGAGGTCACGCCCGCGGCACAGACGCTCATCGGGCGCGAGGGCCACGACCCGATGTACGGGGCACGGCCGTTGCGCCGGTCGATCCAGCGCCTGGTCGAGAACCCGCTCGCGCGGGCGCTGCTGGAGGGCCGCTTCAAGCCGGGCACGCGGATCAAGGTCGACGCCGACCCGGTCAGCGGCACGCTCGTCTTCACGGACGGTGGCGAGACGATCGTGACCACGGCCGCGGACGAGCGACGCGATGTCCGCGGCCGTGCCAGCCAGGCAGCGCCTGAGCTAGTGGCCATGCCGGCCGGCGACTCTGGCACCCGGCCCAACTAGGCACGTCAGCGGCGTCGGTTCGATGCATGTCGAATGGCGCCGCGATGATTCTCCGGCGCAGGACCGCGCGGCGGCCCGCACGAGCGCGGCGCTGGCCGAATCGATCCGCGCCGAGATAGCAGCCGCCGGCCCGATCACCTTTGCCCGCTTCATGGAGCGTGCGCTGTATGACCCGGCGTTCGGCTACTACGTGTCCGCCGTGGATCGTCCAACGAGGTCGGGTGATTTCCTGACCGCGCCGGAGCTGCACCCGATCTTCGGCCACACCCTGGCGCGCCAGATCGACGAGATGTGGCGACTGATGGGCCAGCCTGAGCCATTCGTCGCACGCGAATACGGTGCCGGCAGTGGCGCGTTGTTCGCGGCCATCCTCGACGGCCTGGTGCGCCTCGGTTCGCCGCTCGCGGCAACTGTCCGCTATGACCCGATCGACTTCGCTCGGCAACGCGCGCTCATCGAGCATCGCCTCGCCGACGCGGGACGCGCGGCGCAGCTGGTCCGGGTCGCCGACGATCACGTTGTCCACGCCGGGGTGGTCATCGCCAACGAGTACCTGGACGCACTGCCCGTCCATCGCGTCATCAATCTCTCCGGCGAGCTGCGCGAGCTATACGTCGCGTGGCGCAACGAGCGGTTCACGGAGGTTGCCGGGCCGATCAGCGACGAGAGCGTCGCGCGCTGGTTCACGAACGCAGGTGTGACCTTGGCAGAGGGCCAGCGCGCGGAAGCAAACCTCGCGATGCTCGCCTGGATCGACGAGCTGGCGCGGGAAATGGAGCGCGGGTTCGTGCTCATCGTCGACTACGGCGCGGGCGCGGCGCAGCTGTACGGCCCTGACCATCCGACCGGCACGATCCGCGCGTTCGCGCGCCAGCGCGTGTCGAGCGACGTGCTGAGCGAACCGGGCTCGCGCGACATTACCGCCAGCATCGATTTCGACGCGCTCGAGGGCCACGCGCGCGCCTGCGGCTTCGACATCGTGGGACGTCGCCGGACCAACGAGTACCTGCTCGCCGCCGGTCTCGACGACGTCTATGAGCAGGCGCGCGGCGGCGCCGAGAACAGCTGGGACGAAGCGCTCCTGCTGCGCGGCGCAATCAGCCGGCTGCTGGACCCGAATGCTCTCGGCGGCTACGAGGTCTCGGTCCTCGCGAGGAACGTACCCGGCGACCCGCCTTTGAGCGGCTTCCAGAAGCTGCCCGGCAAGCGTTGAGAGTCGAAGACGTCCGGGCTCGGCTGAACCCGTTCCCGGCGCACCTGCCGCCGATTCCCCAGGAGATCATTCCGCTCGTCATCGACGAGGCCGGCAATGAGCTGTTGCGAACGCGTCGCTTCGATGGCCCGCGCCGCGACGCCGCGGTCCTGATCCTGATCTACCCGGATGCGGCAGATGAGGCGCAAATCGTGCTCACCGAGCGCGCCGAAGGCGGCCACCGCCACGCCGGGCAGGTCAGCCTGCCCGGCGGCGCCATCGATGCGACGGACGCATCACCGGAAGAGGCCGCCCTGCGCGAGGCACGCGAGGAGGTCGGGCTGGACGCGGAGCAGGCTGGCGTACAGGTTGTCGGTGTCCTGCCCATCTTCGACGTCAGGGTGTCGGGCTTTCTGGTCCACCCCGTCGTCGCTTTCGCGGAGCGCGAGCCGCTGCTCGCGAAGGACGACTACGAGGTCGTCGAGATCATCGCTGCGCGGCTCGCTGCCTTTCTGCCCGGGGCACCGATCGAGACGGTGACCGAAGAGCGCGACGGCTTCCGCCTGCGCTACGGCGGATACCGGATCGGGCGACACCACGTCTGGGGCGCGACGGCGATGATGCTCGGCCGTTTCGGCGCCTACCTGGGTGGCGCGGCGCACATCTAGCGCCGACGCGTCCGGGAGAGGCCGGACCTACCAGGGCTCGCCTTCGGACGAGTCGTACTCATCGCGCTTCAGCTGGCGCTCGGCGAGCGACCCTTCCGCGGGCGTTGCGGAGACGTCGGCGACCGCGGCGTGCGCGACGCTTTCGATGTAGCGCGGCTCGGTGCCGGAAAGCTCGACGACGATCGCGCGCATCTCGGTCCCGTCGGTGTATGCGCCGTGCAATTCGCCCGCCGGCCAGACGACCGCCTCGCCGTGATTGACGCGCTCCCGCTCGTCACCCACCTGGACCCAGCCGGCGCCGCTGATGACGATGAACAGCGCCGTGTTCTCAGGGTTCGTGTGCGGCGCAATCATCGCGTAGCGGCCGAAGGCGAGCTCGCTGACCACGGCACGGTCGTCGTGCATGATCACCTGGCCCTCGACATTCTTCGTGCCGGGTGGCCCGCCAAGCCGCCGATAGCCTGGGCCAAAACGGAGAATCTCCACGGCTACGGACGCCTCTCAGCCGCCCTGTGGCGCGCTGGGCGCCGGCCTGCTCGCGCTAGCCTCGGCGACGGCGCTGGCTACCGCGCGTGCGCCGTGTACGAACCGTCGCCTCAGCTGCCTTGTACTTCGACTGGCTGAAGAAGCGCGCCCGGCGGAGCTGCTCGTTGTACGCATCGATATACGGCGGGAAGCGGAAGAAGCGAATCCAGATCAGGACGCTGATGCCGATGACCAGGGTGATGAAGATGAACAGGAAATACCAGTTGAAGACGGTCCCGACGAGGACCACGCCGAAGGTGATGATGCCCGTCCAGAGCAGCCACTCCTGCATCGAGCGAAGAATCTCGTGGCGGTGCAGCTGTCGGACGCGGACGTTGTAGAGGACGATCGTGCCGATGAGCAGCACAAGCGACGCGAACCAGACCGGGAACCACAGGTCGGGGAAGTTGTCGGGCGTGAACTGAACGCCTGGAATCAAGTATTCGTTCGGCGAAAGATGCACCGCCAGCTCCTCGTGACCGCAGGGTGTTCTGGAGCTGAGCATAGCGTCTCGGCGATGACCGGCCAGTGGCCGGCATCGGTCCCGTTGTTATACTCGGACGGCCGTGCAGCGCTCTTCTTGACGAGCCGCGCGCGAGTTCCACCGAGAGGCACTGGAGGAGATCGTGCGAGCCCTGCTCTCGGTCGCTAATCGGGACGGGATTGCCGACTTCGCCCGTGCGCTGCAAACCCTGGGCGTAGAGCTCTACGCGACCGACGGGACGCGCGCCGCCCTTTCTACCGAAGGCATCGAGACGCACCCGGTAAGCGACCTGACGCGCAGCGAATCGCTCGCCGGCGGCCAGGTCAAGACCTTCCATGCCAACGTTTACGCCGGCATCCTTGCCCGGCGCCAGTCGCCGTCCGAGCTCGAGGAGCTCGCTGCGCGGGGCATCGAGCTGATCGATCTCGTCGTGGTCACAGTCAAGGCCTTCGCGCCGGAGGTCGGCGAACGGACCGTGCCCCTCGACGAGGCGATCGAGATGATCGACGTGGGCGGCACTGCGCTGCTGACGGCCGCGGCGCGCAACTACGCGTCGGTCGCTGCGGTTTCGTCGCCGGTGCATTACGAGCGAGTGGCGACCGAGATTCGCGAGCTCGGCGCCTTGTCGGCGGACTTCCGTCAGCGTCTCGCCGCGGATGCCCTGGCCGACGTCGCGGCCTACTACGCCGAGGTCGCCGCTTACCTCAACCACATCTCTGGTATGCGCTTCCCGAACCGTTTGGCCGTGGTCGTCGAGAAGGTGCGCGACCTTGGCTATGGAGAAAATCCGCAGCAGCAGGCCGCCTTCTACCGCGAATCGACCCATCGTTCTGGCTCGCTGGCCGACGCCGTGCAACTCCAGGGCGACCTGCCCACGTTCAACGACCTGCTCGATCTCGACGCCGCGTACCGAATCGCGACCGACTTCACCGCGCCCACCTGCTGCATCGTCAAGCAGGCCAACCCGACCGGTCTCGCCTCGAACGACCGCCTCGCGGAGGCCTACCAGAAGGCGCTCGAGGGCGACCCGGTCTCGGCCTTCGGAGCAGTCGTCGCGTTCAACCGCGAGATCGACACAGAAACCGCGAACGGCATCGTCAGCAATGCCTACGAAGCGATCGTGGCACCGGCGTTCTCGGCGCCGGCACGGCAGATCCTGGCCGAGAAAGAGCACCTAGCGCTGCTGGCCGTGCGCAGCGAGCCGTTCGCGGGCTTAATCGACTACGGCATCGCCAAGCTCGACTTCCACCGCATCGACGGCGGACTGCTGGTAGAGACGCGCGACCATTCGGAGCTCGACAGGTCACAGCTCAAGGTCGTGACACATCGGCGGCCGACCCTCGAGGAGCTGACCGACCTGCTCTTCGCCTGGCGCGCCGTGCGCCACGTGACCTCGAACGCGGTCGTTCTTGCCCGCAATGGCGCTCTGGTCGGCGTCGGCGCCGGCCAGGCATCGCGCCTGACCGCGGTCGAGATCGCGCTGCACAAGGCGGCCGATCGGGCGCCGCTGTCCGTGCTCGCATCGGACGCCTACTTCCCGTTCGCCGACGCGATCCAGCTCGCCGCGGAGCGCGGCATCACGGCGATCATCCAGCCCGGCGGATCAGCTCGGGACGAGATGGCGATCGAGGTAGCCGACCGACATCACATCGCCATGGTCTTCACCGGCCGCCGCCACTACCGGCACTGACGATGGGCGAAGGCAGTTCCATGGAAACACTGCTCGCCCTTGAGATGGTGCGCGTGACCGAGGCGGCGGCCATCGCATCGGCCAGATTCATGGGCCGGGGCGAGCGAGACGCCGCTGATCGTGCCGCGGTTGAAGCCATGCGCAAGACGTTCGACGACGTCGAGATCTCGGGACAGATCGTCATCGGCGAGGGCGAGCGCGACAAGGCGCCGATGCTCTTCATCGGCGAGCAGGTGGGCATCGCGCTTCCCGGTCAGCCGGAGATCGACATCGCGGTCGATCCACTCGAGGGCACGAACCTGGTTGCGATGGGCCTGCCCAACGCCATTACGGTCCTTGCCGCATCTGAACGAGGCGGATTGCTGCACGCACCGGATACCTATCTCGACAAGCTGTGCGTCGGCCCCGTTGCCTCGGGCCACGTCGATATCCGCCTACCCGTGGGCGAGAACCTTGGCCGCATCGCGGAAGCGCTGGGCCGCAGGGTCGCCGACCTGACCGTCGTCTGCCTTGACCGGCCACGTCACGAGGCGCTCATCGAGGAGATCCGCTCGAACGGCGCCCGGATCAAGCTCATCTCGGACGGCGACGTGGCGGCCGCGATCTCGTGCGCCGTCATGGGCACGGGCGTCCATGCCGTGATCGGCATTGGGGGGGCGCCGGAGGGGGTGCTCACCGCGGCCGCGTTGCGCTGTCTCGGCGGCGAGATCCAGGCCCGCTTCCGGTGGCGCTCCGACGAGGAGCGGGCACGCGCCGAGCGCATGGGCATCGACCCATCCGAGGAGCGGGTCTACACGACCACCGACCTGGCGCCGGGCGAGACGCTCGTGTTCTCAGCCACCGGAGTGACCGAAGGCGACCTGCTCAACGGCGTACGCTTTTTCGGTGGTGGTGCGCGTACGCACTCCTTGGTAATGGGATATCAAGCCAAGCAAGTCAGATTTGTCGACACTGTCCATATGTTCGACCGCGACCGTCCACCGAGCGTGCGTCTGTAGCAAGGCGACTGTTCCAGGCGGGCAGCACGGCGCCAATCGGGAGCAACGCTCCCAGATGAGCGGAGGTAGCCGAGATGCCGCTGACAAGATCCATCCTCGCTGTACTCGCAGCCATCGCCGTCGTCGGCTGCATCAGCGCGACGACAACACCGTCGCCAACGCCTGTGTCCGCTAGCGCGGCCCCGACGGCAGCCCTGCCGACACCGTCCACCACGGACAAGAGCAGCCCGACAGCGACTGCGTCTGCGACCGCGACTGCGTCCCAGAACACGGCGCCGCCGAGCGTGGGTCCGACATCTACGCCGAGCGCCACGCCGTCACAGGCGCCGTCGGCGACGCCGACCGCGACCTCCGGCTCGAGTGGCCAGGCGAACGGCTTGATCGTCAACTGGCAGACGGTCGACAATCCCGGTTTAGGTGTGGTCTACGGCTTCGATGGTGTCGCGAGCGCCGGGGGGACGATGGTCGCCATCGGCGAGGCAGGCCAGGACCTGACCACGGGCGTCTGGAGCTCGACCGACGGACGGACATGGACTGCGGCCGACTTCCCGGACGCGGCGGCGAGCAGCGTGGGCCTGTCGGCGGTCGCTGCGGCTGGTCCCGGTTTCGTGATCGTCGGCCAGGACTTCACCACGTCAGCCGGCCTGGTCTATCTCTCGGCAGACGGCCATTCATGGACGCGCATCGACTCCGACGTCTTGGCCGGCAAGTCACTGACCTGGGTGGGCGGCGTCAACGGAGCCGTTGTCGCGTTCAGCGACGACAACCACGCATTCACATCGCCTGATGGACAGACGTGGCAGGCTGCATCCGATCCGTCGGCGGCAACCGTGGCCAAGGGCCTGATGGCGCTCAAGGGTGACGGAACAGCGCTCTGGGCGGTGCGCGACAACCAGGACCAGTCGAAGGCCGGCCAGCTCGAGGTGTGGCGCTCGACCGACGCGGCGACCTGGTCCCAGGTCGCCTCGCTCGACGGTTCTGCGGGCGCCACCGGTGCCTGGGTCGCCAGCGGGCCCGCCGGGGTGGTGGTCATCGCCAACACGTACCGGCACAACACGCCGGGTTGGCCGACCTGGTCTTCCCTCGACGGCACGAATTGGCAGCCAGCCAGCCACGATCCGTCGAACATCACGGATGTCATCTCCACGGCCGCGGGCTTTGTCGCCGTGGGCCACTACAACACAGTCGGCGGGTGTGCCATCGATGAAACCAACGACGTCGGCGTGACCTGGTCGTCAATCGACGGCATCCAGTGGCGTCAGATGCCCGAGAAGGGGTGGAAGGCACGCGAGATCCAGGTCGTCGCGCAGAACGGCACGGATCTCATCGGCTTGGGAGTGGACTTCAAGGTGTACTTCAACAGCGGCGACAGCGGCATCCAATGGGTCTTCCCATTGCCCATTTCCGCCGAAGACCAAGCGCCGTCACCGAGTCCAACACCTGCGCCAACGCCGGTGCAGGGCTGCTGACGCCGAACAGCCAAGACCCGGCATGACTCGAGTTGATGCCGAGAGAGATGCCTTTGTCGCCGCGACGGATCGCGTCGGCTACCTGCGCATCAACTCACACCTGCCCGGTCCGCGGTCCAACCTGGAGCTGCTCGCTGCGGCCGCCGAAGAGGTAGACCGGCCTTGGGCGTCCGAGTGGGCCGCGGCTCGCGCGGGAGTGGATGCGACCGACGTGTTCGTGATCTCCGTGGCGCTGGTCGCGCTTGGCCGTTTCGCCGCGGCCGGGAAAGCCGGCGCGGAAGACGGCCTACGCCGCCGAGCGGCTGACGATGAGTGGCGCATCCGCGAGGCAGTGGCCATCGCCCTCCAGCGACTCGGCGAGGACCGCCCCGACGAGCTTGCCCGAATCGCTATGGAGTGGTCGGCGTCTGGCGATCCTCTCGTTGCCCGCGCGACGGTGGCAGCCGTCGCCGAGCCGCGCCTGCTCCGTACTCCGGCAGCCGTCGGTGCCGCCCTGGACGTAGTGGATGCGGCGACCGCGCTCGTGGTCGGCTCCTCCGATCGGCGTGCCGAGCCAGTGCGCGTCCTGCGCCAGGCGCTGGGCTACGCCTGGAGCGTCGTCATCGCTGCTGATCCCGGCCGTGGCTGGCCGCGCTTCGTAGCCTGGTCGAAACGGGACGATCCCGACGTCGCGTGGCTCGTGCGCGAGAACCTCAAGAAGAACCGCCTGCAGCGACTTGACCTTCGGCTCTAGGCGCCAGATCGCGGCGAGCCGCTCACTCGTCTGGACATACGAATCGCAGCAGGAGGGAATCGGGCCGTGCCCAGGCTCCACCCCATCACGTCGCTCGCACTCGCGGCAACGCTGGCCGGCTGCACCGCTCTGCTGCCGTCTGAAACGCCGTCGCCTGCCTCGTCGGTCGCCCCCTCGCTGGAGCCCACGGTTGTGCAGCCCACGCCTGCTGTGGATTCGCCGACGGCGCTTGTCTCAGCTGCGCCGACAGCCACGCCGACTTTCCAGCCACCGACCGCCACCGCGAGTCCCACGCAAATCATCCCCACACCCGCGCCGACTCCGGTCGCTGGAGATCTCGACCTGTCGTGGCTACCCGATGCGCCGCGACGGACATCGACGATCGACTGGCAGTCGGTCGATGTCACCGGCTTGGGCGCGGGAGTTATCAATGGAATCATCCAGTTCGGCGGACTCCTTGTCATGACCGGGGCAATCGGGAATGCGGATTACGAAGCGATGATCCCGATGGCATGGACGTCGACGAACGGACGCGATTGGGTCGCAGCCGAAGTCAACGTCAGCGCGGGTGTCCTGGATGACACAGTGGGTGCAGCGATGGGCCAAGCAGTTGCGGCCGGCCCTGGCTTGGTCTCGGCAGGGGATCAATTCGCGGTCGTGTCCCCGGACGGTCGCCATTGGGACGCAATCCAGGATGACGACCTCACTGGCTGGTCGCTGGGTAGGTTGGTGGTCGTTAACGGCATCATCCTGTGCTCAGGTTTCAACTTCGGCCCGACGGACGAGTACGGGCTCTTCAGATCCCAAGATGGCGAGCATTGGGATCCCATCGCGGGAAACACCGTGCAGCACATCGCCAAGGGTCTGATGAACCTGACCGCGATCGACGGCGCGTTCGTCGCATTTGTCGCGGAGAACGGCGATCCGTATGGCGCCAACGGGATCGAGATCTGGAGATCGGGCGACGGCACCAACTGGACGCACGTCAATGACATGCCGGATTCCGCTGAAACGGAAGGTGTCGCGATCGTCCAAGGTGAGGACAAGTTCGTCGCCGTCTCGGGCCACGACCTCTTCTCCGGGTACGACAAGGAAGTCTCTATGGCCTGGAGCTCTACCGACGGGTTCAACTGGACCCGAACACCAGGTGCGCCATGGGGCCCGTACGACCTGCTCGGGGTCGGGTCGGGCTTTGTGGGCGTCGGTGGCCGATTCCCGACCGAAGGAACTGGGATCCAGTATGAAGATGCCGTAACCGGCGAGAGCTGGGTTTCTGCTGACGGCGAGAACTGGCAGAAGGTCCGACAGCCGGGGGAAGGCCGCGAGATCGACCTTCTCCTGCCCTTGGGCGACTACATCGCCGGCTACGGTCTCGATTTCAACCGGAGTCCCAACGCCGCGATGTGGATCACGCCGACGCCCGACTTTTCTCGCTAGACCTCCCAGTCGCGGCCGGCGACGACGCGGACGGCGTCCGGGCCCTCGGCCGATTCGTGGCGCCGCCGGGCGGTTGAGACGGTTTCGTGCCAGCCGGGTGGCCGCAACCCGGGAGCGAGGTCACTCAGCGGCGCCAGGACGAACAGCCGCTCGTGCGCCTGCAGATGGGGGACGGCGAGCCAGCGCCCGTCCGGCCGCTCGACGTTGATGACGTGGCGGCCGAACAGCAGCAGATCCAGATCTACCTCGCGCGGGCCCCAGCGCTGGCGGGCTTGGCGGCCGAGCGCCTGCTCGAGCGACTTGAGGGCCGCGAGCAGCGCGAGTGCGCCGGTATCGGGTTCCGGTCCGGCAGGCACGTCGAGCGCCACGACCGCGTTGAGGAAATCGGGCTGATCGAGGACGCCGACCGGTTTGGTGGAGTACAAACACGAGACGGCGCGCACCGAGACACCGGGGAGCGCCGACAGCGCCCGTGCGGCGTTGCGCAGGTTCGTCCGTGCATCCCCAACGTTCGCGCCCAGTCCGACATACGCCCTGACCCGCCGCGTCGACACGGACGGAGGATAGGGCGGCCGCCAGTTGGACTAATCCCGCCCGGGGCTGAACTAACTCAGGAATCGGACGGTTTCCGGGGTGTTCCTGGGGGTTGCTGAGCGTGGACAACCGCCGCGATGACCCGCTAGGCGCCCGACACTGCGAATAGTCCCGACACTGCGAATAGTGCTGTCCAGTGAGGAATCAGCACAGACAGGCGGCGAGCAGCCCTTCCGGTCAGCCCGGAACGATCAGCTCTTCTTCTTGCCGGCCATCTCCTTCTCGGACATGCCCGTTTGGGTCTTCTTGCCCGCGCGCTTGCGCTCGAGCTCAGCGCCCATGAACCTGCGCCAAACGGTAGGCAGGCAGGTTCGCAAGTCGGTTTCAGGGAACGGCGAAGGGCTGGAGGAAATGCAACAGCGCGCCCGGCTCCGCGGTGTGTGGAACAGGCCGCGCAGCGTAGAATTCGTTGTGAGCTGCGGTCCAACCCAGCAACCCACCGAACCTACTGCGGACCGTGGCGCCTGAGAGGCATCTGTGACAACCGGACTGTGGTACGTGGTCGGGTTCGCCTTCGCGGGCGCGACTTTCGTGCTGATAACAATCGGTGCCGCCTGGTTGCTCAGCCACCGCTCAAAGGGCGACCGGCACAAGGGTCTGCCCTATGAGTCGGGCATCGACACCTACGGCTACACGTGGGGTCGGGTCGGGCTGTCGTTCTACATCTACGCGCTGCTCTTCGTCGCCTTCGATATCGAGGTCGTGTTCATCTACCTCTGGGCGATCGTCTTCCGTGATGTCTTGATCGGTGGCTTTCTGGCCATGCTGCTGTTCGTGGTGATCCTGCTGGTCGGGCTGAGCTATGCCTGGCGAAAGGGCGTTCTGACGTGGAAGTGAGCAAGTCCGGTGACGCGGCGCTGACCGCCACGCAGACTCCCGACAGCGAAGTAATCCAGCCGATCGTCGTCCCGAACACGCTTTGGACATCGGTCAACCCGCAGGCGTATGGCGGTGGCATGGCGCCCCAGATCACCCACCTGCGCGAAGAGGAGCTGCATGGCGATCACTCGGACAACGGCCGCTGGCAGTTGCTCGACATCATCCCGACCAAGGCCGACTACATCATCGACCTGATCCGGCTCAACAGCCTGTGGCCGCTGACGTCGGGCCTCGCCTGCTGCGCGATCGAGATGATGTCCGCGGCGACGCCGATCAACGACATGGACCGTTTCAACATGTTCCCGTTCCGGGCCAGCCCGCGCCAGGCCGACGTGCTCATCGTCGCCGGGACGCTGACGACCAAGATGGCCGGGCCGCTGCTGCGCCTGTGGGAGCAGATGCCGGAGCCCAAGTGGTGTGTCGCGATGGGCGACTGCACCGTGTCGGGCGGCCGCTACAAGCGCAGCTACTCGACGGTCGAGGGCATCGACCGGATCATGCCCGTCGATGTCTACGTCCCGGGCTGCCCGCCGCGACCTGAAGGGCTGATCTACGGCATGATGAAACTGCAGCAGCTGATCAAGGAGCGTCGCGGCCACTGGGCCGAGCGGAATATCGGGCCAACGGTTCCGGCCGGCATCTAGCCCTACCTACCGGGAGCGAGAGAAACGGACAGCCAGCTAAAACGACGCCTCGAAACGGCATTCGCCGACCAGCTCGCCGCGCCGCTGCGCCAGAACCTGGATCAGACCGAGATCTGGGTCAACGCCAAGGATCTGCCCGCGGTCATGAGCCGGCTGCACGACGATGAGCAGTTCGAGTTCGAGATCCTGGCCGACCTGTGCGGCGTCGACACCGGCACGGAGATGTGGGCCGTCTACCACCTCTGGTCGCCGCGGACGCCGGACTGGCTGCGCGTCATCGTGCCCGGGCTCAGCCGCGATGATCCGCGCGTGCCGAGTGTGACCTTCATCTGGAAGGGCGCGGAGTGGCCCGAGCGCGAGGCCTACGACATGTTCGGGATCATCTTCGAAGGCAACCGCGACCTGCGCCGGATCTACATGCCGCCCGACTACACGAGCTTCCCGCTGCGCAAGGACTTCCTGCTCGCCGACGACTCGGCGCGCTCCTCGGGCGAGGGCTTCCGCCATGTCGAGCAGATGCACCAGCCGGCGGAGAACATGCGCCAGCCGGTCATCCGGCAGGCGCCGCAGCTGGGCGACAACCAGATCAGCACCTTGAGCCAGCTGCCAGAGGAAACCGAGGCACCACCCACATGACCGACACGAAGACGGAGGTCCGCTCGCTCGACGATCCGAACATCTGGGTCGAGACGCCGGCGACGATCTACGACGCCATCCCGCCCTACCCGCCGCGCACCGAGCGGGAGGCGGAGTTCTACCACCTGCGCGATGGCGAGATGCTGCTAAATCTTGGCCCGCAGCATCCGTCGACGCACGGCGTGCTGCGCGTCGTGCTCAAGGTCGACGGCGAGCGCGTGACGGACCTCGACCCGGTGCTGGGCTACCTCCACCGGGGCGTCGAGAAGCTGTGCGAGGTCGGTGACTGGCACATCGCGATCAGCCAGTGCGACCCGCTCGAGTACGTGGCCTCGTTGTTCAGCGAGGCGATGCCGGTCATGGCCGCCGAGAAGCTGCTCGACCTCCAGGTTCCGCGCCGCGCGCAGTACATCCGGACACTCGTCTGGGAGCTGAACCGGATCGCCAGCCACGGCCTGTTCATCGGCTGGCTGGCGCTCGACCTGGGCGGCCTGACGCCGCTGCTGTACGGCTTCATCGAGCGCGACGAGATCGTCGAGATGCTCGCCGCCCTGACCGGCCAGCGCATGCTCTTCAACTACCTGCGCATCGGTGGCGTCAACCGCGACCTCAATCACGACTTCCTGTCGCGCCTCGGCGACTGGATGAGTCGTGCCGCGGTCGAGCTGGAGCAGGAAACGCGGCTGCTCAACGAGAACGAGATCTTCGTCCGGCGCACGCGGGGCATGGGCGTCATGACGCCCGAAATGGCCCTGCGCATGCGCGTCACGGGGCCCAACCTGCGCGCCAGCGGCGTGCCCTTTGACGTCCGGCGCGCCCATCCTTATGCCGCCTATCCGGACCTCGAGTTCGACATCCCGACGCGCAGCGAGGGC
This sequence comes from Candidatus Limnocylindrales bacterium, assembly GCA_036508755.1. GTDB lineage: Bacteria > Chloroflexota > Limnocylindria > Limnocylindrales > CSP1-4 > JALYGJ01. The sequence continues at coordinate 9,002 of DATCGV010000031.1, read as the reverse complement.
GATTCGTACGCGCGCTACATGCTCCGCGTCGACGAGATTCGCGAGAGCATCAAGATCATCGACCAGTGCCTGCACGAGATGCCCGACGGCCCGATCATGGCGCGTATCCCGCGCCTGATCCGCATCCCGCCCGGCCGTGCCTTCGTCGCCGTCGAGAGCCCGCGCGGCGAGTACGCGTGCTATGCCATGAGCGACGGCTCCGACCAGCCGTTCCGGCTGCGCATCAGCGACCCGTCGTTCTGGAACCTCCAGTCAGTGGGCGAGATGGTGCCGGGCAACCTGATCGCGGACACGATGGCGATCATGGCCAGCCTGGATCCGGTCATGGGCGGAGTGGACAAGTAGTGACTCACGAAGTCCACGGCAAGGCCACCCGATGAGCGTCATCACCAGGCCGTTCCAGCGTATGACGCTGGCCGGCAAGATCCTCATCCCGCTGCTGATCCTGGTGGCGGTGCTCACGGTCCTCCTGCTCGTGTTGTGGGAGGTCGGCATCATCCCGTGGCTGATCGGCGTCGTTGCCGATGTCGTCACGTCGAACATCGACATCGTCCGCTTCCTGCTGGCGGCGACGGCGATCCTGCTCTTCACCATTCCGACCGCCTTCGTGATCATCTTCATGGAGCTCAAGGCGATCGCCTTCCTGGCGTCGCGCATCGGCCCCAACCGGACCGGCCCGTGGGGCACGCTGGCTTCGGTCGTCGCCGGCTTCAAGGTCCTCGCCAAGGAGGACTACACGCCGACCGGCGCGGACGCGGCCGTGTTCACGATCGCGCCGATCATCACCTACCTCGCGTCGGTGCTGACGCTGCTGGTGATCCCGTTTGCGCCGGGCCTCGTGGGCCTCGACATGAACATTGGCCTGCTCTACTTCTTCGCGGTATCGGGCCTGTCCGTCGTCGGGCTGATGATGGGCGGCTGGTCGAGCTTCAACAAGTATTCACTGCTCGGCGGGCTACGCGCCGCGGCCCAGATCGTGAGCTACGAGCTGCCGCTCGTGCTCGCCCCGGTGGGCGTGATCATGCTCGCCGGCACGCTCTCGTTGAATGGCATCGTCCAGCACCAGGCGGGCTGGTTCTGGGACTGGTACGTGTTCCAGCAGCCGCTCGCGTTCGTCGTCTTCTTCATCGCCGCGACGGCCGAAGGCAACCGGACTCCGTTCGACCTGACCGAGGCCGACAGCGAGATCGTCGCCGGCTTCGCGACCGAGTACAGCGGCATGCGCTTCGGCTTCTTCTTCTTCGCCGAGTACGTGGGCGTCTTCGTCCTGTCAGCGCTGACGACCGTGCTCTTCTTTGGCGGCTGGAACTCGCCCATCGACCCGCGCCCGATCCTCGACTTCTTCCATGTCACGATCAACCCGGCCATCGACCTGGCGGGCATGGGCATCTGGCTGCTCTGGGCGGTCGTGCTCGGCGTGCCGCTGGTCGTCTTCCTGATGACGCTCGTCATCTGGACGTTCAAGAGCGGCTGGAGCTTAATCAAATCGCTCGTCGTCGCGTTCGCGCTATTCAACGTCATCGCCGCGGCCGTCGTCCTGATCTGGGCCTTCGTGTCGTTCGAGGTCGTCGTCGGCCTGTTCTGGTTCTTGGTCAAGGCGTTCACGTTCGCGTTCGTCTTCGTCTGGATGCGCGGCACCTTGCCGCGCGTGCGCATCGACCAGCTGATGGGCTTTGCCTGGAAGTGGCTGGTTGAGATCTCGCTCGTCAACGCGTTCGTGACTGCCGGCGCGATCCTCGTGGTCCAGCAGGTGACCGGCAGATGAGCATCATGTCACGCGTCCCGGGCTGGGGCATCGCCATGGGCATGGTCCACACGTTCGCGCGCATGACCCAGGCGAAGCGAACGATCCAGTACCCCGAGCAGCGCCAGGACATCTCTCCACACCACCGCGGACGGCTGATCCTGCTCTATGACGAAGCGGGCAATCTCAAGTGCGAGACGTGCTTCCAGTGCGCCGCGGCATGCCCGCTCGAGATCATCGACATGGGCGGCGTGGACACCAAGAACCGCTTCCACGTGCACTGGGGTCCCGCCGAGCAGTACGCCGAGCGACGCGAGGAATCCGCGCTGCGCCGATCCGGACGCCCGGTCGCCGACAGGTCCTTCCAAGCCTGGCTGCCGATCGATCTCGGTCCACTCGAGCAGATCCTGGTCAAGAACGACTACGACCCACGCCGGATGCTGACGATCCTCGAGCAGACTCAGGACCAGTACGGCCACCTGCCAGTCTCTGCCCTGCAGCACATCAGCCACTCGACCGGCGCGTGGTACAGCGAGATCTACGGCATCGCCAGCTCGTACCCGAACCTCATCTTCGAGCCCGGATGGGTGTCGCAGATCGGGCTGTGCCAGTGCGCGACGTGCGCAATGCTCGGCTCCGGCCGTATCCGTGAGGCACTCGTCACGGCGCTGGGCACGGACATCGGCGGGGTCACGGCTGACGGCGCGGTGCGCTTCGTGGCCGCCGACTGTGGCGGAGAGAGCCGCGCCGAGCCACTCGTGACGCTCGATGGTCAGGCGCAGAAGGGCATGACCGCCGAGAAAGCGAGCCGGCTGGCCCAGAGGTTGCGCGCCAAGGCCGCGCGACCGGCACGGGCGTGGCGGACTCGAGCATGAACATCCTGACGTCGCCGAAGGGCATGCCCACGATCCTGACCGCGCGCTTTGGCAAGTACCAGCCCGACGGGCCGCTGGCCGTGGCCGAGGAGGCGGGCGCGTGGCAAGCGTGGAAGAAGACCGTCGGCTCGACCAACCCACCCGCGCTCGTCCGGCTGATCGCCGACTCCGGCCTGCGCGGCCGCGGCGGCGCTGGCTACCCAACCGGTGACAAGTGGCGCGCCGCCGCGGCCAACGGCGCCGATGAGCGCTATGTCGTTGCCAATGGCTTCGAGGCCGATCCCGGCGCGCGCCTCGATCGGACGCTGATGGAGACTGATCCGCACGCCGTCGTTGAGGGCGTGGCCATCGCCGCGTACGCAATCGGCGCGCGCCGAGCGTTCGTCGCCGTGCGCGAACGGGCCACGCTCGCCAAGCAGCGCCTCGAAACCGTCATCCGCCTGGCCGAGGAGGCGGGCTATATCGGCTCGAACGCGCTGGGCACGGGCGTCGACATCCACATTGAGGTCGTCGCGGTGCCCGGCGGCATGGTCGTCGGGGAGGAGACGGTGCTCCTGCGGGCGATCCAGAATAAGCGCGCCCAGCCCGAGCAGCGGCCGCCGTATCCAACGGACAAGGGCCTGTACGGCCGGCCGACTGTCGTCAACAACGTCGAGACGCTCAGCCTCGTGCCCTGGATCGTGAGCAACGGCTCAGCCGCCTTCGCCGAGATCGGCGACAGCGACAGCCCGGGCACGACGCTCATCCAGATCACGGGCGCCGTGGCCAGCCCGGGCATCGTCGAGGTGCCACTGGGCATGAGCGTGCGCCGGCTGCTCGACATTGCCGGTGGGTTTGGAGACGCCAAGGCGGTGCTCGTCGGTGGCCCCGCCGGTGGCTTCCTGCCGCCCGCGGAGCTTGACACGCTGTACACGGCGACCGCGCTCAACGAAAAGGGCGCGATCTGGGGCAGCGGATCGCTGGTCGTCGTGGGCCCGCAGACGTGCCTCGTCGACATGGCCACGACGCTCGAGCGCTACCTGTCCGACGAGTCGTGCGGCAAGACCATCCCGTGCCGCATCGGCGTGCGACGGCTGTACGAGATCGGCATGCGCGCGACCGCCGGCCTTTCGCGCCCGGCAGACGTCCAGAACATGCAGGACCTGGCCGCGGATGTCCGCGACGCCGCGCTGTGCGGACTCGAATACTGCGCGCCAAATCCGTTGCTGACCGGAATGCGATACTTCGCCGACGAGTTCAACGCACACTTCACGCATGGCACGTGCCCGGCCGGCGTGTGTAACCCGGTGCGTGTCGCCAGCCCAGCCATGACACCTGCGACGAGCGCATGACAGACACCCTGCCGCAACTGCGTGAGTCAGACGCCGCCGACATGACCGTCGAGCGCCTGCTCGAGACACAGTCGCCTCAGCGTCCGCTGTCTGCGCCTACCTTCACGGTCGAGGTTGACGGCAGGCAGTTCACCGGCCATGCCGGACAGACGATCCTCGAGATCTGCCGCGACAACGGAATTGACGTCCCGACGCTGTGCTACGAGCCCAAGCTGCCCGGCTTCGGCGCGTGCCGCATGTGCGTGGTCGAGGTCGAGGGCGAGGACACCCCGCCCATCAGCTGCTCGCGCGCTGCCGAGCCGGGCATGGTCGTACAGACCCAGACCCACCGCCTGCGCGAGATTCGGAAGACGAATCTCGAGCTGATCTTCTCCGACCACAACGCCTACTGCCTGCCGCCGTGCCAGAACAAGTGCCCCAGTCACATCGACATTCCGGGATTCCTGAAGGCCAACACGGAAGGCAACTTCGTCGAGTCGGCGCGCATCTTCAAGCGCACGATTCCCTTCCCGAGCGTCCTCGGCCGGGTCTGCCCCGCACCGTGCGAGGAGCACTGCCGGCGCGACGAGGTCGAGGAAGCGATCGCCATCCGCGACTCACACCGCTACGCCGGCGACCAGGTGCTCAAGCTGCAGGCCGCGACCGGCGCCGCGGCACCGGTGCCGTTCCAGGTTCAGCCGGCGTCGGGCAAGCGCGTGGCGGTGATCGGGTCCGGGCCTGCGGGCATGGCCGCGGCGTACTACCTGCTAATCGCCGGTCACGACGTGACCGTCTACGAGCGCGACCCAGCGCCCGGCGGAATGCTGCGCTACGGCATCCCGCAGTACCGCCTGCCAAAGGTCGAGGTGCTCGAGGCCGAATACGACTCGGTCACCCAGCTCGGCGGCAAGGTCGTCTGCAACATGGAGCTGGGCAAGAACTTCACCATCGACGACCTCCAGAACGAGGGCTTCGACGCGGTCTGCGTGGCGATCGGCTGCTACGACACGAACAAGCTTGGTGTGCCCGGCGAGGATGCCGACGGCGTGCTCGACGGCCTCGAGTACCTGCGCATCGCGACGCTCGGCCTGCCCTACCCCGGCCACGCGGGCAAGCGTGTCGTGGTCATTGGCGGCGGCTTCACGTCGATGGACTGCACGCGCACCTCGGTCCGTCAGGGCGCTGCGCAGGTGACGCTCGTCTATCGCCGCGACATGAAGGACATGCCCGCCTCCAACGAGGTCCACGAGGCGATCGAGGAAGGCGCGCGGGCCATCTTCCAGGCCGCCCCGACGCGCGTCGTTACGGACAAGGACAACACGGTCACCGGGGTCGAGTTCCAGCGCATGGCGATGGGCGCACCCGATGCGTCCGGCCGGCGGCGCCCCGAGCCGGTGGCAGGGACGGAGTTCGTCATCGAGTGCGACCGAGTCCTGCTTGCGATCGGCCAGGGCCCGCAGCTCGACTGGCTGAGCCGTGGCGCTGACGGAGTCGAGGCCACCAAGAACCGGCGGCTTGCCGCCGATGCCGTCACATTCACCACCGGCCGTGCCGGTGTCTTCGGCACGGGCGACGTGCGCGTCGGCGCATCGACCGTGGTCCAGGCGGTGGCCGAGGGTCGCCGCTCCGCTTACGCGATCGACGCGTTCCTGAAGGGCCAGGATCTCGACGCGCTCAAGACGCGCCAGACGCTGGCCGAGCCGCAGCCCGAGTTCCTGAACATCGTCCCGTACAGCGGCGAGGTCAAGGAGCCGCGCCTCCGGCTCAAGTCGATGCCGGCCGATGTGCGCAACAAGAGCTACGTCGAGTACGAGATCCCGTACAGCCAGTCAGAGGCGATGGCCGAGTCGAAGCGCTGCCTGCAGTGCACGTGCGAGGCGATCGGCTACTGCGACCTGCGCCGCCAGGGTATCGAGTACGGCACGACGCTGGCCACCCTCGAACCCGAGCGGACCGGCTTCTCGCACCGCAGCGTGACCGAGAACCGCTTCACCGGCACGAACCATGACTACATCCGCGACGACAGCCACGCCTTCATCCTGCGTGAGCCGGCACGCTGCATCGACTGCGGCAGGTGCGCCAACGTGTGCAAGGAGATCGTCGGCGCCGCGTGCTACGACTTCATGCGCACCGGTTTCGACACGCTCGTGACGACTCCGCTCGACATGAGCCTGAACACCACGCCATGCGTCAGCTGCGGGCGCTGCGCTGAGACGTGCCCGACCGGTGCACTGATGCCCAAGCCGCGGGTGCTGGAGAAGTACGACGTCGACGAGAGCCGCTGCATCCTGTGCGGCATCTGCGTCGATGCCTGTCCGTACGACGCCCTGCGCTGCGGTCCCGACTTCGAGCTCTCGCACACCGACCGCTCGGAGCCCGCGATCGATCTGCTGGCCACGAGCGCGATGGAGCGCGACACGGAGATCAGCTACATCCGCCGCGAGCGCGACTGGCTCGAGCGGGCGGAGCAGCAGGGCCGATTCCTTGACACCGGCCGCATGCTTCCGGTTCTGCCCGCGAGCGTGGCCGGCAATGGCCACAACGGCAACGGCCACGCGAGCGCGCATGGCGGCAACGGTCAGCACACCCACTGATGACGCCGCTGCCCGTGTTGGCGGACCTGGCGCTGCCGGCCAACATCCCGATCCTTGGCTGGGCGTGGGATGACCTGCTCTTCCTGATCCTCGCCGGGGTGATGCTCGGCTGCGCGCTGTTCGTCGTGCTGGGGCGCAACATCGTCCGCTCAGGCATCGCGATGATGGGCTGCTTCGCCGCCCTGGCCGGCATCTACGTCCTTGCCGGAGCGGTCATCGTCGCCGCGTCGGAGGTGCTCGTCTATATCGGCGCCATCAGCGTCCTGATCCTGTTCGCGATCATGCTCACGCAGACCAAGTCCGGCCCGTCGGAGCTCGTCTTCCACCACCAGGCGTGGGCGGGAGCGCTCGCCGCGATCGGCTTCTGCCTGCTGCTGATTGTCAGCGTCGTGAACACGCAGTGGCCGCTCGCCGGCAGCGACCGGCTCGTAGCCTCGACGAGCGCGATCGCGATGCTCCTCTTCCAGGACTCGCTCTACATCTTCGCCCTCCAGGTCGTGGCGGTATTACTGACCGCCGCTGTGATCGGAGGCGTCTTCTTAGCCAAGCGCGAGGTGTCGAGCGACCCCGGTGAGCCCGAGATGGCCACCCTTGATCGGCTGCGCGCGCCGGTCGAGGCAGCCACTGCGGATCAGCCGGCATGAGCCACTCCCTCGACGCTTACCTGATCCTGTCGGGCCTGCTCTTCTCGATCGGCGTCTTCGGCTTCCTCGCCCGTCGCAACGCGATCGCCATGCTCATGTCGATCGAGCTCATGCTCAACGCCGTCAACCTGGCCGCGATCGCCTTCGGCGCGTTCACGCCCAGCCTGCAGGCCCATGCCGCGCTGATCGCGCTGTTGGTCATGGCCGTCGCCGCTGCCGAGGCGACCGTCGGCCTGGCCATCGTCATCGCCATCTATCGCAACCGACGGACACCGCTGGTCGACGAGTACGCCAGCATGCGCGATTAGCGCGCGCCTGCCATGAACCTGACGACGAACGAGCTGCTGGTAACGCTCCTGCTGGTGCTGCCGCTCGCCGGCTTTGGCGTAAGCGCGCTCATCGGCCGGCGTCTGTACACGCGGGCATGGATCGTGGCCGTGCCGGTGCTCATCGTCACCTGGCTGATCGCCATGTACCTCGTGTACCAGACGCTCTTCCTGGGCACCTTCGGCGACGGCGGCCTGCACTTCACGCTCGGGACATGGATCCCGGCGGGCGCCTTCCACGTCGACTTCAACTTCGCCGTCGACAACCTGACCGCCGTGCTGCTGATCGTGGTCACGACGATCGGCATGCTCGTCCACGTCTACTCGATCGGCTACATGGCTCACGACCCGGGGCGGTGGCGCTTCTTCGCCTACCTGAACTTCTTCATGTTCAGCATGCTGCTGCTCGTTCTGGCCGACAACTTCGTGCTCCTCTTCGCCGCCTGGGAGCTGGTCGGGCTGTCGAGCTACCTGCTCATCGGCTTCTGGTACAACCGCCGCTCCGCCGCGCTGGCCGCCAAGAAAGCGTTCCTCGTCAACCGTGTCGGCGACTTTGGCTTCGCGCTCGGCATCGCCGCTGTCTGGACAACCGTGGGCACCTTCAACTTCACGACCACGACCGCCGGCCCTGGCGTCTTCCAGCTCCTGCCGCAGGCGCTCCAGTCAGGCGCGATCCAACCGTGGCAGATGACAGGCATCGCGCTGCTGCTCTTCTGTGGCGCGGTCGGCAAGAGCGCCCAGTTTCCGCTCCACGTGTGGCTGCCCGACGCGATGGAGGGCCCCACCCCGGTCAGCGCCCTGATCCACGCGGCGACGATGGTCAACGCGGGCGTCTACTTCATCGCCCGGGCCAACCCGATCTTCAGCCAGGCACCGCAGGCGATGGTCGTCGTCGCCGCGATCGGCATCTTCACCGCAATCCTGGCCGCGTCAATCGCCTTCACCCAGCGCGATATCAAACGCGTGCTGGCCTACTCGACGCTCTCGCAGCTCGGTTACATGTTCGCCGGACTGGGCGTCGGCGCCTACGCGGCAGCGATCTTCCACCTGATGACACATGGCTTCTTCAAGGGCCTGTTGTTCCTCGGCTCGGGGTCGGTCATCCACTCGGTCCACGACGAACAGGACATGAACAAGATGGGCGCGTTGTGGCGCAAGATCCCGATCACCCACTGGACGATGCTCATCGGCTCGATCGCCCTCGCCGGCATTCCGCCCCTGGCCGGCTTCTTCAGCAAGGACGAGATCCTGGGCTCTGCCTTCAAGAACGGCTTCCTCGTCGTCTGGATCATCGGCGTCGTGGTCGCGGTGATGACCGGCTTCTACATGTTCCGGCTGATGGGCAAGACGTTCTACGGCGAGAGCCACGTGGACCCGGAGGTCGAGCCCAAGATCCACGAATCGCCATGGACGATGACGCTGCCCCTGATCCTGCTCGCCATTCCGGCGCTCTTGCTTGGTATCGCCATCGGCTGGCCGCCCGACAGCGGCCAGATCCACCAGTGGCTC
>DATCGV010000030.1:0-40405 GCA_036508755.1 Candidatus Limnocylindrales bacterium | reverse complement strand
CCGGTCGAGGACCATCCAGCCGACGTTGTGCCGGGTCTGTTCGTATTGGCGCCCGGGATTGCCCAGGCCGACGACGATCTTCATCTCTCCGGACACGCAAACACGCCCGATCGAGACCGCGACCGGGTACTTGGCAATCCTACCGACCAATGGCACTGGCCGGGAATGGCCACCGTCACGAGCATGTGCGAACGATGAATCGCGCCCTGCCCGCGCTGCTCCTGGCTCTCGTCGCTGCCGGCTGCGGGCCGACCGGCGGCGCCCCGCCCACTGCTCCACGGGCTTCCGCCGCGTTGGCGACGTCAAACGATCAATGTGCGTCGGCCAAGCTGACGATCGTCAATCAAGCGGGCAGCGCAATCGGGGTCACCCTGAACGACCAATGGACGGCAACGGTTGACGCGAACTCGACTCGAGTCGTCGAACCGGGTGCTACGGATCGTCCTCCGGCGCTCACGTGGACCGCGGTCGTTACAGACTCGAAGGGCAAGTCTCTCGGGTCATTCGTCGTACAGCCCATGATCGACTTTGGCCTGACCCTTTCGAGCGAGAGCATCGTCCACACGACCGCTGTGCTGCGCAGTCAATGCCCCCGACCGACGCAGATCGACTACGCGGGTCTTCCGTCGAACGCCTGCGGCGGCTTCCACCTCAAGATCCTCAACGACTCGTCGGACAGAGTCACTGGGGCCATCAACGAGACATGGCACACGACCGTTGACGCCGGTGCGAGCCAGGTGATCAATGAACAATTCAGCCAGCCACAGCCGCCGGTGCTGCCCTGGCACGTCGCGATCACTGATGCCAACGGACGATCCAAGTTCGAAGGAATACTGGGCGACACGCCTGTCGACCAGAAGCTGACGTTGTCCGACGACGCAGCACCGGTTCAAATGCCGTACGACCTCTCCGAGGGCTGCTGACCGGAGACGAAAGCTAGCGGCCGGGACACTTGCAGGCGCTCGTACGATGCGCGCGTGACTGCACCCACAGCGCCGGTTCCCGCGGCGCCGGCTACTCCGGCCAAGACTTACCCGCGTCGGACGCGCGTGCCCGACTGGCTAACGGACGCGGTTCTGGTGCTCACCGCCGTGTTCGGCGTGTGGGCTGTCGTACTCGTCGTAATGACCGTCATCGGCCTGGCCGTGCCTGCCTTCTACTACACGGACCAGAAGGCGGCGATCAAGGCAGTCGGCTCGACGGTGGTCGTGCTGTTGACCTTCAGCCAGTTCTACACGATGGAATCGGTGCTCGGCCATCTGCCCCGCGGCCGGATCAAGATGCGCTCGATGATGCGCGTCCACCGCATCGGCGGCCGAATCACCATCGTCCTCGCCGCGGTCATCGCCTTCTTCTGCATGGTCGACATCGGCGCGCCGCACGACCCGCTGCGGGTGGCGATCCACGTCATCGCGGGCTCGACGGCGTTCTCACTGCTCGCCATCAAGTTCGCGTTGATCCGCTTCCGACCCTCGCTTGCTTACGACGCCGCGCCGTGGATCGGCCGCATCGTGGCCGTCTGTTTCGTGGCCATCTGGATCAGCAGCGGCTTCGCCTACTTCACCGGCAACCTCTAGCCCGCCCTAGTGCGCCGCCTCGTCATACGGCAGGCGCTCGCCGGCACGCACGGGGATGGGCAGCTTGTTCTGCGGCGGCGGGTACGGGCAGTCATATGCCGCGCTGTAAACGCACGACGGGTTGTAGGCGAAGTTGAAGTCGAGCTCGATCGGCTCGTCGGGTGACTCCGAATCGAACGGCGCCTCGACATAACGGCCCGCCCCGTAGGTTTCCGTTCCCGAAGTGCCATCACGGAAGGGCACGAAGAGCACCTCGTAGCCCTCGGCATCCTGGCTGACGAACGCGGTCAACCGACGCTCCGCTCCTTCTGTATCAAACACGAGATCGCCGGCGACGTGCATCTGGCGCACCTGGCCGGTCGATGTCGCGATCTCGGTGTGGTCGCCTGCGCCCGGGACAGAGCTGTCGAGGCGCGCCGCGAGCCGCCACTCGGGCGCGGGCGGGAAGTAGCGCGGGCCGCTGAAGCCGGGCGGCGGATCCTTGCCGCGCCAGTCGAACTGGTGCTCGTAGTAGTGAGCCGTTGCCTCGCGCATCGCGAGCAGCTCGGCCTGCCAGTCGTAGGCGTGGTGATGGTGCTCGTGGTCGTGTTCGGTCGTGTCGTGATCGGTCATTTGTCCGCCAGCAGCTCGTTCTCCAGTTCACGCATCGCGGCGCGCTCGTCGGCATCAGCATGATCCCAGCCGCAGACGTGGAGCACACCGTGAATCACGAGCAGCCGAACCTCGTCAGCGACCGACCAGCGCACATCGCCAGCCTGGCCGCCCGAGCCCTGCTCAGCCTGCTCAGCGGCCCGTTCGACCGAAATCACGATGTCGCCCAGGTGCGGACGCTGACCGGGCGGCAGCACGAAGGGCTTGTCCGATGATCTTCCGATGTGCTGGCCCGGGTGTGGCGGGAATGCTCCCGGCGGCAGCATCGGGAACGACAGGACGTCGGTCGCCCCTTCGTGGCCCATGTGCTTCTCGTTGAGCTCGGCAAGTTCGGCGTCACCGCTCAGGATCACGGCCAGCGACGCCGGCGCTGGCGCGCCGGCCGCGTCGAGCGCCTGTACCGCGCTGCGCGCGATCGCGGCCGCGCTCAATGGCACGCGCACTCCGTCGCGCACCGTGATGTCAATGCGCCAGCCGCCGAGGTAGTGCGCGGCCAAGTTGTGGCCCAGCGCCCTAACTGGCCGTGCCGCCGCCGCTCGCCGCGCGGCGCGACTCGAGCTCGACGATCTTGTTCTGCGGGTATTCGATGCGCCGGTGGTACATGCCCAGCAGCTGGGCGACGAACGCCTCGCGGATCTTGTCGAGGTCGCGCAGGGTCAGGTCGCACTCGTCGAACTGGCCGTCCTCGAGGCGCTCCCGGATGATCTGGCCGACCATCGCCCGAATCTGCGCCTCGTCCGGCTGGCGCAGCGAACGAACGGACGCTTCGACCGAATCGGACAGCATCAGGATCGCCGCCTCGCGTGACTGCGGCTTCGGCCCCGCGTGGCGGAACTTGCGCTCATCAACCGCCGCGGCCACATCGCGCGCTGCCGGCGTATCGGGCCGCAGCCCGGAATCGGCCACGGCCTGCTCCTTGGCCCGGGCGTAGAAGTAGCTCATCAGCGCCGTGCCGTGGTGCTGCGGAATGAAGGCGATGATCGGCCGCGGCAGCTTGTACTCGTAGGCGAGGTCGATGCCGGCCGCAACATGCGACTTGACCAGCTGGGCCGATTCCTCGGGCGTCAGCTCGTCATGCACGTTTTGGCCGTCGGCCTGGTTCTCGATGAAGGCGACCGGATTGCTGAGCTTGCCGACGTCGTGGTAGTAGGACGCGACGCGGACCAGGAGCGGGTCACCGCCGATCGCCTCCGCCGCGCGCTCGGCGAGGTTGCCGACCATCAGCGAGTGGTGGTACGTGCCGGGCGTCTCGAGCAGCAGCCGGCGCAGCAGCGGCTGCGACGGGTTGGCGAGCTCGAGCAGCTGGAACGAGGTGGTGATCCCGAACAGATTGCCGACCAGCAGGAAGGAGCCGACCGCGGCCAGGCCACTGCCGACCGCGGACGCGAGGCCCGCGCCGGCGAGCTCGGCCAGGCCGGTGGCGTCGCCGTCGCCGAGCAACGTGAAGATGGAGACCACGACCACATTGGCGATGGCGATCGCGATCGCGGCCTGCACGAAGTGAGTCAGCCGTTCGCCGCGCCGGATGACGACGATGCCCGCCATGCCACCGAGCAGGATGTACATGGCGAAGCCGACGCTGCCGACGATCGCGCCGCCGATGAGCGCGAGCATGCCGGTCACGATCAGCGCCGCACCCGCATCGAGTAGCACGGCCAGCAGCAGGCCGACGGCCGCGCCGGGCACGACGTAGGGCAATACCGACCGGTCGCCGGTCGCCTTGTATGCCACGGTCGACACGATCAGCACGAGCGCGATGAGCAGCAGCGCCGACGTGCGGTGCCAGATCTGCGGCCGGAAGCGCCATATCCAGGCCAGGAGCAGGACCACGGTCAGCGCCGCGAGGAGGAGCCAGCCTGCGGCGCGCGCCGGGTCGGGCTGCGGATCGAGCAGGCCATACGCGGCCAGCTTCTCCTGGGCCAGGGCGTCGATCGGCTGGCCGCGCGACACGAGCACCTCGCCCTTGCGCACGGCGAACTGAACCGGATCGACTCGGTTGGCCGCGTCTTCCTGCGCGCGCTGGGTCGCGGCGGCGTCGTACGTGGAGTTGGCGATGACCAGCGGCGAGAGGATCTCGCCCGCGAGCGCGCGCTCGTCGGCCGAGAAGCGGCTGTCGATCCTATTCGGCAGCGAGCCCCGGACGTCAGCCAGAAGGGTGTCGCGCACCTCCAGTCCCTCGGTCGACCCGAGCACGTGCGTCATCTCGCTGCGCAGCCCGGCCCAATCGACCTGGCTCAGTCCTGCGAGCGTGTTCTGCGCATTGGTCGACAGGCTCGAGATGGCCGCGCGCAGGGCGGCTTGGCGCGTCGCGTCGTCGAGAACGGCCGCGAACGCGGCGTCGACCGGCGACACGGTCGTGTCGAAAGCGTTGAGCTGCTGATCGGCCAGCGCCGAGGCGCGGTCGGCCGAGAAGTTGTACTGCGGGGCGACCTGCTGACTCGCCTCGTTGCGCCGCTCTTCGGTCGCGACGGAACTCGTGTAGGTGAGCGCCCGCGGCGCGCGGATATCGACCGTCGCGACCCCATCCACGATGCCGTTGGTGCCGCCGATAGGTGAAGGCAGGACATCGATGGCCAGGATCGCGCCCAGGGCAACGATGATGAGCAGGCCGATTGCGACGAGGCGCACCCCGTCACGCCGCGTGAAGGCACGAATCGACGCAGAGCGGGCAATCATCTCGTGAGCGGGTCTAGTGGCCGTGACCGGCGAGATCGCGCCGCGCCAGCTCCTGGGCGACGAGCGCCGAGACCTGCTTGCCGTCGGCCCGGCCGCGGACCTTGGGCATCAGCACGGACATGACCTTGCCCATCTCGCGCGCCGACGTCGCGCCGCTCTCGGCGACCGCCTCGCGCACGAGGCGCTCCAACTCCGCTTGATCGAGCTGCTCGGGCAGGTAGGCGCGGATGATCTCGATCTCGGCGCGCTCCTTGTCAGCCGCGTCGGTCCGGCCGACAGCCGAGTACGCCTCGACGGATTCGGTGCGCGTCTTGACCTCGCGCGTCAGGACCTGGACAACCTCGTCGTCGGTCAGGTCGCGCCGCGCGCGCTTGGCTTCGTTATAGGCAGCCGCGATCACCATCCGCAGCGTGTCACGACGAAGCTCGTCGTGGCCGCGGATGGCGGCGGTCATGTCTTCCTGGAGCCTACTTGCGAGAGTCACCGATTGGTCCTTAAGGCGGGGCACCGCCTCTTGGGCCGCCGGCCACGCGGGGAGTCTTGGTTCCGAGCTGTTAGTCGGAGCCCGACTACTCGGTGCGGGCAGCCTTCTTGCGCTTCGCTTCCTTGCGCTTGCGCTTGACGCTGGGCTTCTCGTAGTGCTCGCGTCGGCGAGCCTCCGCCAGAATGCCGCTCTGCTGGATCTTCTTGTTGAAGCGTCGCAGGGCACTCTCGAAGGTCTCGTTTTCGCCTACGCGGACTTCAGCCAATCCGGAATCACCTCCCGCCGGCTGGTTTGCGGCCACATCGAGCCCGGTGCCGGTGTCCGAGCGGGATATGCGCGGGGGAAATGACGAGTCACACGACGGTATCGTCTGCCCGCGCTGAGGCCGCCGAAGTGTACCCGCAGCGCGCTGGAGCGGCAAATGCCAATGGTCCTTGCGCCGCCGAATAGACTCCGGCCCGTCATGTGGGAATTACCTGATCCGCGGACGTTCACGTCACTGATCGACCTGATCGAGGACGCGGCCAAGCGCTACGCGGGGCGCGAGCAGTACGTGCTGCGGACGGACGACGGGCCGCATCTCCGGTGGACGGCGGCGGACGTCGACCACCACTCAAAGCTCGTCGCGTGGCGGCTGCGCGGCCTGGGCATCAAACCCGGCGATCGGATCCTGACCTGGAGCCCGTCGACCCCGGACCTGCCCGCGGTCTATTTCGGGGCGGCGCGCGCCGAGGCGGTGATCGTGCCACTCGACCTGCGCATGGCCCCCGACGTTCTACAGCGCATCGCCCGGAGCGCCGGCGCCCAGTGGCTGGCCATCGGCACGGGCTTCGACGCACCTGATCCGGAAGGCAGCGGGCTCGAGCACCTGAACATCCGCACGGTCGAGTGGCTGGCATCGCCGCCCTCTCACCAGAACGCCGCCGGCACGGACGAGGGCGGCGACGACATCATCTTTCCGCCGGACTGGGAGGCGCAGGTCGACGCATGGGCGCGACCAACGCGCGACTCACTATTCGAGGTGATCTACACGTCGGGCACGACCGGCGTGCCCAAGGGCGTGATGCTCAACCACGGCACGATCCTGGCCACGCTCGAGGCGATCGACAAGATCCTGCCCGCGCGCGAGCACCGGACGGTCAGCCTGCTGCCCGCGTCGCACCTCTTCGAGCAGGCGCCGATCATCATGTTCGGGACGATGCTCGGCGCCCACATCATGTGGGTCCGCTCACGAACGCCACGCGTCATCTTCGAGTCGTTCCGCGAGGAGCGCGTGACGACGATAGTCCTGGTGCCACAGTTGCTCGAGCTGTTCTGGATCGGTCTCGAGCGTGAGGTCAAGCGCCAGGGCAAGGAGAAGACCTTCAGCCGCGCGCAGCGCGTCGCGCGCCACCTGCCGTACTGGGCGCGGCGCCTGCTGTTCCGCCAGGTCCACCAGCAACTCGGCGGCGCGCTGCGGCTGATGGTGAGTGCCGGTGCATATCTGCCGCCGGCACTGCAGGAGGACTGGCAGAGCCTCGGCGTCGTCGTGCTTCAGGGCTACGGCGCGACCGAGTGCGGCCCGGTGGCGGCCACGCGTGAGAACGACCATCCCACTGGCACGGTGGGCAAGGTCACCGAGCCCGTCGGGCTCCGTCTCGCCGAGGAAACGCGCGAGATCCTGATCGGCGGCGACACCGTCTTCGACGGCTACTGGCAGGATCCCGCCGCGACGGCCGCGGCCAAGACGTCCGACGGCTGGTACCGGACCGGCGACGTCGGCCGCTTCGACAAGCGCGGCAACCTGGTCCTCCTCGGCCGTACCAAGAACATCATCGTTCTGCCCAACGGGCTGAACGTCTATCCCGAGGACATCGAGAACGTCCTGTCCGACGTCGGCCTCGAGCAGGCTGTCGTCGTCGAGACCAGGCCCGGCCGCCTGGAGGCGATCGTCCTGTCGCCCGACGCGCCACCGATCATCACGCCCGGCTCACCCGCGCCGCCGCCGCCTGCCACGGACGCGGAGCGCGCTGCGCTACGCGCGCGAATCGAGCCGCTCATCCGCGGGGCCAACAGCCGCCTCAGCCAGTTCCAGCGTCTCGACGACTTCCAGATCTGGCCCGAGGCCGACTTCCCGCGCACCCACACGCTCAAGATCAAGCGCTCCGAGGTCCAGAAGCGCGTCGGCGCCGACACGCCGCTGGCGATCGTCGATTCCGAAGGCTGACCCAGCGCTACTCACCGCTCCGCACGCAGGCGACCGACACGTCGTTCTCGCAGCCCATGTACCGATCGGCCTGGATATGGATCGATCGGCCTAAATATGGACGGCTCGGGGCCTGGCGTGGGGAAGCGACCGCCCAGTGCCAAACGCGCTCGACGCGCCTTTTCCGTGCTGTGCCGTGAAGCGGCCTTCCCCTCCGTTAGGCTTGATGTGTTGGCGGCGGCATGTGAGGAGTCTGAATGTGCGACTCAGACGGGGCGTCGTGCCAGCCAAACGCCGCTGCGCCGATTGAGATGACCGCCGCGGTCGCGATAGCGACCGCCGTAGCAACCGGACTCAATTGCAGTGGCCCAACGGCAATTGCCTCGAGTTCGGCCATCGTCGCGATCGCCAAAACCGTCGTTCCGAGCGCGAACGCCGATAAGACCGCAGCCATTGCAAAGACAGTGCGGCCGCCACGCAGCAGCAGGGCGACGCCGATTACAACTGCGACTAGCGCTTCAACGCTGGTTGCCGCGACCAAGCCGTCCCACCTCGACGTGTCCGGCGCGGGAGTTCCAGGCAGATGTAGGCTCCGGACGTAGTCAGCGGTAACGCGGCCGTGATCCCCAAGTGCCGCGAGGCCGTCGGCGATGCCGAGCACGCCTACGACGGCGGCAAGCCGAGCTACCTGCTGAGTTCTCGGAGCAGCCGTCGCCGTCATCGCCTCACGATGGCCGCCCGGGGCTTCATCGTCAATAACCGGAAGGGCCCGTCGCAGCGATCACCTCTTGTCAGAACCCGTCACATGCTGCTGGCGTATCGGCCACTCCGCGACATATTCAGGCTGCTTGGTGCATATTCAGGCCGCTCGATCCATGGAGCTCACCGAACGGAGGTCGTAGGCGACCGAGGTAGAGACCATGGCCCGCGCTGAGTTCAGACGAAGGTCCGTTGGAGTCGAGCAGGCACAGGGCTACGATCTGTTCGATGTCAGAGGCGATCCGCGAGCCGCTGCCCACAGCGACCACCGCCCAACGCGCGACGCAGGCAGGAGCTCAACGGCCCACGGCGTGGCGCAGGGCGATCGGGCGCATTGGCGGCCTGCTCGGCCTGAACCAGTCAACGTCGCTCGCGCGCCGTTTCCTGCTTGCGAGCCTGCTCGTGCTCGTGGTCGGTGGCCTGACGATCGGCTGGTGGGTCAGTAGCCTGCTCGAGCGCGGCATCATCGACCGCACCGCGTCGATCACCGGCCTGTACGTCCAGAGCTTTATCGAGCCTCATCTACAGACGCTGGCCAATGGCCAGTGGCTCACGGTCACGGACGTGGCCAGCATCGACACGCTGCTCAGCGACACGGCCTTCGGCGAGAAGATCGTCGCGCTCAAGATCTGGCGACTGGACGGGACGATCGAGTACAGCCCCGATCGGACACTGATCGGGAAGCAGTTTCCGATCGACGACGATCTCAAGGCGGCGATCGACGGAACGGTCGTGGCCGATATGAGCAATCTCCAGAACCCGGAGAACGTCGGCGAGCGAGCGCGCGGCTTCAACCGCCTGGTCCAGATGTACATCCCAGTCCGTCAGAGCGACAACGGCCGGATCATCGCGGTCGCCGAGTTCTACCAGCAGCCGAACGAGATCGACCAGGAGGTGGGCCAGGCCCAGCTTCAGTCGTGGCTCGCCGTGGGCGTTGGCGTGACACTCGTGTACCTGTTCCTGTTCGGCATCGTCCGCGGCGGCAGCCGGACGATCAAGCGTCAGCAGGTCGCGCTCCAGGAGCAGGTCACCGAGCTCCAGACGCTGCTCGACCAGAACAAGCTGCTGCGCGACCGCGCCCGACTCGCGGCCGAACGCAACACGACGCTGTCCGAGCGCCAGCTGCGCCGTATCAGCAGCGACCTGCACGACGGTCCGGGCCAGATGCTGGCCCTGGCCATGCTTCGCCTCGACGAGGTGGATGGCACCGATTCGGCACGGTCGGCGAAGGCCACGGACGACGTCAAGGCCGCGGTCAACGACGCGCTGCGCGACATGCGCTCGGTCGCGGCCGGGCTGCGCCTGCCCGAGCTGCGGGCGCTGACGACGTCCGACGCGGTACGCCGAGCGGTCGACGACCACTCGCGCCGAACGGGCGTGTCGGTAACGGTCGAGGTCGGCGACATGCCCAGGGAAGCGCCGCTGTCGACGAAGATCGCGCTCTTCCGCGCGACCCAGGAGCTCCTGTCCAACGCGACGCGCCACGGCCAGGGCAATGACGTCAAGGTGGCGCTCGATGGCGACAAGACGGAGATCCGTCTGACTGTGTCCGATGCCGGGCCCGGCTTCGATGCGTCACAGGTCGGCGCGGAAGAGCATCTCGGCCTGGCCGGCATCCGCGAGCAGGCCGAGGTCCTGGGTGGCGGATTCGAGATCGGCACGCGCGCCGGTGGCGGAGCGAGCGTGACCGTCAGGTGGCCGGTTTGAGCTCCGCCACGACCGTGCCCGGCGAGCGGATTCGCGTGCTGGTCGCCGACGACCATCCCATGTTTCGGGCCGGTGTCGTGTCGTCGCTGGCAGCACACTCGGACTTCGAGGTCGTCGGCGAGGGCGCGTCGGCCGAGGAGGCCGTGCGTCTTGCCGAACTGCATCGCCCGGACGTCTGCCTGCTCGATATCGCCATGCCCGGTGGCGGACTGGTCGCGGCACGAGAGATCAGCGCGTCACTGCCCGCGACGCGCGTCGTGATGCTGACCGTGTCGGAGGACGAGGACGACCTGCTCGCGGCGATGAAGGCTGGCGCCTCGGGCTACGTGCTCAAGGGCGCGGCTGCGAGCGAGCTGATGAACGTGCTCAAGACGGTCAACGCGGGCGAGGTGTACGTGGCGCCCGGGCTGGCGTGGGGCCTGCTGCGCGAGATGAGCAAGCCGCGTTCCACTCCGCTCGACGAGCTTTCCACGCGCGAACGGGAAGTGCTCGAGCTGGTGGCCGCGGGGCTGTCCAACCAGGAGATTGGCGACCGGCTCGGCCTGGCCGAGAAGACGATCAAGCACTACATGACGAGCATCCTGGGCAAGCTGCGCGTGCGCAGCCGGGTGGAGGCGGCCCTGCTCGCCTACCGCGAAGGCATTGCCCCGCCGCTGCCGGTCGAGCAAGAAGACTGAGCCGCAGCCGGGCGGCGCGGGCCGAGGGCCGCGGAACGCCCGCGGAACGCCCGCGGAACGCGGCCCGCGTAACGCCTGATGCGCGTGCCCCATCAGCTGTCGGCAATTCCCTGTGTGAGGTCGCCCCGAAACCGTCCGTCGAGCTGAGTTCGCGGAGGGAATAGCGGCACATCGATGCGGCGTGCGCATCGCGGCCTAACTGGCGCATCACGGGCGCACCACGGGCGCATAGGAGGCTCAGCCGGGCGGCCAGCCCATCTGTCGGCCGCCCATCAGGTGGAAGTGCAGGTGCGGCACGCTCTGCCCGGCACCCGCGCCCGAGTTGGTCGTCAGTCTGAAGCCGCTCCGGGCGATGCCCTCGTCGCGTGCGAGCTGGGCGGCCACGGCGAACATCCGTCCCAGCATCGGTCCGTTCGCCTCGGTCAAGCTCGCGGCGGACGTGATGTGGTCGCGCGGAATCAGCAGGATGTGCACCGGCGCCTTGGGGTTGATGTCGCGGAACGCTATGACCTGATCGTCCTCGAAGACGATGTCCGCCGGGAACTCCATCGCGACGATGCGGCAGAAAAGGCAGTCCTCATTGGCCATGCCGGCGATGGTAAGGCGTGCCGGTCAGGCTGGCCGCTCGGCCACGAGCGCCACCCAGTCGGTCTCCGACCTGCGGTCCACGATGCGCAGGCCAGCCGACTCGAACGCGTTGCGGACGTCGGGCTCACGGTCGCGGAAGATCCCGCTCGCCACGAGCCTGCCTCCCGGGCGCACGACATAGGAGAGCGGGACGGCAAGGTCGACCAACAGCGAGGCGATCAGGTTGGCCAGGACGATGTCGAAATGCGTCTCGTCGTCGGCCAAAGGGACACTGCCCGTGCGCGCCTCGATGACCCGAGATAGCCCGTTCAGACGCGCGTTACGGCGCGTCGTCTCGACGGCGAGCGGATCCGTATCGACGCCCAGAACGAGTGCCGCACCCAGAAGCCCAGCGCAGATCGACAGGATGCCCGATCCGCAACCGACATCAAGAACACTCGCGTGATCAAACAGGCCCTCGCCGGCGAGATCATCGATCAGGGCCATGCACAGGCGTGTCGTCGGATGCAGGCCGGTGCCGAAGGCCATGCCCGGATCGAGGCTGATGACGACATCGTCACCGGTCGGCTCGTGCTCGCGCCAGGTTGGCCGGATCACCAGCCTGTGGCCGACGCGCATGACGGGGAAGTGCTGCTTCCAGGCCTCGGTCCAGTCCTCCTCGTGGACGACGCGTGTCTCGAGCTCGCCGATCGGCCGGATCTGAAACGCCTGGAGGTGGGCCAGGTCGTCGCGCGCGCGCTTCACGGCCGCGCGGGCGGCGGCCGGCTCGACGGCCGAGATGTAACCGCGGACAGTGGCCGGCCGCCGCGTGTCTACTCGCGCGGCCAGTCCCTCGTCGACGAGCTCGAAAGGTGCCTCCACGGTCACTCCACCAGGACAGACGCGCGACAGGATCTCGCTGACCTGCTCGACCGCCTCGTGGTCGGCGCTGACTGACAGCTCGAGCCACGTTCCGGCCGCCGACAGGCCCTCTTCGTCGGTCAGCTGATGGCGTCCCGGAGCCGGTCGCTGAGTCCGCGACGGCGGCGGCGCCTGCCTGCGCGCGGGCGATCGCCCGGGGAGTCCGACTCGGGCGCAGCAGCCGCGTCCTCCGTCTCGCCCATCTCGACAGCCAGCTGCTCGAGCAGCTCCCTCTGGCGTGCGCTCAGCTTCGACGGGACGCGGACCTCGACCATGACGTGCAGATCGCCCCGTGATCCGGCGCGGCGTAGATGTGGCACGCCCTTGCCGCGCAGCCGGATCTCGCTTCCGCTCTGCGTGCCCGGCCGGATCTCGATCTCCTCCTCGCCGTCGGCGGTCGGGATCGTCATGCGCGCGCCGAGCGCGGCCTGGGTGATCGAGATGGGCAGGTCGAAGTACAGCTCGGCGTCACGCCGGCGCAGCTGCGGGTGCGGCGTGACGTGGATGACGACGTAGAGGTTGCCCGGCACGCCGCCGCGTGGCGCGGCCTCGCCCTCGCCTGAAAGACGGATCTGGTGACTGTCGTCGATGCCCGCCGGGACGCTCACGCGCAGCGTTCGCTTGCGCTCGACGCGGCCGTCGCCGCGGCAGGTGTGGCACGGCGTCTCGACTATCTTGCCCGTCCCCCGGCAGCGATCGCAGGCCACGACGTTGACGATCTGGCCGAGCACCGTCGAGCGGACCTGGCGCAGCTCGCCAGTACCATGGCACTTCGGGCAGGTGGTCGGTGACGTTCCGGGCTCGGCGCCCGTTCCCGCGCACGTCTCACAGCGCGAGAGCGCGGTGAACTCGACCTCCTTGTCGACGCCACCGATCGACTCGGCAAAGGTCACCTGGAGGTCGTAGCGCAGGTCCGCGCCGGTCGGTACGTGCGGCCGGCGGCCCGCGCCCGCGGTGCCGCCGAAGAACGCGTCGAAGATGTCGCCGAAGCCCTGGAAGCCGCCAGCCTGGCCCGCGCCAAAGCCCCCGAACGGATCGAACCCCGTTGCACCGGCTCCTGCCGCGGCGTGGCCGAACATGTCGTAAGCCTGCCGGCGCTGCGGATCGGACAGCACCTGGTAGGCCTCGTTGATCTCCTTGAAGCGCGTGTCGGCTTCGTGCGAGGTGTTCACGTCGGGGTGCCACTGCTGGGCGAGCTTGCGGAACGAGCGCTTGATGTCGTCGTCCGATGCGCCGCGGGGCACGCCCAGGATGTCGTAGTAATCACGCTGGGTGGCCATGGGTCAACCGAGTATAGGCAAGGCTACATTTCACCGGCGCAGACGCCCAAGGCACACGATGGAGGCTGACTCAACTGACGCTCGAGCTCTCGGCGCCGGCCGCGCGCCGGTTCCTGGTCGATCGCCACCTGCTCAACCCGCCGCGCTCGTTGCCGGCCGCGCCCGAAGGTGTGCTGAGCGTGGTCGAGCGCCTGGCCGTCCTCCAGTTCGACCCACTCGAAGTGCCCGGCGCGCGCAACCACGACCTCGTCCTCCACGCGCGCATCCGGGACTACCGCCGCGGCTGGTGCGAGCAGTGGCTGTATGGCCCGGATCGGCTCCTGTTCGAGATCTACAACAAGAGCCTGAACATGGTGCCCATTGAGGAGCTGCCCCACTATCGGCTGACGTGGGCACGCTACGGCGCCTACTACGGCGAAGGCATCCTGCGCGAGCACGCCGATGTTGCGGCCGACATCCTGGCCACCATCGAGGCGCGCGGGCCGCTGACGACGGCCGCCTTCGCCCACCACTCGCACTCGGTCGACTGGTGGTGGGCACCGACGCGCGCGTCGCGGGCGATCCTCGAGGCGCTCTTCGTCAGCGGACGTGTGGGCATTGCCCGGCGCGAGGGCAACCGGCGCTACTACGACCTGATCGAGCGCCTCGTGCCGGCGGAGATCCTGGCCCGGACCGAGACCGACGAGCTGGCCGCCAAGCATCGTCTGCTGTCGCGCTACAGATCGATCGGCCTGTCGCGGCCCACGGCGGGCAATGACGTGATGATCGGCACGGGCCTCGGCCCGGAGCGAACAGGGCACACGCTCGAGA
Organism: Candidatus Limnocylindrales bacterium; assembly: GCA_036508755.1. Taxonomy (GTDB): domain Bacteria; phylum Chloroflexota; class Limnocylindria; order Limnocylindrales; family CSP1-4; genus JALYGJ01. Next base: position 26,111 of record DATCGV010000030.1, on the reverse strand, counting down.
TGGTCGAGGCCGGCGTCCTCGTCCCGGTTCGCGTCGAAGGCCATAAGCAGCTGCTCTACGCGCCGGCCGCCGAGCGGCCGGCGCTGGCGGCCGCGGAACACGCCGGGCCGATCGCGGACCCAAGGGTGACGTTCCTCGCGGCGCTCGATCCGTTGATGTGGGACCGCGGCCTGGTCCGCCAGCTGTTCGGCTTCGAGTACCTGTGGGAGGTGTACGTGCCCGAGCCGAAGCGGCGCTGAGGATACTACGTGCTGCCCATCCTTTACGGCGATCGACTCGTCGGCCGGATCGAGCCGCGCTACGAGCGCGCCGCGCGCAGCCTGCGCATTCTCGGCATCTGGTGGGAAGAAGGTTTCGCGCCGCGCGCGGCGGAAGGCTTCGTTGGGCAGCTGCGCGCGGCGCTCAGCGACTACATGGCGTTCATTGGCGCGACGACGATCGAATGGGCGCCGGCGACGGGTGGAGCGAAGCGGATCTTCGGCACTCCCCGCCGGCGCCCCTCGACGCCTTGACGACGGCCTACATCAGGCCGACGACGTGACCCTCCGGGTCGGCGAACAGCGCGATGGTCGTGTTCGGCGCGACCTCGGTCAGGGGCATGAGCACGCGGCCGCCGTTGGCTGCCACCTTCTCAAGGGTCTTGGCCGGATCGTCGGCATGCACGTAGAACGTCACGAGGCCGGCGCCGCCGTCGTTCGCCGCGCCGATGCCGGCAGTCATGTCGCCCTGGCGCTCCATGCCGTAGCCACCGGGGTTGTTGGTGTCGAGACTCCAGCCAAAGACGTCGCTGTAGAACTTCTGCAGCGCTGGGCCGTCCTTGCCCGTCACCTCGACGTGAATAATCTTGCTGCCCATTTCCTGACCTCCTGTCAGTCGCACATCACGGCTCGCTTGTCGACCGTTTCGCGATAACAACGAACGGCGCTCCAACGAATCGACAGGGGTAATCAGGCGGAAGCAGCGCAAGTCTCGTGGAGGAACACATGCTCGCCAATGCGATGGTCGTGCCGACCATTCCCGTCACCGACCTCGACCGGACCGTCTCCTTCTATCGCGACGTGCTCGGCCTGACCGTGCTCGAGCAGACGCCGTTCGCCGTCCGCTTCGGAGCCGGCGATGGCTCGCAGCTGTCGACCTACAAGCGGCCGCCGGTCGAGCGGGGCCAGACCGTGGCCCATTTCGAGGTCGCCGACATCGAGGCCGAGATGGCGGAGATCCGCTCACGCGGCGGCATGTTCGAGGAGTACTCCGGGCCCGGCCTGACGACCGTCAACGGCATCGCGCCGCTGGGCCCGGCGCGCGGCGCCTGGATCAAGGACCCCGACGGCAACGTGCTCGGCGTGCGCCAGGGACCGGTTCCGGGCCGCTAGCGCAGGAGCAGCTTGTCAAGCCGGCGCGACACGACGGCGAGACCGGCAAAGCCCATCAGCGACAGGTAGACGACGTCGATCAATATCGACGGGCCAATGACGCCCAGCGACAGTGAGCGCAGGAGGTCGACGCCGCGGTACAGCGGCGTCAGCTGGATGACGAGGCGCAGCGCTTCGGGGTAGCGGTCGATCGGGAAGAATGTGCCGCTGAACAGGAACATGGGCAGCACGACGAGCTGGATGAGGTCGAAGTCCTGCCACGTGCGCATGAATGACGTCGCGGCCATGCCCACCGATGCGAAGGCGAAGCCGATCAACAGTGCGCCCGGGATGGTCAGGATGACGAGCGGCGAGCGGACGAGGCCGAGCAGGGTGATCACGACCAGGAAGCCGAGCACGTACAGCCCGCCGCGCATGAGCGCCCAGGCCAGCTCGCCGATCGAGATGTCGGCCGGCGACATGGGCGTGGTCAGGATCGACGCGAAGGTCTTGTCGTAGTTGAGCTTGAAGAAGAAGTTGAACGTGCTCTCGGTGATCGCCCCGTTCATCGACGAGGCAGCGAGCAGCGCGGGCGCGATGAACACCGCGTAGGGAACCGGGTTGCCGTCGGGCCCGGGAACGCTGCCCACGAGCTGGCCCAGGCCGAAGCCGATGCCGAGCAAGTAGAAGAGCGGCTCGAAGAAGCCCGAGAAGAGGACGAGCCAGCCATGCTTGTAGACGAGCAGGTTGCGCTCGACCATGCGCACCCAGCGGCTGCCGAAGAAGATCGGCGTCAGGCGCAACGCGCTCATCCGCCTACCAGCCGTCGATCGAAGGTGCGGAAGGCGGCGAGCGTGCCGGCAATGGCGATCGCGGCCAGCACGAAGACGTGGATCAGGGCCAGCAACGGATCGTCACCGATCGTGCCCAGCATCAGCGAGCGGCACAGCGACACGCCATGCCACAGCGGCGACAGCCAGGCCAGCGGCTGGAGCCACGTCGGCAACGTCTCGATCGGGAAGAATGTGCCGCTGAGCAGGAAAAGCGGCGTGATGCCGAAGCGGAAGATGGTCGAGAAGACGTCCGGCCGGCGCTGTGTCGCCGCGAAGGCGACGATTGGCGTGGCGAAGGCCAATCCCGTCAGCACTGCCGCCGGCACGGCAAGGACGACGAGCGGCGAACGGACCGCGCCGAAGGCGAGTGTGACGAAGGCGAAGACCGTGCCGACGAGCATGAGCCGGATCGCGATCCAGACGATGTTGCCAAGGGCGATGTCGCGCGGCCGGATAGGCGTCGCGTACATGGCGTGGTAGATCCGGTTCCACTGCAGCCCGCCGAGGATCGGGAACATCGACTCGCCGGCCGCGGTCTGCATCAGTGCCGCGCCGAGCAGCCCGGGGGCCAGGAACTGCAGGTACGTGGCGCCCTCGAAGGTCTGCGTCGAGCTGCCGCTGACGTAGCCGCCCAGGCCCAGGCCCATCGCGGTCAGGAACAGCACCGGGCTGACGAACGAGCCGAAGATCGACGCCCGGTACGTGCGCCGGTACTGCAGGATGCGGTGCTCGAGGACGCGCACCATGGTCGTCCAGGTCGGCGCGCCAGCCGGCGTGCGCGGGCGGCGCGCAACCTGCGCGGTGGTTGAAGCGACAGTCGCCATCAGCTGCCCAGCGCCTTTAGTCGATCAGTGAGCGGCCGGTCAGGCGCAGGAAGACGTCTTCGAGCGTCGAGCGACGGACGAGTACCGTCTCGGGCACGATGCCGCGCTCGCGCGACGCGGCGACAACCTGCTCTCCGTCATAGGCGTAGAGCAGCACGCGATCGGGCAGCCACTCGATCCGGTCGGCGAGGCCGTTGAAGCTGCCATCGAGCTTCTCCTGGACGCCGGGCGCGAAGCGGAACTCGGCCACTTCGCGCGTGGAGTAGCGCGCGATCAGCTGGAGCGGCGAACCCTCGGCCACGATCTTGGCCTTGTCCATGACCACCAGCCGGTCGCACAGCTGCTCGGCCTCGTCCATGTAGTGCGTGGTCAGGACGAGCGTCACGCCCCGCTGCTTGAGCCGGTACAGCCGATCCCAGAGCAGGTGACGCGCCTGGGGATCGAGCCCGGTCGTCGGCTCGTCGAGAAGCATCAGCTCGGGCTCGTTGATCAGCGAGCGGGCAATCGTCAGCCGACGCTTCATGCCACCCGACAGTGGCTCAACAAGGTCCGTGCCGCGGTCAGAGAGCTGGACGAACTCGAGCAGCTCGTCCGCGCGCCGGCGGCACTCGTCGCGCGCGAGGCCGAAGTAGCGGCCGTAGATGATCAGGTTCTCGCGCACGGTCAGCTCGTTGTCGAGCGTGTCCTGCTGGGGCACGACACCGAGGCGCGAACGGATGCGTGCGCCGTCGTGGTTGGGATCCATGCCCAGCACGCTCAGCGTGCCGCCGGTGACCGGCGAGGTGCAGCCGATCATGCGCATCGTCGACGTCTTGCCGGCGCCGTTGGGACCCAGGAAACCGAACGCCTCGCCGGGCGCAACGTCGAAGTCGATCGCGTCGACGGCGGTGAACGAGCCGAAGCGCTTGGTCAGGCCGCGGGCATGGATAAGCGAGGACTCAGAAGCCGGGGTGGGCACCGACGCATGGTAGCGAAACGCGGCGTCGAGGTTGGTCGCTGGGCCGGCGTGCCCGCGCCGGCCCAGCCTCGAGATACGCTCGCGAGCGAGCTAGGACTGGTTGCCCAGCGTGACCTGGAGCGTCTGTTGCTGTTTGTTGCGTTCGACCACGACGGGCACCGTGTCGCCAGGTGCGTGGTTGTGCAGCGCCGCGAGCAGGTCCTCGACCTGGTTCATGGCCTGGCCGGCCACGGACAGGATCACGTCGCCCGGCTTCATGCCGGCTGACTCTGCCGGCGAGCCTGACTGGACCTCGAGCACGACCAGGCCGTGGTCGGAGCTGATGCTGTACTGCTGGGCGATCTGCGGCGTGAGCTGCCCATAGCGGATGCCCAGGAACGCGTGCTGGACGGGCTTGCCGGCGATCAGGTCGTCGGCGATCGCGCTGACCGTTACTGCCGGAATGGCAAAGCCGATCGATACCGCCGACGCACTCGGCGGGATGTAGGCGACATTCATGCCGATGACCTTCGAGTTGGCGTCGACCAGCGCCCCACCCGAGTTACCGGGCGAGATCGCGGCGTCCGTCTGGATGAGGTCGACGAGCGCCTGCGATTCCTGGGCCGAGCCCGGGATGGTGCGCTGCAGGCCGGACACGATGCCGACCGTGACGGTGTCCTCAAAGCCAAGCGGGCTGCCGATTGCGACGGCGAGCTGGCCGACCTGGGGCAATGCAGTTTCGAAGCTCGCCGCGGGCAGACCGGTCTTGTCGACCTTGAGCACGGCGACGTCGCCGATCGGGTCGGTGCCGACGAGCGTCGCCGGGACCTGCTCACCGGAAGCGAAAGCGACCGTGAGGCTCGTGGCGCCGGCCACGACGTGGTTGTTGGTCACGATCATGCCGTCGGCGTTGTAGACGATGCCGCTGCCCAGGCCGTTCTCGGTCAGCACGGTCACGACAGATGGCTGGACCTGCTTGACGATGCTCACGACCGGGGCGAACGGATCGATGGCCGTGCCCGGGTTGGCCGTTGCGGCCGGAGTTGTGGTGGCCGACGAGGGCTGAGGCACGGCGATCGGCGTGGCCGCGCTCGAATCGTTCGTGGTCGGTGCCTGCGTTGAGGCGGCGAGCTGCGCCGGCGGCGGCGTCGTCCCGGCGTTGGCCACCGGCGCCGCCGGCGTCGGCGTCGGCGTGCTCGATGCTGACGATGTGGTGACGCAGCCGGTGACCATGATGGCCACGAGGATCAGCGCTGACAGGAGCCGTATCGGTGAATAGCGATGCATAGGGGAATCTCTCTTCGCGATCTGCTACAACGCAGCGGGGATAGATCGCGCCGCTGCTTACGAGTGGTGTCAGTGAAGATCGTCGGGCGCGCGCCTTTGGGGTCGCTGTGAGATCGCGGAGAATTGGGCCATGAGAGTCTCGGCCAAGGCCGACTACGCGGTGCGCGCGGCGCTCGAGCTCGCCGCCGCGACCGATTCGAAGCCGCTCAAGCGCGAGCAGATCTCTGCGGCCCAGAACATCCCGTCGAAGTTTCTCGAGACGATCATGCTCGACCTCAAGCACAAGGGCATCGTCAAGAGCACGCGCGGCGCCGGCGGCGGCTACGCTCTCGCCCGGCCGGCGGAGGACATCAGCGTCGCGGACGTGATTCGCGCCGTCGACGGCCCGCTGGCCGACGTGCGCGGCGAGCGCGTTGAGACGGTCGAGTACCGCGGCGCAGCGACCGAGCTGCGCGACCTGTGGGTCGCCGTGCGCGCCAGCCTGCGCCGCGTACTCGAGTCGACCAGCCTCCAGGACGTGGTCGAGCGCGACCTGCCCAGCGCCGTGCGCGAACTGACCGCGGACCCCGAGGCATGGATTTCGCTCAACCGACGCAGGCGCTCGCCCGCAAATGTTGAGCAATAGTCCACAATCTCGGTAGATATGAGGGTTTCGGCCAAAGCGGATTACGCCATCAGAGCGGCAGTCGAGCTGGCTGCCGCAGAAGGCAGCGGCCAGTTGCGCGCGGACAAGATCGCGGAGGCCCAGGAAATCCCGATCAAGTTCCTCGAATCGATCCTGCTCGAGCTCAAGCACGCGGGTATCGTGCGCAGCCAGCGCGGCGCGGACGGTGGCTACGCCCTCGCGCGGCCCGGGTCGGATATCTCGCTCGCTGACGTCATCCGCGCGGTCGACGGGCCGCTGGCCAACGTCCGTGGTGATCGGCCGGAGAACGTCAAGTACAAGGGCTCCGCCGCGCGCCTGACAGACGTCTGGATCGCCGTGCGCGCCAACCTCAGGGCAGTGCTCGAAGCAACGTCGCTGGCCGACGTGGCGCGCGACGACCTCCCGGACAGCGTCAGGGCACTGTCCGGCGATCCCGACAACTGGATCTCGCTCGGCCGCATCCGCGGCGTCGGTGCCCGCTAGGCCGTAACCGGCTGCTCCGGGACGCTGGGCGGTGAGCTGTCCGGCACGGGGAACGTGCGCGCGTCTCGTGCACGGGTGTTGACGATCTGGCCCACGCGCAGTTCGAGCTCTTCCGCCTGATCGCGTGGCACCTCCGCCCAAACGCGTGATCCGTCACGCCTGAGGAGCTCGACGCGAACCTCGAAGCCGAGATAGACGACGCGCTCGACGAGCGCCTCGACCGATCCCGGCACCTCGTCGAACAGGATGTCAATGTCGTGCGGCCGAACCCACGCGTCGCCGAGCCGGTTGACCTCGCCGATGAAGCCCATGACGAACTCGTTGGCCGGATGCTCGTACAGCTCGCGCGGTGGGCCGACCTGCTCGATGGCGCCGTGGTTCACGACCACGATGCCGTCGGCGACCTCCATCGCCTCCTCCTGGTCATGGGTGACGAAGACCGTCGTGACGTGCGTCTCGTCGTGCAGCCGGCGCAGCCAGGCGCGCAGCTCCTTGCGCACCCGCGCGTCCAAAGCACCGAACGGCTCGTCGAGCAGCAGCACTTCCGGCTCGACCGCGAGCGCCCGGGCAAGTGCCATGCGCTGGCGTTGACCACCCGAAAGCTGTGACGGGTAACGATCGGCGAACTGCTCGATCTGAACGAGGCTGAGCAGGTCGTGGACGCGCGCCTTGACCTCGTCGCGCGGCCGCTTGCGGATGGTCAGGCCGAAGGCGACGTTGTCGCGCACGGTCATGTGCTTGAACGGCGCGTAGTGCTGGAAGACGAAGCCGATGCCGCGGCGCTGCGGCGGCACGTTGGTCACGTCGCGGTCGCCCAGGACGACGCTGCCGGTGTCGGGCACCTCGAGCCCGGCGATGATGCGCAGCAGGGTCGACTTGCCGCTGCCCGAGGGTCCGAGGAGCGCGGTCAGCTCGCCGTCGGGCACGGTCAGGCTGACGTCGTCGACGGCGATGAAATCGCCGAAACGCTTGGTGATGTGCTCGATGACGATGGCCATTGGACTCAGATCTCCGCTTGATTGGTTTCAGCAACAGGCCGGCGCTTGCGGCGGCCGAGTCGGAGCAGGTCGGTTACCCATTCGCGGGCCTGGTTGCCACGACCCGACTGGAGCGCGTTCATGGCCAGCAGGACAGCCACGGCGATGAGCGCGAGAACCACGGCCGCGGTGTAGGCGCCGATCAGGTCGAACTCGCTGTAGCGCTCCTCGACGTACAGCGTCAGCGTCTCGGTCTTGCCAGAGATACGCCCGGACACGACGCTGACCGCGCCGAACTCGCCCAGCGACCGAGCCGTCGTCAGGACCACACCGTAGATGACGCCCCAGCGGATGGCCGGCAGCGTCACGCGCAGGAACGTCTTGGCCACAGACGCGCCGAGCGTGTATGCGGCCTCCTCCTGGTCCGTGCCGATCTCGCGCAGCACGGGTATCACCTCGCGCACGACGAACGGCAGGGAGACGAAGACAGTGGCCAGGACCATGCCCGGCACGGCGAAGATGACCTGGAAGCCCGACGCCTTGAGGAAGCTTCCGAACCAGCCGTTCTGCCCGTAGACGAGGACCAGCGACAGCCCGATTACGACCGGCGACAGCGCGAACGGCAGGTCGATGACCGCGTTGAGCAGGCCGCGGCCGGGGAAGCGGCGGCGGACGAGCGTGATCGCGGTGATGACGCCGAAGACGGTGTTGATGGGCACGGCGATTGCGGCCAGCGTCAGGGTCAGCCAGAAGGCGTGCTGGAAGTCGGGCGAGCGTAAGGCCGTAAAGACGGGCTCCAGCCCACCGGCGAAGGTGCGCACGAAGATCAGCCCGACCGGCAGCGCCAGCAGCAGCGCGAGGTAGAGCAGCCCGATCGAGCGGACCAGCAGGCGCGGCCAGCGCCGGCCGTAGCTTGGCGAGCGAGCGTTTTGCGAGCCGGTTACGGCGGTGCTCGTCACAGCTCGGTCGTCTCTTCGTGGCTACGCCGGCGGCGGACCAGATCAAGCGCGGCGAGAACGATCAGCGAGACGACCAGCAGGACGATGCTGATCGCCGCGGCGCCGGCCGGATCATCGTTCTCGACCTGGTTGAAGATCGCGACAGAGGCGACCTCGGTCTTGAAAGGGATGTTGCCCGAGATCAGGACGATCGAGCCGTACTCGCCGATGGCCCGTGCGAAGGCGAGGCCCGAGCCGGTCAGGATCGCCGGCAGCAGCGTGGGCAGCAGGATGCGGCGCAGGATGGTTGCCTGGGAAGCGCCGAGCGATGCGGCCGCTTCCTCCATGTCCTGGTCAAGCTCGAGCAGCACGGGCTGAACGGAACGGATCACGAAGGGCAGCGTGACGAACAGGAGTGCGAGCCCGATCGCGACCTGGGTGTAGGCAAGGTTGAGGCCGAACGGACTCTTGGGGCCGTACAGGGTCAGCAACGTCAGCCCGGCGACCACGGTCGGGAGCGCGAACGGCAGATCGATCAGGGCGTTGATCGAGCGCTTGCCCGGGAAGTCGTCACGGACCAGGATCCAGGCGATGAGCGTGCCCATCACCGCATCGATCAACACCACGATCAGGGCGGCAAAGAGTGTCAGGATGAGCGCCGAGAGGGTCGCCGGGTTAGTGATCGCGGTGACGAACGAGGCTGGGCCGGCGGCAGCGGCGTTCCACGCCAGGGCCGCTACAGGCAGGAGCACGATCAGGCCCAGGTAGGCGACAGCAATACCAGGTCCGAGCATGCCGGCGCCCGGCCGCGAGCTCGCAGTGGAGGACGCAGCCGGGCCGGGCGCCGAGGGCGACTGGTGGGGTGCGCCGCCCGTCAGGCGGCGCACCCCCGTACCGAGACTCAGGGGTTGACTCCTACGCCTGCTTCGATCTGGGTGACGATGCCGTTGGTCGGATCGAAGAACTTCGTCGCAACGGCCGGCCAACCGCCGAGGTCGGCGATCGTGAACAGGCCCGAGGGGGTCGGGAAGGTGTAGCCATCGGGCGGGTTGATGCCGTCGATGACGGGGCGGTAGCCATGGTTGGCGAATGTCTGCTGACCGGGCTGCGAGAGGGCAAAGGTCAGGAACGCCTTGGCCTTGTCGGTCGCGTCGCCGACCGTCGTCACGGCGGCCGGGTTCTCGATCAGGATCGTGCTATCGGGCACGACATAGTCAAGGTCCTGGCCGCCCTGCTTCGCGGCGATCGCCTCGTTCTCGTACGAGATGAGCACATCGCCCTGGCCGGCGAGGAATGTCTGCGTGGCGTTACGCGCGCTGGTGTCCTGGACAAGGATGTTGTGGAAGAACGTGGTCAGCTTGGCGACTGCCTGGTCCTGGGTGAGCCCGGCTTTGATCCAGGCCCCGTAGGCGGCCATGATGTTCCAGCGTGCGCCGCCAGAGCTGAACGGGTTCGGGGTGATGATGCCGATGCCCGGCTGGAGCAGGTCGTCCCAGGTGTGGATGTTCTTGGGATTGCCCGGGCGCACGGCCAACACGACGACGCTGTCGGTGACCATGCCCTTGGTCGAGCCGCTGTTCCAGTCCGCGGCGACCATGTTCGCCTTGACGAGGCGATCCATGTCCGTCGACAGCGAGAACGCCACATAGTCAGCCGGCAGGCCCGCCGCGACGGCGCGGCTCTGGTCACCGGAGGCGCCAAATGACTCTTCGAAATTGACGCCCGACCCGTCAGGCGTTGCCTGGAAGAGCGGGATGATCGCGTCGTACGCAGCCTTCGGCGTTGAGTACGCGACGAGCGTGACGTCGCCCGGAGTGGCATCGAACGGCGTCGCGGTTGCCGCCGGGGAGCCGGCGGCGGTGCTCTGCGCGCTCGGCGCGGCCGACGTCGGACTGGCTGCTGCCGACGTGGCCGCGCTCGGAGCGCTGGTGGGAGTAGTCGGACTGGCGGTAGCGCCTGAGCCCCCACATGCGCTAACAAAGAGGACTGCAGTGACGAGGAGAGCCGCGCTGCGGCGGCTCGTCATCTTGACGGCTTTCAACAACTCATGCCTTTCCGGTCTTGTCTACAAACTTACTCGACTTGGTCGAGAGACTAGACGCGATGGGAGAGGCTGTCAAATGACTTTGGTCACATTTGTGGAGCGGCCGGCGCCCCGCTTGGGGCGCCGGCCGCGCAAGGTCATGCCGTCACGACACGCTCACCAGGTCGAGATGACCTGCTGGCCGCCCAGCTGAGCCGCCTGTTGTGCCAGCCGGGCGAACTCTGAGACGTCCGGCTGGTCGCCGAACGGTGGCACGAGCGAGCTCGCCTCACGCGCCACGTCGGCCAGCGTATAGCCCGTTGCGTACGGGCTCTGGCGCAGGATCTCGGCGAAGGCGCTGACCGTCGCCGCGAGTCGGAAGCTTGGGCTTGCGCTGTCGAACGCAGGGGCGAAGTCGACGCTCGTGATGTCCCGGCTCGCGGAAAGTCGGGCGCCCGTGGTCGGATCGATCCAGTGCAGCTGGACGACGCCCAGCGTCGGATCCCTCCCCCACGCCGGCTCGATCTCGTACAGGGCCGTGACGCTGATGCCGGCGCCCACCTCGCCCGCGTCGGCGGCCGGGTTGCTGAAATCCTGGTCGGGCATGGCCCGGTTCTCGTAGCCAAGCAGGCGGTAGGCCGCGACCGAGCCGGGGTTGAACTCGACCTGCACGCGAGCCTCGCGCGCGACCGTGTCGAGCGTGCCTGTCAGCTGCGTGCCGAAGACCTTGTTGGCCTCGGTCTGGTCGTTGATGTATGCGTAGAAGCCATTGCCCCGGTCGGCGAGCTGCTCCAGCAGCGCATCGTTGAAGTTGCCCATGCCGACGCCGACCGAGATGAGCTCCATGCCCGACGCGACCTCGCGATCGAGGTCCCCGAGCAGCGAGTCGGCGTCGGTCAGCCCGACGTTGGCGACGCCGTCGGACGCGAGCACGACCCGATCACTCGCGCCCGCGCGATGCGCCTGCGACGCGATCTGGAAGCCAAGCTCGAGCCCGGCCTGGGCGTTGGTCGAGCCGCTCGGCGCCAGCTCGCTGATGGCCTGCTGGATCGCCTCTGGTTCGGCCGCGGACGTCGGATTGAGCACTATCGAGGCGTCACTTCCGAACTGGACGATCGCCACTGAATCGTCAGGCCGCAGGCGGGACACGAGAAGGTCGAGCGCTGCCTTGACCGTTTCGAGCCGACCGTCGATCGACATCGAGCCGGACGTGTCGATCACGAAGGTGAGCGACACCGGCGGCCGTTGCGCCTCCGGCACGCTGCGTGCCTGGATGCCGACGCGCAACAGGACGGAGCGCGAATCGGTGAATGGCGTCGGGGCACCGTCGACGTGAATCGCGAAGGCGCCTGATGTCGGCTGCTCGTAGCTGTAGTCGAACGAGTTGACGTACTCCTCGAGCCGGACGCTGTCGCGGTTGGGCAGGTTGCCGCCCTCGATGTAGCGCCGCGCGACCGAGTACGACGCCGTATCGACGTCCATTGCGAATGTCGAAAACGGGTCGTTGTTGGGCGACACGAACGGGTTCACGCCGGGGTCCTGGAAGTTGTTGCCCGGGTATGGCGCGACGGTGGCCGCGGGCGTCGCGGCCGGCCAGTAAGGCTGCGGTGTCCAGCGCGGCGCCGGCCACTGCGGCGGCGGGGTCCAGTTCGGAAATGCCGGCGCCGCGGTCGCGGCTGGCACTGGCTGAACCGGGTTCTGCGGCGGCTGATAAGGCGGCGCGGTGGCGGTGCTCGCCGACGCACAGCCCGCAAGGATGCTTCCGATCACCAGCACCGAGCTAACGACGACCCATGTCCCTCGGGTAGACGAGAGCATGACCCACCTCTCCGGCGCCGGTCGGTCGGTGATCGCGGCTCCCCAGTGCGACCAATCGGACCGCTTCGGACGCCAATTCGCGTGGCCGTGCCGTCTCCGCGGCGCGGTCCGAGATGGACGCTAGGCCGGTCTTGTTATGGACTCGCTGAGAGGCCGATGAAGAAAGCGCGACCGTGGATTAAGACGCATACGCAGCTTCGCAATACGTCTCGTCGTACGCAGCGCAGGCCTTAACAAAGAAAGGGACGCGGCCGGAGCCGCGTCCCTTTCAAATCAGCGCTCGTTGCGCCGAGATCAAACTTCCTTGAACTCGCCCTCGACGGCTTCCTCGGTGTCCGTACCGGCGCCTGCGCCGCTCGGCGCACCGTCGCCCGTATCGGGGCCGGAGCCGTCAGTCGGACCGCCGCTCGTCGACTCGGGGCCGGCCTGGTAGGCGGCAGTGCCGACGCGCTGGAGCGATTCGGCAAGCTCGCTCACGCGCGATCGGACCGCGTCCATGTCGTTGCCCTTGAGGGCCTCGCGCACGGCAGTGACCTTGTTCTCGACGTCGGCCTTGTCGGTCGACGCGACCTTGTCGCCCAGGTCGCGCAGCGTGCGCTCGGCCTGGAAGGCGAGCGCGTCTGCCTGGTTGCGCGTCTCGATCTCCTCGCGCCGCTTGCGGTCCTCGTCGGCATGCTCCTGGGCATCGCGGACCATCTTGTCGACGTCGTTCTTTGAGAGCATCGAAGAGGCCGTGATACGCACGGTCTGCTCGCGGCTCGTCGCGCGGTCCTTGGCCCGCACGTCGAGGATGCCGTTGGCGTCAATGTCGAACGTGACCTCGATCTGCGGGATGCCGCGCGGCGCGGCCGGGATGCCGTCGAGGATGAAGCGACCCAGCGTCTTGTTGTCGGTGGCCATCTCGCGCTCACCCTGCAGGACGTGGATCTCGACCTGCGGCTGATTGTCAGAAGCGGTCGAGAAGACCTGCGACTTGGACGTCGGGATCGTCGTGTTGCGCTCGATGAGCTTGGTCATCACGCCGCCCAGCGTCTCGATGCCCAGTGACAGCGGCGTGACGTCGAGGAGCAGGACGTCCTTGACGTCGCCGGCCAGGACGCCGGCCTGGATGGCCGCGCCGATGGCCACGACCTCGTCCGGGTTGACGCCCTTGTGCGGCTCCTTGCCGCCGAACATCTTCTTGACCGCCTCGACGACGGCGGGCATGCGCGTCTGGCCGCCGACGAGGATGACCTCATCGATGTCCGTCGGCTTCAGCCCGGCGTCCTTGAGCGCGGCCTCGACCGGGCCGCGCGTGCGGTCGATCAGGTCCGCGACGAGGTCCTCGAGCTTGGCGCGCGAGAGCGTCACCACCAGGTGCTTGGGGTTGCGCTCGGCGTCGACGGTTACATAGGGCAGGTTGATCTCCGTCGACATCGTCGACGACAGCTCGATCTTGGCCTTCTCGGCGGCCTCCTTGAGCCGCTGGAGCGCCTGCTGGTCCTTGGACAGGTCGATGCCCTGGTCCTTCTTGAACTCGCTCAGCAGCCAGTCGATGACACGCTGGTCGAAGTCGTCGCCGCCGAGGTGCGTGTCGCCGTTGGTCGCCTTGACCTCGAAGACGCCGTCACCCAGCTCGAGGATCGAGATGTCGAACGTGCCGCCGCCCAGGTCATAGACGGCGATCTGCTCGTCCTTCTTTTTGTCCAGGCCGTAGGCCAGCGCCGACGCGGTGGGCTCGTTGATGATCCGCTTGACGTCGAGGCCGGCGATGCGGCCGGCGTCCTTGGTCGCCTGGCGCTGCGTGTCGTCGAAGTAGGCCGGGACGGTGATCACGGCCTCCGTGATCTTCTCGCCCAGGAATGCCTCGGCATCCGCCTTGAGCTTCTGCAGGATCATCGCGCTGATCTCGGGCGGCGTGTAAGTCTTGCCGTCCGAGAGCACCAGGGCGACGCCGTCGCTCTTGGGATCCTTGTCGATCTTGTACGGCACGAGCCCGCGCGTGCGCTTGACCTCGGGATCGTCCCAGCGCCGGCCCATGAAGCGCTTGATCGAATAGACGGTGTTGGCCGGGTTGGTGATCGCCTGGCGCTTGGCCACCTGGCCCACGAGGCGCTCGCCGGTCTTGGTGAAGGCCACCACCGACGGCACGGTCCGGCCGCCCTCAGAGCTGGGGATGACGGTCGGTTCGCCGCCCTCCATGACCGCGACGACGGAGTTCGTCGTGCCAAGGTCGATGCCGATGATTCTTCCCACTAGTTGATTCCTCCGGACTGAGAGCCTGGGTAGTTCGAGTTGGTTTGTGTGTCATTTGTGTCGCCGTCGGGCGCCGCGGACGGGTTCCTGGCCACGGCGACCATGGCAGGGCGCAGAACACGGTCGCGGATGCGATAGCCGCGCTGGAGCTCGGCGACGACCGTTCCGTCGGCCACGTCGGTGCGCTCCTCCTGGACCACTGCCTCGTGCTCGCGCGGATCGAACGGCTTGCCGACCGCCTCGATGGGCGACAGGCCCTCCGATGCGAGGAGCGCGTCGAACTTCCGATCGATGGCCGCGATGCCACCGACCCAGCCGTTGTCCTTGAGCTCGGCTGGGACGTTGGCGATGCCGCGATCGAAGTCATCGACGATGGTCAGCAGCTTCGCGAGGAGCACCTCGTTGGCGAGGCCCGTCATCTGTTCGCGTTCCTGGTCGGTGCGCCGCTTGTAGTTGGCGAAATCCGCCGCGATGCGCTGCCAGCCCAGCTTGCTTTCGGCCGCCTCCTGCTGCGCCGCCTCCAACTGCTGGCGCAGGTCCTCGATCTGCGCGCTGAGTGTGTCGCGCGATGTGTCGAGCTCGGCGATGCGCTCTTCTGCGCGTGTTCGGGGTCGTTGCTGGTGGGTCATCGGTAAAGCTGCTCCACGAGTTCATTCATCAGGCCGCTGACGAAGCGCACGGTCCCGATCGCCTGCGGGTAGGCCATACGCGTCGGGCCGAGGACGCCGACGACACCCATGGCCCGGCCGGGCTGGCCGTAAGTGGCGAGAACGAGCGAGACGTCGCGCATCTCGACCGAGCTGTTTTCCGTGCCGATGACCACCTGCACGTCCTGTGCGCTGGCGAGCTTGCGCACGAGCGCGCCCAGGTAGTCGCGGTTCTGGAGCGCGGCAAAGACCCGGCGCAGCTTCTCGCTCTGGCTGAATTCAGGCTCCGACATGACGTTGAGCAGGCCGTCGCTGAAGACATCCTCCACGGCCGCGGCATCGAAATCGTGCAGCATTCGCTCGACGCGCTGACAAACACGCAGCACGAGCGCCGGCACCTCCGGGTTGTCGGCCAGCTGGCCGAGCCGGTTCGTGACCTGGCGCGCCGACTTTCCGCTCAGCTCGGCATTGATCAGCCGGGCGATGTCGTCCAGGTCCGCCTGCTCGTACGGCTCGTTGAGCGGCAGGAGTTCCTGTTGGACCGAACCCTCGGCCAGGACGATGACCAGGCTCGCGGTCTGCGATGCGGTCACGACCAGGTCGACGTGGCGCAGGCGGCACGAACGTGGCTTGGCCGGCGTGGCCAGCCCGGCGGCATGCGTGGCGCTGGCGATCGTGGCTGCCGCGAGGCGGAACCACTGGTCGCTGGCGAACTCGACCTGGCCGAACTGGTGGCGGATCATCAGCCGCTCGACCGGCTCGAGGCTCATCAGTGGCGCGATGGACTCAACGTACAGCCGGTAGCCGACGTCGGTCGGGACCCGACCTGCGCTCGTGTGCGGGTGGCTCAGGTAGCCCGCCATCTCGAGTTCGGCCATGACGTTGCGCACCGTGGCCGAGCTCACGCCCAGGCGATACCTGTCGATCAGCGTCTGGCTGCCGACCGGCTCAGCGGTGCGTACGTATTCCTCGATGACGGCGCGCAGGATCTGTTGTGACCGTGGATCGAGCGGGCCGAACGGGCGGTCCTTACGACGCGCCATGGCTGCCTACTTGCTCTTTCGCGGTTAGCACTCTCGTGGTTGGAGTGCTAACAAGACGGCATCGTACCAGCCGGCAGTCGTGAGGTCAACGCTATCCGAGGTGTCCGCGAAAGCTTTGGTCAGGGAAAGGTGCCAACCGGGGCGACGTCGATGCCGTCGGGCAAGTTGAGGTAGCCATCTGCGGCGGAAGGCTGGCCGTCGTGTCCGTAGCTCCAAACGATTGAGTTCATCTTCGGATCAATCACCACGACGCGGTGGTTGTAGTCGTCGTTCAGAGCAAACGTGCCGTCGGAAAGAGGCAGCACGAGACTGGGACGGTTGAGCTCGCCCGGGCCGGACGATGGCCCGTAGCGATACACGGTGGCGCCAGTGCTTGGGTCGACGACGACCACCGCGCCAGGGTTCGAGTAGTCGGCTACAAGAACATCTCCGTTGGCCAGCAGGTGCGCGTCCGAGGGGTAGTGCACGGGTACCGCCAGGTCGTACATGAGGGCGCCGGTCGCCGAAAGCCGGACGACCCGTGAGCCCTTGATGTCAGTCACGAGAATGCCGCCATCTGGCAGTGGCGTGTCGCCGTTCGGCTGCGCGAAGCTCGTCGGCGGGTTGTCCGTGCATTGTCCGGTCGTGCCCCATTGCCTGACGATCTGCCCGCTCGGCGTGACCTCGAGGATTCGGCAGTTCTTGATGTCGGCGATCGTGACATCTCCGTTCGCCATCGGGTACGCGTCGTCGGGCGTCGAGACCTCATTGGGACCGGAGCCCTTGACCCCGTACGTGCCGTACTGCCAGACGATGGTCTCGCTCGCGATATCGATGCGCACGACGATCTGGTTTGACTCTTCGTTGGCCACGATGGATTTCCCGTCCGCAGTAACGAACGCGTCGTCGGCAGAGAACGTTTGACCGGCGGGCAGACTTCCTTCAACGGGAAAGCGCCACAGGATGGTGCCGGCGTCGTTCACGACAACGAGCCGGTTGTTGAGCCGATCAGCGATCAGCAGCCCGCCTGGAAAGCGTTGTGCAATCGGGTTTGGAGTGGACGGCGGGCTTGGATTCGCCGTTCCCAACGGTGCGGCACTCTGAAGCTGCACTGGTGTCGCCGACGGGCTAGCTCGCTCGGGAGATACCGAGGGATCGGCCGACGCCACGCCGGGCGACCTGTCCACGACTGGGCCGCCACAGGCGACCGCCGTCACGGCGAGCACGATCAACTTAAGGGCAACAGACGCGGGTCGGTTCACCGGCCAACAATCTCACAGTTACCTGAGCGGATGCTGAGTGAACCCTGCCAGGGGACTGCATACCTGGCTTCCCTCCCAGTCAAGGCCGGGTCAGCTCGAGGCCCATCTCAAAGGTCAGCCGCGATGGGTCGGAGTGCAGCGGCCGGCCGTTGCCCGTAAGTCGGAAGCCGAGCGACTCGTACAGGCGGCGTGCAGGCTCGTTGTCCTCGGCGACGCCGAGCAGCAGTTGCTCCTCGCCGCGAGCGGCGACCCAGTCGATGACGGCCCGAGTGAGCGCGGCGCCCACGCCCGCTCGGCGCACGTCAGGTGCCACCCACATGGCGATCAGGTGATGTTCGCCCTCCTCGATGTACATGCCGTCGATGCCCACTGCGACATCTTTGTCGAAGGCCAGGAAGGTCGGACCGTCGGGGTTGCCCAGCCGCGCGCGCCAGGTCTGCTCGTCGAAGTGGCGCTCGCGCTCGTAGGTCGAGCCAAAGGCGAACGGCGCCTGCTGGAGCGCGGCGAGGCGGACATCGCGCACGATCTGCCAGTCGTCCTCCGTCGCGCGCCTGATCTCGATCGGCATCTACGCCACCGCCGTGCGGGGTGCGGGCATGAGCCGCTCGAAGAGCTCGTTTGACAGCAGCCGGCCGCGGCGCGTCAGTCGAACGCGTTCGCCGGCGGTGGGCTCGATCAATCCGTTGTGCGCGGCCCATTCGGCGACATCGCTGCCGAGGTCGGCGAGGTCCACTCCGGACGCCGTGCGCAGGCGCAGGACGACCGATTCCGCCGCGGCCACCGACTCAGCGCTGACGCTGTTGCCGCCGAGCGGCAGCCGGCCCGCCTCGAGCGCAGCCAGGTACAGCTCGAGCGACGCCGCGCTCCAGCGCCGCGTGGCGACGCCGTCGAAGGCATGGGCGCCCGGGCCGACCGCTTCCCACGCGCCTCCCTGCCAGTAGACCTGGTTGTGCCGGCTGGCGTGCCCCGGCCGTGCCCAGTTCGAGATCTCGTACCAGTCAAGGCCGGCGCGCGCGAGCCGCTCGTCAGCGAGCTCGTACATGTCAGCGGCACGGTCGTCGTCCTGCTCATGCCGGGCTCGCGCGCGCCAGCGTGCCGCGCCCGGGCTGGGCCGCAGGTGATCGCCAGCGCCGTCAGCCTCCGGCAGGGTCAGCGCGTAGGCCGAGACGTGATCCGGTTCGAGCGCGAGCGTGACATCCAAGCTGGCACGCCAGGATGCGAGGGTCTGGCCGGGCACGTCATAAAGCAGGTCCACGGACACGCTGCGGACTGCAGCGCTGCGCGCCTGCGCGACCGTCGTGGCGACGTCCGGGGCAGAGTGTCGCCGGCCCAGGCGCTGCAGCTCCCCGGCGTCCATGCTCTGCGCGCCGACGGAGATGCGGTTGACGCCCGCCGCGACGAAGCCGGCCAGGTCGCCACGGTCGGCCGGACCGGGGTTGACCTCGAGCGTGATCTCAGCGTCGCTGTCGATGCCGAATGAGTCGTCGGCCGCGCCCAGGATGCGGCCGACCTCTTGCGGCGGCAGCAGCGAGGGCGTGCCACCGCCCAGGTAGACGCTGCCCAGGCGCGCCGCGCGCCCGCGCAGCTCTAGCTCGGTTATGAGTGCGTCAACGGAGCGCGCAACCTGGCTGTCCGGCCTGCGCGCGGCGCGCCCGCCGTAGACGACGAAATCGCAGTACGGACAAATGCTCAGGCAGAAAGGGAAGTGGACATAGAGGGCAACAGGTGCCGGGACGGTCACGGGGCGTCACTCGTTGTCGCCAACGACCTCCCACCCGGCCGGCGTCACCTTGGTGTCCTCCTCGACCACTTCCTCGTCGAACGCGGCCGACGGCGTGACCTGTCCGGCGTGGCCGGTGGCCACGAAGATGGCGAAGCGTGTCACGGCATGCGCGAGCAGGATCGCGCCGATGCCGCCCGTGGCCACTGTCAGCCAGCCACCGACGAGGCCCGTCGCCAGCGACAGCACGAGCAGCGCCCGTGGCCGGCCTGGGGCGCCGAGGCGCGTGGCCAGCGCGTACAACACGGCCTGGAACGCAATTCCCAGGCCGAGGGGCACGCCCATGTGCAGGATCAGTCCGAGGACGATGCCGCGCCACGTCGCCTCGTCGATGAAGGCGGTGGCGATCGCGTTGAGCACCCCGGCGGGATATCGGTGCCCAGGTGGGAATCGGAGGTCGCCGTAGCGCCACCAGGCGTAGGCCGTGGCGTAGAGCATGCCGATGATCGCGAGGCCGATGCCGGCGAGGAAGACGAGGCCGCGGGGATCGCCCATCTGGAGGTGGAGATCGGTCAGCGGCTGTGGGTAGAGGAAGTAGACGGCGACGATCAGGAGGACGCCGAACAGGTACCACGAGACGCGCCCAAGGCGCGTGCGCAGGCCGCCGGGCGACTCCTCGTCGTCGTAGTCGGCCGCGCCGAAACGCGCCGCGTCAAAGCGCAGCAGCAGGAGCAGGCCGACCGTGGCCAGGATGACCAGCGATTCGAGCGTGCCGCCCACGATCAGTTCGCCTCGCTCGAGCGGAGCACGGCCAGGAACGCCTCCTGCGGTATCTCGACGCTGCCGACGCGCTTCATGCGCGACTTGCCGGCCTTCTGCTTCTCGAGCAGCTTGCGCTTGCGCGTGATGTCGCCGCCGTAGCACTTGGCGAGCACGTTCTTGCGCATCGCGCGGATGGTCTCACGGGCAATGACGTTGGAGCCAATGGCCGCTTGTACCGGGACCTCGAACATCTGGCGCGGGATCAGCTCCTTGAGCCGGTCGACGAGCGTCCGACCGTCGGCCTGGGCACGCGAGCGATGCAGGATCAGCGACAGGGCGTCCACGGGCTCGCCCGCAACGAGCACGTCGAGCCGCACCAGGTCGCCCTCGCGGTAGCCGATCTCCTCGTAATCCATCGACGCGTAACCCTGGCTGCGGCTCTTGAGCTGATCGTAGAAGTCGACGATCACCTCGGCCAGTGGCAGCTCGAAGCTCAGCATCACGCGATCCGCGTCGAGGTACTCCATGGTCCCGAAAGTGCCGCGCCGGTTAGTCGCGAGCTCGATGAGCGTGCCAATGTACTGGCTGGGCGTGATCACGCTGACCTTGACCCACGGCTCGGAGACCGACTCGATCTCGACGATCGGCGGCAGCTGGGCCGGGTTGTCGACCGCCACCTCGCCGCGGTTATTGGTCAGCTTGACCCGGTATTCGACCGACGGGGCGGACGCGATGAGGTCGAGGTCGAACTCGCGCTCCAGACGCTCCTGAACGATCTCCATGTGCAACAGGCCCAGGAAGCCGACGCGGAAGCCGGTGCCCAGCGCGATGGAGTTCTCCGGCTCGAAGCTGATCGAGGCGTCGTTCAGGTGGAGCTTCTCGAGCGCCTCGCGCAGGTCCGGGAAGTCCTGGCCGACGATCGGATACAGGCCCGCGAAGACGAGTGGCTTGGCCTGCTTGTAGCCCGGCAGCGGGTGCGGCGCCGGGCGCGCGGCGCTGGTCATCGTGTCGCCGACCTGGCAGTCTCGGACGCTCTTGAGGCCGGTGGCGACGTAGCCCACCTCGCCCGGGCCGAGCTCCATAACGGGCACGAGCTGCGGCCGGAAGACGCCGATCTCGAGGATCTCACTCTCTGCGCCCGACGCCATCAGGCGCGCCAGCTCGTGCTGGCCGAGGCGGCCGTTGAAGAGGCGGACGTACGCCACGACGCCCTTGTACGGGTCGTAGTGCGAGTCGAAGATCAGGCCCTCGAGCGGCGCGTCGCGATCGCCCTTCGGCGCCGGGACGCGCGCGACGATCGCCTCGAGCAGCTCGGGCACGCCGGTGCCCTCCTTGGCCGACACGAGGAGCACCTCCTCGCGCGGGATGGCGAGCACAGATTCGAGGTCTTCGATGACGACGTCGGGCTGCGCCGAGGGCAGGTCGATCTTGTTGATGACCGGGATGATCACGAGGCCCTGGGCGAGGGCGAGGTGGACGTTGGCCAGCGTCTGGGCCTCGATGCCCTGCGCGGCGTCGACGACGAGGATCGCGCCCTCGCACGCCTGGAGGCTGCGGCTGACCTCGTAGCTGAAGTCGACGTGGCCGGGCGTGTCGATCAGGTTGAGCGCGTAGCGCGCGCCGTCCTGTGCGTCGTATTCGAGGCGCACGGCGCGCGCCTTGATCGTGATGCCATGCTCGCGCTCGAGGTCCATCGAGTCGAGGACCTGGTTCTGCATCTGGCGCGCTTCGATCGTGTGCGTCAGCTCGATGAGGCGGTCGGCGAGAGTCGACTTGCCGTGGTCGACATGGGCGATGATGGAGAAGTTGCGCAGGCGCGCCTGGGGGATCGGCACGCGTGGAGCATAGGGGCGGACGGCGACTGGCCGCCGGAGCCGGAGATCCGGCGGCCAGTGCTACCATCACTCGTCGCGCCACGTGCGCGCCCAGCGCCCTCCGGCGCGTCACAAAGACTGTCACTCTGAGGTTTCGACTTGGCTCACTCACCGCGCGGCTGGACCGGCGCCCGAACGCCATCGGCCATCAAGCGCGTCCGCCAGACGCAGCGCAAGCGCGCCATCAACCAGCCGCGGCGCACGGCGGCCAAGACGCTCGTCTCCAAGGCGCTTCTTGCCGCGACTGACATCAGCACCGTCGCCACCGGCACTGCCGAGGATGTCCAGGCGGCCGTTCAGCGCGCCGTTTCGGCACTCGACAGGGCAGCCAAGATCGGTGCAATTCACAAGAACGCGGCCGATCGGCGCAAGAGCCGGCTGATGCTCAAGGTCAACGCGGCGCTCGCCGGCGACGGCGTCCCCGCCGCGGCCAAGAGCGCCCGCCAGGTCGGCAAGGCCGCGGCGGCCAAGCAGGCCAAGGCACGCATCGCCGCCTCACGCGCAACCAAGGCCAAGGGCGCGCAGACCGCTGCCGGCAAGGCCCGCGCCGCGCTCGCCCGGACGTCGCGCTCGGACACCGCCGAGGCACAGGCTCCAGAAGTGGCGGCGACCACAGCCGTGGCTGCGCCGGCGGCCAAGACGACCACCAAGGCCGCCAAGGCCGCCAAGGCCGCCAAGGCTCCGGCGACGAAGCGGCCTGCGGCCGCCAAGGCGACCAAGGCCGCAGCCCCGGCGGCGAAGGCGGCCAAGGCACCCGCGAAGAAGGCCGCGGCGGCCAAGACGACCACCAAGGCCGCGGCCGCCAAGACGACAACCAAGAAGCCGGCCGCGACCAAGTCGACGCCGGCCAAGGCCGCGAGCACGAAGTCGAGCGGCAAGTCAACGACGAAGAAGAGCTAACTCAACTCTCGCACCAAAATGCCGCCGGGCATCCGCCCGGCGGCTTTTCCTTTCGAAATGGCGCTACCTCGGCGGTTCGGCGACGTAGAGCGCGATGAGCCCAGCCTGGGTTTCGAACTGGCCGCCTGACTGGAACAAGACATTGCCGGCGGTGCCCGCCTGGCGCATGGGCACGGAGCCGATTGAGACCAGTCGCCAGCCGTTTGGACGCCTGGCCGTAGCGTCATCGGCCAGTGCCTGGGCGAAGGCCGATGGATCGACCATCTGAGACGTGTCCTGGTTGACGAACACGACTATCAGCTGGTCATCGCCTGCAGATAGCTCGAGCTTGTCGTATTGCATCTGCGTCCGTCTCCATTCGGCGTGCCTCTGGATCGATCTAGACGGAGCCCTGCGGACGCGGGCGCGCGCCTGATGGCGGGACCGGCAGTGGCTGTGACTTCGGCGGTGACGAGAACGTGCGGATGACGCCGCCCGCGAGGCCACCGGCGACGGTGATCACGATCAGGCCGACGCCGAAGATGCTCAGCTCGTGCCATGCCGCTGCCTCGAGCGACTTCCCGTCGTTGATGCCCAGCGGCGCGAGATCGCTGGCCTGGCCGGCCTGGACGTAGCGCTGGTAGATGCAGTCCGGACCGGTGTGACACGTCAGCGTTGAACCATCGGGCATGGCGCCGGTGTCGCCGTAGATGAACACGAGACGCAGGATGACGTAGAGCAGCGCGACGGCAATGCCCGTGACCAGCGATGCATAGGCGGCATTCATGAGCACGCGGCCGCGCGGCCGCCAGCGCTCGGAGCGCACGTTCGCGTAGACGCCGATGAGCACGCCCATCAGCGGCGCCAGCATGAACACCAGCGTCTGGACCGGGATGATCAGCTCGAAGGCAATCGCCAGCACGAGCGCCATGCCGACGCCCACCCAGCCGCCGAAGACTGCCCCTTGATCGATTACGCGGCGCACGGCTCCGAGCCTAGCGCCTGGCGCGTCAATGCGAGTGCGCGAGCGCCTCCGCGCCCGGGAAGACCGCCGCCGCGCCGAGCTCCGCCTCGATCCGAAGCAGGCGGTTGTACTTGGCCACCCTCTCCGACCGCGACGGCGCGCCGCACTTCAGTTGGCCGACGCCGGTCGCCACCGCAAAGTCGGCGATCGTCGTGTCCTCGGTCTCGCCGCTGCGATGGCTGATGACGGCGCCCCAGCCGGCACGCAAGGTCATATCGACGACTGTCAGCGTCTCAGTCAGCGTGCCGATCTGGTTGAGCTTGATCAGCACGGCGTTGACCGATTCTTCCTCGATCGCCCGTCGCACCCGCTCGGGGTTGGTCACCAGCAGGTCGTCGCCGACGAGCTGGACCTTCTTCCCGAGCCGCTGCGTCAGCGTGTGCCAGCCGGCCCAGTCGTCCTCGGCGAGACCGTCCTCGAGCGAGACGATCGGGTAGCGCGTGATCCAGTCTTCCCAGAACGAGATCAGCTCGCCCGTCTTCAGGGCGCGGCCTTCCTTGGCCAGCCGGTAGGTCAGCTCGCCGTTCGAGTCGGCGGGCGTGTCGAGATCGACCAGCTCGCTGACGGCCGGGTCGAGGGCGATGGCGACGTCCTCGCCGGGGTGGTAGCCGGCCAGCTCGATCGCCTTGAGCACGGCCTCGATGGCGGCCTGGTTCGACTTGAGTGACGGCGCGAAGCCGCCCTCGTCGCCCTGGCCCGTGGCAAAGCCCTGATCGTGGAGCGACTTCTTGAGCGCGTGGAAGATCTCCGACCCAGCGCGCAAGGCCTCGCTGAAGGTCGGTGCCCCGATGGGCATGACCATGAACTCCTGGAAGTCGGTCGAATCCGCCGCGTGCTTGCCGCCGTTGAGGATGTTGAACTGCGGCACGGGCAGAGTGTTCGAGCGTATGCCGCCCAGGTAGCGGTACAGCGGCAGGCCATATGCCGCGGCCGTGGCGTGGGCACACGCAAGCGAGACGCCGAGGATGGCATTGGCGCCAAGCTTGGCCTTGTTCGGCGTGCCGTCGAGGTCGATCAGGAGCTGGTCGACGAGCGCCTGCTCGGAGGCGTCCTCGCCGATCAGCGCCGGGGCGATGATCTCGGTGACGTTGGCCACTGCCTGGCGCACGCCCTTGCCGCCGTAACGGTCCTTTTCGCCGTCACGCAGCTCGACTGCCTCATGCGCACCGGTCGATGCGCCGGACGGAACTGCCGCGCGGCCAACCGCGCCGGAGTCAAGGGCGACGACTGCCTCGAGCGTCGGGTTGCCCCGCGAGTCGAGGATCTCGTGCGCGTCGACGAACTCGATGGTGGTCATCGCGCACCCGCCGCAACCGGCGCCTTGTCGAGCAGAACGGCGATGCCGGGCAGCTCGATACCTTCCAGGAACTCGAGCGAGGCACCGCCTCCGGTCGAGATATGAGTCATCTTCGAAGTCAATCCCAGCTCCTCGACAGCAGCGACTGAATCGCCGCCGCCCACGACCACGGTCACGCCTTCCTCGGCGAGCCGCGCAAGTTCGCGCGCGATTGCACGCGTGCCGTCACCAAACGTCGGCACCTCGAACACGCCCAGCGGTCCATTCCAGAAGATCGTCCGCGCCGGCTGGAGCGCCTGTCGGAAGGTCTCGATCGACTGCGGGCCGATATCGACCACCGACCACGAGTTCGGGATCTTGTTGACCGACACGATCTTGTGCTCCGCGCCGCGCGTGACCTCCTTGGCCACGACGACGTCGGTCGGCAGCAGGAACTCGACGCCCTTGTCGGATGCGGTCTGGAGGATGCTCTTGGCCTCGTCGACCAGGTCCTTCTCGAGCAGGCTCTTGCCCACGCCATTGCCCTGCGCGACGAGGAAGGTGTTAGCCATCCCGCCACCGATCAGGAACGAGTCGCACAGACCCATGAGGTGGTTCAGCACGCCCAGCTTGCCGCTCACCTTGGCGCCGCCGATGATGGCCGCGAAGGGATGCTCGACGTTCTCGAGCAGCTTCGACAGGGCCTCGATCTCGCGCTCCATGAGCAGGCCTGCGTAAGCCGGCAGGTACTTGGTCACGCCAACGGTCGAAGCGTGCGCGCGATGCGCCGTGCCGAACGCGTCGTTGACGTAGACGTCGCCGTAGCTCGCCAGTGTCTTCGCGTACTCGTCGTCGTTTGCTTCTTCCTGCGGGTGGAAGCGCAGGTTCTCGAGCATCAACAGCTGGCCCGGCTTGAGCCGGGCGACGGCGTCGCGGGTACCGACACCGAGCGGGTCGCCGGTGATCGGGACGGGCATCTTGAGCAGGCCGCTCAGCCACAGCGCCACCGGGCGCAGGCGGAACGACTCGACGACCTTGCCCTTGGGCCGGCCGAGGTGGCTCATCAGGATCACGGCGGCGCCGTGGTCGAGCAGGTACTTGATCGTGGGCACGGCGGCGCGAATGCGCGAGTCGTCCTTGACCTTGCCGTCCTCGATCGGGACGTTGAAGTCGACGCGCACGAGGACGCGCTTGCCCTGGGGATCGAAATCCCGGATGGTCATCTTTTCCATGGCTTTTCTCTCAAATGCGAGTGGCGAGTTGCGCGCGCTCCCGCCGCCCGCGGGCGGCGGGAG
>DATCGV010000029.1:0-34547 GCA_036508755.1 Candidatus Limnocylindrales bacterium | reverse complement strand
CCGACCAGCTCGCCGCGGCGACCGCGCCGCCCGGGCCGGTGCTGTGTGCCGCGCCCGGGGGATCGGCCAGCGTGATGTCCCTCGTCGTCGTCGGGCTCCTGATCGCGACGGGCACCTGGAAGCGTCGACGTCACGATGCCGTCAGTCTGCGCTCGAACTCCCACCTATTGACACGTGGAGGTGCGTGAAGTCGTTCGGCGCGATGCTCAACCGATGATCCCCTGCGTGACTCCTCGACGTTACGACCGCCCGCCCATGTGCGACCAGCCGCTTATCCCCGAACTTCATCCACGAACCTCCTGGCGGGCTGTGGACGACTCGGGCGCCGAACCTTCAGTTTAGAACATCTGTTTCCTTATCGGCCGTCCCCGAGGTAAACCGCGATCAGGCAACGGTCATCGCCCGGCTTCGATCGAGGATGAACGGGGGCAGGTAGGCCGGGATGTTCGACAGCGGCACGACATCGGGATGAAGGGTGATGCCGAGCTGGTCGACCATGAAGGCGCGGCGCGCCAGGACGCGCGCCCATAGCTGCGGATGACGTCGCGCGAGCTCGCCGCGCAGAGATTCGTCGGCGATGCAGATGCCGTCCTCGATGTTCGTCGTGAAGTAGTCGGTGCCCGTCGCCGGGATGATGTCGACCTGCATCGTCATGCCGGAGCGCAGCTCGACCGTAGAACCCGGCCAGACCGGCGAGTTGACCCACTCGTCGAGCTGGATCTGGTGGCCGGCGTTGAGGAAGATGCCGAAGAATTCGTCGCCCAGGCGTCGCGCGATGATCTCATCGAGCGCGCCGCCCGTCTGGCCGACATGGAGCGCCTCGAGCCACTCGACCACGGCGCCAAAATAGGGTGCCACGAGGCGCTCGACATAGTCGCGGATCGGCTCCGGCAGCTCGAAGGTGTCCTCGACGACGAACCCGGCACGGCAATTGAGCGCGCCCCAGATGCCGTAGGCCGTGGTGAACGGGTCTGTGCGCGCGATCCTTCGGTCAGATGGTGACAGGAGGCCGAACTTCGCGCGCGGCCCCGCGGTCAGCATCACGTGGCAAGACAACGGCGCGCCGTTCCAGCCAAGCAGTGCCACGGCTTCGTGCTCGGACATTTCCGGCCGCACCTCGCGCAGCAGCCGCTTGACCCCCTCTGACGTGTGGCACGCCGCCCATTCCAGATAGGCGATCTGCTCGGGCTCGTTGATCACGCGCAGGCCGTCCTGGGCATTGATCAGCAGGCCCGTGGCGTTCTGGACGTAGTCGGGGCCGGCCCGCTGGCGCAGCGAGTCAACGATGTACGCAGGCAGGTCGCTCATCCACGACGCCGCATACGTCTTCCAGCCGATCATGCCGATCGTCGATCCGCGGCCGATGCCTTCCTGGCCAAGGATGTCGAGGAGCGACATGGAGCGATCGCGCGGCTGGTTGGGCAGGCTGAAGTCCTGGAACAGGTGCCGGCGCATCGGCAGTGGCGCGGCACCGGCCGTGCCCCAGCACTCGTTGCCCACCAGGACGGCCGGCTCACCGTCGCGTCCGACGACGACGAGCGCCTCCTCGAAGCGCGGGTCGAAGCCGGTCAGCCACGAGACGTTGGCGCTGTGCTCGCGATCGGCATAGAGCACCGCATGCTCGAGACCTCGAGCATCCATGAGCGCGCGGAGGCGGTCGAGGCGCGCGGCGTAGATCTCGGCAGGTATCTCAGGCTCAACCTCCGGCAACCCGAAGTCGGGCAGCACGACCTCTGCCAACCTCGCTGTACCGCTCATCGGCCGATCACCTGCGGCGCTGCGCCGGGTTGAATCAGGTACGTCCCGTTTGCGTCCAAGGTCTGCCACTCCCCCTGGCTTACGTCGGGCCAAGATATCCGGACCTGCGCCTGGGTCGCGCTGCCGAGCCCGAAATGGAGCGGCTCGAGATCGCCGCTGGCGTGTCCGCCACCAACGGTCAGCTCGCGCTGCTCCTCCGTAGCTCCGGCTTTGACCTCGATCCACGCTCCGATCGCGTCGCGGTTGGCGCCGGGCTGCTGAAGCCGGAGGGCCAGCCAGTTGCCGATGGGCTGTGGCGAGGCGGACGTGCCCGTGCCCACGTTGCGGTAGACGCGGACGTTTTCGAGACGCTGGACGACGACGAGGTCGAGCATCCCGTCGCCATTCAGGTCGACTATCACGGCGCCGCGTGCCTTGCCGAAATCGGCGATGCCCGCCTCCTGTCCTGATTCGACGAAAGTGCCATCTGATTGGCCCAGGAACAGGTCGCTTGGATCCTGGCTGGCGAAGGCAGGATCGGCATCGATATTGCCCTTCGAGACGAACAGGTCCATGCGTCCGTCGTTGTTGACGTCCTGGAACTCCGAGTGCCAGGCCGTCGACGGCAAGGTCGTGTCGCCCACGTACGGCCGCGTAGCCGTGATGTCCATCGCCAGCGCCTTATCCGTGTACTGCGGGTTGCTCGCACCCGAGGCCAGCATCTGCAGCTTGTTGTCGCCCTGGCTGGTCAGGTAGTAGTCGGGGTAGCCGTCGCCGTTTACGTCGTAATCGGCGATGCCCATGCCCCAAACGCGCACCGGCTGCCAGCCGTCCGCGGCGGTGTACTGGCTGACCGGGCCGGTGGGAGGAACGCTCCACAACTGCTCCTCGCCGGCGCTCTGCTCGCCGTAGTAGTGCCGATCGTTGCTGGCGCGCAGGTCGCGGCGCCCCGAGCGGTCCCAGTCGGTGAACAGCAACGACAGCGTGCACCAGCTCGGCGTGAGCGCGATTGCAGGTCCGAAGCCTGCGCCCGAAGCGCCGGGTAGGAAGACCTGGTCGTCGAGGCACGGCTGCACGCCATTGGCGTCCGCGGGGCCGAGGTAATTGCCGATGGCGATGGTCGGCCACGTCGCTCCTGGGTCCCACTTCGCGCTGAACGCCGTCGACCACTCGTCGCCGCCGGCAAAGCCCCATTGCTCGTTCGCGCGTGCGAAGTGGCAGTTGCCCAGTCCGCGCAGGATCACGTTCTCGCCGTGCCGCAGCACGACCAGATCGGTCACGCCGTCACCGTCGATATCGATTGGATAGGCACCTGTGACATCGGTCAGGTCCGTGGCCGGGTCGGGCAGCGCGTTGAACCTGAGCGCACCGCCCGGTGTGCTCGCGTTCACGAAGAGCTGCGCCGCCGCCGTGCCGCCGGCGAGATAAAGCTCGGGCAGGCCGTCGCCGTTGCAGTCGAAGGCAGCGACGCCACCGCCGACGAAGTAGTCGAAGTCGCCCTCGTACGAGTGGACCACTCCGGCGGTCTGGGCCACTTCGACGAAATGTGGGACAGCGCCGGCGTTCTGGCCGACCAGCTGCGGCACAGCCACGGCGGCCAATGCAACCGCGACTATGACTGTGGCCGCCAGCCCTGCCCCGACTACCAGGCGGCGGCGAGTCAATCCGCGCCGCGTGTCTCTGTTTACGACTTGACGTTGGCCGGCGCGGGCGCCGGTGCGGGCGCGCTGTAGCCGAACTCCGCTATCTCGCCCGCGCGCTGGCTGTACACCTCGACGCTCGGCGCGGTGCGGGCGCGGAAACCGTCCACGATCCGGTTGTACATCGAGAAGGCCGCGGCGATGAGCACGGCGAGCTGAACGTCCGCGTCGCTGGCTCCGGCGGTACAGGCGGCGTCCGTGTCCTGTGCGGTGAGCTGCCGGGCGTTGGCCCGAACCGTGCGCGCGATATGGAGTAGGGCCCGCATCTTCGGATCGAAGCCGTCCGAAGAGCCGAGCTTGAGCGTCTCGAGCAGCGGAACGGCTTCAGCGCCGCCCTCGCGTTCGAAAACGGCCGTCGCGTGCGCGGCGTGCGAGTCCATGCAGAAGAAGCAACCGTTCGCGGCCGACACCGCCGTGGCGAGCATCTCGCGCTGACCGCGGCTGATCGTGGCGCCCGGAAACGGGTCGACCAGGAGCTGGTCGGCCAGGCCGCGCAGATGCGTGCCCAGCTGCGGCGTGAGGCGCATTGCCGTGCCGATCCCCGGCACGTCCGGCAGCCCACCGACGATCGGCTGTTCGAGCGCACGCAATTGACGTTCTTCGTCGCGAGCCATGGCTTCCCCTGCGAATCGGCGGCCCAACCCCCGCGCCTATGATGCCCCGCCGCGGCCGATCGCGCGACTTATAGTGCGTGCGCGATGGCAGCACATTCGGTGACCCTGGGCCGGCAGAGCTATCCGCTCGTGCTGCCCAGCCTGCGCGACCCGCGGCTGCATGTCGCGGCGGTGATCATCACGATCCATGTCCTGGGCCAGGTCGCACTGGGTTTCCAGGTCAGCGTGCCCCAGATCCTGGCCGCGATCCTGACCTGCGCCGTGATCGAGGTCGGCATCACCTTCTACCAGAAGCGCTCGATCGTCTGGCCGGCGAGCGCGATGCTGACCGGCAGTGGCGTGGCGCTCATCCTGCGTGTCGTCGGCACGCCCGTCGACGATCACTGGACGACCTATGCCTGGTGGCTGTTCGCGGCCGTCGCTGGGCTGTCGCTGCTCAGCAAGTACGTCATCAAGTACCGCGGCAACCAGGTCTTCAACCCGTCCAACATCGGCCTCGTCGTGACCTTCGTCCTGCTCGGCTCGTCGCGCGTCGAGCCGCTCGACTTCTGGTGGACGCCACTCAACCCAGCCATGCTGCTCGCCTATGCAGTGATCCTGGGCGGGGGCCTCCTCATCACGCGCAGGCTCAAGCTGCTCGTCCTGGCGGCTTCGTTCTGGACCGTGCTCGCCGTCGGCCTCGGCGTGCTCGCTGCGTCGGGTCACTGCATGACCGCGAACTGGGCCTTCGCGCCGGTGTGCGGTTTCGACTACTGGCGCGTGATCGTTACCTCGCCCGAGACGATGATCTTCCTCTTCTTCATGATCACTGACCCTAAGACGGTCCCCGGCGGACGCGTCGGCCGTGTCGCCTTTGGAACGCTGGTCGCTATCGCGTCGGTGCTCGCGATGGCCACCCAAAGCGAGGAGTTCGGGACCAAGGTGACACTGCTCGCCGGCCTCGTGGTCATGTGTGCCGCGCGCCCGCTGATCGACCGCCTCGTGCCCGCGGCCAAGAGCGCCGACGACCAACTCCGCCCGTTCCTGCGCCGGGCGATCCTGGGCGACGGGGGCACGCCGCGCGTGTCACGCCGGCTGGCCGGGATCGGCGCAGCGGTCTTCGCTCTGCTCGTGTTCCCCGTCGCTGTTGTGCTCGCGGGTACGCCGTCGCGCGGCTACGTGGCGCCCGACTCGAGCGAGCTGCTCAACTCGGTGCCGTACCACGTCGACACGTCGACCCTGCCAGCGATCACCGTCGGGCAGGACGTCATCGACTTCGACCACACGCTCGCCGGCGACGGTATCCAGCCCGTCCTCGTCGCGCTGGGCCAGAACCTGGAGGTCGAGAACCAGGCACTCCTGCGCCGCGACGCAACTCTCCTCGAAGCGGTCGACCACGGCGATCGACTGATCCAGATGCAGTCGGAGCTGAGCGACGCGCAGGCAAGTGGCACGACCACGGTTCACCACTACCGCTTCGACAGCGTCAGCGTGAGGCTGCTCGTGCCATTTGGTAAGCAGACCGGACTGAGCCTGGGTTTCGTGGCCACGGGCACGGTCACGGTCGAGACCTACGACAGTGCGGGCAACCTCACGAGCACCGCCGCGCGGCCGTTCGACACGATGTTTGCGGTCCGCCGAGCGACCGGCGCACGGTGGCTCAACGTCGCGGAGCTAGCACCGCCAGCCTAGCCCCACGAGGGCTCGGTAACGGGCCGGAACGCGACCTCGAGGATGCGCTGATTGCGCGGCCGGGTGAGCACGAACAGGATCGCCTCGGCGACATCCTCCGGGCGCATCATCCCGGCCAGCTCGGGCATGTCCGGGGTTCGCCCGCGACCCATGGCAAAGTCGGTCGCGACGCCACCTGGGCAGACGTTCGTACAGCGCACCCCCTTGGTGCGCAGCTCGTGGTCGAGCGCCGCGGTCAGGCCCACCTGGGCGAACTTCGACGAGCAATAGACCGCCTCGTTCGGTAGGCCGCGCCGGCCCGCCTCGCTGGCCACGGTGACCACGTCCGCAGCGTCGCTCTTGAGCAGCTGCGGCAGTGCCGCGCGGTAGGTGTAGATCAGGCCCTTGACGTTGATGTCGATCATCTCCTCGATCTGCTCGGCCGGCAGGTCGAGGAACGGCCCGTAACCGCCCACTCCGGCGTTGCCGATGACAATGTCGAGCTGCCCGAAGCGCGCAACCGCGGCATCGACGATCGCCTGGACCTGGGTCGCGTCGCGCACATCGCAGGCCTGCACGAGCGCGCCGTCGATACCCAAATCCTGCCCGCGCCGCGAGGCGAGGGCGAGCCTGACGCCGTGGCGGGCGAGCAGCCGAGCCGTCGCCGCGCCGATGCCAGCGCCGGCGCCCGTGATCAGCGCGACCCTGCCGTCGAGGCCTTCCATGACTCCCTCCTCAAGACAGTTGACAAAGTGACTTGACGTGACGGGATGAATTGTAGGAGGCTTACACAATCGTTTGGCGGAGGGGATTACAAACCCGTTGGAGCAGCGACGAGTGGAACTCGGTCTACGCAGCGAGACGATCCGGCGTGCGAACCTGAGCGCGATCGTGCGTGCGCTGCACTGCGACGGTCCCCTCTCGCGCTCTGAGCTCGGCGCGCGCACCGGCCTGACGCGCAGTGCGATCCGCGTCCTTATCGGCGAGCTTGCTGCCGAGGGCCTCGTCGACGAGCTGAACGGTCCGCTGCTCGGCACGCCCGGGCGGCCATCCGCCGTCGTCCGCCTTCGGCCCGGCCGTGCCGTCGTTCTCGCGCTCGAGGTGGCTGTCGACTACCTCGCCGCGGCGCTCGTCGGCATCGGCGGGCAGGTCCTGCGCATGCGCCGCGTTGATCGGTCGCGCTCGAGCGTCTCGGTCGAGGAGACGATCAGCGACCTCGTCGCCCTGGCGAATGCTCTGACCGAAGAAGACGCGGGTGAAGCGATCGACGAGCTGGTGGGCATCTGTGTGGCCTTCGCCGGCATCGTCCGGCGTACGGATGATGTCGTCGCCATGGCCCCGAACATGGGCTGGCGCGAGGTGCCGCTGGGCGACCTGCTGGCACGGGCCCTTGGTACGAGGCTGCGCGTCATGGTCGCCAATGAAGCTGACCTGGGCGCACTCGCCGAGCAGCGCCGCGGCGCTGGCGCGGGAGTCCAGGACATGCTCTTCATCTCAGGCGAAGTCGGCGTCGGCGGCGGACTGATCGTCGACGGCCGGCCCATGACCGGCGCAACCGGCTACGGCGGGGAGATCGGGCACATGCCCCTCAACCCGGCGGGCGGCGCGTGTGGCTGCGGGTCGTATGGCTGCTGGGAGCTGGAGGTCGGTGAGCTGGCCCTTTTGGCGCTGGCCGGCCATCCCGTCGACGGCGGGCGGAACGAGGTCGATCGCGTGCTCGCCGACGCCCGCACTGGTGACGAGCAGGCACTGGCCGCTTTCGACCAGGTCGGGACGTGGCTGGGCCGCGGTGTGGCAGGACTGGTCAACGTCCTCAACCCACAGCTCGTCGTGTTGGGCGGGCTCTTCCAGCGCATCTATCCGTTCATCGAGCCCGCCATGCGCAGCGAGGTCGAGCGGCTCACACTCAGGCTGTCTGCCGCGGTCGTTAATATCAAGTCTTCGTCACTGGGAGTTGACGCACCGTTGTTGGGAGCAGCTGAACTTGCTTTCGAACGTCTTCTCGACGACCCGGCGTCGCTTGCCGAAAGCACAAATCAAGCGGAATGGAGGGTGGTAGCGTAGGGAAAGCCATGGGCCTTGCGGGGGATCTTCCAGGCATCAGGAGGAGGACGAAACACATGCTCAACAAGCCAGCCGTGGCGCTGTTTGCGACGATCGTCGTCGTCAGCGCGGCATGCGGCGGCAACGGCGCCACGACGGCGCCAACCAGTCCACCGGCGGCGACGACGGCGCCAACCAGCGCGGTAACGCAGCCGCCGGCAAGCACCGTTGCAAGCCAGACTGCCGGCTGCACCGTGGGCGTTTCGTGGAACAACTTCCAGCAACCGCGCTGGGCCGCTCACGACAAGCCGAATATCCAGCAGACGGTCGAGGCCGGCGGCGGCAAGTACATCGATGCCGACGCCAACCTGAGCAACGAGCAGCAACTGACCGACGTCGACACCCTTATATCGAAGGGCGCCAACGTTCTCATCCTGCTCGCCCAGGACCAGAACGCGATCCTGCCGGCTGTCGCGAAGGCGAAGGCGGCGAACATCCCGATCATCGCGTATGACCGCCTGATCGAGGATCCAAGCATCCTGTACATCACGTTCGACAACGTCGGCGTCGGCAAGGCGCAGGCGGCGGCGCTCCTGGCCAAGGTGCCAACGGGCAACTACGTGATCATCAAGGGCGATCCGGGCGATCCGAATGCCGCGACCTTCCTGCCCCAGGGCTTCAAGGATGCGGGCCTGCTCGACAAGGTCACATCGGGTGCCATCAAGATCCTGAACGCGACCGGGACAAACTACCCGGCCGACTACGGCACTTTCACGGACGCGTGGAAGACCGAGACCGCCCAGTCGAACATGGAAACCATCATCGACAAGGCGACCTCTGACAACACCCCGATCAATGCCATCCTGGCCGAGAACGACAGCACGGCGCTGGGCGTCGTCGCTGCCGAGACGGCCAAGAGCATGTCCTTCGTGCCGCTGTCCGGCCAGGACGGCGATACGGCCAACCTCAACAACGTCGCGCTGGGCAAGCAGTATGTCGACGTCTGGAAGAACGCCAATGAGCTCGGCAAGGCTGCCGGCGCCGCGGCGCTCGCGCTGTGCAAGGGCACGCCCATGGCGAGCCTGACTCTGCCCAGCAACCTGCTCAACCCCGACGTGGTGCCGACTGCCGGTCTGACCGCAGCCGACTTCCAGACGCCGGGCAGCAACACGGTCAAGTCCTTCATCCTTCAGCCCCAGCCGCTCACCGCGGCCAACCTGCAGCTGCCGATCGATGCCGGCTTCATCGCGAAGGCCGACCTGTGCAAGGGCGTCGATGCGACGTCGGCGACCGCTCCGGCTGCCTGCAAGTGACAGTAGTTCGCTACTGATCGACGGGATTTCCACCTACGCCCCCGGGTCCAACCCGGGGGCGTAGGGCTTCCAAGCGGGGGACGAGGAGCTTCGCGGTGACAAATCTGGCCGAAGCTGCACCGGCATCGGCTCAGGCCACACCTCCGGCGCGCGCCTCAATCCGTGAGCGCGCGGGCGCACTGATTGGTCAGACCGAGATCAACTTCCGCCTGTTCGGGATGCTGGTCGCGCTCGCTCTGATCCTGTTCTCGTTCAATGTCTGGAGCGGCGGCAAGCTGATCCAGCCGGGGAACATGGTCACGCTCGCCGTCCAGGCGTGCGGTATCGCGGTGATTGCGACCGGCATGGTCCTCGTCATCGTGACGCGCAACATCGACCTGTCGGTCGGCTCGCTGGTCGGCTTCGTGGCCATGAGCTACGCAATTCTGATGACGGATTTCATGCCCCGTGTGCTTGGGATGGGCGCCGACTTCCCATTTCGGTGGGAGATTGCCCTCGCCATGGGTATGGGCATTGGACTGGCCTTCGGCGCTGTGCAGGGATTCCTGATCGCATACGTCGGCATCCCGTCGTTCATCGTCACGCTCGGTGGACTGCTCTCAATCCGCGGCATTGTCTGGTACTTATCCCAAGGCGCCGCGGTCGTTGGGCTTGACCCGTCCTTCCAGCTCATCGGTGGTGGCGCACAGGGCTCGCTCGGTGGCAATCTGACCTGGCTTGTCGGCGGATTGGGGGCGCTGGCAGTCCTCGGATTGCTCTACTACAACCGGCGCCAGCGGCGCCATTTTGGTTTCCCACTCCGGCCAATATGGGCCGAGATCCTGCTTGCGGTGATCGGCTCTGGCGCCATCCTCGGCCTCGCCTGGTTCGCCAATCAGAACTTCTGGCCTAAGGGACTGGCCGACCAGTACGCGCAGGCGCACGGCATCGTCGCGCCACCCGGCGGCCTCCAGATATCGACCGGTTTGCCCTATCCGATCGTGATCCTGATCGGCGTGACGCTGGTCATGGCCTGGCTATCGACACGCCGCCGTTACGGCCGCTCTGCCTTCGCTTACGGCGGCAATCCCGACGCGGCCCTGCTGGCCGGTATCAACACACGCTGGACGATCATGAAGACGTTCATGCTCATGGGCGTCCTATGCGCGATCGCCGCGGCCATCGCGGCTGCCCGCCTGAACGGCGCGACGCTCGATGTGGGCGTCAGCTATGAGCTGTACGTCATCGCCGCGGCAGTAGTCGGGGGCACATCGTTCGCCGGCGGCATCGGCACTATTCCCGGCGCGGTGCTCGGGGCTTTCGTGATGCAGTCACTTGCGTACGGGCTGAGCTTCAACGGTGTCAACTCGCCCGGCCAGAACGTTGCCGCG
Organism: Candidatus Limnocylindrales bacterium; assembly: GCA_036508755.1. Lineage (GTDB taxonomy): Bacteria > Chloroflexota > Limnocylindria > Limnocylindrales > CSP1-4 > JALYGJ01. The sequence continues at coordinate 24,120 of DATCGV010000029.1, read as the reverse complement.
GGCATCGTGCTGATCCTTGCTGTCGGCTTCGACACCTGGAACCGTCGGCGCGGTTCGTGACCGGCAGGAGGTGAGCGCAATGACCGTTGCACAGGCAACTCCGCTCGTCGAGATGCGCAACATCAACATCTCGTTCGGCGGCCTGCACGCAGTCCGCGACGTATCGATCGACGTGTTCCCGGGCGAGCTCGTTGGGCTCGTCGGGCACAATGGCGCCGGCAAGACGACCCTGATGCGGGCGTTATCCGGGGCCCATCCCGCCGACTCGGGCGAGATACTGATCAACGGCAAATCGGCCACGATCAGAAACCCGCGCGACGCCAAGAACTTGGCGATCGAGACGATCTACCAGAATCTCGCGCTCGCCGAGAACATCGACGCGCCGAGCAACATGTTCCTTGGCCGCGAGATGACGACGCGCCTGGGCAACCTCGACGACTCGAGCATGGAGTCGGAGACGCGTAAGATCATGGGCCGGCTGAACCCCAACTTCACTCGCTTCCGCCAGCCCGTCCTGACGCTCTCCGGCGGCCAGCGCCAGGCAATCGCCATCGCCCGCGCGATCTATTTCAACGCCAAGATCCTGATCATGGACGAGCCGACGGCAGCGCTCGGGCCGGCCGAGACGGCGCAGGTCCAGACACTCGTTCGACAGCTCAAGTCAGAGGGCATCGGCATCTTCCTGATCAGCCACGACATCCACGACGTGTTCGATCAATCAGATCGGATCAGCGTGATGTACCACGGCCGAATCGTCGAGACGGTCAAGCCAGGTGAAGTGACGTCGGACGAGGTCCTGGGGATGATCATCCTGGGCAAGCGGCCAGGCGAGGCGACGGAGGAGGAGCTGACCGCGCTTCGCACATGAGCCGCCAGACGACCAGGCTGTAAGCGGCCGGCCACCGAGCGCATCGCTTGATAGAGAGGGAGTTTGTCGTGCCTGAGTTCTTTGCGGATGTGCATGGGCCGATACCGTTCGGTGGCCTCGACTCCCCTGATCCGCTGACGTTCAAGGTCTATCAGCCGGACCGGGTCGTGCTCGGCAAGCCGATGGTCGACCACCTCCGGCCGGGTGTCTGCTTCTGGCATTCGTTCGCCTGGGACGGCCGCGACATGTTCGGCATCGGCACGCTCGACCGGCCGTGGCTCGAGGCCACGGACGACGAGATGGCCGCGGCGCGGACGAAGATGGCCGTCGCCTTCGAGTTCTTCGCCAAGCTGGGCACGCCCTATTACTGCTTCCACGATCGTGACGTTGCCCCGGAGGGGGACAGCTTCGCCACGTTCCGCGCGAACCTCGATGCGCTGGCCGACGATGCTGCAGGCTACCAACAGCGTACGGGCGTTCGCCTGCTGTGGGGCACGGCCAACCTGTTCAGCCACCCGCGCTACCAGGCCGGCGCGGCCACGAATCCCGACCCGGACGTGTTCGCCTACGCCGCCGCCCAGGTCAAGCACATGCTCGAGGTCACGCAGCGCCTGGGCGGCGAGAATTACGTCCTGTGGGGCGGCCGCGAGGGCTACGACACGCTGCTGAACACCGACCTGAAACGCGAGCAGGCACAGCTCGCGCGCTTCCTCCATCTCGTCGCGGAGCACAAGGCCAAGATCGGCTTCAGCGGCCAGCTGCTGATCGAGCCGAAGCCGATGGAGCCGACCAAGCACCAGTACGACTACGACGTCGCGACGGTCTACGGCTTCCTAGTTCGCAACGGCCTTGAGCACGAGTACAAGGTCAACATCGAGGCCAATCACGCGACGCTCGCCGGGCACAGCTTCCACCATGAGGTCTGTTTTGCCGCGGCCAACGGGATCATCGGCAGCATCGACGCCAACCGCGGCGATCCCCAGAACGGCTGGGACACCGACCAGTTCCCGAACTCCGTCGATGACCTGTGCATGCCGCTCTACGAGATCCTGCGCAACGGCGGGCTGGCGCCCGGTGGCTTCAACTTCGACGCCAAGCTGCGTCGCCAGAGCAGCGATCGCAACGACCTGTTCTACGCCCACATCGGCGGCCTGGACTCGCTCGCCCAGGCACTGCTGGCGGCAGCCGCGATGGTCGAGGACGGCTCGCTCCAGAAGATGCGCGATGAGCGCTACGCAGGCTGGAACGGTGAGCTCGGGACGGCAATCCTGGGCGGCTCGGTGACGCTCGAGGAGCTCGAGCGTCGGGTTGGCGACGGCGCGATCAGCCCCGTCCGGCAATCGGGTCACCAGGAGATGCTCGAGAACGTCGTCAACCGGGCGATCTGGTCGGCGGGTCGGCCGCCCCGGGGCTGAGGGCCGAGCTCATGCTCGTCATGGGCATCGACGTCTCGACGACGGCGACGAAGGCCGTCCTCGTCGACGAGCACGGCGCCGTCGTGGCGATCGGCGTCGCCGAATACGGCTACGAGGTGCCCCAACCCGGCTGGAGCGAGCAGGACCCCGCCCTGTGGTGGACTGGCGGCCAGGGCGCCATCAGTGGCGCACTCTCTGCGGCCGGTGTCGACGGCTCGGCAGTTGCGGCGGTCGGCCTGACCGGCCAGATGCACGGCGCGGTGCTGCTCGACGCGGCCGACCGCGTCGTCCGGCCGGCCATCCTGTGGAACGATCAGCGCACGGCGCGCGAGTGCCAGCTGATCCGCGAAGCGGTCGGCGCGCAGCGGCTCATCGATGTCACCGGCAACGACGCGTTGACCGGCTTCACTGCGCCCAAGCTGGTCTGGGTGCGCGACCACGAGCCGGACGCGTGGAACGCGACGCGGCACGTCCTGCTGCCCAAGGACTACCTGCGGCTGTGCCTGACCGGCGAGCACGCGATGGACAAGGCCGACGGGTCGGGAACGATCCTGTTCGACCTGGCCGCGCGCGACTGGTCACCGGAGATCCTCGACGCGCTCCGGATCGCGCGCGGCCTGATGCCGCCCACGTTCGAAGGACCGGTCGTGACCGGCACGGTCAGCGCCGCGGCCGCGGCCGCCACGGGCCTCGTTGCCGGCACTCCGGTCGTGGCCGGCGGCGGCGACCAGTCGGCCAACGCAGTTGGCGTCGGGGCCGTCGCGCCGGGCGTCGTGGCGCTGTCGCTGGGCACCTCCGGCGTGGTCTTCGCATCGACCTCCGAGCCGCTGCACGAGGAGCACGGCCGAGTTCATGCCTTCTGCCATGCGCTGCCAGGTCGCTGGCACATGATGTCGGTCATGCTCTCGGCCGCCGGCAGCCTGCGCTGGTTCCGCGATGCCCTCGCTCCCGGCGCCGATTTCGGCGACCTCGTCGCGCCGGCCGCCGACGTCTCCGCCGCGGGCAGCGGCCTGTACTTCATGCCCTACCTGACCGGCGAGCGCAGCCCGCACCCCGATCCGGAGGCGCGCGGCGCTTTCGTCGGCCTTGACGTCACCCACGACAGGCGTCACATGACGCGCGCCGTCCTCGAGGGCGTCGCGTTCGGGCTGCGCGACGGGCTCGAACTGATGGTCGACGCCGGGATGCCACGGCCGAGCCAGATCCGCGCGTCGGGCGGCGGACTCGCGAGTCCGCTATGGCGCCAGATCCTGGCCGACATCCTCGAAGCGGAGATCGCGCTGCCCAGCACGACGGAAGGTGCCGCGTTCGGGGCGGCCCTGCTTGGCGCCGTCGGCGCGGGCTGGTACGCGAGCGTCGACGACGCCTGTGGCGCGCTGGTCAGTGCCCAGCCGGCGGCCGAGCCGGGACCGGCCGCGGCGGATTACGCCCACCACTACGCGGACTATGTGCGTCTGTATCCGGCCCTCGCGCCGTGGTTCCACCGCGCCGCGGGCTGACCGCTGTCAGTCGGAGGCCTAACCTGCCCTCATGGGAGCCGCGTCCGTCGATCGCCTGGTTGTGCGGGCGCCGGGGCGAGTGAACCTGATCGGAGAGCATACCGACTACAACCAGGGCTACGTGCTGCCCGTCGCGATCAACCTGGAGATCCGCCTCGAGGTCGCCCCGACTACTGACCACGTCGTCGACATCCGCACCGAATCCACAGACGAGCGCGGGCAGTTCCAGCTGGACGCCATCGGATCACGCCGCGGTCAGTGGATTGATTACGTCGCGGGCGTGGCATTGGTGCTGCAACAGGCGGGCGTGCCGACCGGCGGTTTCGTGGGCCGGCTGACCAGCAACCTGCCCATGTCCGCCGGCCTGTCATCGTCGGCTGCCCTTGAGCTCGTATCAGCGTGGGCGCTGATGGTGGCGGCCGATCCAGGCGCGGTCGACTCGATCGATCGCATGCAGCTTGCCCTCCTGTGCCAGCGCGCCGAGAACGGCTACGTCGGCGTCAACTCAGGCCTTATGGACCAGTTCGCCTCCTCGTGCGGCGTTGCCGGAAACGCGCTGCTGCTCGACTGCCGGTCGCTCGACTATCGCAAGGTCCCGATTCCCAGCACGATGCGCGTGGTCGTCGTCGACACCGGCACCGCGCGCCGCCTGGTCAGCTCCGAGTACAACGCGCGGCGTGCGGAATGTGAGCGTGGCGTCACGCTACTGAAGGCGCGCGGCGAGCACGTCGCGTCGCTGCGTGACGCGACCGTCGGGATGCTCGACGCCGCGCGCGCCGAACTCGGCGACGTCACCTATCGCCGCTGTCGCCACGTTGTCGAGGAAAACGAGCGCACGCTCGCGGCTGCAGCAGCCCTCGAGACCGGCGATGCCGCCGCCCTCGGCGATCTATTCGCTGCCAGCCACGCCTCGCTACGCGATCTCTACGAGGTCAGCTCGGACGAGCTCGATGCGGCCGTGGAGATCGCTCGGTCGACGCCGGGTGTGATCGCCACGCGCATGACCGGGGCAGGCTTCGGCGGCTGCACCGTGAACCTCGTGGAGGCCGGTGCCGTCGACCGCCTGCGGTCGGCGCTCCAAACGCAGTACAAGCCGCGAGCCGGGTTGGAAGCACGGATCTATGAAGTCGCCGCGGTCGACGGCGCCGGCCTCGTCGAGCGAGCGGCATGAACCGCGACGCAGCTGAGTTCCGATTCACCAGCCAGGCGCACCGCCGGTACGACCCGCTGCGCGACACGTGGGTCCTGGTCTCGCCCGGCCGGACGGCGCGGCCGTGGTCGGGCCAGGTCGAATCGACGCCGACCGTGGCCGCACCCGAGTACGACCCCGACTGCTACCTGTGCCCCGGCAACCTGCGCGTGAACGGCGAGCGCAATCCGAAATACGACTCGACGTTCGTCTTTACCAACGATTTCGCTGCGCTCCAGCCGAACTCACCGACCGGCGAGTGGTCGTCCGGGCTGCTCCGCGCGCAGGGCGAGGCCGGGACCTGCCGCGTCGTCTGCTTCTCACCTCGTCATGACCTCGATCTGGGAACGATGACGGCGACCCAGGTGCGGGCTGTGGTCGATGCGTGGGCCGTGCAGACAACTGCGCTGTTGGCAACACATGCATACGTTCAGGTGTTCGAGAACCGCGGCGCAGCAATGGGCGCCTCGAATCCGCACCCGCACGGTCAGGTCTGGGCGGGATCAGTGCTCCCTGTCGAGCTGGCCCGCGAACGTGCCACTCAACGCGATCACGCGATGAAGGCCGGCACTCGCCTGCTGAGCGACTACGAAGAGGCGGAACGCGGCGGCGAGCGATCGATCGTCGAAACGATGAGCTGGACCGTGGTCGTGCCGTTCTGGGCTATCTGGCCGTTCGAGACGCTTCTCCTGCCGCGCTTCCCGTGCACTCGGCTGGCGGAGACGACCGCTGTCCAGCGCGACGATCTCGCCCGGGCAATGAGCAATCTCGTGCAGGCCTACGACCGGTTGTTCGGCGTGCCTTTCCCCTATTCGATGGGCTGGCACGAGGCGCCGTCGGACATCTCTGTCCATGAAGGCTGGCAGCTGCATGCGCACTTCTACCCGCCCTTGCTCCGCTCGGCGACCGTCCGCAAGTTCATGGTTGGCTACGAGTTGCTCGCCGAGCCGCAGCGGGACCTCACGCCCGAGGAGGCCGCTAGCCGGTTGCGCCGGACTCGAACAGCAGATCTATGACGCGCATGTTGGCGATTGCGTCGGCCGGGTCGAACGGCAGCGGCGTGCCGTCGAGCACCGCGGCCGCGAACACCTCGGCCTGGACCGTGTACGGATCGGCGGGCGCAAATGTCATCGTCTCGGTCGCTGGGGCGACGGGCGGGTTGCCGCCGGAAGTGACGTAGATCTCCGTCTGGCGGTCGGGCGGGATGTTGAACGGGATCCCGACCGAGATGCGGCCCTTGGTGCCATAGATGTGCACGCGCTGGTCGGTTTCCGTCCGCGTCGAGCAGGTGAAGGTCGCCATACCCTGGTCGAACTCGAGCATTCCGCTCGTCAGCACGTCGACGCCCAGCTCGGGATCGCGCACGACCGATCCCTTGATGCCTGTGGGCTCAGCCCCGAAGAGCAGACGCGACAGGTTGACGCAGTAGCAGCCGACGTCATAGAGCGCGCCGCCGCCCGCCTCGAGCACGTTGCGGATGTTGGACGCGTCGTCGTTGAAGTACGAGAACCAGCTCTGGACGGCCATCAGCCTGCCGATCCGGCCGCTGCGTACGACGTCGACCACGGCCTGCCATGACGGATGGAGCCGGTACATGAACGCCTCGGCGAGCAGGACGCCCTGCTGCTCGCACACGGCCACCATCCGTGCCGCCTCGGCGGCGTTCATCGCCAGCGGCTTCTCGCACAGGACGTGCTTGCCGGCGCGCGCGGCAGCCATCGTCCACTCGGCGTGCAGGTGGTTGGGCAGCGGGATGTAGACGGCGTCGACATCCGTGTCGGCGAGGAGCTCCTCGTACGAACCGTGCACGGTCGGTATGCCCAGCTCCGCGGCGTAGTCCCTGGCCCGCTCAACGTCGCGCGAACCAACCGCCACGACTCTTGTTCGTGCCGCGCGCTTGATGCCCGGCACCACTTTGCTGCGCCCGATGTCCGCCGTCGACAGGATTCCCCAACGAAGCTCGCTCATCGACCGATTGTAGGAAGGCCAAAGCCTGTTACGTTCTCGGACAGGAATGAGAACGCAAAACCTGGTCACGGTCGGTGGCGCCGACATCGAGGTCGTGCTGCTGCCCGACCTTGGCGCCCGGCTGCATCGTTTGCGAGTCCACGGTATGGACGTGCTGCGTACGCCGGCGGACATCAGCAATCACGCCCGCGATCCGTTCTTCTGGGGTGGCTATGTGATGGCGCCGTGGTGCGGCCGCCTTGCGCCCGTGCCGACCGCCGTTGGCGATCGCCTCGTGAACCTGCGCCCGAACTTCCCGGATGGCAGTGCGATCCACGGCCAGGTCTACGCGGCGCCGTGGCGACAAACCGGCGACGCGAGCTTTGCCATTGACGCCGGCGGCGACGGCTGGTCGTGGCGCTACCGGGTTGAGTCGGTAGTGAGCGTCAGCGGGTCGTCACTCACCATCGACCTGCGCCTGACGAACCTCGACGACACGCCAATGCCCGGTGGCATCGGCCTCCATCCGTGGTTCCCGCTGCCGGTCGAGGTCGCCATCCACAGTGACACCGTCTACCCATCGAACGCCGATACTTCGCCGTCGCCGCAAGCCGTGAGCGGCAACCTCGATCTGCGCCGGCCGCAGTGGATGGCCGAAGGCGTCGATGCGACCTGGCCCGGTCCGGGAGATCCGCCGCTCGAGCTGTTCTGGCCCGAGCAACACCTGCGCGCCACCGTGCGCGCGCCGTTTCCGACGCTGCACATCGTTGCCGCCTACGCCGCCGAGCGCGGCGCGATCGCGACCGAGCCCCAGACGCACGCGCCACAAGGGCTGCGCCGGCTGCTCAACGGCGAGCCGGGCGCGCTGACGCTGATCGACCCGGGCGCCGCGATCGAGCTGCCGATCAGCTTCGAGTTCTCACCTCTCGCGTGACCGACCAGCCCGCCGACCCGTTCGACGAGCTGATCTCACGCGCCCTGGCGAAGCTGCCCGACGAGTTCCGACAACAGCTCGAGTCAGTCGCGATCGTCGTCGACGACGACCCCACTCCCGAGCAGCTGCAGTCCACTCACGCGCACGGCCTCTTCGGCATCTACCAGGGAGTGCCCCGGACGACGTACGGTGCGTCGGACGCACCGTACGCGAGCAAGATCACGCTCTTTCGCCACCCCCTCGAGGCATTCAGCACGAGCGAGCAGGACCTTGCCGCCCGTGTCGAGGACACGCTGTTCCACGAGATCGCCCACCACCTGGGAATCAGCGACGCGCGTCTCCGGGAGATTGCGGCCCAGCGTCGTTCTGCTGGTTGAGCCACGGCCGCTCGTTGAAGACGTCGGTCAGCCACCGCCCAAAACGGCCGGGCGGCGGCTCCTCCTCAACGCCGACGAGCAGGCGTTCCATCGCCTCCTGAAGCTGTGCCGTCAGATCGGCAACAGCCTCGCGGTCGGGACGCCGCCCGGCCGTCGGGATGGCTGGGCCGACGCGCATCGTGACCGTCTTGCCGAAGCGCAGCCAGCGCGTGCCGATGACAGCCATGGGCACGATCGGGACGCGCGCGCGGAGGGCAAAGAAGGCAGAGCCATCCTCGAGCGGCACGATCTCGCCTTCGCGATCGGAGAGCCTGCCCTCCCCGGCCAGGGCAAGCACATAGCCGGCTTTGAGCACGCTCGTCGCGCGGCGCGTCGTGTCGATCAGGTCGGTCTTCGACGGCCGGAATGGCACGGCCATGTGCGACCAGCGGATGAGCATGTTCCTCCAGCCGCTGTTCATGTCCTCTTCTTTCGGTCCGAATATGAACAGCGCGTCCTTACGCGGCCAATGCGACGCAAGCAGGAATGGGTCGACCCAGTTCGGGTGGCTGAAATTCAGCAGATAGGGCGGCTCGGGCAGCGTCGCGAAGCCTTCGTGCCTGACGCGCAGGTAGCTGCCGACGAAGAAGCGGATGCCATAGCGCACGAAGCTCCGCCGCAGCAGCCCGGGTGGCCGCGGCTCGAAAGACTGCATGCGCGCCGATTCAGGCGCCGGCGACGGCTTCCCGCTCAAGGACTGCGATCTGCGGCAGTGCCACCAGCGGCGGCACGCCCTGCGTGTCGCGCTCGAGCTCGTCGAGGAAGATGGGCACCAGCTCCGGGTCGAACTGTGAGCCGCGCAGGCTCATCAGCTCGTCGCGTGCCCGCTCGTGCGCCTGCGCGGGCTGGTACGGCCGGCCGTGGACCATCGCCTCATAGGCGTCGGCAATGGTGACGATGCGTGCGCCGAGCGGGATCCTATCGCCGCGCAGGCCGTCGGGATAGCCATCGCCGCCGAAGCGCTCGTGGTGGTGGCGGATGATAGGCGCGAAGGTCCGCGAAGCGCGCAGCGGCTGGCAGATGCGCTCGCCGATCTCCGGGTGGCGGCGCATCAGGCTCCATTCGTCCTCGCTCAGCGGCCCCTCCTTGCGCAGCAGATGCTCGGGCACGCCGATCTTGCCGACGTCGTGGAGCAGTGCACCATAGGCGATTGCCTCGAGCTGCTCGCCGCGCAGGCCGACGTAAGCGCCCACGCGCGCGGCGTGATGGGCCAGCCAGCGGCAGTGGTAGACGAGCCCGACGTCCTTGGCTTCGACCGCGTTGGCCAGGGCGGCCACGATCTGTGTCGCGCGCTCGAGCGACGTTATGGCTCGACGCAGGCGCATCGCGCTGCGAATCCGAGCGAGAAGCTCGATCTGCTGTACCGGCTTCGTCAGGAAGTCGTCGGCGCCTGCGTCGAGCGCCGCGACCATGTCCTCCATGGAGGTATGGGCGGTGATCACAATGACCGGCAGCGTCGCGGTCAGCGGATCGGCCCTCAGTCTGCGGCAGATTTCGAAGCCGTCGATGCCGGGTAGCGACAGATCGAGCAGCACCATCTCCGGCGCGTATTCGACGATCGCGCGCATGCCCATCTCGCCATTGCCAATGCCGAGCGCGTCGTAGCCCTCGCGCTCGAGCACGCGCGTGAGCAGGCCGCACATGGTCGGCTCGTCCTCGATGACCAGGACGAGCGGCTGCTGACCGGCCGTCGCCGATTGCCCGTCGTCAGGCACATCCGGCACGCCCATCTTCCTCCTGCTGCGCCGCCTCGAACAAGGCAAGGCGATACGCAGGTCCCCGCTGGCACGCGCCGGAACCGGCGTCCGGAGTATGGCACGCAGAGCTGGCCGCGAATTGGCCGCCGACACACGCTACCGCGGCCAGCTGCTGGCGGGTGCGTGTTGCGGGCGTCCCCGTAGACGAATAGCATTCGCCCTGAGGGTCGGACGGGTACACGTGTGTCTGTCAACGACAAGAGGAGGAATCACCGGATGCGAATTCGTTCGTCGTTCGCCCTAGCGGCAACGACCGTCATGCTCGTGGTCGCGTGTGGCGGCACGGGCACGACACCAGCCCCGGCGACAACAACGCCGGCGACGCCGCCAGCCGCGACGGCCAAGGCACCAACGCCGCCACCGGCGACAACCACGCCGGTAACGCCGCCGCCCGCGACGACAACTCCCGCGACCGCGACGCCCGCCGCGCCGGCTACGGCGTCGGCCCCGGCGGAAACAAGCGGTCCATCGTTCACGACCTGGAAGATCGGCGTCGTGACCGACGTTGGCACCGTCAATGACAAGAACTTCAACCAGTACTCATACGAGGGAGCGAAGCTCGGCGCGCACAACATCGGCGCCGCCGACCCGCAGTTCGAGGTCCCGACGAGCTCGAACGAATACGCGCCGGACATCCAGACCTTCGTCAGCCAGGGCTACAACCTGATCGTGACCGTAGGTTTCAACCTGAACACGGACACGCTCAATGCCGCCAAGGCGAACCCCGGCGTCTGGTTCGTCGGCGTTGACCAGAACGCGTGCGTCGACGCCACGGGCGCGCCGGACACGACCTTCGCCTGCGCAGGCGATGCCAGCAAGCTGCTGCCGAACTTCATCGGTCTCCAGTACCAGGAGGACCAGGCCGGTTACCTGGCGGGCATCGTTAGCGGCAGCATCAGCAAGAACAAGAACGTGGCGGCCATCGGCGGCATCAACTCGGTGCCGGCGGTCGTGCGCTACATCCAGGGCTTCCAGCTCGGCGCCATGTCGGTCGATCCCAAGATGAAGGTCGACATCGGCTATGTGTCGACGTCAGACTTCACCGTCGCCTTCGGCAACCCCGGCGCCGGCAAGGACTACGCCGATCAGTTCATCCAGACCAATCACCCCGACGTCGTCTTCCAGGTCGCCGGCAACACCGGTAACGGCATCCTCGAGTCGACCTGCAATAACGGCCTGTACGGCATCGGCGTTGACGTCGACGAGTGGCTTTCGCTCGGCGCCGACAGTAACGCGAAGTACAACTGCATCGTGACCTCAGCCGAGAAGCACCTGTCGAGTTCCGTCGCGTCAACGATCCAGCAGCTTTACCTAGGCAAGGCTCTTGGCCAGGACGCGCTCGGATCGCTGCACTTCAACGCGGCGAACGCGGGCATCGGCATCTCGCCCGAGCACGACACCAAGGGCCTGATCACGCCCGATATCCAGACCCTGCTCGACACGGCCACCGCAGGCATGGCGGCAGGGACACTGACTACCTGTCCAACCAACTGCGGCTCCGCGCAGTAACGGCGCCAGGAAGTTTGTAGCGGAGCGGGTCGCGAGCAATCGCGGCCCGCTCCTCTTTTTATTGTTGCCAGGAGACCGTTGAGCCGGTGACCGCGGTACCGCCCACTACGATCGCCCCGCCAGACGAGGTCCCGCCGCCTCCGCCCGTACCTGCGCTTGAGATGCGCGGCATAACGAAGCGATACCCGGGAGTCGTGGCCAACGACCATATCGATCTCGATATCCAACCGGGCGAGATACATGCGCTGCTGGGTGAGAACGGCGCGGGCAAGACCACGCTCATGAACGTCCTCTATGGGCTGGCCGTCCCTGACGAGGGCGAGATCCTGCTCGACGGAGAGCCGGTGAAGATCGCCGGCCCATCTGACGCGATCGCGCGCGGCATCAGCATGGTCCATCAGCATTTCATGCTCGTGCCCGTCCTCAGCGTCGCCGAGAACATCATCCTGGGCGAGGAGACGCTCCACCGGGGCGGTTTCATCGACCACGGCGCGGCGCGCAGCAAGATCCGCGAGCTTGCCGAGCAGTTCGGTTTCGAGATCGACCCCGACGTGAAGGTGGCGACGCTGTCAGTCGGCCAGCAGCAGCGCGTCGAGATCCTGAAGGCGCTCTATCGCGATACGCGCATCCTTGTCCTCGACGAGCCCACGGCCGTCCTCACGCCCCAGGAGACGGAGGAGATCTTCGTTCTCCTGCGCCGCCTCGCCGAGAGCGGGCGAAGCATCATCTTCATCAGCCACAAGCTGTACGAGGTGCTCGCCATCGCCGACCGGATCACCGTTATCCGGCGCGGACGGGTGGTTGGTGAACGATCGCCCAAGGGCACCACGGAAGAGGACCTGGCCGAGATGATGGTCGGGCGCGAGGTCGAGCTCACGGTCGATCGAGGAGTGTCGAAACCGGGCGCGGTCGTGCTCCAGCTCACCGACCTGCACGTCAAGGACGATCGCGGCCACGAGACCGTCCGTGGCGTCACGCTCAAAGTCCGTGCCGGCGAGATCCTGGGCGTTGCGGGGGTCGCCGGAAACGGCCAGGACGAGCTGGTCGAGGCAGTCGTCGGCCTGCGCCCTGTCGCGTCCGGCACGATCGCACTCGATGGCAAGCCCATCACAGGCGCCAGCCCACGCAAGATCCACGAGCTGAATGTCGCCTACGTGCCCGCCGATCGCCATCGGTTCGGCCTGATCCTGTCCTTCACGGTCGAGGACAACCTGCTCCTCAACCGGTACATGAACGCGCCGTTCGCCAGCCACGGCATCCGCGACGACGCGGCGATCGATGCCGAGGCGAAACAGAACATCACCGAGTACGACATCCGGACCCCGTCGGCCGACGTGACCTGCGGAACACTTTCCGGAGGCAACCAGCAGAAGGTCGTCGTCGCGCGCGAGTTCGACCGCGACCTCAAACTGCTCGTGCTCGATCAGCCGACGCGTGGCCTCGACGTGGGCAGCATCGAGTTCATCCACCGCCAGGCGATCAACAAGCGCAACGCCGGCACGGCCATCCTGCTCGTCTCTGCCGAGCTTGACGAGGTGCTCGAGATGTCCGATCGGATCGCGGTCATGTATCGCGGCGAGCTTGTCGCGGAGCGCGACGGACGCACCGCCGACAAGAACGAGATCGGACTGCTCATGGCAACCGGGGGCAAGCCGCCAGGCGAGGCGAAACCCCCGACGGTGGCAGACGCATGACCGACAAGCCAGCCGCCGCTCCCGAGCCGCAGCCAGCCGCGCCAAACAAGCAGGCCGGTCGGGCTTCTCTGCTCGGCATCACGCGCTCGGTCGCGGGCCAGGCCTGGTCGGTTCTGGCCATGCCCCTGCTGGCGATCGTGCTCGCGCTCATCGTCGGTGCCGTCGTCATCGTCCTCTCGAGCGCTCTCGCGCCTGGTGCCAAGTTCGACCTGGCCCTGCCGCTACGCGCCTACCAGGCCCTGCTCGACGGCTCGCTGGGCAGCGCCGACGGCCGCGTTACCACGCTTGTTGAAGCGGCGCCCCTCATCTTCGCCGGCCTCGGCGTCGGTCTCGGTTTCAAGGCCGGCCTGTTCAACATCGGCGCCCAGGGCCAGTTCCTTGTCGGAGCCGTCGCCGCGGTCGCCGGCGCGCTCGTCGTCCAGGGCGATGGACCGCTGATCGCCATCCCCTTCGCGCTCATCTGCGGCGCGATCGCCGGCGCGCTGTGGGGCTTCATCCCAGGCTTCCTCAAGGCATTCTCGGGTGCCCATGAGGTCGTGACGACGATCATGCTCAACTACGTCGCTCTCGCCCTCATCTCGTGGCTGATCACGGGTCCGCTGCGCAACCCGCGCGCGCCACAGCCGATCACGCCCAACGTGGGTGACGCGATCCTGCCGGTACTGATCGGCCGTGACGGGCACATCGGCATCATCCTCGCCTTCGTCGCCGTGCCAATCATCTGGTTCCTGCTCTACCGCATGACGGTCGGATTCGAGATCCGCGCCGTGGGCGCGAACCCTGACGCGTCGCGCTACGCGGGCATGAAGCCACGCCGGCTGGTGATGCTCACGATGAGCATCGCCGGCGGCCTGGCCGGACTCGCGGGCACGATCAACATCCTGGGCATCAGTCACGCGATGCCGGCCAGCTACTCGACGTCCGTCGGCTTCGACGCGATCACGGTTGCCCTGCTCGGGCGTTCGCACCCGGTCGGCATAACCCTGGCGGCACTGCTGTTCGGCATGCTCCGCGCCGGTGCCGGCCTGATGCAGGTCAACGCTGGCGTGCCCGCCGAGCTGGTCGACCTGCTCGAGGCGATCATCCTGCTCTTCCTCGTCATCAGCCCGGTCCTGCGCCGCCTCTTCCGTTTGCGCGGCGTCAAGGCGAGCCTTGGCACGACCGAGACGATGGCGCGCACCTACGGCAGTGAGGCGATCCGATGATCGACATCCCGGTGCTCGGCTTCATCATCCAGTTCGCCCAGTTCCTGCTCGACCAGCTCCCGGTCATCGCCCACTCGTCCGTGTCGGTGGCGATCCCCATTGCGCTGGCCGGCCTGTGCGGCGTCGTCAGCGAGCGATCCGGCGTCGTCAACATCGGCCTCGAAGGGATGATGCTGACCGCCGCGTTCGCCGGCTGGGCGAGCGGCGCCGCGGCGCTTGCCATTCTTGGCCCGAGCCAGGGCACCGCGATCTTCAACATCACGTTGCCGCTGCTCGTTGGCCTTGTCGCGGCCCTTCTGTCGGGCGTCCTGCTCGCCCTGCTCCACGCCTGGGTTTCGATCACCGTGCGAGCCGACCAGATCGTCAGTGGCGTGATCATCAACATCGCCGCCCTGGGAGTTACTGGCTACCTCAACACGCTGATCAGCGGCAGCTCGCCCCAGGGCGCAGGTGGCTTCAAGCCGCTGGTAATCTCCGCCGACGTCGCCAACATCCCGTTAGTCGGCTGGCTGATCAACGCGATCTTCAACCAGGGCCCGATCGCCATCTCGGCGATCGTCCTCATCGTTGTCGTCCAGATCCTGCTGTTCCGGACCAAGTGGGGCCTGCGTACACGCGCCGTCGGGGAGCATCCACGGGCGGCGGAGACGGTCGGCATCAACGTGGTCCGACTTCGCTATCGCAACGTGATCATGTCCGGCGCGATCGCGGCACTTGCGGGTGCTTACCTGTCGATGGAGTCGACCACGTCGTTCCAGGCCAATATGAGCGCCGGGCGCGGCTTCATCGGCCTGGCGGCCATGATCGTCGGCCGCTGGACGCCGGTCGGCGCGTTCGGCGCCGCGCTGCTCTTCGCGTCTTCAACGGCCATTGGGCGCGCCATCTCGTTCGCGGCGCCGGAGAACTCGGCGGGCGATTTCCTGAAGAGCATCCCGGCGCAGTTCTACGACGCGTTGCCGTATCTAGTGACGATCATCATCCTGGCCGGCGTCATCGGTCGGAGCATTCCGCCCGCAGCCGACGGCCAGCCGTACGAGCGCGAGGCGGCCGCGTAGCTCCGGGTAAAGTCGCCATATGAACGACGAGCGGCTGCGGGCACTGGAAATTCTCGACGCCCAGGAAGGCACAGGCCCCGTGCTGCTCCTGGCCGGACATGAGCCGGCCCAGCTCCTGGCCCGGGTTAAGCGGATCGCCATGGTCGGCGCTTCGGCCAATCCGGCCCGGCCATCGCATGGCGTGATGCGCCAGCTACTGGGCTGGGGCTACGAGGTCGTGCCCATCAACCCGAACTGCGACGAGATCCTGGGCCAGCGCGCATTCGCGACGCTCGAGGAGGCGACCGAGGCGACGGGCCACTTCGATCTCGTGGACGTATTCAGACGGCCAGAGCACACGCCCGACATAGCACGGTCAGCCGTCGCCACGGGAGCCGGCGCGCTCTGGCTCCAGCTGGGCGTCGTCAGCTGGGAAGCGGCCCGCATTGCCCGCGACGGCGGCCTGCCGGTCGTCATGGACCACTGCACGGCTATCGAGCACCAACGCATCACGTTCCTGCCCCGCTGACGTCCGGGTAGTCCCGTCGCGGTCCTAGCGGATAGCGAAGCCGGCGACGATGAGCACGACCCCGGCAACGCCGGCCGCAGCCCAGATGAGCACCTGGCGGCGCATCAGTGCGCGCATCTCGTCGGCGCCTGTCCTCTCCCGATCGGCCGCGGTCAGGCGCGAACCACCTCGCCACGAGTCATACCGCGCAGCGTTCTGGGCCAGCCGATCGAGCTCGTTCATGCGCCCCAGCGGCGCGCGGATGCGCCAGATCGCCACGGCCAAGAGCGCGATCCCGGCAAGCCAGAGGACGACATTGATCACTGTGCGAGTCGCTCCTCGAGCAGCTGCTGAACGACGAGCGCATCTGCCTGGCCGCGCGTCTCCTTCATCACCTGGCCGACGAGGAACTTGACGACGACCGTCTTGCCGGCGTTGTAGTCCGCGACGGCCGTTGGGTTGGCACTGATGACCTTGTCGATCGCCTCGCCCAGTGCGCCTGTGTCGTTGATCTGGCGCAGGCCGCGCTCGGACACGATCTGTGCCACCGCGCGGCCGGTGCGCAGGTGCTCGGCGTAGACCTCTTCCGCGTTCTGGCTCGAGAGCTGGCCGCCCGCGCGCAGCGCTACCACGGCCGCAAGCTCAGTGCCGGAGCGCCGCGTCAGCAGATCGGGCTCCGACTTCTGCTCGCGCAGGCCGATCTTGGACAGCATGCTCGCGACCTGCTTGGGGTCGGGCTTGCGCGAATCGGTGACCGCGGCGTCGAAGTAGGCCGCCGCCGAGGTTGCGATGATGGAGGCGTCGTAGGGCGACAGCCCGTAGTCGGTGCCATAGCGCTCGCGCTTGGCGGCCGGCAGCTCCGGCAGTGTCGCGCGGATCGATGCGAGCCACGCCGGGTCGGTGCGCAGCGGCGGCAGGTCGGGCTCCGGAAAGTAGCGGTAGTCCTGCGACTCTTCCTTGAGCCGCATGGTGTACGTCTCGCCGCGGTTGTCATCCCAGCCGCGCGTCTCTTGGACGAGCCGCTCGCTCGACTCGAGCGCGCGCGTCTGCCGCTCGACCTCGAACGCGATCGCCCGCTCGACGGAGCGGAACGAGTTCATGTTCTTGACCTCGACCTTCGTGCCGAACGGCTCCGTGCCGCGCGGCCTGAGCGAGACATTGGCCTCGACGCGCATCTGGCCCTCTTCCATGGCTGCGTCCGAAGCGCCGATCGTCACCAGCAGTAGGCGCAGCTCCTCGGCGTAGCGGCGAGCAGCTTCGGCCGAGTGGATGACAGGGTCAGTGACGATCTCCATCAACGGGATGCCGCTGCGGTTGAAGTCGACCAGCGACAACCGCCCGCCGCCAGGAACGTCCTGGTGCAGCAGGCGCGCCGTGTCCTCCTCGAGGTGCGCGCGCGTGATGCCGACCTCGACCGTGCCCTGTGATGTCTCGACGGCCAGCCGGCCGTGCGCGGCCAGAGGCAGGTCGTACTGCGAGATCTGGTAGCCCTTGGGCAGGTCAGGGTAGAAGTAGTTCTTGCGGTCCCAGCGCGTGACCTCCGGGGTCGTCGCGTCGATGGCGATGCCTGTCGCCAGCACCAGCTCGACGGCCCGGCGGTTGATGACCGGTAGCGCGCCTGGCAGGCCCAGGCAGACCGGGCAGGTGTTCGTGTTCGGCGGTGCATTGCGCGTATCAGTCGAGCAGGCGCAGAACATCTTCGAAGCCGTCTTGAGCTGGACGTGGATCTCCACGCCAACCACGACCTCGTAATCGGTCCGGGAAGCCAGGGTCATGGGAGCAGAGTGCCCTACTTCTTCGTTCCGCGCGCGGACCCTGTCAGCTGGCCGCCTTTGGCGTCCTCGGGCAGGCACATGATCTGGTGGTCGCCTGTGGCCCATGCCTGTTCATCTGGCGCGTCGTAGTTGATCGTGTACGACGTCTTGTCATATGTCGTCCCGACATACGTCGCGAAGTCCGCCTCGCAGCGGCTCTGCTGGACCGTGCCGATCTGTTCGTAACCGGGAAAGCCGGAGGCGTTCGGGTAGTCGAAGACGCTGAACACCTCGTCAGAGTGTGGCCGGGCACAGTCAACGGCAGCGGGCACGTTGATTGAATCGCCGTTCGCGTCGGTCGTATTTAGATAGTTGAAGCAGTCGCCGACCTTGAGCGGTGTGCTGCCGATGATGTTCTGGCACGCGCTTACAACGGCGACGAGATCGATAGATACGGCCAGCGCTGCGAGCGTCTTCATCGGCCGCGGCTAATTGAGCGAGACGACGAAGGCCTTCATCCGTGCGAGCGCCTCCGCGAGGTCCTCGTAGCTCGTCGCCAGCGTGGCACGGACGTGGCCCTCCCCTGACGGACCGAAGGCATTGCCGGGCACGACCGCGACCTTGTGCTCGAAGAGCAGTCGCTCGCTGAACTGGTCGCTGGTCAGGCCGGTCGTGCGGATCGAAGGGAAAGCGTAGAAGGCGCCCTTCGGCTCGACTGTGGGCAGGCCGATCTCGTTGAGGCCGTCGACGAACATGCGCCGGCGCCGGTCGTACTCCCGGACCATGCGCTCGACGTCCGGCTCGGCGCTCTTGAGCGCCACTACGGCCGCGTCCTGGGCGACGGTTGGCGCGGACATGATCTCGTACTGGTGGACCTTGACTATGCCCTCGAGGATGTCGCGCGGCGCGCACACGTAGCCCACGCGCCAGCCCGTCATCGCGTATGCCTTGGAGAAGCCACCGATCGTGATCGTCCGCTCCCACATCCCGGGCAGGGTGGCGATCGGAACATGGCGATGGCCACCGTAGACCAGGCGGTCGTAGATCTCGTCGCTGACGACGAGCAGGTCGTGGCGCTCCGCGACGTCCGCAACGGCACGCAGCGTGGGCTCGTCGAGTACGGCACCGGTCGGGTTGCACGGGTAGCCCATGAACAGGACCTTGGTCCGCGGCGTGACCGCGGCTTCGAGCTGCGCTGGCTCGAGCGCGAAGCCGGTCGCGGCCGTGGTCGACATGAGGACCGGGGTGCCGCCGTTGAACAGGATCGCCGGCAGGTACGCGACGTACGAGGGCTCGTGGAGCACGACCTCGTCGCCCGGATCGGTGATCGCCGACATCGCCGCGGCGACGGCTTCCGACGCGCCGACCGTGATGCAGATCTCGTTGTCGGGGTTGTAGTCGAGCCCGTACAGGCGCTTCAGGTTCGCCGACAGCGCGCGGCGCAGCTCGATCGTGCCGAAGTTGCTCGTGTAGTGCGTCCGGCCGGAGCGCAGCGACCGGACGCCCTCCTCGACGACCTGCGGCGGCGTCGCGAAGTCAGGCTCGCCCACGCCTAAGCTGATGACGTCGGGCATCGTGGCGATGACGTCGAAGAACTTGCGGATGCCCGATGGCGGCACGGCGCGCACGCGCTCGGACAGGCGCTGGTGAACAGTCAACTCGGCGGTCATCTCGATCCCTCGCTGGCGGCTTTTCCGAGTCTACCCCGTCGCCGCCTGGGCAGACCGGACGGCCGCGGCCCGCTCAACGGGGCTGGGAGTCGACGGGTCCTCGAGCGCGGGCAGGTCGCGCGGGTCGAGGCTGCGCCAGCCGTCGTCGCGCGTTATCGCTTCGTAGGCGCGGCCCAGCTCGAACAGCTTCTGCTCATCCCACGGACCGCCGATCAATTGCAGCCCCACGGGCAGGCCGTCCGACAGACCGCAAGGTACCGACAGCCCCGGCAGGCCGGCCATGTTGACGGGCAGCGTGCACGCATCGGACAGGTACATCGCGACGGGGTCCTGGAGGCGGGCGCCGAACTTGAAAGCGACCGTCGGCGACGTCGGCGCGACGAGCGCGTCGACCTGCTCGAAGGCGCGGTCGAAGTCGGTCTTGATCAGCGTGCGCACCTTCTGCGCCTTGAGGTAGTAGGCGTCGTAGTAGCCGGCCGACAGGGCGTACGTGCCGAGCATGATCCGGCGCTTGACCTCGGCGCCGAAGCCCGATCCGCGGGTGGCCAGGTAGTCGGCGATGAAGTCACCGCCAGGCTCGCGAATCGAGTGGCCGTAGCGCACGCCGTCGTAGCGCGCGAGGTTGGCCGATGCCTCGGCCGGCGCGACGATGTAGTACGTGGCCAGGCCATAGTCAGTGTGCGGCAGGTCGATATCGACGATCTCCGCGCCGGCCGCTGCGAGCGCCGCCACGGCCTCGCGGATGACTGCTTCGACACCGGGCTCCATGCCCTCGACGAAGTACTGGCGGGGCAGGCCCAGGCGCATGCCGCGCAGCGGCGCCGCGGCCTCGTCGTCAGAGTCCGGCAGTGTCGAGAGGTAGTCAGGGACGGCGATCGGCGCGGACGTCGAGTCGCGCTCATCCCGGCCGGCGATCGCCTGAAGCAGCACGGCCGCGTCGCGCACGTCGCGCGCGAAGGGCCCGATCTGGTCGAGCGAGCTGGCAAAGGCGACGATGCCGTAGCGGCTGACGCGGCCGTAGGTCGGCTTGAGCCCGACCGTGCCGGTCAGCGCTGCGGGCTGGCGGATCGAGCCACCGGTGTCCGTTCCGATCGACAGCGGCGCGTGGAAGGCGGCGACTGCCGCCGCGGAGCCGCCGCTGCTGCCGCCCGGCACGCGCTCGAGGTCCCACGGATTCGCCGTCGATCCGTAAGAGCTGTACTCGGTCGACGAGCCCATCGCGAACTCATCCATGTTGGTCTTGCCGGGCAGAACGGCGCCGGCCTGTTTGAGCTTTTCGGAGATATGCGCGTCATACGGGCTGACGTAGCCCTTCAGGATGGCGCTGCCTGCCGTCGCCGCATCGCCGCGCGTCAGCACGAGGTCCTTGAGCGCGACTGGAATGCCCAGCAGTGCCGGGAGCGTGCTTTTGTCGGATGCGCGCGCGAAGCGCTCATCCGCTTCGCGCGCGTGGCCCAAGGCTAGGTCCCGGTCCCACCACACCCATGCGTGCAGGGCGTGATCGGTCCTGTCCATCCGATCGAGGTGGGCAGTCGTCAGCTCAACTGCGCTGAAGTCGCGGGCGCGCAGGCCGGCCGCCATGGCGCGTGCCGTGAGGCGCGTCAGGTCCGTAGTCAATTTCCGTGCTCGCCCAAGATGGGCGGGACGACGAAGTAGTCGCCGGCGCGCTGCGGGGCCAGGGCGAGTATCTCGTCGCGTTTCAGGCCGGGCCGGACCACGTCGTCGCGCAGGATGTTCTCGAGCTCGATCGTCTGCGCGGTCGGCGGAATGTGCTCGGTGTCGAGCTCGACCAACGCCGCGTACTGGTCGACGATGTGGTTGAGCTGGCCCTCGAGGCGTGCCAGCTCCTCATCGCTCAGGCCGAGGCGGGCGAGATGCGCGACGTGCTCGACGTCGCTGCGTGAAAGGTTGGCCACGACGCAAGGATACGGAAAGGGCGCCAGGCCGGGCCGGGCTCAGGTTTCGGGCGGAGCGAAGACGACGATCACCCGGAGCTTCTCGGTTATGTCGTGGAAGCGATGCGGCACTCCCGCGGGCACGGAGATCGTGTCGCCAGGTCCAGCGTCGCGCGTCCTGTTGCCCGCCGTGAAACGCGAGTGGCCCTCGAGGACGATGTAGATCTCGTCCTCGAAATGCGGCGATTGCTTGTCGACTGCGCCAGCTTCGAGCACATACAGGCCGACGGACATCGACTGGGAACGGATGAACTCGAAATAGGGTCGGCCACCGTCCTCCTGCTCGCGAGCAAGGTCAGACAGCGTTCGGGCATCCATCATTCAATCCACCTCCCCGGCCAGCAACTGCCGGAAGCCATCCTCGTCGAGCACGGACACACCGAGCTCCTGCGCCTTGACCAGCTTCGAGCCTGCGCTGTCGCCGGCCACGAGGTAGTCGGTCTTCTTTGACACCGAGCTCGCCGCCTTGCCGCCCGCCGCGCGGATTGCCTCCTCGGCGCTTTGTCGGTCGAACCCGGTCAGTGTGCCCGTGACGACGAGCGTCTTGCCTGCGAGCGGACCCTCGGCCGTCTGCGCGAGCATCTGCGCAGCGGGGCGCTCGGGCTCGACACCGGCATCGACCAGATCGTCGATTATGTGTGCCGTCTCGGGCGCGGCGAACCAAGCGGCGAGGCTTGCCGCGGTATTCGGGCCGACCCCGGCGATGTCCTCGAATTTGTCCGCCGGCAGGCTGCGCAGCTCCGTCGCGACACGCTGCAGCCAGCCCTGCGGGCCGCCCATCGGCTCGTCGTCCCGGGGCGGCCACGAGCGCGCGATCCAGGTCGACATGTCGATCGCCGTCTGGCCGCCGACCTGCGGGATGCCCAGGCCGTTGATGATCCGGAACAGGGGGCGCACCCGCGCGCGCTGGATCGACGCGTACAGGTTCTCCGCGCTCTTGCGCGCGAAACGGTCGAGCGACTCGAGCTGCTCGACGCTCAGCCGGAAGAAGTCGCCGCGTTGGCGGACCAGGCCATCCTCGAGCAGCTGCTGGAGCACCTTCCAGCCCGCGCCGTCGATGTCCATCGCGCCACGGCCGACGAAATGCTCGAACTCCTGCCCCACCCGAGCCGGGCAGACCAGGTTCGGGCAGTAGTGGCGAACGGCGTCAGGATCGCGGACGATCGGCGTGCCGCACACCGGACACGTCGCGGGCATCTCGAACTCGCGCTCGGTGCCGTGGCGTTGCTCGACCAGCGGCCGGACGATCTCCGGGATGACGTCGCCGGCCTTATGCAGGATCACGTGGTCGCCGATGCGCACGTCCTTGCGTCTTACCTCGTCAAGGTTGTGCAGCGTCGCCCGTGCGACAGTAGAACCGGCAACCTGGGTGGGGGTCAGGTGCGCGACCGGCGTCAGCGTTCCCGTGCGCCCGACGTAGGCGACGATGTCCTCGACGAAGCTCTCGACCTGCTCGGGCGGGTACTTGAAGGCGACGGCCCAACGCGGCGCGTGCGAAACCATGCCCAGCCGGCGCTGGAGGTCGAAGCGGTCGACCTTGACCACCACGCCGTCCGTGCCGTAGGGCAGATCGTGGCGTGGTTCGCCCCAGCGCTCGATGAAGCCGATCACGTCGTCGACGTCGAGGCCCGACTCGCGATGTGGCTCAACGGGCAGGCCAATCGCCTCCATGCGCTGCAGGGCAGCCGCCTGGGAGTCGGCCATGCCTTCTTCGATGAGCACGTAGAACCAGGATGCGAGGCGCCGGCTCGCCGTGACCTGCGGATCGATCTGGCGCAGCGAGCCGGCGCCGCTGTTGCGCGGATTCGCGTACAGGGCCAGCCCAGCTTCCTCACGCTCGGCGTTGATCCGCGCGAACTCAGCCTTGGGCATGTAGACCTCGCCGCGCGCCTCGATGGTCACCGCCTCGGCCAATCGCCTGGGTACCGACTCGATTGTCCGGATATTGGCCGTGACATCCTCGCCGGTCATGCCGTCGCCGCGCGTGGCGCCCTGGACGAGAAGCCCGCGCTCGTAGCGAACGGCTAGGGCAAGGCCGTCGATCTTCAGCTCGGCGACGTAGCGCACGTCCTCCGCCCCGAGCAGCTTGCGCACGCGGGCATCGAAGGCGCGCAGCTCATCGAACGAGAAGACGTTGTTGAGCGACAGCATCGGCGTCGAGTGGTGCACCTCCGCGAGCTGTCCGGTCGGAGCGCCGCCCACGCGCTGCGTCGGCGAATCGGGCGTGCGCAGCTCGGGATGGGTCTCCTCGAGCTCGACGAGCTCGCGGAACAGCGCGTCGTACTCCGCGTCGCTGATCTCCGGCGCGTCCAGCTCGTGGTACAGCCTGCCCGCGCGTTCGATCTGTACACGAAGCTCCGCGGCGCGCTTCGCCAAATCGTCGTCAGCCACGATCAGCCGAGGATGTCCATGTTGGCCAGCGAGGCGAGGAGCTTCTTGATGCCACGCTCCGGAAAGGCGACAGTGACCTCCTCGTCGTCGCGCGTCAGCTTCGATGTCACCACCGAGCCCTCCCCGAACGCCGGGTGGCGGACCCGGTCGCCATCGCGGAAACGGCGCTCGCCCGGGATGACCGGCCGCTGGGCCCCAGCGGGTCGCTCGACCGGCTTATGAACCTCGACGTCAGGGGGCTCCGGCTGGCCGTAGTAGATGGCACGCTTGGCCGAAAGATCGCGTGACGGACTGAACGTCTCGCCCGCGCGGGGAGCGCCGACGGGCGGCGTGTAGCCTCCGCCGGGCGGGAGCGCGCGCCCGCCGCGCACGGCG
>DATCGV010000028.1:0-30974 GCA_036508755.1 Candidatus Limnocylindrales bacterium | reverse complement strand
GGCCGCCCGCAAGGGCGGCCGTCCCCGTCCGGTAGATCGTGCCGGTCGTCAGGACGTTGCGGCACAGGCCGTTGGGATGTACGAACGTGTCGGCCACGGTCTCGTTGGGCAGTGCCGTCTGAGGAAAGTAGATGCGCGAGTGACGCGGCAGGTCCGCGTGATCGAGGCCAAGTGGCGCGTGCGGTGCGCGGCGCTTGGTCGCCGTGCGGCCCAGGGCGTTGAACGTGCTGACTGTTTGGCCGTCGGTGACCCACACGTCGTAGTCGCCATCGCTCGAAGCGCCGCGCCTGAACACGACCTTTGCAAAGCCGGTATGGCGCAGCCAGATGTCGTGGCTGACGGTCTCCTCGCCGTGCGCTGTGATCATGCGGTCGACGATGCGCATGCGCAGCGAGTCGAAACGCAGCTCAGCCTCGGCCATGAACGAGAAGAGCTCGTTGAGCGCGGGCGCCGACTCGGGCAGCGTGGGCAGCTCGCGCGCTCGGTACCGCGTCAGCGCGCCCGAGGCAGTCGTGTCGGGAGCCGGGTCGTGCATCGCGGGCGATTGTAGTCGGCGGTCCGATCGGCGGCGACCGACTCGTCATTAGTCGGTGTGGTCATCACTATGCGTGTCGCAGGTAGTTTCCGACAGGCCCTGTGCCCGTCCGGCTGGATCTCGCGAGCGTGGACGCCACGCCCAGTCCGCGGCGGCGAATTCGTTCTGGCTGGCTGATCCGCATAAGGTCGGCCCCGCCGTCATGTGACGGATAACTGCCGGTGTCGCGACCTTGCTCCGCCGAAAGGTCGACCTGGCCAACATTTGACGAGATGAGTGGCTCTTGCGGCCCCGCGGCAGTGACAGTCGGCACTTCCGGATCGCTGCTGGCCCAGACTTACACTCCGAGCCATGACTGACACGCACACTCGGACCGAGAAGGACCCGCTCGGTTCGCTCGAGGTTCCCGCCGATGCCTACTACGGAGTCCAGACCCAGCGCGCGATCCGCAACTTCCCGATCAGCGGCCGGCTGCCTGACATCGCCCTGGTGAACGGCGCCGTCCAGGTCAAGAAGGCAGCTGCACGCGCCAACCGCGAGACGGGACGACTGCCGGCGGACCTTGCCGACGCAATCATCCAGGGCGCGGACGAAGTGCTCGGTCTGCGGCCGGATTCCGGTACCGACGCCGGGCGCGCCCTGCAGGCGACGCTCGTCGACAACTTCCGCGTCGACCCCTTCCAGGCCGGCGCAGGCGTGTCGCACAACATGAACACCAACGAGGTGCTCGCCAACCGCGCGATCGAGATCCTGGGCGCGCGTGGCGTCGGCAGTGGCCAGCGCGGCGATTACTCGGTCGTCAATCCCAATGACCACGTCAACATGGCGCAGTCGACCAACGACGTCTTTCCGACCTCCATGCGCGTCGCCACGCTGTCCAAGGTGCGCGACTTCATGCCCGCTCTGGACGAGTTGGCCGAGGCGTTCGACGAGCGTGGCCGCGCGTTCGACCACATCCTCAAGTCGGGCCGCACGCACATGCAGGATGCCGTGCCCATCCGCCTTGGACAGGAGTTCGCGGCCTATGCGCTGACCCTGCGCCGCGCGCGCGAGCGGATCGCCCGCGCCGCCGACGGACTGCTCGAGCAGAACATCG
The DNA here is from genome assembly GCA_036508755.1 of Candidatus Limnocylindrales bacterium. Lineage (GTDB taxonomy): Bacteria > Chloroflexota > Limnocylindria > Limnocylindrales > CSP1-4 > JALYGJ01. The sequence goes on along the minus strand of DATCGV010000028.1, from coordinate 29,343 downwards.
GCGCGACGGCCGTCGGCACGGGCTTGAACGCCGAGCCCGAGTACATCCTGCTCGTCGTCAAGAACCTCGCCGAGCAGACCGGGTTTGAGCTGCGCACGGCTGAGCATCTCGTCCAGGCCACGCAGTCGATGGCGCCCATGCTCGACGTGTCCGCGGAGCTGCGCGGCCTCGCGGTCGACCTGCTCAAGATCATGGAGGACCTGCTGCTGATGTCGTCCGGGCCGCGCACCGGCTTCGGCGAGATCAAGCTCCCGGCGCGTCAGCCGGGCTCGTCGATCATGCCCGGCAAGGTCAATCCGGTCATGGTCGAGAACCTGTCGATGATCTGCTTCCACGTCATCGGCGCAGACACGGCCGTCGCCTGGGCCGCGTCGCGCGGCCAGCTCGAGCTGAACGTGATGATGCCGATCATGGCCCACGAGGTGCTCGAGTCGCTGACCGTGCTGACCACCGGTTGTGGCCAGTTCGCCCGTCAGTGCGTGGCAGGAATCGAGGCCGACGAGGTGCGAGCGGCGTGGCTGCTCGAACAATCGTCCGCCATGGCCACGCCGCTCGCGCCTTACATCGGCTACGCCCTGGCCGCGGACATCGCCAAGGAGGCGGTGCGGACCGGCAAGACCATCCGCGAGCTGGTCATCGAGAAGGGCGTCTTCACGGAGGACGAGGTCAACCAGATCCTCGATCCGCACGAGCTGACCGAGCCGGGCATTGCCGGCGGCTTCCGCTTCGAACCGAAGATGCCGGAGGGCTACAAGCGCCCGACTGGACCAGTGGGCGGCGGAGGCTGACCGAGCCCACCGGCGAGTGCCGCTTCCGACCGGAGGACACGCGGGCCAGCTACGACCGCGTTGCCCGCCTCTACGCCGACGAGATCGCGGGTGAGCTCGTTAGCAAGTCCTACGACCGTGACTTCCTCGATCGTTTCGCTGAGCGAGTTGGCTCGGGGCGGGTCATAGAGCTCGGTTGCGGGCCGGGACACGTGGCTGCCTACCTGGCGTCGCGTGGCGCCAATGTAAGCGGCCTGGACCTGTCGCCGGAGATCGTCGCGCAGGCGAAGCGGCTGTCTCCCGGGCTCGACTTCGTGGTCGGTGACATGCTCGCGCTGCTGTTCGCCGACGCGTCGCTTGCCGGCGTCGTGTCGTTCTATTCGATCGTCCACTTCGACGCGGAGCAGATGCAGCGTGCATTTGCCCAGATTGCCCGTGTCCTGGCGCCGCAGGGTTTGTTGGCGCTCGCGTTCCATGTCGGGCGGGACACCGTCCATCGCGACGAGTGGTTCGGCGAGGCGGTGAACGTCGACTTCCGCTCGCATGAGCCCGATGTCATCGTCGGCCAGCTGGCCGACGCCGGCCTGGTCGTCGACTCGCGACAGGAGCGCGATCCCTACCCGCCCGCCGTGGAGTTCCAGAGCCGGCGCTGCTACATCGTCGCTGGGCGAGGTTGAAGCTGCTAAGCCGCCGATAAGTCGAGACTCGACAATGACACTTACATGAGCTCTGTCAAAGCCCCCGCGACGGCATTCATTCGGCGCGACCGCGTGGCGCGCGAGGCAGAGGAGGAACGCCTCGCGCCGGCGGCGACACGGTCGGCCAACAGCCGCGGACGGGTGCGCCCCGAACCTCCCGACGAGTTCAGGACGGCCTTCGAGCGCGATCGCGACCGCATCCTGCACTCGAAGGCGTTCCGGCGGCTGAAGCACAAGACCCAGGTCTTCATCAACCCTGAGGGCGATCACTACGTCACGCGCCTGACGCACACCCTTCAGGTGACCCAGATCTCGCGCGCGATCGCGGCGGCACTGACCCTCAACGAGCCGCTCGCCGAAGCCATCGCGCTTGGCCACGACGTCGGCCACAGCGCGTTCGGTCATACCGGCGAGGAAGCGCTGTCGCCGTACTTCCCCGACCGCGGCTGGCACCACGCCGCACAGAGCGTCCGTATCCTCGAAAGGCTCGAGGCCCTGAACCTGACGTGGGAGGTGCGCGACGGCATCCGCGCTCACTCGTGGAGGATCGAGCCGCCCCCCGGCACGCCCGAGGCGATGACCGTCCGCTACGGCGATCGAATCGCGTACCTGACGCACGACGCGCTCGACGCGATGCGCGCCGGCGTGCTCGAGCCGACCGACTTCCCGCACCGCGCGCTGGAGCGCTTCGGCGAGCCTGGCCGGTTGTGGATCGACGAGATGATCAACGCCGTCATCGACGAGAGCCTGCGCAGTGGCGATGTGCGCATGGACGCGCCAACGCTCGAGGTCATGAACGAGCTGCGCGATTTCATGTTCGAAAACGTCTACCTGTCGCCGACCCAGCGCACGCACACCGACTTCGCGGTCGGAGTCCTGCGCCGCCTGGTCGACCACCACCTCGAGCATCCCGAGGAGATTCCCGATTCATACCGAGATTCGGGCGCCGAGCTGATCACCCAGGTCGTCGACTACGTCGCGGGCATGACCGACCGTTTCGCGTTGCAGGCGCACGACCGGCTGTTCGGGATCGAAGGCTGAATCGGAGTTGCGTGTCGTCCTGGTCGGCATGATGGGCAGCGGCAAATCGACGATCGGACGCGAGCTGTCGAAGATCACCGGCTGGCCGTATCACGACAACGACGCGCTGCTCGCGCAGGGCACAGCCGCCACCGCTAAGCAACTGCTCTCTAACGATGGCGTCGCCGAGCTCCGTGCGGGGGAGGCCGGAGCGCTCGAACTGGGGCCGACGCAGCCGGAGCCGTCCATCATCGGCGCGCCGGCCGGCACGATCATGGACGCGCGTCTCTGTGACTTGATGAAGCGCGATGCGCTCGTCGTCTGGCTCACGGCGAGTCCACAGGCTCTCGCGCGGCGCGCGCGTGGCGCGGCTCACCGCCCGTGGCTGGGCGGTGACGCGGAAGCCTGGATGACGACGACGCTGGCGCAGCGCGCGCCGCTCTACGAGGCCCTGGCGGACCTGACGGTCAACACGGAGCGGCGCCGACCGCACGCCGTGGCGCAGCAGATCGCCGACTGGATCGCGGAGCGCGACGCGTGACTCTCCTGCCGGCCATCGTCCGTTCGCGACGCACGCCAAAGCGGATCGCCATCGGGTTGTACGTGTCTGCCTTTGCCGCCGTTGGCGCGGCCGCGCCGTACCTGCCCGTCTACTACCAATCGTTGGGTCTTAGCCTCGACGCGATCGGCCTGCTCGTGGCCGTGGCGGCGCTCTGCGCGCTGATCGCGGCGCCCGCCTGGGGATTGCTCGCCGACCAGGTCGCGGGGTCGCGCCTCGTCCTCGTTGCCGCTGCCGGCGCCGCCACTGTCTGTGCCGTGGGACTCGGCCTTGCCTCGGCGCCGGCGCTCGTCGCCGTGATCGCGGTTCTCTACGCGCTCAGCTTCGCGGGCATTGCTCCCGTGCTCGATGCCTATGCGCTCGACCAGGTCGCCGACAACCAGCACCGCTACGCGCGCTTCCGCGTCTGGGGATCCGCGTCGTTCGTCGTCGCCACGGTCGCGGTCGGCCTGCTCATCCAGCAGACGGAGCTACGTTCGATGTTCATTGGCCTGATCGCGGCTTTGCTCGTCTCGGCGGCGCTGGCCGCGATGCTGCCGGCGCGAACTTCAGCTCACGTCCAGCGCAGCCTGGGCGGCCTGCGCGTCGTCCTGCGCACGAGAACGCTCGTCGTGTTCGTCGGCGCCGCGCTCGTCGCGTGGAGCGCCTCGACCATGGTCAACGGTTTCCTGTCGATCTACCTCGTCTCGCTGAACGCACCCGCTTCATTGGTCGGCGGCGCGTGGGCGCTCGGTGCGCTGGTCGAGGTGCCGGTGATGATCGCCTTCCCGGCGCTCGCGGCGCGTTTTGGGCTGAACCGCCTGATCGTCCTTGGCGCGACACTGTTGCTCGCACGAGTTCTCGTGTTGGTCGTCACGGCCGATCCGTACATCGCCACGCTGGCGATGACGTTGCACGGCGCGGGTTACGCGCTGCTGCTCGTTGGCGGTGTCACATACGTCGCCCGTTACGCGCCGTCGGGGAGTGCCGCGACCGCGCAGGGTGTGCTTGCCGGAGTGGTCACAGGCTTGGCCCAGGCAATCGGCCCTGGTTTGGCCGGCCTAATCGCCGGAGTGACCGGCATCCACACGATGTTCCTGTTCGCGGCCGTCGCTAGCGTCTTCGGCATCGCCGCCGTCGCGCTGGCCGTATTCCGCGCCGGCACAGATCGGGCATCTGCGCCGGCAACCGCGGCGTGAGTTCAGGGCAGGTCAGTGGCCCACACAACAGGAGAGTTCGAATCGCCAGCTGTCCCGACGACAACGATCCGATTTCCGAGTATGGCCATCGGCTGCGGATAGGTACTCTCCGTCCCGCTCGGGAGTTCGAGTCGTGTCCAGTCGGTGCCATCGGTTGAGGACACCCACACGAAGCCGGGTTGAAGCGTGGTGTCCGCGGCTTCGAGCAACGCTGCCCTCGACCCGTCCGACGCGAGATCGTCCGTCCAGGCCGTGCCCAGATCGTTCTTGTGGCTCGTCCAATTCGCTCCATCTGCCGAGGTGATGACGCGATGCGGACTCATCCCAGGCGAGCTTCCGGTGACGCCGACGAATCCCGTCGCGATCGCAGCTATGTCGAAGTCCTTCAGGCCGACGGAAGGGCTCCAATTCAATCCATCTGCTGACGAGTGAATTGCTGTGTTTTCATCTTGTCCGGCGTACGCACCCTTGCTCTTGGCAATCTCGAACATCTGAGCAGCGCCCGCCCGCTCCCAGGTGAGCCCGTCCGCTGATTGCCATGTGGCCCGATCACCGCGGTTGGTACCGCATTGGTCTTCGCCCTCCGCGACGATGACGTTGCCTGCCGAATACACCTCGTAGATGTACGCAGACGCTGGTTCGTCGCTCGGGCAGCCGCCGTGTTGGAAGGCCGCTTCGTCTCCTCGCCACTGCCAGGATGTGCCGTCGGACGAAGTCCACAGACCGCCACCGCCGGTGCCCCCGACGCTGCCGACCGCGATCCAGAGGCCATCGGCGTGGATGACCTTGATGATTTCGGCCGGTGGCGCGGCGATCATCCCGAGCTCTGACCACGCCAGTCCATCTTCGCTGGTGACCAGGCACGTCCCCCCGCAGCCTTGGCCGAGAGCGACGAAACGTCCACCGCTTACTGAAATGGTGTTGATTTGAGCAAAGGGCAGGGCCTGTTGGTTGAGCTCGTACCACTGCGTGCCGTCGGCCGCGACTTTGATTGCCGGGGTTGCCGTAGGAGACGGCGAAGCAGCCGGCGCGGTCGGGGATTGAGGCGCACCGGTCTGCGGGGGAACCGTCGCGGGATCGATCAGCGGAAGTAGCGACGGATCCGTTCGGGCGACAGCCACGAGTTGTGCCTCGCCGGCGTCAACGACGACCAGGACTCGGACGGCGGATGTGTCGTGCGGAGGGCCGGGGTCATCTGTTTGCAAGTCGCCATCGAACCAACAGGCGGTGGTGGTTCCGGGGTAGCGCCACGCCGTCGGACCGTAGACTTCGGCGTTGTAGACGTAGATGTAGTTGGCCAACTGATCGCGGGACACATCGCGCGCGGCGACAAGAATTGGCTGACCCGACCTCACACCGAGCATTGGAATGTTGTCGAGGATCGCGGAGCAGGCGAGCCATGCCGGCGACAGGCTTGTGGGCGTTGGTGCGGGCACCGGCGGCGCTCTCGGAACTCCTGGCGGGAACGGTGTCGGCAGGGATGGGATGGGCAGCGGACTTCCCGGCACGACCTTGATCGTGACGGCCGCTTTGAGCTCGATCTCACCTTGGCAATGGTTGCGGTCCGGTCCGGCATCCACGGCGGCGTAGATCTCCCACTGGCCGAGAGGAAGGTGGAACTCAGGATCTTCGAGGAAAGACCGGTAGAAGCTCGCGTTTGGACCGCTGAGGTCGCCACCGCTCTTAGTGAACTGCTGGCTCAGTGGCTGATCGCGCACGAGATCAAACTCTGAGCACATGAGCAGGGAGGAAGGCACCAGGCTTATCGAACCGCCGACCTGTTCGATGCCAAACTGAATCGGCCCAGCGGTTGCCGCCTTGGTGACTCGGTCTAGGTTCCCGAGGTAGGTCAGTTCAGCGACGGCGTTGATTGCCTGTGTGGGGGTGTATTCCGTGCCGTCGGTGGTCAGCGTCAACTGGTAATCGCCGGATCGGTCGACGGCCACGCCCGCCGACGCCGCGGGGCCTTGCCCTACACGCGTTCCCAAGACAGCCACCACGGCCGCTCCGGCCACGACCACGACGAGGACCGCCGCCAGCGCTCGGCCCAGCGCCGCCGAACGCCGACCGTGGAGGCTCGGTCTAGCCAGATGTGCTTTGGCCGTGACCTCGGCAAATTCACCAAGCAGCTGGTCGGAGCGCTCGTCGTTCATTGCTCGGCCAAATTTGCGCGCGCTCGACTGACCGCTGCCCGCACGGCTCCGGGGGATGTACCCAGCGCCTCGGCCGCCTGCTCAGGGCTCAGCCCAAGGAGCGTCGTCAGAACAAGTGCGCCGCGTTGAGTGGCCGACAGCGCCGCAAGCCGCGTGCGCAGGTCAAGCCAACGCAGTCGGGCGTCGGAATCGACCGACCCAGCGAATCCATCTCCGCTGCCGGTCACACGAAGCGACACGCGGAGCCTGCGAAATCGGTCCGTGGCCAGCCGTCGGGTCACTGTCAGCAACCACGGCAGCAGCGGCTTGCTCCAGTCGAGCTCGGCGCGTTTCGCCCAAAGCCTCACGAATGCGTCCTGGGTCAGGTCCTGGGCCGACGCCCAGTCGTTCGTCCAGGCGAGCGCAAATCGGAAAACGGGAAGCCAATAGCGGTTAAACGTGGTGTCGAACTCCGCCTCGGTGACGTAGGGGTCGGGCATCCTCTACCCAGTACACGCACGGCGCACGCAAATCGCACGCACCTTGTGTCGCGATTCGACAGCCAACTGGCCCCTGATGACCGCGTCCGCCTCAGAGCTGCTTGACGAAACGCTTCCGGCGTTCTTCGAAGCCCAGTCGAATGTAAAAGTCGTGCGCGCGCGTCCGATGCTCCGCAGATGTGACTTCCAACGCGCCGCAGCCCGCCTCGCCGCAGATTTCCTCGGCACGAGCGATCAACGCTCCACCGATTCCCTGGCTGCGCGCCGCCTCGGTCACGACCACGGTCGTGACCCTGCCGAACGGCGCGTCGCGGCTGAGCATGTGCCGGATCACCACCGTCGCCGTCCCGAGCACCTGGCCATCGCGCTCGGCCACGAGCGTCCATTGGCCGCCCTCGGCGCGCATCCGCTCCAGGCGTTCGCGGACCGCCGACGGATCGGTCGGATAGCCCAGCTCGCCGAGCAGGGAGGCGATCGCCACCGCGTCTGAGTCCTGCGCCTCGCGGATCGTCACGTCCACCAGACGGACTGTAAGGGAGCCGCGTGGCGCACCGGAACTAGACTCCACCTGAATGGCCGACACGACCCAGATTGATCCCGAGCTGCGCCCGATCGAGGCGCAGGATTACCGCGAGGCCCTGACCCGCTTCGCGACAGGGGTAACCGTCGTCACCACGCTCGAGCAGACCGACGGCGACCCTCAGCCGTGGGGCACGACCGTCAACTCGTTCACCGGCATCTCGCTCGACCCTCCGCTCGTGCTCGTCTCGATCGGCCGCGAGCGTTCCATCCACCCGATCATCGAGCGAACCGGTCGATTTGGCGTGAACATCCTGGGCGAGGGTTCGCAGCAGATCTCCGACTGCTTCGCCGGCGCGCCGTCGCCGCTGCCGCGCTCGGCCTTCTGCAACGCCGACTACCAGCTCAGCCGCGCCGGACTGCCGGTTCTGGAGCAGGCGATCGCCTATCTTTCGTGCGACGTGGACCGCATCATCGAGGCTGGCGACCACACGATCTACCTGGGCACGGTCATCGAGACCGCGTGCCGCGACGACGTCGGCTGGCCGCTGCTCTACTTCCGGCGCCGGTACCTCTCCATCGAGCGCGCCGCAACGGCCGACCTGCTCGGCAAGGCAGACAAGCTGCGCTGACGTGCAGCTGACCCGCTAGTGCCGCACGTCCACGCCAACGGTCTGGACATTCACTACACGGTGGATGGGGCCGGACCTCCGGTCGTCATGTTGCACGGCGCGACTTCGTCCGCGGCCGAGGACTGGGCCGCCCAACGGCCGCTGTTTCGTCAGGCGTTCCGGACCTACCTCGTCGACGCGCGCGGCCACGCCGGCACGAAATGGGACGCGGCCGACGGCTTCGCGCGCGACGTGATGGTCGACGACCTGCTCGCCTTTGCCGACGCCCTCGGCCTCGAGACGTTCCATGTCGTCGGCTTCAGCATGGGCGCGATGACCGCGCTCACGTTTGCCACGCGTCATCCCGACCGGTTACGGACGGCGATCATCAGCGGTATCGACACGTTCCGTGAGCCACGCTCACGAGTCGCACGCCGGCTGATGGATCCCGAGCGCATCGAGCGCGAAGAGCCGGGCTGGGCCGCTCAGCTCGAGCGTCGTCACAAGCTCCAGGGTGAAGGTGCCTGGAAGCAGCTGCTGCCGGCGATCGTCCACGACGTCGAGACCGCGCCGCTGCTGACGTTCGAGGCCCTGCGCCGGGTGCGCCTGCCGGTGCTGCTCGTCTACGGCGACCGCGATGTCTTCGTTCCGGTCGACCACGCCGCGGCGATTTATCGGCAGCTGCCGGACGCGCGGCTGTTCATCGCCCCGAATAGTCCGCATACCGTGATGGTCAGCCAGCCCGCGCTGTTCAACCTCGCCGCCGGCAACTTCTATCGATCGACGGAGCAGGTGGCGCGGACGCGTGCCGAGACCCGCGGCCGTGGGCCTGGGCACGTACCCGCCGGTGACGGCGCGTCCGAGTACGAGCCGAGCGCGGTCGGGGCGGGCGTCGACATGGAGAGCAGCGACCCTTTCAGCAACTGGTAGGGAGGAAACCCGAATGGCCGCGACACTGCTCGCGCTCTACAAGCGCCCGGAGGGCGGCGACGAGGCGCTTGCGACGTTCTGGCAGCGCTATCGCGAGGAGCACATGCCGCTCATCGAGAAGGTGCCCGGGCTGCGCGGCACGAAGATCTCGAACGTGCCCAAGCGCTTCGCCGGCGAGGACCTGGTCGCGATGTGCGAGATGTACTTCGACGACCAGGCGACGCTCGAGGCGGCAATTGCCAGCGACGAGATGCGCGTCGCAGGTCGCAACCTGCGCGAGATCGCGCCGGGTTTGCTGACGCTCGTGGCACTCGAAGAGAGCCCTTCGTGACGGTCCATTACGACGTCGACGGCCGTGTCGCGACCGTCCGCCTCGATCGGCCGGACGTTTTCAACGCGCTCAACCGGGAGACGCTGGTCGGGATCCGTGACGCGTTCGTCAAGGCCTCTGCAGACCACCACGTCGGCGTCGTCGTCCTGACCGGCACCGGCGATCGCGCCTTCTCGACCGGCGCGGACCTCGACGAGCAGAAGCAGTTCCTCGACCGGCCGAACGACTACTGGGACTGGATGAGCCGCTTCATCGAGGCGATCGAGGCGATCAAGGACAGTGCCAAGCCGGTCGTCGCGCGGCTCAACGGCATGGTCGTCGGCGGCGGCAACGAGCTCAACATCGCGTGCGACCTCGCCGTTGCAGCGGACGACGTCGTTTTCCGCCATGTCGGACCCTCGCGCGGCTCGCTCCCATCGGGCGGTGCGACGCAGTGGATGTCGCTGTTGGTCGGTGACCGTCGAGCGCGCGAGATCATCCTGCTCAATCGGCCGTTCACCGCGGTGCAGGCTGCCGAGTGGGGTTGGATCAACCGCGCCGTTCCTCGGGCGGACCTGGACGACGCCGTCGCGGATTACTGCACTGAACTGCTCAGCAAGATGCCCGCGATCGTCCGTGCCACGCGCGTGCAGCTGAACCTATGGAAGAACCTGTCGTGGGGCATGAGTATCCAGATGGCGCGCGAGTGGCTGACCATCCATGCGGCGTCCGCCGAGGTCGCGGAGGGCCTCGCTTCCTTCCACGAAAAGCGGGCGCCCGACTACGAGCGCCTGCGCTCCGACACCGAGGAGGCTGGCAAGTGACCGACGAAAAGCCTCGCGTGAAGGTCGAAGCGCAGCCCGACCACCCCGGCGTCGTGCTGGTGACGCTCGACCGCCCCGAGGTCCTGAACGCTTTGGACTACCGAACAATGGGCGAGCTGGTCGACGCGCTGGAGAAGCTGGACGCGGATGAATCGGTGCGCTGCGTCGTCATCACGGGTGCAGGCGACCGAGCTTTCGCCGCCGGTGCCGATATCAAGGAGATGGCCGACGCGACGCCGGTAACGATGTCCGTGGCCAACAACTTCGCGCGCTGGGAGCGACTCAAGCGCGTCCGCGTGCCGTTGATCGCCGCCGTGCGCGGGTTCGCGCTGGGCGGCGGCTGCGAGCTGGCCATGGCGTGCGACATGCTCGTGGCTGCGGAGGATGCCACGTTCGGACAACCCGAGATCAAGCTCGGCGTCATGCCCGGCGCGGGTGGCACGCAGCGGCTCACGCACGCTTTGGGTAAGGCCAGGGCAATGGAGCTGATCCTGACCGGGCGCAACCTGTCCGCGCGAGAGGCTTACGAACGCGGGCTCGTGTCGGAGATCACGGCGCGCGAGGAGACGCTGCCCGCGGCCCTGGCGTTGGCGTCCGAGATCGCTTCTTTGCCTCCGCTCGCCGTCCGTGCCGCGAAAGAAGCCGTCAACCGAGCCTACGAGCTCTCACTCGAGGCAGGCCTCGAGTTTGAGCGCCGCAACTTCTTCATGCTCTTCGCCTCCGAAGACCAGAAGGAAGGCATGACCGCCTTCGTCGACAAGCGCAAGCCGTCCTGGAAAGGCCGCTAACGCCGTTTGCGGCTCCTCGATGCGTGTCGCGCATCATCAGCCAGCAAAACGCGCAGCAAACGAGGCCACAAACGACGATTTCGGCGAGGTTTGCGCAAGGATTGACCATCTCATGAGCCGGCCTGCGCATCGGTGAGCTCCCTGACCTGTCACGATCGCGGTGCGGACGATTGCGTGATCTGCGCGAAGCACCGTGGTGAGGGGCCGCTGGAGGGCGAGCTGGTCGGACAAACGCCATGGTTATGGGTTTGGCACGCGCCGGCCGAGGCGGATGGTCGGACGCGCCTCGGTCACCTGATCGTCGAATCTGACCAACACGCGCCGCATCTGGCGGATCTGACAGAGGACGAAGCTACTGAGCTTGGACGGCTTCGCACCCGACTCGCGAGCTCCCTGCGCGAGGCCACAGGCGCCGACTTCGTACTCGCCGCGGTGATCGGCCTCGGCATCGCGCACTTCCATGAGCACATCTACGCACGGCCGACGCGCGAACCCAACGACGTCGCGTGGCACGACAGTGATCAACTGCTTCCGCTCGTCGACGACGAAGCGGTACGAGGGCTTGCCGAGCGCCTCCGTGGCGCGCTACAAGGGATCGCATGAGCGACACAGTTCTCTGTGATGCCACGGACGGCGTGCTGACACTGACGTTGAACAGGCCCGACGCGCTGAACTCGTTCACGATCGAGATGAAAGAGTCGCTGCTCGCGGCCCTGAAGGATGCCGCGCGAGACAGGAGAGTCAAGGTCGTCGTGCTGACGGGGGCCGGGCGCGCGTTCAGCGCCGGCCAGGATCTCAAGGAACGCACCGCGCCCGGCGTCGCCGACCTCGGGACCGAGCTGCGCACCCGGTACAACCCCATCGTCCTGGCAATGCGCCGCCTCGAGAAGCCGGTCATCGGCGCCATCAACGGCGTTGCCGCGGGAGCCGGGATCAGCGTTGCGCTCGCGTGCGACATCCGCATCGCTGGGGACAACGCCAGCTTCATCGAGGTTTTCGGCCGCGTCGGCCTCATTCCGGACACAGGCTCAACCTGGTTCCTGCCGCGCCTCGTGGGTTATGCGAAGGCGGCCGAGATGATGTTCACGACCAACCCGATCGACGCAGCCACGGCGGAACGGATCGGCCTGGTCAACCGCGTCGTGGCGGCCGACCAGCTCACGGCCGAGACAAATGCGCTGGCCACCAAGCTTGCGCAGGCCGCCCCGCTTGCGCTTGCGCTCGCTAAGCGCGGCCTGAATCGGGCGCTCGAGTCGGGGCTCGAGGATCAGCTCGAGTACGAGGCACAGCTCCAGTCGATCGCGGGCCGCTCGAAGGACCACGAGGAAGGCGTCGCCGCGTTCGTCGAAAAGCGCCCCGCCAGATTCACCGGCGAGTGAAGCCCGAAGCGGAGGTCCAGACCAGGCTCGACCAGGTCTTCGATCGAGTCGAGCGAATGACCGATTCGGAGCTCGTGATGCTCCGCGCCATTTGGGACGCGCAGAACCCGGATGTACGCGAGAACGCGTGGGCCGCCGTCAAGGCGACGCTGCGAACTCGTAAACGTCAGGGACTGCTGGATGACTCTCGCGCGCGGCTGACCGCGTGGATAAACAACTACCCGACCGGGACACTGGGGGAGTACGGCTACTACCTCGTAAGTGGTTCAGGCATGGCGCCCGGAGCTGTTCGCCAGCAGGCGCTGCCGCCGCTCCTCGATGCGATCGCTGCCACGATTGCCGCGGACGGCTTGACGGCGGAAGATGAGACCGTCCTGCTGGAGCCGCTGCTCAACATCGCACCCCATCGGGCATCGTCGTGAGCGAGTCAACGGAGCCCGCGGCCGCTTTGACCGTGGGCATCGTGGGCGCGGGGACGATGGGCGCGGGGATTGCGCAGGTCTGTCTTCAGGCCGGGCACGACGTCCTGCTCTTCGACGTCGATCACGCCGCCATCGGCCGCGGCCGCGGCCGAATCGCGGACGGCCTCCAGCGACTCGTCGATAAACAGAGGTTGCCAGCCGACGGCCGCGACCGGATGCTCACGGCGCTGCGTGACGCGCACACGCTCGAGGGTCTGGCCGAGGAGTCGGACGTCGTCATTGAGGCGGCTCTTGAAGATCTCGAGCTGAAGGAGACGATCTTCCGCGCCCTCGGTTCGGGCGCGCTAACGCCGCAGATCCTGGCCACGAACACGAGCGCGCTGAGCGTGACCGATATCGGCGACGCCAGCGGCCACTCCGGACGCGTGATCGGCCTCCATTTCTTCAATCCGGCGCCGGTCATGCCGCTCGTCGAGGTCGTCGTCGGCGACCGGACGTCGCGCGAAACGGTGACCAGGGCTACGCAATTCGCGCGCGACCTGGGCAAGCAACCCGTGGTGTGTCGGGACTCGCCCGGCTTCATCGTCAATCGTGTCAATCGGCCGTTCACTCTGGAAGCGCTGCGCATGCTCGAGGCGGGGGAGGCTGGCGTGGAGCAAGTGGACCGAGCGGTCAAGGCGGCCGGCTATCCCATGGGCCCATTCGAACTGATGGATCTAGTTGGCATCGATGTCAATTTCGCGGTGGCGATGGCCATCTGGGCCGGCTTTGACGAAGCGGCCCGCTTCACGCCGTCGGGCATCCAGAGCGGGCTGGTTGCCGCCGGCCACCTGGGGCGCAAGACCGGCGAAGGCTTCTACCGCTACGAAGGCGGCCGACCCACCGCGGTTGCCTGGCCCTCCACCGACGGGAGCCTACGCGACGACGAAATCGTGGCACGCATCGAGCTGCCGATCATCAACGAGGCGTACCTGGCGGTTGGTGAGGGAGTGGCCGAGCCAGGAGACGTAGATCGCGCGATGAAGCTTGGCGCGAACCATCCGTACGGGCCGTTCGAGCGCGCCGGCGCGCTCGGCCTGCGCAACGTGATCGATGGCCTGCAGGCGCTCGAGGAGCGTTACGGCGAGCGCTTCCGCCTCGCGCGCACGCTCTGGGACATCGCCTCGATCTAGGGCTTGGGCGGCTTATCCGGGATCAGCACGCGAGTGCCAGCGGGCGGATCACCCGGCTTGCGGCCGAGATCTATCAGCCCCGGCAGCATCCGGTACTGAGACACGAAAGTGTCCTTCCAAATGATGTTGCCCTTGGCGTCCTTGACCGTCCGCACGACCACCGAATGGAAGCCGTCATAGCGGTCCTGGATATGTTTGGTCACACCCGGCGGAAGGGCGTCTGTGTACTCGTAGTACGCGGGCGCCTTGACGGTGTTCGTGACGACCGGGTCTGACAGCTGCACTGTCCGGCCGTCGTCCACGCCCCAGATCTCGAATGTGACCTTGCGCTTGGAGCCGTAGGCCTTGATCAGGATCGGGTGGTCCATATCGTTGACGAACTTGACGTCCTGGCCGTCGTTCTGGCCCGTCGAGAACACGGTCGCGTCAAGCCCGACCGGGTAGCGCGGGATGTAGACCGCGTGGTTGTGGCGCTCGACGATCTTCAGGCCGGCGCGCAGCGCGGCGTTGAACAGCGTCGTCGATGCCGAGCACATGCCGCCACCGGGGATTCCTTTCGCCGGGTCCAACACGAATTGGCCGTTGTGGATGTATGCGCCCTTCGCGTAGGGCGGGATCGTGACCGGCAGGATCGCGTCGATGAACTGGAACGTGTGGCCGGGCTTGACGATCGTGCCGTTGATCCGCTTGGCGGGCACGGTGATGTTCACGCCGTTGCCATTCAGCACGCTGGGGATGAAGTGCGTCGTCCACGTGCCCAGGAGCGTCATGTTCGGCGGAACGGTCGGGCTCGGGGTGGGCTTCGGGGTCGGTTTTGGCGTCGTGCTCGGGGTGGGGGTTGGCGTGGGTGATGCTGTCGGGGTCGGAGTCGCTGTGGGTGTCGGAGTTGGTGTCGCGCTGGGCGATGGACTTGGCGTCGACGACGACGTGGGGGTCGGGGTCGGCTCGGGCGTGGGTGCCGGCGTCACGGTCGGTATGGGTGCCAACGTTGGAGTCGCGGGAATGACCAGCGGAGTGTCGGCTGGCGTCGGAATGACGGCGACCGTCGTTGGCGTGGCAGTGGGAGCCACCGACTGATCCGGGATCGCGGGAGTCGGGTTTGCCTGTGACGTGCACGCAGACACCGCGAACAACCCGACCAAGAACAAAGTGACGACCCGCATCAGACCTCCTGCTCGGCGCATTAGACCACGCCGCGGCGAACAGGCATCTGAACCACTGTAATCAGTCGGACTAATCGAGCTGCGTCAGGTATGCCTTCCCCTGGTTGTGACCGGGGCCAGCCGACTCATCTGACGCGCCGGCCGGCGAGGCGGTGACGGACGAGAGGTTTAGCCGGTAATTGCCGCCGAATCAGCTTTGGCGAGCGTGCTGGCGTCGCCCGATCGGCCGCGCAGGAGCTGGTAGACGATGATCGCGCTGAAGGTGGCCGTTCCGATGCCGCCAAGCGCGAAACCACCGATGTTGAGCACGAGGTTGCCCGCGCCCATCGTGAGCGCGATCGCCACCGTGATCAGGTTGCGGCTGTTCGAGAAGTCGACCTTATTCTCGACCCAGATCCGCGCGCCGGTGGCAGCGATCAGGCCGAAGAGCACGATCGCGAGGCCGCCGATGACAGGCGCTGGAATGGTCCCGATGAGCGCGCCGAACTTGGGCGAGAAGCCCATCGCGATGGCCACGATGCCGGCAATGACGAAGACGATGCTCGAGTAGATCTTGGTCACAGCCATGACGCCGATGTTCTCGGCGTAGGTCGTGACGCCCGTGCCGCCACCAGCGCCGGAAACGATCGTTGCCAGACCGTCCCCGAAAAAGGCACGCCCGAGGTACGGATCGAGATTGCGGCCGGTCATCGCCGCGACGGCCTTGACGTGGCCGAGGTTTTCAGCGACCAGGATGATCGCGACCGGCGCAATGAGCGTGATCGCGCTGAATTCGAACTTGGGCGCGGTGAGGTTGGGCAGGCCGATCCACGCCGCGTTGGCGACGCCGTTGAAGTCAATCGGCGCGCCCCAGCCCAGGCCGTTGGCAAAGACGAGGTACAGGACGTAGCCCGCGACGCCGCCGAGCAGCACCGGCAGGCGCTTGCCGAGTCCTGGTGCATAGACCGCGACGAGCGCGGTAGCGAGCACGGTCAGCAGACCCATCAGCGCGGCAAACTGCACCTGCGCCGCGGCGACGCCAGATGGCGTCATGTCGGCGATGGCGACCGGCGCTAGGTTGAGCCCGATGACCGCGACGACCGCACCGGTCACGACCGGCGGCATGAGGTACTCGATCCATTTGTAGCCGACGGCCATGACGATGACACCGATGACCGCGTACACGACACCCGCGGCAATGATGCCGCCCAGGGCGACGCCGATGTTCGGGTTGGGACCGACGCCGGCGTACGCGCTGGCGGCGATGACGACGGCGATGAACGAGAAGCTCGAGCCCAGATAGCTCGGGATGCGGCCGCGGACGATGAAGAAGAAGATCAGCGTCCCGATGCCGGAGAAGAAGATCGCGGTGTTCGGGTCGAAGCCCATCAGGATCGGCGCGAGCACGGTCGAGCCGAACATCGCGAAGATGTGCTGCACGCCAAGGGCGATCGTCTGGCCCCAGGGCAGCCGCTCATCGGGCGCGATGATTCCCTCGCGCTTGAGCGTCCAGTGGAAGATGCCGCTGCTTGACTGCTGGGTAGCCATCGTCGATACCCTCTCCTCTCGCGTCACTGCGCGCCGCCCGGTCTCTGCCGGGCCTCAAGGCGTTCGGCGAACCAAACCACCTGGGACCTGGCTACGCCCAGTGCCAGAGGATGTGTCTACTCGATGACACGTGGACCGTATTGGCGCCAGGCGAAGACGTCGGTGCGTTGCTCAAATCCACGCCATTTGGCTGCCCGGACGCGCAGGACCCCCGGACCTTTGGGCCATGCCGGTGCATATCTGCACCACTCCTAGAATTCATGCATGTCTCGCCCGCTGAATCGGCCGCTGCGCGAAGCGTGGATCGTCAGCGCCGTGCGCACGCCCGTGGGCCGCTACGGCGGCGCGCTGGCGCGCGTCCGACCTGACGATCTTGCCGCTGTCGTGATCAGAGCCGCCGTCGAGCGCGCCGCCGTCGATCCGCACGACATCGACGACGTGATCCTCGGCGCGGCCAACCAGGCCGGCGAGGACAACCGCAACGTCGCGCGGATGAGCGCCCTTCTCGCCGGCCTCCCGGTGGAAGTCGGTGGCCAGACGGTCAACCGACTATGCGGCTCCGGCCTGCAGGCAATCAACACTGCGGCCCACGCGATCATGGTCGGCGACGGCGATGCCTTCGTCGCAGGTGGTGTCGAGTCGATGACGCGCGCCCCGTACGTGATGGCCAAGCCGGAAGCCGCGTACGACCGCGGCAACCGCGAGATGTACGACACGACCCTTGGCTGGCGCTTCACCAATCCGCGCCTGGCCGAGATGTACCACCCGTTCACGATGGGCGAGACCGGTGAGAACGTTGCCGAGCAGTGCGGCGTGTCGCGCGAGGAGCAGGACGCCTTCGCGTTGCGCTCGCACCAGCGCGCGGTCGCCGCGATCGAAGACGGTCGTTTCCAGAACCAGATCGTGCCGGTGATGGTGCCCCAGCCCAAGGGCGACCCGATCGAGATCAGCCGCGACGAGCACCCGCGCGCGGATTCGACCCTTGAAGCGCTGGCCCGGATCAAGCCGGCTTTCCGCCAAGGCGGCACGGTCACGGCGGGCAACAGCTCGGGCATCAACGACGGCGCGAGCGCGACCGTGCTGGTCGAGCGCCGCTATGCCGAAGAGCACCACATGAAGCCGCTGGCGCGCGTGGTCGCAACAGCTGTCGCCGGCGTTGACCCGAGCGTCATGGGCCTCGGTCCGATCCCGGCTACGCGCAAGGCGCTGCAGCGGGCGGAGCTGGACATCGAGGATCTCGACCTGGTCGAGCTCAACGAGGCCTTTGCCAGCCAGAGCATCGCCGTGATGCGCGAGCTGCGCCTCGATCCCGACAAGACGAACGTCAACGGCGGCGCGATCGCCCTCGGCCATCCGCTGGGCATGAGCGGAGCGCGCCTGATCACGATGCTCAGCCACGAGCTCGAGCACCGCGGCGGCCGATACGGCCTGGCCACGATGTGCATCGGCGTCGGGCAGGGGATTGCCACAATCATCGAACGGATCGACGGCGAGGAAGGGCGCGAATAAAGCGATGGACAACGACCTGATGGCGCGCCGGCTTCGGCCACCCTCGGAGCCGCCGCGGCCGCAGAACGGACACTCCCCGCTGCCGCTCGAGACTCCACCGTGGGCCGCGCTCCCGGATTCTGGTGCCGAGGTCCCGTGGGATCGACCCGCTCCCGAGCAATGGCCGCCGACGACCGAGGAAACCACAGCCAATGCATGGGACGCTGCTCCCGTCACTCACGGCTGGCCGGCTGCGCCGCACACGACGCTGCAGCCGCCCGACGTCACCGATGCCACCGAAGCCGCGGACACCACAGAAGTAGCCCAGCTCACCGACGAGCAGCCGTCGCCGACGGATGTCACCACGGACGCGCCTGTGCAGCCTCAGCCTGCCCCCTGGGACACCGAAACGGCGCCGATCTGGGGTGGCGCCGCGCCCTGGGATCCGCAACCAATGACACTTCAAAGCAATACGGTCTCCGACGACGAGCAGCCTTCCGCTCCAGAAGCGGTTGCGCCCGAAACGCCGGCGCTCGAAACCGTGGCGCCGGAGCCTGACGTTACCGAGAACGCGACGGATGCCTCCGTGCCCGGCCGTCCGTCGTGGGACGTACCCGTCTCCTCGGCGTGGGACGAGCTCCGCGCGATTGACGATCGCCCGTCTGACATGCTCGACGCCTACGACGAGATGATCCCAGTCGTTACGCGACGCGTCGCAGAGGCGCAGGCCGTGGCGGCCACGCCTCAGGTGGCCGCACAGGAAACGTTGCCTGAGCCGGCCGTCGAGGCACAAGCATCGTTCGACGGTCAGCCGGCTGCTGAGCCTGAGCCCGAGTCAGAGCCAACGGTCGAGCCGCAGTCGCCGTTCACCTGGCCTGTGCTTTCTGAGCCGAGCTCCGCCGCTGAGTCCACGCCGTGGGCCGCAGAATCGGCGCGCTGGGCGGAACAGTCGCAGCCCGCGGCCGAAACCGAGCCCGCTCCATGGTCGGAAGCTGTCGAACCCGCAGCTGAGCCTGAGGCCGCGCCGCCCTGGCTCACCCAGTACGAGGTCGGTACCGCTGAGCCCGCGACGCCGTCGCTGACCCAGGACCCATATGACGCCGACGCGCCGGTCCTCGACGACGTCGAACACGCTTCGGCACCGCTGTGGCTTGATTGGACACCCGCCGCGGACGTTAACCCTGTCGTGCCGGGTGCCGTTGGCGGCAAGATCCTCGGACCCACACCGCCTGATGATCTGTTCGAGCAGCCGGCCGCGCCAGTCTTGGAAAGGTCGGAACCGTCGGACGCGTTCGAGGCATCGAACGCCCGTGAGACGGCCGAGCCAATGGCGGGAGCCGGGTTCGAGTTTGAGCCCGAATTCGAGCTCGAGCCGGAGTACAGGGCTGAGCCCGAGTCCGCGCCTGAGCCAGACACCGCTCCCGAGCCGACCCATGAGCCCGCCCGTGAGCCAGCACCCACACGTGTGGCAACGACGACCCAGTCACTCGTCTTCTCGACTGGCCCGGGCCAACAGCCGCTCGTCCTGCGCATCGAGCTTGCCATCGTCGACCAATCGAGCCACATTCGGGCGGCCGACCTGGCGCGGCGCGTTGGTCCGTGGAGCGACGAAGAGCCGGTAACGCCGCGCCACCCCGAGTTCGAGCCGCGCACCCATGCCACTGCCGCGCCTGGCGAGACGCAGCAAACAGAGACAGTCCTGCCGTGGGCTCTGCCGCCGCTCTTCGAACCCAATCCGACGGCCACGTGGACGCTGGAGGCGGCGCCCGCCGACCCGCTGGCCAACCTGCCCGCCGCGACCTTTGAACCGCCCGTTCCTTCGACGCAGCCCGTCGGCGCGCCAAGTGCAGAAGCCCCCGTTGAGGCCGCACCCGCGCCGCAGGCCACGCCGGTCGATGCGCAGGCCAGTGCGGTCCAGTCGGTGGCCATGGCACCCGCGACTGCCGTACCCGCGGTCAGCGCGCCAAACGCGCCGGTCAGCGCCGCAGTGGCGACCACTCGTCCGCAGGTCAACCCAGATCAGTCGGACCTGTGGTTCCTGGCCTCCGAGCCGACGGTCGAGGGCGCTGACGGGGTCGAGCCGGGCAAGACCGCCCAGACCTCGTCGACGCTGACGGCCGGTCTGACGATAGGCATGGCCGTCGTCGTCATCTTCCTCGTGCTGGTGTTCATCTACATGATGACCTCGCTGCTGCACTGAGCCACTCGCGCCTGCCTCGCGCCTGTCTTGCCGATATACGACTGGCCGAGTAGGATTTGAGCATGCTGAACACCGAGACACAGGCTGCGACTCCGGAGATCCCCATGCAGAGTGAGCCGCTCGTCGCGCTCAGTGAAGCCGCGGCCGGCAAACTCCAGGCGCTGGTTGAGGCCGAGCAGAACCCGAACCTGGGTCTGCGCGTGTACGTCTACAGCGGCGGTTGTTCGGGCTTCCGCTACGGGATGATGCTCGAGGACCAGCCCAGCAACGAGGACATCCGCGTCCAGAGCCGAGGCATCAACGTCTACGTCGATCCGCAGAGCACGCAGTACCTCTCCGGGTCGGAGATCGACTACCTCGACACGCTCATGGGCGCCGGCTTCACGGTCAACAACCCCAACGCCGTCTCGGCCTGCGGTTGCGGCTCGAGCTTCCGAACCACCGACTCGGCGGGCAGCCCGGGCGCCTGCCACCACTGATCCTCGCGTTCAGCAAACCCACGGACGGCGAGCCGCAAGGCTCGCCGTTTTGATTCCCATCGTCGCGGCCGCCAGACTGTTGACTTGACCCGCGTCGCGCGACTCCTGGGCCGTCATCCAGACGTTTGGCTTGCGCTCGCGTCTGCCGCCACTGCGCTTGCTGTGGCAATCGGAGCCCTCCGTCTATGGCACCTGGACATCAACGTCCCGATCCGGATAGGCGGCGACTCCACCCAGGTCCTGGGCTACATCCAGAACATGATCGAGTCCGGCACGCCGTTCAGCGGGCCGCGTCTGAACGCACCATTCGGCCAGCAATACGGTGACTTTCCGCTTGGTGCCGACCTGCTGAACTTCGCCATGCTGCGCGTGATCTCGCTTGTCACCAACGAAGCCGCGGCGACCGTGACGCTCTTCTTCCTGCTCACGTTCCCGTTGGTCGCAATCACTGGCTACGGGGCGCTGCGCGGACTCGGCGTCGCGCGCCCGGTCGCCTATTTCGCTGCTGTCGTCTATGCCGTCGTTCCTTTCCACTTCCTGCGCGGAACGGGGCACCTCTTCCTGTCTTCGTACTTTGCCGTTCCGATCGCTGTCTATCTGCTGACCATGACCGCGAACGGCCGGGCGCTGTTCGGGCTCGGGCGGCGGTCGAGCACGTATCGGCCGCGTCGCCGCGACCGACTATTGCCGATCGCCGGCCACGCCCTGCTTGCCGTGGTCGTGGCGACGACTGGCATCTACTGCGCGGCGTTCACGCTGTTGCTGCTCGTGCCCGCCGCCATCCTTGGCTGGATCAGGACGCGCTCGGCACGCCTCGTCGTCTCGGCCGGGTTGATTGGCGCGCTGATCGTGGTCGTGCTGGGCCTGACGCTGCTGCCCAACTTCCTCGACACGCTCCAGAACGGACCGAACGCGGACTTTCCCGTCCGTGGCGCTCAGGAAACCGGCAACCACCAGCTGCGGCCAAGCAACCTGCTCGTTCCCGTTGCCGGCCATTACTTCCCACCGTTCGCGTCGTTCGCGGCGCAGTACGCCACGAAGTTTCCCAACATCGGCGAGAACGGCGAAGGTGCTGGCCTGACCGCGTCCGTCGGACTGATCCTGCTCGTCCTCGTCATCCTGGGCAGTTTGGTCGGCGCCTTGGCTCGTCGCCGGTTGTGGCGCCGGGAGCGAACGGTCGGCGCCCTCGTTCTGCTCTGTTTCCTGATCGCGGTGACGGGCGGCGCATCGAGCCTGTTCGCCCTGCTCGTGACTCCGCAAATTCGAGCGTGGGGTCGAATCTCGATCTTCATCGACTTCTTCGCCGTTCTGGCGGTCGCGCTCGCGCTGACTGTCGCTTGGCGATTCCTGCGCCGGACCAGGTGGCGGAACGTCCTTGTCGTGTTGCTCATGCTTGGCGTCGTATTCGCTGCGGTAGATCAGACGGGTCGAGCGATCATCCCGGACTATGTGGGCATCCAGAACACCTTTGCGGCCGATGGCACGTTCACGAGGCAGGTTGAGGCGTCCTTGCCGGCTGGGGCCGCGGTCTACCAGGCTCCGTATCGGCCGTATCCCGAGGCCGCGCTCGTGAACAATCTGCCCGACTACGAGCCGCTCCGCCCATACCTCCAGTCGAGCACGCTTCGCTTCAGCTACGGCGGCGAGAAGGGCCGGGAAGCGGGCTGGCAGGTCTACGTGTTTGACCGCCCGCCGGAACAGGTCTTACGGCTGCTTTGCCTGGCGCAGTTCTCCGCCATCTGGGTTGACCGTGCTTCGTATGGGCCGGACGCAGCCGCATCGGTGACAGCCGATCTTCGCGCCGCCCTCGCCGTCACGCCGATGATCGATGCCACGGACCGCTTCGAGGTCTTCGATCTCCGGCCTTACTGCGGCGTGTTCCAGGCTGGCATTGACGCGGACACGCTTGGTCGCCTGCAAGATCAGCTGCTGCGGCCCATCTGGTATGACTGGACCAGCGGGGCGCTGCCGGCTCGGATCCCCGAGGGCACGATCATTCGAGACGTCCGCCTGCCGGCGCAGCTCGCGCTGACCAATTCCGGTGACGACGGTAGGCTGATCACCATTTCGTTGACGGTCGACGCGACCTACCCCTCCGCGGGGACGATCGACCTCCGCTGGCCCGACGGAACGATTCAGACCGTCGCGCAAGGCGAAGACGTCACCAGGACGATCAACCTCGCGAGCGGCCGGAGCACGATCGAGTTCGCGGCTGACCAAGCCACGCTGAACGTCAACCAGTTCCTGATGAGCAACTTCTTCGCCCTGGACGCGGACCTCCTGTCCGTGAACGGCCAATGACTCTGCGCAGCGACGAGGAGATTGCCGCGGCCAGGATCGGACCGCCGGAAATCCACAATTCGACGATCCATCTCGCGCCCTATGACCCCGAGTGGCCGCGACTGTTCGAGCGCGAGGAACAGAGGATCCGCGCCGCGCTCGGCGATCGTGCCCTGCTCATCGAACACGCCGGATCAACGTCCGTGCCCGGACTCTCGGCCAAGCCGATCATCGACATCGTCCTGGCGGTTGCGGACACCACGGACGAGCTGGCGTACGTCCAGGCGATGGAGGCGGCCGGCTACGTCCTGCACATTCGCGAGCCAGATTGGCATCAGCAGAGGCTGTTCAAGGGACCCGACACGGCGGTCAACCTGCACGTGTTCACGATTGGCTGCGCCGAGATCGAGCGCATGCTCTGTTTCCGCGACCACCTGCGTTCCAACGAGGCCGACAGCACGCTGTACGAGAACGCCAAACAAGAGCTGGCCCGACGGACGTGGAGATACGTGCAGCACTACGCCGACGCCAAATCACAGTTAGTCGAGGAGATCCTGTCGCGATCCGGCGTTACGCCACGTGACTGCGTTCGTCATTGAGCCCTAAGGGCTCTGGTTGAAGGCGCCGCAGGTCAGGTCGCCCGACAGGTGCAGGCGAAGCGGACCCGGAGTCGCGCCACTCGCTGTCTGGTTCTGGATGAAGTCGGCGTCGATATGGACACCGCTGTCCGTGACCGAGTAGGTGTCCGCCGGATCGATCATGTACAGCGTTTGCGACCCGGGATCCTTGCCGACGGCGTAGACAGTGGCCTTGCCGCTCGACGGCAGGTTGATGATGAACTGCGTCGGGTTCGTGCCGGCGGTCACGATCGCACTGACATTCACACTCTTGCCGTACTGCGCGCTGTTGTTGCACGACACGCGGAATGACGGCAATGGTCCGTTGACCGCACCGTCTGGAGTCGATCCGCTCACGGTCACGGTTGAGGCGCCGTCGGTCTGGCTGCCGCACTGGACTGTTCCTGACACGTGGCTGATCTTGCCCAGCGTCCCGATGTTGGACCTGGAGGGAGTGGTCTCGGTCAGATCGCTGTCGAACGTCGCGCCTGTGGCCGGGTCAAGTGATGTGACTCCAGTCCCCTGAAACTCGCGATCCGTGTAGGTGGCTCCGGCCCCTGCTCGCTCGCTCACCCCTATCGAACCGGAACTCAGGGTTACGAGCACGACAGCGCTGCCGTCGTGCGACTGGGCGAAGAAGAGGATGTCAGGGCCGTTATAGGTTGGGTTGCTGCAGATGGCATCAGCCCGC
This sequence comes from Candidatus Limnocylindrales bacterium, assembly GCA_036508755.1. Classification (GTDB taxonomy): domain Bacteria; phylum Chloroflexota; class Limnocylindria; order Limnocylindrales; family CSP1-4; genus JALYGJ01. Next base: position 5,089 of record DATCGV010000028.1, on the reverse strand, counting down.
GTTGCATACGTCGTCCAGGCTCCCTGAACGCTCTTGTCACCAGCCATGGTGATAGAGATCGAAGAGGGCACGGCCGAAGGCGGAGCGGCGCTCTCGAGCGCGGTGGCCGACGGGGGTACGGCCGACGGGGGAGTCGAGACTGCGGGAGTCAACGTTGCGGCCGCCGATGGCGCGGCTGCCGATGGCGCGGCAGACGACGGCGCGACGGATGTCACGGTCGGCGGGGCCGTCGGCGCTTGGGTGGGCACGCTGGCCGGTGTTGGCGTCGCTGCGCCGCCACCGCACGCCGCGAAAGCTGCTGCCGCCGTTACCGACAGACCGACCAACCGTATCCAACGAGCCACGTGGGTCCCTCTCGCTCTAGTCGCTGAAGCGCTCTTCCTTCCACGGATCGGCGTTGTTGTTGTAGCCGTAGCGCTCCCAGAAGCCGGGCTTGTCGACATGTGTGAATTCCAGGCCGCGGGCCCACTTCGCACTCTTCCAGAAGTAGCGCTTGGGGACGACGAGGCGAAGCGGGTAGCCGTGGTCGGGCGTCAGCGGCGCGCCGTCGGCGATATCGGCGAGCAGCACCTCTTCGTCGTCGAGCACCTCGATCGGCAGGTTGGTCGTGTAGCCCTGCTCGGCGTGGATGACCACGAAGCGCGCAGTCGGGCGCAGCTTCGCGCGCTCCAGGATCGTCTGGATCGCGACGCCCTCGAAGTCCATGTCGAGTCGGGACCAGCGCGTGACGCAGTGGATGTCCGTGTGGAGCGCCTTGCGCGGCAGCTGCTTCAACTCGGCCCAGTCGAACTCGAACGGGTTGTCGACCTCGCCCCAGACCTTGAAGTCCCACGCTTTGAGGTCGACGCGCGGCACGGAGCCGTAGTGCAGCACGGGCCACTTCTCGGTGAAGTACTGGCCGGGCGGAATGCGCTTCTTCTGCTCGTCGCTGACGCGTGGGCCACGGCCGAGGAAGCTGGTCATCGGCGCAGTTTAGTCATGCCTCGTCGATCAGCTGCGCCAGGCGGCGCGTGATGAAGCGTGCGGCCTCGGCACTCTTACCGCCCAGCTTCTGGCCGTCGTCCTGCTCCAGGGCGAGGCGCAGATCGGCCAGCGTCAGATCGATCTCGGGCGTGCGCGCGAGGACGCCCTGCTCAATCGCGCTCTCGAGCGTCTCCATCGCCATCCGCGCGTTGTCCGTGGCATGACCAGGCTGGGCGATGAGCCGGCGAAACTCGGCGCGCGCGTCATCGGCGCGCGGACCAGTCGAGGTCACAGGGACATCAGGTAGCTACGGCTTCGTCGGCCGCCACGTCGTCCGCTTGAGCGTCTTCGAGCGCGCCGTAGCGCCGCTCGAGCCACTCGGTCGCCAGTACGCCCATCTGGACCTCGTCGAAGTAGCGGCCGTCGCGCATGATCGCGTCACGCAGCCGGCCTTCGACGCGGAATCCGGCCTTCTCGTAGGCGCGGATGGCGCGCAGGTTGTACGAGAAAACGGTCAGGCCCACACGATGCAGCGCGAGCCGTTCGAAGGCGTGCGAGAGCATCAGCGATGTCGTCTCGGTGCCCAGGCCGCGGCCCCATGCGTCGCGCTCACCGATCGTGATGTGGAACAGCACCGAGCCGTTGTCGGGATCGAGCGATGAGAAGGTCGTGAAGCCGATCTGGCGCCAGCGCGGCAGCTCGACGATCGAGTACGCCAGGGCGTCGGGCGACAGCATGCGCACCTGGAAGAAGCGCTCTATCTCCGACTGGCTCATCGGCCGCGTCTGGTAGCGCGTCAGGCGTGCGATCTCAGGGTCGCGGTACCAGCGCACGACCGCGGGCAAGTCGTCCGCGCTCGGCCGGCGCAGCGCGACGACCCGTCCGACGATCTGTTGTGGGTGCCAGAGCTCGCTCTGCGAGTAGTCGGCCAATTCGGCCCTCCACGGCGAAGGAGGCCGATCGTACACCGCCGTTACCATCGCTCCGCATGCACCGCTGGAGCGAAACCGCGGCGCGCATCGCGGCCACGTCGCGCACGAGCGAGAAGGTCGGAACGCTCGCCGCTTACCTGCGCGACCTGAACGCCGATGAGCTACCGCTCGCCGTGCGCTACATGACCGGCCGGCCGTTCGCCGAGCGAGATCCGCGCTCGACCGGCATCGGCTGGGCCGCCATTTCAGCCGTCGCGCAGGAGCTGGTGGGGGCGCGCCCGGGCGCGCTGGGCGCCGCGTACAACGATTCGTCCGACCTCGGCCAGGCGATAGACGACCTGTTTGCCGCGCATTCGTACGAGCCCGTCGGGCACCCGCCGTCGCTGCCGGACGCGGACGCCGCGTTCGGTGCCATCGCCGACGGGCGCGGTCCAGCAGCGAAGGGCGCGGCACTGGCTGCGCTGCTCGAGCGCTGCGATTCGTTGTGCGCAAAGTCGGTCGTCAAGATCCTGTCCGGCGACCTGCGCATCGGGCTGCGCGAGGGCCACCTGGAAGCGGCGATCGCCGAGGCGTTCGACCACCCGCTCGCCGACGTGCAGACCGCGGGCATGCTGACTGGCGACCTGGGCCACACCGCCGAGCTGGCCCGCGACGGGGTGTTGGCGAACGCGGAGCTGGTGATGTTCCTCCCGTTGAAGTCGATGCTCGCCTCGCCGGTCGCGGACGAAGAAGAGGTGCTGACGCGGCTCGGCTCGCCCGTCTGGGTCGAGGACAAGTACGACGGCATTCGCGCCCAGCTCCACAAGCAGGGTTCCGAGGTCCGGCTGTTCAGCCGCGACCTGCACGACATCAGCGACGGTTATCCGGAGATCGTGGCCACCGCCCAAGGCCAGCCGTGGGACGGCATCCTCGACGGCGAGGTGCTCGCCTTTCGCGACGGGATGGCACTGCCGTTCATCCAGCTTCAGCAGCGGCTGGGACGCAAGAACCCGTCGATAGAGATGCAGGCGCAGGTGCCGGTCATCTATGTCGCGTTCGACATCGTCGCCCACGGCCCGGGCGGAGGCGCGCCCGTCGCGCCAGTGCTCGACGAGCCGCTGCGCGAGCGACGGGCGCGCCTCGACGCGTTGCGCCTGCCGGACGTGCCGGGCATGGCCACGGCAAATCTCCTGACCGCGGCGACGGCCGCAGAGCTGTCAACGGTCTTCGACGAGGCACAGAACCGCGGCAACGAAGGGCTGATGGTCAAGGACCCGGAGTCGACCTACACGCCGGGCAGGCGCGGCTACGGCTGGCTCAAGCTCAAGCGGCCGCTCGCGACGCTGGATTGCGTGGTCGTCGGCGTCGAGGTGGGCCACGGCAAGCGCCACGGCGTCCTGTCCGATTACACCTTCGCCGTGCGCGACGATCGGCCGGGGAGTGGCGATCGGCTGGTCACGATCGGCAAGGCATACAGCGGGCTGACCGACAAGGAGATCGCCGACATGACGGCGTTCTTCCGCGAGCACACGCTCGAGCAGGTCGGTCGCTTCCACGTCGTCGAGCCGACGGTCGTGGTCGAGATCGCGTTCGACGTGATCCATCGCTCGAACCGCCACGATTCGGGCTTCGCGCTGCGCTTCCCGCGCATCTTCCGGCTGCGCCCGGACAAGGACGCGCGCGAGATCGACACGATCACCCACGTCGAGACGCTCTTCCGCCGACTCGAAAGCGGGCGCCGATTCAGTGTCCAGACGCATACCGGCGCGGCGCCGCCCGCATGACCACCGACGACGACGCAAAACTCTCCCGGTTGCGAGAACTTCTACCTGCGACGTCGGCAGGGATCTACCTCGACACGGCCACGTTCGGGCCACTGCTGGCTGAGACGGCGGCCGCGATGCGCGAGGCCGACGATTGGGAGCTGCGCGTCGGGCGGGCAACGGTGGGCCGTGACGGGGACATGGAGCAGCGCGTCGAGGAAGCGCGGGCAGTGCTGGCCGCGCTACTCGTGGCCGATCCATCCGAGATCGTGCTCACGGCCGGCGTCGATGCTGCCCTTGCGCTCGCCGGTCGCCTCGGCGACAGGGATCATCGGTCCGTCATCGACGCTTCGCTGACGGTTGGCGCCGTACCCACAGAGGCGGCCGCGATGGGTGCCGACTTCCTGGCGTTCGCCTGCGACAAATGGCTTATGGGTCCGGAGCCGACGGCGGCGTTGTGGATCAGCCCGCGTGTCGGACCGTCGGCCCTCGGTGTCGCCCGCCCGTCAGGTCTTTCCCGAACGGCCGTGCTCGGGCTGGCGCGCAGCGTCGGCTGGCTCGAGATGTATGTCGGGCTCGATCTCGTCTATCGGCGCACGGCCGCGCTTGCGGCCCGCCTGCGCGCGTCCCTTCTCGCGATTCCCGGGGTGCGCGTGCTGAACCCGGCGCCGGCTGTCATCACTTTCGGAGTCGACAACTGGACGGTCGAGGACACGGTCGACGAGCTGCGCCGGCGCGTGTTCGCCATCGTGAGCCTGACGCCCGATGGGAGCGCCGTCAGGGCGAGTGTCGGCTGGTTCAACACCGAGTCGGAGATCGACACGTTCGTCGGCGCGGTCCGCGAGATCGCGGCGAGCACGCCTGATTCGATCCCGCGCCGACTACCGTTGCTCGGTCAATGAGCGATCAAGAACCGGCGCAGCGTTCGTGGCTCAACGTCCAGTGGCGTAAGACGCGCAATCCGCCGCCGCCGGTGCTGCGGGCAGTGCTCGCGAATTTGGCCGTGGCCATTGTCGGTGGCGTGCTCATCTGGATTTACGCGATCGTCGCGCCCAGCACGGATCTCACGCCGTGGATCGTGCTCTACGTCTTCGTCGTGATCGTGTCTGGCAGCGTCGCCACGTACCTGTGGGTCGAGCTGCCAACCGGCGCCGGCACGGAACGGCGCCGCTCGGCCTGGTCCGGCGTCCTTGGCTTCTTCGCGGCCGTGCCGATCGCGTACATCGTGCTCGTCGTCGTCTTTCAGGTGCTCCTCGGCCGCTGACAACCGCGTTCGCGGCCCGACTCTGGATTCGCGGGCTCATCCACCTAATCCGATTAGCCATCGAAGGCCCGGGGTGTTCGCCAAATCGGAGGCTCGGTGTAGGCTTTTCGGCGGGGGAGTAGCTCAGCGGTTAGAGCGGACGGCTTATATCCGTCTGGTCCCAGGTTCGAATCCTGGCTCCCCTACCA
>DATCGV010000027.1:0-41304 GCA_036508755.1 Candidatus Limnocylindrales bacterium | reverse complement strand
AGGCGGCGTAGGCGATCGCCCACTCGCGCGCGCTCGACTCGCTCAAGCGGCCACCTTCTTCGGCCATCGCCCGCTGGGCAGCTCGACCACCCGCCGAACCACGGTGTAGTCCAAACCTGCACGGATGCCGCTGCGGCCACTTCAACGACGCGTCGCGGAAGTGCCGCTGTGCACCAGGTGACCCGGAGCGCTACGTGCGCCGTGTGAGCGGTCCGCTGCTCGACAGGATCGACATCCAGGTCGAGATGGAGCGCGTGCCGACGACCCAGCTGCTGCGCGGACCCAGGCCCGAGTCGAGCGCCGTCGTGCGCGAACGCATCGCGGCGGCGCGGCATGTTGCCCTCGAGCGCAACGGCGGCCGGCCGAACGCGCAGCTGCCGGCAACCGGAGTCCTTGAAGCCTGCCGGCTCGAAAAGGCCGCCGATAACGTGCTCGTGGAGCTCGGCGCGCTGCATCACCTGAGCGCACGACAAACCCATCGCCTGATGCGCGTCGCGCGCTCCATCGCCGACCTGCGTGAGCACGAGCGAGTCTCGGCAGATGACGTTCTCGCCGCGGTCCAGCTGCGCGATCCAGGCACTGTGTTCGACCAGCGCGCCGCCGCCTGACGCAGTCGCGCGGCTTATCGATGGACGAGCGAACCGCCTGGATCGCGCTCGCGGCTGTCGACGGCATCGGCGAGGAGATCTCTGGCAAGCTGCTCGCGGTCTATGGCAGCGCCAGTCAGACGCTCACGGCCGCGAACGACGGCCGCGTCGACGCGTGGATCGCGGAGCGGCGCAGGCTCGACGGCCGGCCGCCGATCAACGCCCAGCCTCTCGCCAAGCTGCGCGCGATGGCTGCCGACCCGACCTCGCCGCTTCGCGACGCGACGCAGCGCGGCCTGTGGATCCTGACTCCGCTCGACGCCGATTTCCCGTCTCGGCTGCGCGACCTCGAGCCGCCGCCGCAGATGATCGTCGGCCTGGGCAATGCCGACGCGCTGCGCGCCCCGAGAGCGATAGCGGTGGTCGGCACGCGCCGGCCCACGCCGGCAGGCCGCCTGCTCACGACGCGCATCGCGACCCGACTGGTCGAATGCGGCGCCGTCGTCGTGTCGGGCCTGGCGATCGGCATCGACGGCGCCGCCCACGCGGCCACGATCCAGGCAGGCGGCACGACGGTGGGCGTGATCGGTGCCGGACACGATCGGCCCGGGCCGCGCGCCCACGCCAGGTTGCGCGAGGAGGTCGTCGAAACGGGCGGAGCGCTGATCAGCGAGTACCACCCTCGAACGCCGCCGAAACACGGCACGTTCCCGCGCCGCAACCGGATCATCGCCGCGCTGGGCGACGCGACCCTGGTCGTCGAGGCGCCAATCCACAGCGGCGCGCGAATCACCGCCTCACGTGCGCTGGAGATCGGCCGTCCGGTCTTCGTCGCGCCGGGACGCGTAGGCGATTGGGCGACGGCAGGGTCTCTGGCCGTGCTGCGCGAGTCACCGGCACGCCTCATCGTCGGCCTCGACGAGCTTGTCGAGGATCTCGGTTACCTCGAGGCCGAGCCCATCACCGAACGTGGCGTGACGGCGGCGCACGCTGCGCTGGAACTGCTTGGCGCCACTGAACAGATCGTCGCGCGCAGGCTGCTCGAAGGTCCAGCCAGCCTCGACTCCCTCGTCGAGAACACCGGTCTGGCGCCGGCGGTCGTGTCGAGCGCCGTGACGTTCCTGCTTATGCGCGGCTGGGTCCAACCAGTCGGTCCAACTTACGTCGTCGCCGGAATACTGGTGCGATGAAGGGCTTCGATCGGGACCTCAGTACCGTGTCCACGCTCGCCCAGAATGGGCGAACCTCGGAACGTGATCAACGGCGTAATCATCCACCTCGAGAACGAGCTGCCCATCATGGTCGACCTCGAGCAGCTGCCGGGGCCCGCAGACATGCTCGTGCGCTGCACGAACGTGCGCACCGTCGACGGCAAGCGGCCGCAGTTCGTGCGCGAGAAGGACTCGACGTTCTTCTTCCCGGTCAGCATCATCCGCCTGATCGAGGCTCCGGCAACCTCGGCGAGCACGGCCGTGGCGCTCCAGGATGAAGCGGACGCTCTCGATGAGCGCGATGACCCACTGGCGAGCGAGGCCTTCGACGACGCTGAAGAGCACTTCCTGGCGCGCATCCGCCAGATCTGAGCTGCACGGCCGTCCGTGGCGCACGCAACGACGCGTGCTAGGCTCGAATTAATGACCAAGAACCTGGTGATCGTCGAATCGCCTGCCAAGGCGCGCACGATCGAGCGCTACCTGGGTCCCGGCTACCGCGTGCTCGCCTCGTATGGGCACGTGCGCGACCTGCCCGAGAACCCTGGCAAGAACAAGCTGGGCGTCGACGTCGAGCATGACTTCGCGCCCGAGTACGTCATCTCCGAGGACCGCCGCAAGCAGGTCGCCGCGATCGCCAAAGAGGCGAAGACTGCCGAAACCGTGTACCTGGCGACCGACCTCGACCGCGAGGGCGAGGCGATCGCGTGGCACGTCACCCAAGCAGCGGACGTGCAGCCCGACAAGGCGCGCCGGGTCACTTTTTCGGAGATCACGCCGGAAGCAATCCGCGAGGCGTTCGCCCATCCGCGCGAGATCGACCGCAACCTCGTCGACGCGCAGCAGACACGGCGCATCCTCGACCGCCTCGTGGGCTACACGCTCAGCCCGCTGCTGTGGCGCAAGGTTCATGCCGGGCTGTCGGCCGGCCGGGTCCAGTCGGTCGCCGTGCGCTTGGTCGTCGATCGCGAGCGCGAGATCAACGGCTTCGGCGCGCGCGAGTACTGGACCATCGAGACGATCCTTGCCACGGACGACGGCGCGGAGTTTGCCGCCGAGCTGGTGCGCATCGCGGGCGAGCCGCTCGCCACGGGCGGCGACCAGGTGGGCGACAAGAAGTACACGGTCATTGCCGACGAACAGACGGCAGAGCGCAACGCGATCGCGTTGCGCGCGCTGCGCCCGGTCGTCGAGGGCATCAACCGCCGGACGAGCCGTCGCCGGCCGTCGCCGCCGTTCACGACGAGCACGCTCCAGCAGGAAGCGAGCCGCAAGCTGAGCTTCAACCCCAAGCGGACGATGCGCATCGCGCAGGACCTGTACGAGGGCGCCGACACGCCCGAGGGCCGCGTCGGCCTGATCACGTACATGCGCACCGATTCGCCGACGATGGCCCAGGTCGCGATGCGCGAGTCGCGCGACGTCATCGCGACGCGCTTCGGGCTCAGGTACGTCGTGGCCAAGGGCCGCGTGTACACGGCCAAGAGCAAGGGCGCGCAGGAGGCGCATGAGGCGATCCGGCCCACGTCTTTTGCCCGCGACCCGGACTCACTGGCCAACTCGCTTTCGCCCGAGCAACTGCGGCTCTACCGCCTGATCTGGCAACGCGCGCTTGCTTCGCAGATGGCCGACAAGGAGCTCGAGACGACGACGGTCGACCTGAGCGCGGATCAGTACGCGCTGCGCGCGAGCGCCACGCGGACGATCTTCGACGGCTTCGCGGCCGTCTACACCGAAGGCTTCGACGATGCCGCGGAGGAGGCCGAGCGTCAGCTGCCGCCTGTGCGCGAGGGTGACCTCACGAACGTGCGCGACGTCACGCCCAGCCAGCACTTCACCCAGCCGCCGCCGCGCTACACCGAGGCGACGCTGATCAAGGCGCTCGAGGAGCGTGGCATCGGCCGGCCGTCGACGTACGCGGCGACGATCTCGACGATCATCGATCGCGGCTACGTCACGGTCGTCGAACGGCGCCTGCGGCCGGAGCCGGTGGGCGAGGTCGTGACCGATCTGCTCGTCGAGCACTTCGGCAACTTCGTCGACTACGACTTCACGGCGCGCATGGAGGACGACCTCGACCAGGTCGCCGCCGGCAAGCGCAACTGGATTGCCTTGCTGCGCGAGTTCTACGACCCGTTCGTGGGCCTCGTCGACGCCAAGCGCAAGGAGCTCAAGCGCAGCGACTTCACGACCGAGGAAACGGACGAGGTCTGCTCCGAAGGCCACCCGATGGTCATCCGCCTCGGCCGCAACGGCCGCTTCCTGGCCTGCTCGCTCTACCCGGAGCATCGCGAGACACGACCACTGCCCGGCGAGGAGGCCGAGATGCCGGCCGTCGAGGGCGTCGGCGAGACGTGCCCCGAATGCGGTCTGGGCACGCTCGTGGCGCGGCGTGGCCGATTCGGCCCATTCGCCGGCTGCTCGCGCTACCCGGAGTGCGGCTACATCCGGCGCACAGGGCCGCCGCCGCCGGAACCGCTCGCCTTTGAAGTGATCTGCCCCAAGTGCGCCGAGGGCCATCTCGTCGCCCGTCGCGCGCGTCGGACCGGCAGTGTCTTCTGGGGCTGCTCGCGCTATCCGAAATGCGATTTCACGAGTTCGCGCGAGCCGCTCGGCGCGATCCATGATGCCGACGACGGACCGGTCGCACGTGACGGCGAGAGTGGCGCCATCTGCATCAAGTGCGGCGCGCCCATCGAGCTGCCGCCCGGCTCCGTGCCCGGCCAGAAGGTGCCCGGTGGCGAGCCGAACCCGGCCAAGCTGGCGCCGCCGCGGCGCGCCGGGCGGGGCAGGCCAGGGGGTAGTCGCGGCCCGTCGCCGACGAAGCGCTCGTCGCCGACACGCCGCACCCGGCGCGCCGCGTGACAGGCGCCGAGGCGCTCGAAGCGTTCCTCGGCCGGCTCGCCGCTCGCGACTCGTCCGTGAACACGGTGCGTGCCTATCGCACGGCGCTGGAGCAGTACCTCGGATTCCTCGACGAGCGAGGGGCCGACTGGCGCGCCCCGGGCCGCAGCCTGGTTCGGGCCTATCTCGCCCAGATGACAGATCGTGGCCTGGCGCGCCGCTCGATCAGCAGCCGACTCGCCGCGCTGCGCTCGTTCTATCGCTATGCCCGGCGCGAGGGCATCGTCGAGGCAGATCCGTGGTCGGCGGCACTGACGCCACGCCTGCCGCGCCGGCTGCCGCAGGTCCTCGCGGTGCGCGACGTCGAGCACCTGATCGACGAGGCCGCCAGCGAGGACACTCAGCGTCCGCTCGTGTTGCGCGACGTGGCCATCGTCGAGGCCGCCTATGCGGCCGGGCTGCGCATCAGCGAGCTGTGTGGCGCGCAGCTCTCGGACCTCGATCTGGCACGCGGCGAGCTGCGCGTGATGGGCAAGGGCCGCAAGGAGCGGGTGACCCTGTTCGGCGGTCCGGCGCGCCGGGCGCTCGAGGCGTATCTGCGTGAAGGGCGCCCGGCGCTGGCGGCGAAAGCAGCCGGCGCGCGCGACGGCGGAACTCTGTTCCTGAACGCGCGCGGCGCGCCGCTCGGTGTCCGCGGCCTGCGCTACCGGCTCGATCGGCTGATGCGCGCCGCAGGACTGCCGTCGGGATCGTCCCCCCATACGTTGCGCCACTCGTTTGCCAGCCACCTGCTCGAGGGCGGCGCCGATCTGCGCGTCGTCCAGGAGCTGCTCGGTCATGCCAGCCTGGGCACGACCCAGATCTACACCCACGTATCTCCCTCGCGGTTGCGCAGCGCGTATCGCACCGCGCACCCGCGTTCATCGGGGACAGCCGGCACTCACTCGCCGTGAGCGGCCGCACGCTCGCCCGTGCCGGTCTCGTCGTCTCGATCGCTTTCCTGGCATCGCGCATCCTTGGCTACGTCCGGGTCGTGGTCATCACCAACGAGTTCGGCGCCGGGGCGGAGCTCGACGCCTACTTCGCCGCGTTCCGCGTGCCCGACGCGATCTTCCAGCTGGTCGCCGCCGGCGCACTGAGCTCGGCGATGATCCCGGTTCTCGCCAACCTGTTCAGCCGCGGCGAGGATGCGCGGGCGTGGCGCGTCGTGTCGACCGTGCTCAACGTGATGCTGCTGGTCCTGTTCAGCCTGTCGGTCGTCGTCGCCGTTTTCGCGCCCCAGATCGTGCCCATCATCACGCCCGGCTTTGATTCCGTGGGCACTGAGCTGACCATCCGCCTGACCCGGATCATGCTTCTGTCGCCGATCCTGCTCGCCCTGGCGGCCGTCGCATCAAGCGTGCTCAACGCGCGCGGCAGGTTCGGTGCCGCGGCGGTTGGGCCGTCGCTCTACAACATCGCGATCATCGTGGCCGCCGTGGTGCTGGGTCCGACGCTGGGCGTCGACTCGCTGGCCATCGGCGTCGTCTTCGGAGCGCTGCTGAACCTGGGCATCCAGATCATCCCGGTCGTCCAGGAGCGCTTTCAGCTCTCCTTCGATATCGACCTGAGCGACTCCTCGGCGCGCCAGGTGCTGCTGCTCATGGCGCCTCGAGCGTTCGGCCTGGGCGCCAACCAGATCACGTTCATCGTCGCCACCATGCTGGCCACGAGCGTCGGCGTCGGTGCCGTAACGAGCTACAACATCGCCTGGACATTGATGCAGATTCCGCTCGGAATCATCGTCTTTCCGCTCGGCGTCGTGCTCTTGCCGTCGCTCTCGAGGGCGGTCGCGTCGGGCTCTATCCGCGACTTCGGGCGGATGATCGTTGGTTCGGTGCGCCTGATGCTGTGGATCATGCTGTTCGTGACCGCGGTCGGAATCGTCATCCGCCGCCAGGTCGTGACGATGCTCTTTGCCTCGCTCGACGAGCACACACTGTCGCTGACCGCGGACACCCTTTCATTCCTGCTCCTGGGCCTGTGCGGCTACTCGCTCGTGATCATCTTTGCCCGCGCGTTCTACAGCGGTCACGACACGCGCACGCCGGTCCTGACCGCGCTCTTCGACATGGGCACGAGCATCGTCGTCGGCCTTGCGACGGTGGGCACGCTGGGACTGTCGGGCATTGCGCTCGGCCTCGCCTCCGGCGGTGTCGCCGAAGCTAGCGCGCTGGGGCTGCTGCTATGGCGCAGGACGCCGGGCACGGGCCTCGAGTCGGTCATCCGGCCGTTCTTCGTCTTCGCCATCGGCGCACTGCTCGCGGCGATCGTCGCGGCCGTTGTCGTGCGGCTGTGCGAGCCGGTCTTTGGCCTGGAACCGGGTCGACTCGGGCTGTTGCTCGAGATCACCCTCGCGAGCGGCGCGGCCGCGCTGGCCTACGGCCTTTACGCGGTGCTGCTGCGCATTCCCGAGCTCGAGCAAACGATCTCCATTGCACGCTCGTTCGTGCGCCGCGGCGGCGGCGGCGATGACATCTCGGGCGGCAGCCCGGCATGACGCCACGGCCGCTGGGTGACCTCGTCCGCGAGCTGGAGCTGCGCGGCATGCTGCGGACGGTTCTCGCAGCCGCAACCACGCCGGTCGGGGCGACCTCGATCGGCGGCGTCGCTTTCGATTCGCGTCGCGTCAGCGCCGGCGATCTCTTCGTTGCCGTGCCTGGCGCGGAGAGTGACGGCCACACCTTTGCCGCGGCCGCAGGCGCGGCCGGTGCGGCGGCCGTCATCGGCGAGCGCGCGATGGCCAACGTCAACGTGCCCCAGATCCTCGTCTCGTCGGCGCGCCGCGCGCTCGCCCTTGCAGCAGCGTGGGTCAACGGCTTTCCCAGCAACGAGCTCGGTGTCGTGGGCGTGACCGGCACGGACGGCAAGACGACGACGTGCTTCCTGGTCCGGGCAATGCTCGCCGAGAGCGGCCTGCCGGCAGGTTTGATCAGCACGATCGAGGTGATCGTCGGCGGGCAGAGCGAGGGCTACACCGGCCACACCACGCCCGAGGCGCCGGTCATCCAGGCCGACCTGCGGCGCATGGTCGACGCGGGCGACCGATTCGCGGTTGTCGAGACGACCTCGCACGGCCTTGCGCTCGATCGGGTCGCCGAGATCGCCTACGACATCGCGGTCTTCACCAACCTGACCCACGAGCATCTGGACCTGCACGGCACGTACAAGGCGTATGTCGCGGCCAAGCGCACTCTGTTCGAGCGCCTGGAGGCCGGGCCGCAGAACCCAGCCAAGGCTGGCATCCCGAAGGGCGCGGTGGTCAACGCCCAGGACGAGCGCGGGCCGGAAATGGCCGCCGCCGCGCACGCCGCCGGGGCGCGCGTGCTGACCTACGCGGTCGACCCGGATGCCGCGGCCGACATCGTTGCCACGGCCGTGCGCGACGACGGTCGGAGCCTGTCGATGCGCGTCAGGACGGGACGCTGGGAAGACGAGCTGCGGCTCCAGCTGCCGGGTCGCTTCAACGCGTTCAATGCGCTGGCCGCGATCGGCGTCGGCGAGCTGCTCGAGCTCGATCCGACCGCGATGCGCCGGGGCCTCGCCTCGGTGCGCCGGGTCGAAGGCCGCATGGAGCCGATCGACGAAGGCCAGCCGTTCGGCGTCTTCGTCGACTTCGCGCACACACCCGGCGCACTGGCCGCTGCGCTCGACGCGCTGGGACCGGTCGCGGCCGCGCGCGGGGGCGGCCTGATCGCGCTCTTCGGCTCACCCGGCGCGCGCGACATCGCCAAGCGGCCCATGATGGGCCGCGCCGCCGGTGCACGCTCGCGCATCGTGGTCGTGACCGAGGACGACCCGCGTACCACCGAGCGCATGGCCATCCTCGAGGAGATCGCGGCCGGAGCGGAGGAAGCCGGCAAGCGCCGCGGCCACGACCTGTTCCTGATCGAGGACCGCGACGCGGCGATCCGCCAGGCGCTCGAGCTGGCTCGGCCGGGCGACATCGTGCTGCTAGCGGGCAAAGGCCACGAGCACACTCTCGCTCGTGCCGGCGGGCCGATCCCGTGGGACGAGGCCAAGATCGCGCGCGCCGCGCTCAACGAGATGGGCTACCGCGGGTAGGCGTTCGCAACGGGCAGTGCCGCGGCCGCGAGCGCATCCGTGATCGGGTCGACGTCGATGCGGCCGAGGTTGGTCAGCACGACCACGGTGAGGCCGGCATCCGGGTAGTACCACGTCGCGGCGTCGAAACCGCGCAGCGAGCCGGTGTGGCCGAACATGCGCACGCCGTTGGCGTCGACGCGCGACCACGTGCCCAGGCCATACGTCTCGTCCGAGCCCGGCGCGTAGTCGAAGTTCTCAATCTGCGCCAGGTCATCGGCAGTGACCACGTGACCGCCATACAGCGCCGCGCTCCACTTGGCGATGTCGCGCGCCGACGACACGATCCCGCCGGCGGCCCAGGCGACGCTTGCGGCAGAGATGGTCGGTCGGTAGTTGGTCGCGTCTGACCACTCGCGCCATGCACCGGCCTTGTACAGGTAGCCCCTTGCGGACGTCGACGGTGGCGCGGCCGTGCCCTGGAAATAGGTGTGCTTCAGGCCCAGCGGCTTGAAGAAGCGCTGCTTGAAGACCCTGCCGAGCGGCAGCCCGGTCACCTGCTCGATGACCAGCCCGAGCAGGATGAAGCCGGTGTTGCTGTAGTGGAAGCACGTTCCCGGATCGCAGTACGGCTTGCCGACGAAGTCGGCCAGGATCTCCTGCGGCGTCCAGTAGTGCGTCTTGTCGGTCTGGAAGACGCGCTTGTTGTACTTCGAATTCTCGAAGTAGTTGTAGACGCCGCTCGTGTGGCCGAGCAGCTCGCGCAGCGTGATCTGGTCGGCGTCCGGATAGTCGGGCAGCCAGTTCGAGAGCGGATCGTCGATCGATAGCTTGCCCTCGTCGGCGAGCTCGAAGATCGTCGCGGTGATGAACGTCTTGCTGATCGAGCCGACGACGAATGGGATGTTCGCCGTCGCCGCGGCGTGCGTCGTGAGCTGGGCGAAGCCACTGCCGGATTTCCAGATGCTGCCGTCGGGGAAGATGACGGCGGCGCCGATGCCCGGGATGTGCCGCGCGCCGCGCTGCTGGTCGAGGATCTGCTGGAGTTGGGCCGCGTCGCTCGAAGCCAACGTCAGCCGCCCCGTTGGACCGGCGACACCCGTGCCCTGGGCCGCGGGATACGCCACGGCCGCGAGCGCGTCGGCGATTGGATTCGCCTCGATGTGGCCCAGGTTGGTCAGTACGGAAATGGTCATGTCCGTCTGGGGGAAGTGCCACATCGCCGCATCAAAGCCGCGGATCGAGCCCGTGTGGCCGAAAACTCGTTCGCCCTGGATCACCCGGCTGCGCGTGCCCAGGCCGTACGTCTCGTCGATCGGCGGCGGGTAATACGTCCACTGCTCCATCTGGGCGAGGTATTGCTGGTCGACGACGTGCCCGCCGTACAGGTCGTCGCCCCACAGCGCGATGTCTTTGGCGCTGGCGTCAATGCCACCTGCCGCCCAGGCCACGGTCGCGGCACTGATCGTCGGCCGGTAACCGCTCGTGTCGGACTGCTCCTTGGGCCCGTTGGCCCGCTCGATGTAGCCCTGGGCGGCATTACTCGGCGGCGGACCGTTGCCCTGGAAGTAGGTATCCGTCAATCCAAGCGGACCAAAGAGCCGCTGCTGGTAGGCGTCGCCCAGCTTCTGGCCGGTGATGTTCTCGATCACCAGGCCGAGCAGGATGAAGTCGGTGTTGCTGTAGTGATAGGCCGTGCCCGGCGCGAAGTACGGCGCGTGGGCAAAGGTCGACAGGATCTCGGTGGGCGTCCAGGAGTGGCCCGCCATCGTCTGGAAGACGAGCGTGTTGTAGTTGGGGGCATCGAAGTAATCGAAGATTCCGCTCGTGTGGTGGAGCAGCTCGCGGATGGTGATGTTGGCGGCGTTCGGGTAGTCGGGCAGCCAGTTCGATAGCGGATCGTCGAGGCCCAGCTTGCCCTCGCCGGCGAGCTGCATGATCACTGCGGTCGCGAACGTCTTGCTGATCGAGCCGACGACGAAAGGAACGTCGCCCGTCGCCGGCTCGTTCGCCGTAACGCTGGCGTCGCCACTGCCGCTGCTCCAGATGCTGCCATCGGGGAATGTGATCGCCGCGCCGATGCCCGGGATGACTCCCCGCTGCCGCTGCTGATCGAGCACTGCCTGGAGCTGCGGTCCGAGCTGAGCCGCCAACCCTGTGCCGGGCGTGAAGGTGCGCGGCGGAGTCGGCGGTCCGGAGGGCAGGGGAGTGGCCGGCACCGTGGGCGTCGCCGGTGGCGTTGGAGTTGACGGACCGAAGCCGCTCGGCGGAGGAGGCGGGAAGCTGACCGCTGTTGGGGGTGCGGCGGTCGAGCTCGAAGTCGCCGGAACGGTGGGTGCTGGTTGGGTGACGGTCGGGAAGGCGCTTGGTGTCGGCGTCTGACTGCCGCACGCGATCGCGAGGGCCGCAACCAGGGCCCACAGCACGCGCGGTAGCGACGGCTTGGTCAAGACGGCACGACTCCATCTGCACCTAGACAGGCCAAGTCAAACCCCCGGGCACGCGGAGGCATCACGGTACACTGCCTTACAGATGTCGATTGAGCCCCTGAGTGCACCGCGCGCTGCTGGCGCGGCTGCCGGGGCGCACCACCGGGTCGCCCAGGCACTGCCGTTCGGCTTCAGCCGGCGCGCCCTGAACGCCTCCGAGCGCAAGCTCGAACAGGCGGTGCTCGCCCACTATCCGCAGACCGACCTGGCCAAGATCCACGAGGCGTGGCTCTTCGCGGTCGAGGCCCATGCCACACAGAAACGCGCCAGTGGCGAGCCGTTCATCAGCCATCCGCTGGCTGTGGCACGGCTGCTGGTCGAGTACTTCGGGCTGGATCCGGAGGCCGTCCAGGCAGCGCTGCTGCACGACATTCCCGAGGACACCGAGTACTCCCTCTCTGACGTGGAGGACCGTTTCGGCCCGAACGTCGCCCAGCTCGTTGACGGCGTGACCAAGCTGTCCACCTTCGGCGGGCGCAGCCACCAGGAGCAGCAGGCCGAGAACATCCGCAAGATGCTCCTGGCGATGGCGGAGGACATCCGCGTCGTCCTCATCAAGCTCGTCGACCGGCTCCACAACATGCGCACGATCAGCGCCCTGCCCAAGGAAAAGCAGGAACGCATCGCGCGCCAGACAAGCGAGATCTACGCGCCGCTGGCCGAGCGCCTCGGCATCTGGCAGGTCAAGTGGGAGCTCGAGGACCTCGCTTTCAAGGTGCTCGAGCCGGACAACTACCGGCGCCTGGCCGAGCAACTCGAGACGCGCCGGCGCGAGCGTGAGCAGTACGTCAAGCGCGCCATGGTCGTCCTGCGTGAGTCGCTCACCAAGGCCGGCATGAGCGCCGACATCAGCGGCCGGCCGAAGCACATCAGCAGCATCTGGCGAAAGATGGAGCGCAAGTCGGCCCAGTTCGAGGAGATCTACGACGTCCACGCGATCCGCGTGCTGGTCGACGAGGTCGCTGACTGCTACGCCGCGCTCGGCGTCGTTCATTCGATGTGGCGCCCGATTCCAGGCCAGTTCGACGACTACATCGCGGTGCCCAAGGCGAACGGCTACCAGTCGCTGCACACGGCCGTGATGGCCATCGACGGCAAACCGCTCGAGGTTCAGATCCGGACCCACGCCATGCATCGCGTGAGCGAGCTCGGCGTGGCCGCCCACTGGCGCTACAAGGAAGGCAGCAAGGTCGACAAGGAGTACGACGCCAAGCTCGCCTGGGTGCGCCAGCTCATGGAGTGGCAGCGCGACGTCGTCGACGCGACAGAGTTCGTCGAGGGTCTCAAGCTCGACCTCTTCCAGGACCAGGTCTTCGTTTTCACGCCGAAGGGCGACGTCAAGGACCTGCCGGCTGGTTCGACGCCGCTTGATTTCGCTTACCGCATCCACACCGACGTCGGCCACTCGTGCATCGGCGCGAAGGTCAACAACCGGCTCGTGCCGCTCGATTACAAGCTCAAGAACGGCGACATCGTCGAGATCGTCACGACCAAGAACGTCCATGGGCCGTCGCGCGACTGGCTGAAGATCGCCACGACGCCGCATGCCAAGGAAAAGATTCGGCAGTGGTTCAAGCGCCAGGAGCGCGACGAGAACATCGTTCACGGCCGCGATTCGCTGGAGCGCGAGCTGCGCCGCCTGGCACGAACCTCGCTCGAGAAGCTGGGCACGGAGCGCATCGCGGAGATGGCCGACCAGTTCCGCTACCCGTCGGTTGACGATTTCTACGCGGCCATCGGCTACGGCGCGGTCTCGGCGCAGCAGGTCGTCACGCGCCTCGAGATCGTCGACGATGCATCAGAGCGCGTCCTGCCGCAGGTCGCGCCGCCGCCTCCGACACGCACGGACGGAGTGCGCGTCAAGGGCGTCGGCGATCTGATGATCCGCTTTGCCCGCTGCTGCACGCCCATCCCGGGCGACCCGATCGTCGGTTTCATCACCCGCGGCCGTGGCGTAACCGTGCACCTGCCGACCTGTCCGACCGTGGTCAACGAGAAGGAAGTCGGGCGGCTGATCGAGGTCGAGTGGGAGCAGAGCGCCCAGCAGACCTACCCGATCGCGATCCGAATCGAGGCCTACGACCGTCCGGGCCTGCTGTCAGAGATCACCAACGTCATTGCCGAGAACAAGGTCAACATCACGTCCGCCAACGTGCGTGCCAACCCGGACCACTCGGCGACCCTTCAGGCCACGTTGCAGGTCTCGTCAGTGACGCAGCTGGCCAAGGTCCTGCAGCGCATCGAGCAGGTCCGCGACGTCCACCTCGTCCAGCGCGAGCTGAGCTAAGCCACCTCGAGCGACGCCAGGAAGCGCATTACCGGCACGGCCGCGGCGAAGTCTGTGGCCAGGATGCGCGGCAGATCCGGCGAGAAGACCTCGTCGAACGACACCTCCCGCCCGAATGTGACGTCCTTGAGCTTGAGCAGGTCGGCGTGCGGGTGGTCGGGCGCGTAGCCCTGCGGGACGCGCTTGAGCGAGTCGCCGTGGACGGGTACGAAGCGGGCCAGGTAGACGGGATCCGCGAGCGCCGCAAGGGCCACGTCGGGTGACTCGTCGACGACGCGCCTGAACGCGGCCAAACGGGCCGGCTCTGGGTGCCACATGCCGCCGCCCATGTAGCTGCCCTCGGGCGAGAAGTGGAAATAGCCGCCGCCGTGGCGTTGCGACTGGCCTTCGCTCGTTGCCACGCCCTCGCCGAGCCACGGGAAGCTCGCCGCAACGTTCGTCTTGTACGGCGACTTGTCCTTCGAGAAGCGCGTGTCACGGTAGATGCGGAAGGGCGACGACTTCGGATCCGCGCGCAGCGGAACACCACGTTCACCCAGCTCGACCGCGAGATCCGCACAGAGCGCCTCGAGCGGCTCCTTGAGCAGCCGCTCGTAGTCCGCCTTGCGCGGCTGGAACCAGGCACGCTCGTTGTTGAAGGCAAGGTCGACGAGGAACTGCATCGCGTCGGGCGTGAAGCCAGTGAATGAACCGCTCATCGACCGACTCTAGCGCGCCGGACTGCGTCTGCCGCCGCGGCGGCCTGGCGCTCGAAGACGTTGTCGCGGTACGAATCGCCGTGCTCGGGGATCGCCGCGCGCCACGACGCACGCAGATAACGCGGGATGAACCGCAATCCGTAGTGCCGCCACTGCCGGACGTGGGTCAGCTCGTGGGCCAGCTCCGCGTCATCGAGGGGGCG
This sequence comes from Candidatus Limnocylindrales bacterium, assembly GCA_036508755.1. Classification (GTDB taxonomy): domain Bacteria; phylum Chloroflexota; class Limnocylindria; order Limnocylindrales; family CSP1-4; genus JALYGJ01. Next base: position 26,902 of record DATCGV010000027.1, on the reverse strand, counting down.
CCACGCGAAGATCCACTTCCCGAGCGTGATCGCCAGCCAATTTGGCAGCAACAGGTAATGACCCGGCCTGCGCATCCAGGGCAGGACGACGACGCGGTGCGGTGGCGGCGATTGATCGGGCACCCGCTGATTGTCGGTCGCCATCGCTAGACTCGGGCGCGATGCCACAGAAGTTCCAGGCTCCGCGCGGCACGCGCGACCTGCTGCCGGCCGACATGGCGATCTGGCGCACGCTCGAGGACAACGCGCGGCGCCTGACCGAGCTGTACGGCTACGCGCCGATCGAGACGCCGATCTTCGAGGACAGCGGCGTTTTCGAGCGCGGCGTTGGCGAGGTCACGGACATCGTCGAGAAGGAGCTCTTCCGGGTCCGCTCGCCCGGAGGTGATGCCGAGCGATGGGCGCTGCGGCCCGAGCCGACCGCGGGCATCGCGCGCGCCTACGTCGAGCACGGCATGCACACCCTGCAACAGCCGGTGAAGCTGACGATGTTCGGGCCGATGTTCCGCTACGACCGGCCGCAGGCCGGTCGCTACCGCCAGTTCTGGCAGTTCGACGTAGAGGCGATCGGCGATCCGGGGCCGGCGATCGATGCCGAGATCATCGAGCTCGCCTACCGGTTCATCACTGAGGCGGGTGTCGACAACCTTGAGCTCCACCTCAACTCGATCGGCGACGCGAACTGCCGGCCGCGCTACATCGGCGCGTTGGTCGAGTACTTGTCCGCGTTTGCCGACGAGCTGCCCGAGCTCGAGCGCCACCGCCTCGAGAAGAACCCGCTGCGTGTGCTCGACTCGAAGCATCCGCGGACTTTGGAGCGGCTCGCCGACGCGCCAAGGATGAGCGATTACCTGTGCGACGCGTGCCGGGCCCACTTTGACGGCCTGCTCGCCCATCTCGCGACGGTCGGCGTGCCGGTGACGCCAGCGCCGCTCCTCGTCCGCGGCCTCGACTACTACACGCGCACGGCGTTCGAGTTCTACCAGCGTGGCGCGCAGGGTCAGCAGTCGGCGCTCGGCGGGGGAGGGCGCTACGACGGCCTGATCGAGCTGTTCGGCGCGAAACCGACGCCGGGCATCGGCTTTGGCTTGGGCGTGGATCGCATTGCCACACTCGCGACGAAGGCCGCGGCGGCGTCAGCTAACCAGGCCGCGGCACATCCCGTGGCGATCGTCGTGGGCGCCGACCCTGGCGCGACCGCGGCGCGTCTCAAGCTGGCGACGGAGCTGCGCGCCGCCGGCGTGGCAGCTTCCGCGGATCTGGCGCCACGGACGCTATCTCGGCAACTGGAGCGGGCGGCGCGCGAGGGTGCCCACTTCGCCGTGGTCGTCGGTGACGAGCTCGAACAGGGTGAGGTCCAGCTGCGCGATCTGGAAGCCGGCACGCAGCATCTGACCAAGGTCACCGACCTCGCGCGCGAGCTCCAACGCGCCCACGGCAGCCATCGCCACGGCTAGGTAGCATCCACTGATGTCACCAGAGGGGTCGGGCCTTGGTACCGCTTACCGCACGCACACCTGCGGCGAGCTTCGTCCCGCCGACGTGGGCAAGGTCATCTCGCTCGCCGGCTGGGTCAACCGCCGGCGCGACATGGGCCAGCTGATCTTCATCGACCTGCGTGACCGCCACGGGCTGACCCAGGTCGTGATCGACGCGACCGAATCACCGGACGCGCACAAGGTCGCGACGGGCGTGCGCAACGAGTTCGTGCTGCGCGTCGAGGCCACGGTCGCGAAGCGCCTTGCCGGGACCGAGAACGCGAAGTTGGCGACGGGCGAGATCGAGGTCCGCGCCAAGTCGGTGACCGTGCTGTCGCAGGCGAAGACGCCGCCATTCCCGATCAACGAAGCTGAAGACGCCGACGAGACGCTGCGGCTCAAGTACCGCTACCTCGACCTGCGCCGCGAGCAGATCAACCACCGCATGGTGCTGCGCTCGAAGCTGCTCAAGGCGCTCTCGGAGGTACACCACGCAAACGGCTTCGTCGAGGTCGAGACGCCCATCCTGATCAAGTCGACGCCGGAGGGCGCGCGCGATTTCATCGTCCCGTCGCGCCTACAGCCGGGCAACATCTACGCGCTTCCGCAGTCGCCACAGCAGCTCAAGCAGCTGTTGATGGTCGCCGGCTTCGACCGCTACTACCAGCTCGCACACTGCATGCGCGACGAGGACGCGCGCGCCGACCGCGGCCCGGAGTTCAGCCAGCTCGACATCGAGATGAGCTTCGTGAGCCAGGAAGACGTGCTGTCGTTCGTGGAGCGCATGGTCATCGAAGTCACCTCCGCTGTCGTGCCCGAACGACCGCTGCGCAAGGTGCCTTTCCCGCGCTATTCGTACCGCGAGGCGATCGACCGCTACGGCTCGGACAAGCCCGACGTGCGCTTCGGCATGGAGCTGCACGACCTGGGCGAGATCGTCCAGGGCAGCGACTTCGGTGTGTTCAATTCCGTCCTTGCCGCGGGCGGCCATGTCGTTGGTCTGGCCGCGCCGGGGATGGCTTCGGCCAGCCGCCACCAGATCTCTGAGCTGACCGACCTTGCCAAGAAAGCGGGCGCCAAGGGGTTGGTTCACCTGTCGGTCGAGTCGGACGGTTCGTTCTCGTCGCCCGTGCTCAAGTTCCTGGGCGAACAGCGGGCGCACCAGATCGCCGAAGCGGTCGGGGCGAAGCCGGGTGATCTCGTGCTCATGGTTGCCGATGCGGATATTCATGCCCAGGAGGCGCTCGGTGACCTGCGCGTTGCGTTGCGTGACGAGCTCGACCTGGTCAAGGACAAGAACGAGCTGTCATACGTCTGGATCTACTCGTTCCCGATGTACAAATGGGATGACGACAACCACCGCTGGGACGCCACGCACAACCCGTTCAGCGGGGTGAACCCGGAAGACGAGGAGCTGCTCACCACGTCGTCCGGTGACCTGCTCAAGTCATCGCCCGACGACCCCGCCGGCCGTGCCCGGGCGCTGCAACACGACCTGGCACTGAACGGCTGGGAGCTGGGCGGTGGATCGATCCGAATTCACCGCCACGACCTGTTGCAGCGATCGTTCCTGCTTCAGGGCCACTCGGTCGAGGCGCAACAGGCCAAGTTCGGCGCGGTGCTCGACGCGTTCGAGTACGGCGCGCCGCCACATGGTGGCATCGCGCTGGGCATCGACCGCTGGATCGCGCTGCTCACGAACCAGCTCAACATCCGCGAAGTCCAGGCTTTCCCGAAAACGGGATCCGGCTCCGACCTGATGCTCGGTGCGCCGTCGCCCGTCGAAGCCCCGCAACTCGCCGAGCTCGGCCTCGCACTCGCGTCAAAGCCCAAGCTGTAGGTCGCGCCTGCTAGTCGCCCTCGTCCGTGGCTTGGCCGTAGGGCGCGAGGGCAGGGCCCTCGAGTGGCGCGTCGTCGGGCATCTCGGCCGCAGCTGAGCCCCATTCCGGAGCGGGACCGGCAACGGGTTCCGGCGGGCCCTGGTAGGCCGGAAGCTGATCCATGGCCGTGCCAATGTCGTGGGCAGTGCCCGGATCACCCGTGTTGATCGCGAACAGTGCAAATCCGGCCGCGGCAAGACCGTCGAGCAGCTCGTCGGGCATGACCGTGGGCGCTTGGGCGGCCAGCGCTTCGAGCGCCGAGAGCGGCACGAGCGCCGGCCAGCCGAGCTCACCCTCGTAGCGCGGCCGCAGAACCGCCTCTCTCCGAGCGCCGTGAGCCTCGATCAGCGATGTGGCTGTCTCTGCATCGACCCACGTCATGCGGCCGGGCCAGATCAGCGCGGCAACTGACTCAGTGACCCGCTCGCGGGCCACGGTCATGCCACGGACGATCTGGCCGACCGGCCCGCTCTCGACCGGCGCCGGCTCCGCCAGGATCGCTGGTGATCCCGACAGCGAAGCCGCGACGACACCGTCCTGGTCCGCGCAAACGACCACGATCGGCGTCGCACCGCCGGCCCAGGCCGTCTCGACGATTCGCCGCGCGGCACCCCGGCCGGCGGCATCGGCGAGCGCGCCTTCAGGACCGCGCGCGAACAGGATCACGGCGGCAACGGTCATCGAGCCCATCCTATGCGAGAATTGATGCTTCCCATGACAACTCCTGCGCCCGTGATTACGCCTGCCCACTCCGTTACGCGCGACGACCTGCGCAATCTGGCCATCGTCGCCCACGTCGACCACGGCAAGACAACGCTGGTCGACGCGATGCTGCGCCAGTCGGGCGTGTTCCGCGCCAACGAGCTGCTCGTTGACCGCGTCATGGACTCGATGGATCTCGAGCGCGAGAAGGGCATCACCATCCTCGCCAAGCAGACGACGGTCGAATACCACCCGACGAATGACCCGAGTCACGCCATCCGCCTCAACATCGTCGACACGCCCGGCCACGCGGACTTCGGTGGCGAGGTCGAACGCACGCTGCTGATGGTGGACGCGATCCTGCTTCTCGTCGACGCCGCCGAGGGGCCGCTGCCGCAGACGCGCTACGTGCTCCAGAAGGCGTTCGCGCGTGCTCTGCCAGTCGTCGTCGCCGTCAACAAGATCGACCGTGGCGACGCGCGGCCGGCCGAGGTGCTCGACGCGATCTACGAGCTGTTCATCGACCTTGGGGCGAGCGCGGAGCAACTCGACTTCCCGGTCCTGTACACGAATGCCAAGCTGGGCACGGCGACGCGAGACCTGGCCATACCGGGCACAAACTTGCGCCCGCTCTTCGACCAGCTGGTGACGACCACTCCGGCGCCGACGTACACGCCGGGCCACCCGCTGCAGCTGTTGGTGACCAACCTGTCGGCCAACGACTACGTCGGGCGCATGGCCGTCGGCCGCATCTGGAACGGCACGCTGCGCATGGGCCAGCGCATCGCAGTCGTGCGCGAACAGCCGGACACGACCGAGGGTTCCATCGAGCCGGGCCGGACGACCACGCTCACAGGCTCCGTCACCAGCCTTACTACCGCCAGGGGCATCGAGCGCGTTGAGCTGAGCGAGGCCGGCCCGGGCGAGATCGTCGCCGTCGCGGGCATTCCCGAGGTCACGATCGGCGACACGATCACCGACCCGGCCGATCCCCGTCCGATGCCCCGACTCGACCTGGACGAGCCGACCCTGAGCATGACCTTCGGGGTGAACACCTCGCCGCTCGGCGGGCGGGACGGCAAGTTCGTGACCAGCCGCCAGATCAAGGACCGCCTGGACCGCGAGGTGCTGGGCAACGTCTCGATCGAGGTCCGGCCTACGCCCAGCCCGGACACGTTCGAGGTCCGCGGCCGCGGCGAGCTCCAGCTCGCGGTGCTCATAGAACAGATGCGGCGCGAGGGGTTCGAGCTCCAGGTCTCGCGCCCGGAGGTGCTCCTTCGCGAGGTCAACGGCGAGACCTACGAGCCGTACGAGCGGATAACGGTCGACATTCCGCCCGACTTCATCGGCACCGTGTCGCAGTCGCTGGCCGAGCGCAAGGCGCGGATGGAGCTCATGTCGACCGACGCCGACGGTCGTGCGCGGATGGAGTTCATCATTCCCACCCGTGGCTTGGTCGGCTATCGCGGCCAACTCCTGACCGAGACACGCGGGACGGCGCTCATGCACCAGATTGGCGCCGGCTACGGGCCGTGGGCGGGCGAGGTCACCCACCGCACGTCGGGCGTCCTGGTCAGTGATCGATCGGGCGAATCGAATGCATACGGCCTGTTCAACCTTCAGGAGCGCTCAACTTTGCTGATCGGGTCCGGTGAGCAGGTCTACGAGGGCATGATCGTCGGCGAGAACGCGCGCGCGAATGACATGGACGTCAACCCGACCAAGGAAAAGAAGCTGACCAACATCCGCACCCACTCGCACGACGAGATGCTGCGCCTGAGTCCGCCGCCGCCGCTGACGCTCGAGAGCGCGATCGAGTTCATCGCCGAGGACGAGCTGGTCGAGGTCACCCCGAACAACCTGCGCCTGCGCAAGCGGGCCCTGAGCCAGCACGACCGCCGACGCGAGGCAGGCCGCCTGTACGACGAGCGCCGAGCGGCCGAACCGGCCGGCTGATCCATACAATCGGCGGACATGCCGATCTATCTCGACCACGCTGCGACCACTCCGCTGCGGCGCGAGGCGCTCGATGCGATGTTGCCGCTGCTCAGCGATGACTTCGGCAACCCGTCGTCTGTGCACGGCTATGGGCGCCGAGCGCGCGCCGCGCTGGACGAGGCACGCGACATCGTCGCCCGCCACCTGGGAGCCGAGCCGCGCGAGATCGTCTTCACGGCCGGTGGCACGGAGGCGATCAACCTCGCCCTGAAGGGCGCGGCATGGGCCGGCAAAGCGCGCGGCAACCGACTGGTCACGAGCGCCGTGGAGCACCATGCCGTGCTCCACTCGTTGCGCCACCTTGAGAAGTTCGGCTTCGAGCTCGTCGTTCTGCCGGTGGACCGCTACGGCCGGGTTGATGCCGACCAGCTCGACGCGGCGATCAATGACCGGACGATCCTCGTCTCGCTCATGCTCGCCAACAACGAGGTCGGCACGATCCAGCCGGTCAGCGACCTGGTCAAGCGCATTCGCGTCCATCGCAACCTGGTCATCCACCTCGACGCCGTCCAGGCCGCACCGTACATGGCGATCGACGTCCAGCAGCTCGACGTCGATCTGCTGTCCATCGCGGGCCACAAGCTCGAGGGGCCCAAGGGCATCGGCGCGCTCTACGTCCGCCACGGCACGATCCTGCTGCCCCAGATCAATGGCGGCGCACAGGAGCGCTACCGGCGCGCCGGCACGGAGAACGTTGCCGGCGCCATGGGCATGGCCGTCGCGCTCGATCTCGCCGCCTCGGAACGAAGCGAAGTCGCGCCCCGCCTCGCGGCCCAGCGCGACGCGCTGCGCGACAGGCTCCTCGCTGTTCCTTCAGTCGAGATGACCGGCCACTCCCGCAAGCGCCTGCCCGGCCATCTGTCGGTCATCGCGCGCGACGTCGACGGCGACGCACTCGTCCGCGCCCTGGACATGGAAGGCATAGCTGTCTCGACTGGCTCGGCATGCACGACCGGCTCGACTGAGCCGTCGCACGTGCTGACCGCGCTCGGCTATCCCGACGAAGAGGCGCGCGGATCGCTGCGCATCACCCTGGGCCGGACTACGACCGACGCCGAGCTGGAGCAGGCTGCCTCGATCATCCCCGCGGCCATCGAGCGCATTCGCGCCGCCGGAAGCGCCATCGCGCGCGATCCACTCGGCAGCCGCGTCGACTGATGGCAGGACGCGTTCTCGTCGCCATGTCGGGCGGCGTGGACTCCTCGGTCGCGGCTGCGCTGCTGGCCGAGTCGGGCACCCAAGTGGTCGGCGTGTGGATGCGCCTGCACGACGCCTCGGATTCGTACAGCGAGTTCAAGAAGAGCTGCTGCTCTCTGGATGCTGCGGACGACGCCCGGCGCGTTGCCTCCCAACTGGGCATCCCGTTCTACGTACTCAACCTCGAACGCGAGTTCGGCGCGGGCGTGATGGAGCCGTTCCTGAACGACTATCTCGAAGGGCGGACGCCCAGCCCGTGCATCAACTGCAACACCTACGTGAAGTTCGGCGCATTGCTGGGCCGAGCACTGCGCGAGTTCGACTGCGCCGCCGTGGCCACCGGCCACTACGCCCGAGTGGACGCGCTTGAGGATGCCGACGCACCCGGTGGCCGGCGCCACCTGTTGCTGACCGGGCTCGATGCGGACAAGGACCAGTCGTACTTCCTGTACGGCCTGCGCCAGGATCAGCTGGCCCGCACGATCTTCCCGCTCGGTGGGCTGACAAAGCCGCAGGTGCGCGACGTTGCGCGGCGCCACGGCCTGGTCACGGCCGAGAAGCCGGAGAGCCAGGAGATCTGCTTCGTCCCTGGTGGTGACTACAGGACGGCACTGCGTGACCGTGCCGGCTGGAGTGAGCAGGCTGGTCCGCTGATCGATGTCGACGGCTCGCTCGTCGGCGAGCACCGCGGTGCCGCCGCGTACACGGTCGGTCAGCGCCAGGGACTCGGCATCGCCCTGGGCGAGCCACGCTACGTCTCGTCGATCGATGCCCAGGCCAATCTCGTTACCCTCGGCCGGCGCGAGGACCTGTACCGCAGCGAGTTCGACCTGGAGTCGGTGTCGTTCGTAAGCGGCCTGCCACCAGCTGACGAGTTCAGGACCGCGGTTCGTATTCGACATCGGGCGCAGCCCGTGCCCGGCTCAATCAGCCAGCTGGGCAACGGTTGGCGAGTCAGTCTCGATCAGCCTGCCTGGGCGCCCGCGCCCGGCCAGGCGGCAGTCTTCTACGCCGGCGACGAAGTGGTCGGCGGCGGCCGTATCGCTCACAGCGCCTGAGCCCGGCGATGGATCTCAGTCCGGCGCCGGTGCTCGCAGTGCTGGTCGGTCTCTTTCATACCGGGGTCTACATGTTCCTGCGTGGTAGCGCCGGGCTGCGCCTCGTTTTCGTCGGTATCGCCGCAATCCTGGGCGCGTTTGCCGGTCAGGCGCTGGCGCTGCGCTTGGGCGACCCGGTCCAGATCGGTGATTTCGGCCTCGTCTGGTCGTCGCTCCTGGCCTGGCTGGGAATCATCCTGATCGTGGCCGCCAGCCTTCTCGCACCGACGCGCAGCGGGCAGCAACGATGACCGCGGACCTGGCCAATACGCTCGTAGTGGCCGCGGCCGTTGGCGCGTTGGTCTGTGTCGCGCTCGGCGCGCTGATCGCGTCCGTCGCCCTGCTGCGCGTGTCGCGCGACGTCCGACGCGTGGCCCGGTCGCTGAACGACGTCACTGCCGCGCTCAGCTCGGACCTGCCAGCGACGCTGAACGAGCTGCGTCAGACGTCGGTGAACCTCAACCGTGTCAGCCAGGAGCTAGCGCCACGGCTGACGCGCGTCGATGCCCTGCTCGACGAGGCCGACGCGACCGTGGCCTCGTTGCGCGCGACCGTCGAGACCGCCGAGGACATCGTGCGCGGCCCTGCCGCGGCCATGGACCGGGCGCGGCGTGGTGTCGGCGCAGTGGGCGGAGGACTTGCGCGCGGCGCCGATCGACTCGTTCGGAGCGTCCAGGAGCGAACGGGCCGCCGCGAGTGACGCCGGGGCCGCGTTACTCGCTTAGCGAGTGAGCGGCCGGTCCGCGGATCCAGATCTGGGAAAGTCGTGGTCCGGAGCGGCTTGCAGGTATCTCTAGTCGCTGGTCAGAGGCAAAATCAGCTCGCAGAACGCGCGGCTGCGTCGTTGTGGAGGCGGCCCGGCCCGATTTCTGGCCGTATCAGGCCCGGCGTCCGGACTTCGACCGGCGTTTGAACGGTCAGACCGATCAAACGCGCCAGGCATTTAGGTATGTCGGTGGCACACAGCCGGTGCAGCCGTGAGAGAAGGGTTTCGCCTACTCTTAGGCCATGCCAGACGTCACGCTCCGCGATGAGGCCGCGGGCATTCCGGGCATGCCCGCAGCGGAGATCCGCCAGCACTTCCTCGACTTCTTCGCCGAGCGAGGACACACCATCGTGCCCAGCGCAAGCCTCGTGCCCGCGGGCGATCAGACGCTGCTCTTCACGAACTCGGGCATGGTCCAGTTCAAGGACGTCCTGACCGGTGCCGAAACGCGGAGCTACAAGCGTGCCGTGGACGTCCAGCGCTGTCTGCGCGTGGCCGGCAAGCACAACGACTTCGAGGAGGTCGGGCGCACGACGCGCCACCAGACGCTCTTCGAGATGCTCGGCAACTGGAGCTTCGGCGACTACTTCAAGCGCGAGGCCATCCACTGGGCGATCGAGCTGCTGACGAAGGTCTACGGGATCCCGTTCGAGCGCATCGGCGCCACGACCTACACCTATGACGACGAGGCCTGGAACATCTGGCGTGACGAGATCGGCATGCCCGAGGAGCGCATGGCGCGCTGGGGCGACGCCGACAAGGGCGACGATCACAACTTCTGGCGCATGGCCGACACGGGTCCGTGTGGGCCATGCAGCGAGCTGCACTACGACCGCGGCGCGCACCTGTCGGAAGGCCCGCACTGCGTGCCCGACCACTCCGAGACCTGCCCGCGCTGGCTCGAGATCTGGAACCTGGTGTTCATGGAGTTCGACCAGCCCGCGAGCGGCCCGCGCGTGCCTCTACCGTTCAAGAGCGTCGACACCGGCATGGGCCTGGAACGGCTCTCGAGCGTTCTGCAGGGCGTCAACACGAACTACGACACGGACCTGTTCACGCCTATCCACGCCTCCATGCGCAGCCTGCTCGGCCACGATCCAGAGACCTTCGAGGCCGAGCGCTTCAGCTACCAGGTCATCGCCGACCACGTCCGCGCGCTGACCTTCCTCGCCGCCGACGGCATCCGGCCGTCGAACGAGGGTCGCGGCTACGTCATGCGCCGAATCCTGCGCCGTGCCGTGCGCCACGGCCGCCTCCTCGGCCGCCAGGAGCCATTCCTGGCCGATCTGTCGACAGTCGTGGTCGACACGATGAAGGTCGCCTACCCGTTCCTGGAAGAGCGGCGCAAGGAGATCTACAGCGTCATCGCCGCCGAAGAGCGCCAGTTCGCGCGCACGCTCGATGCGGGCGTTATCCAGTTCGAGGAGGCGCTCATCCCGCTCACCTCGTCGGAACGAGTCGTCGGACGCCGCGAGGAGGAGCTGGGCACCGATGCACCAGTGCTGCCAGGCGATGTCGCTTTCCGCCTGCATGACACATATGGCTTCCCGATCGATCTGACCGTCGAGCTTGCCGCCGAGTACGGCGTGCGCGTCGACCGCGCGGGCTTCGAGCGGGCACTGACCGAGCAGCGCGAGCGATCGCGCGGCGGGCGCAAGGCGGACCTCGCCGGGCACGCCGAGATGCAGGCGCTGTACGGCCAGGTGGCGTCAAAGACGGGCGAGACGAAGTTCCTGGGCTACGAAACGACCGCCGCCCAGAGCAAGGTCGTTGCCATCCTGCGCGACGGGGTGGAATACGAGAACCTCGAGGCTCTGCCGGAGGCTGAGCTGCGCGCGCCGGCCGACGCGGAGGCGGAGATAGTCCTCGAGCAGACGCCGTTCTACGCCGAAGGCGGCGGGCAGGTGGGTGACCACGGCGTGCTCAAGGCGGCGGACGGCGCGCCCCTGTTCACGGTGACCGATACGCAGCGGCCGTTCCCCGGCCTGATCGTGCATCACGGCCGGCTGCACGGCCGCGTCGCCGTCGGCGACACGCTCAGTGCCGAGGTTGACGCCGAGCGCCGGGCACGGACGATGCGCAATCACACTGGCACGCATCTCCTGCACCGGGCTTTGCGCAACACGATCGGCGACCAGGCCCGCCAGGCAGGTTCGCTGGTGACGTCCGACTACCTGCGCTTCGACTACCACGGCGACAGAGCGCTTACCGACGAGGACAAGCACGCCATCGAAGCGCAGGTGCGGCGCATCGTTCGCGACAACCGGACCGTCACAGACAGGTACATGGGCATGGCCGAAGCGATCAAGGAAGGCGCAGACGCGTTCTTCGATGAGAAGTACGGCGAGCAGGTGCGCGTCGTCTTCGTCGACGGCTTCAGCCGCGAGCTGTGCGGCGGAACGCACTGCTCGGCAACCGGCCAGATCGGTGGCTTCGTGATCACGGGCGAACGGTCGGTGGGCAGCGGCATGCGCCGCATCGAGGCACTCACCGGCGATGCGGCTGATGCCTACTTCGATGACCGCGTCGCGCTCCTCGAGCGTGTCACGGAAGTTGCCGGGGCGCGCGGTCCTGAGGCGCTGCCGGACCGGGTCCGCGAGCTGCACGAGCGCAACAAGGACCTCGAACGGCGGCTTCGCTCGGGCGGCGGTGGCCACCAGCCGACAGATCTGGCGCGCAGCGCGCTGCCGGTCGACGGAACAAAGTTCGTTTCCTATTCGGGCGAATTCGACTCGATGAAGGACCTGCAGTCATTCGCCCGCGCGCTGCGTGCCGAGCTGGGCAACGGCGTGATCGCCCTCGGTCTGGAGTCAGATGAACCGCAGCTGTTCGTGACCGTCAGTGACGACCTCGTGGCCCGCGGTGTTTCGGCCGGTGCGCTCGTCGGCCACGGCGCGCCCGTCTTCGACGGGCGCGGCGGCGGACGCGCGGAGATGGCCCAGGCGCGCGGCACGCGGCGCGACCGGCTGCCGAGCGCCCTGACGGCCATCCGCGAGCAGCTCGAGCAGACGCTGCGCGACGACGGCCGGTCCTCACCCCCGGGAAGCGAAACCGCCTAGCGTGGCCTTCTGGCGCCGCTTCCTGCAGCGACCGGACGCGGAACGCCTCGCGGCGTGCACCGCGCTGGACATCGGCACGGAATTCGCCAAGGCACTCGTCTTCGAAATCACCGAAGACGGCAGTGCCACCGTCCGTGGCGTGGGCCGCAAACGGCAGGGCCTGGCGCACATGCAGTCGGGCACGGTCGCCGACATCGGCGCGGTCGTCGAGAACTGCCATGTCGCGCTCCAGGAAGCGGAGGAGATGGCCGGCTTCCGATCGCGGCAGGTGATCATCGGCATTGCCGGCGAGCTGGTCAAAGGCTTCACGACGAGCGTCAGCCAGGAGCGCAAGCGGCCGGACCAGCAGCTGTCGACGCGCGAGCTCGACGTCCTGATCGCGGCGGTCCAGCGCGAGGCCCTGCGCGAGGCGGAACGGACCGTGACTTGGGAGACCGGCCTGCCCAACGTCGACATCAGGCTGGTCCACGCCGCCGTCACCGGTGCCTCGATCGACGGCTACACCGTGACCAACCCGGTTGGCTTCCACGGCCGCCACATCCGGATCAGCGTCTTCAACGCGTTCGCGCCTCTGATCCACCTCGGTGCGCTGCAGACCGTGGCGAGCATGCTCGATCTGGAGCTGGTCGCCATCGTCGCCGAGCCGTATGCCGTCGCGCGGTGCATGGACGACGATCAGGTGCAGCAGGCAGGCGCCCTGTTCATCGACGTCGGTGGCGGGACGACGGACGTCGCCCTCGTTCGCCAGGGCGGCATCGAGGGGACGCGCATGTTCGCCCTCGGCGGCCGCGCCTTCACCAAGTCGCTTGCCGATCGGTTGGAGCTGCCCTTCGCCCGCGCGGAGGAGGCCAAGGTCGACTTCGCCAAGGGTGTGTCGGTCGACCGCGCGACCGAGATCAAGGAGATCATCGACGAGGACGTCGCAGTCTGGCAGGCCGGCGTCGAGCTCGTGCTCGAGGAGTTCGCGCGCACGGGCATGCTGCCCGGCCGGATCTATATCTGCGGCGGTGGCGCTCGGCTGCCCGAGATCAGTGGCGCACTGCGCGATCCGGAGTTCGCGCGCCACGTGCAGTTCGCGCGGCCGCCACAGGTCGAGGCGATCAAGGTCGGTGAGGTCGCCAACGTCACCGACGCGACTGGCCTGCTCGTCGATGAGCAGGACATCACGCCAATGGCGCTCGCCAACCAGGCGCTCGAGATGAGCGCGGCCGAGTCGGCACTGGACGCGGCGCTGCGGCGCGTGCTGCGCCAGATGAAGGTCTGACAATGGGATCGATCTCCGCAGTCGCCCTTCGGGCGCTGCTACGCGCCCGCGGCAAAGCTGCGCGAAGCGCGGATCTGTGCCGGGGCTTGTGATGGCCGTCTGCTATCTCGAGTCAGACGACGAGATAACCACCGCCATCGGCCGTCTGCGTGCGGTCACGGACGGCGAGGCGATCGTCGTCGTGCCGGCGGGCTCGCGCATCGCGACAAGCCGGATCAACTTCAAGCTCCTGGCGCGCGAGGGCCTCGAGCGGCGCATGAACGTCGCCGCCGTGAGCGAGGACCCCCAAGTTCGAGCGCTGGCGATTTCGGCCGGGCTGCCTGCGTACGACTCGATCCGGACCGCCGAGCAGGCACTGGCCACCTTCCGCGACCAGGACCGCCGTCTCGCCGAGCGGATCAGGCCGACGATGCCGCGCGAGCATCCCGATGCGTCGCTGCGTGACGCAGGCGCCACGCGGGTCATGCCCGCCAGTGCCCCACCCACCGCTAGGCCGGATCGCGCAATGAGCGGCGACACCGCCGTGCTGCCCGCGTCTGCGGCCATGGGCGCGGGCGCGCCAACGGCAGCGGCGGCGCGGAGCGCCCGTCGCGCGCGCCCGCGGCGACACGCGCGCACTGCGCCCGTGCTCGTCCTCGTGCTGCTCGTGCTGCTCGTGATCGGCGTCGGCTACGGCGCGTATGTCTTCCTGCCCACGGCTTCGATCACCGTTCGGCCCCTCGCGGCGCCAATCCAGGCTCCTCCGTTCACCGTCACGGCCGACCCGAACGTGGCCGTGGTCGACACGGTCAACGGCGTCATCCCGGCACAGGCGCTGACCGTGCCCGTCCAGGTCAGTGGCACGTTCTCCGCCACTGGCATCCAGACGCGCGACATTCGCGCCGCCGGGTCCGTCCAATTCAAGAGCGAGAACACGCTCAACGCCGTGCCCATACCAGCGGACACCGTCGTCGCCACGAGCGACGGTATCCAGTTCGCCACCCAGCAGGCCGTCACGATCGGCACGGCCTCGTTCGCGAATGGTCCGACCCTGCTCGACGTCGACGTCAAGGCCGTCAAGGGCGGCACGGCGGGCAACGTCGACGTCGGCACGATCACGGTCGTGCCCGCCAATCTGGCCACGCAGCTGATCAGCGTCACGAATCCTGGTGCGATGACCGGCGGCAAACACGTCCAGACCCAGGTCGTCAGCCAGGACGACTACGACAGCGCCGTCGCAACCTTGACCGCGCAACTTCAGGCCGCGCTCTTGGCGGCCCTCGCCGATCCCGCATCCGTGCCACACGGCCTCGTCGCTTACCCGGCCACTGCCCAGCTCGGCGCTGCGCAACCGGACCAGGACGCAGCGACGCTGGTCGGCGTGGACGAAGCGACGTTCGCGCTCGCGCTCGATACGAGCGCGCGCGTCGTAGCGGTCAACGAGTCGCCCATCAACGCTGTCGCGCAAGCTCGCCTGCGCGCGATGTTGAAGCCCGGCCAGAAGCTCGTCAGCGACGTCACCGCGACGAACGACGGTGGTTCAGTGGTCGGCCAGACGATCGTCTACGGCGTAGTTGCGAGCGGCGTCGGCTACGTCGACCCGGACCCTCAGGCAATTCTGGCCGCCGTGCGCGGCAAGTCGCCTGCGGACGCTCGAGCTGCGCTGGCCCAGTACGGACAGGCCGACCTTTCGCTTTGGCCCGACTTCATCGACCATCTCCCCGATCAGTCGGCGCGCATAAGCGTCACGGTCATCGCGCCCAGTGCGCCGCCGCTGCCGAGTGCGCCGCCGCCGACCGCGCCGCCGCTGCCGACCGCGCGGCCGTTGCCGACGAGGGCGCCTTCGCCAACTCCAGCGCAGGTGCAGCCCACGCCGTCCGTTTCTGTCGGGCCGGCCGCCACGTGACCAGGCTGCTGGGCGTCGACCTTGGCACGCGCCGGATAGGGTTGGCCGTCGGCGACACCGCCACTGGTTCGGTCGTGCCACTGACGACGATCCGGCGCGCAGAGGTCGAGCGCGACGCGCGGACCATCGCGAGCCTCGGCCGCGAGCAGCGCATCGACGAGCTCGTCGTCGGCCTGCCGCTCAACATGGACGGCAGTGCCGGCAGTCAGGCCGTCCAGACGCGCCAATGGGCGATCGCCGTGGCTGAGCTCGCGGCACTGCCGCTGTCGTGGCGCGACGAACGCCTGACAACTGCGGACGCTATCGAGCGCATCGGGCCGCAGTCGCGGGGCAGGTCCGGCGGCCCGCCCAGCGGACCGGCACGGCGTGCCTACCGGGCGCGCCTGGATCGGATTGCCGCCGCTGCGATCGTGCAGGCCGAGATCGACGCTCGCCTGGCGATGGCCGAAACTGGGCTCGTGGAGGCGGACGAGTGACGGACCGACCCACGAACCGGCCGGGCAACGGACAGCAGCGTCCGAAGCGCGATCCGTCGCAGTTCGTGGAGCGCTTCCGCAATCGCGATAAGTCGGATATCGAGGCGCACCTGCACAGCCACGAGCGCGGCGCCATCGACCAGCATCTCAAGGAACGCGACAAGACGGCTGCGGCGCGTGAGCGCACGCTCAGCGAGGCACAGGCTCGCTCGCGCGCCCGTGCCGCCAGCACTGACGTGCGCGCCCCGAGCTTCGCGCCGCGCGGCGCCCCGCGCAGCCGGCATCGGCTGGCGATCATCCTTGCGACGCTGGTGACCGTGCTGCTGGTCGGTGTCGTCATCGTGCCGCCACTCGCGAACAGCTTCTTCCGTTCGCTGGCCGAGGCAAATCCGGACCTGATGCGCATCGGTCTCATATCTGACTCGGTCGCCTCGGTCATGGACGGCCGGCCCGACGCGCCTGCCGGGACGGACTCGACGGAGGTGGATTTCGTCATCCAGCCCGGCGCATCGAGCGCGGACATCACCCAGGACCTGGTCAATCGCGGCCTGGTCACGGACCGCCTCGCATTCACGTACGTGCTCGTGACCGACGGCGGGCTGGGCAGGCTCCTGTCCGGCACACACGTCCTCAACCGACAGATGTCGCCCCGCCAGGTGGCCGACGCGCTCCAGGGCCAGCCGACGGCCGCGGGTGACCAGGTCCCGGTCGCGCTGCGCGAGGGGTTGCGCCTGGAGCAGGTGGCCGCCTATCTCCAGACACTGCCGCTCAGCAACTTCGACCCCGAGCAGTTCTACACGCTGGCGACCGACCCGCCGGCCTCGCTCAGGCAGCAGTTCTCGTGGCTCAGCGTCATCCCGGCCGGCAACAGCGTCGAGGGCTTTCTCGGCGCCGGGCTGTTCAACGTGCCGGCGAACACCGACGCGCCGGGAATGCTCGCGATCCTGCTCCAGCGCTGGCAGGACAGCCCGGCCTTTGGGGTCATGCAGCAGGCCCAGGCGCAGGACAAGGACTTCTACCAGATCGTCATCCTGGCCAGCATCGTCGAGCGCGAAGCAATTCACGACTCGGACAGGCCGCTCGTTGCGGGCGTCTACCAGAATAGGCTCGACGGCCTGGGCGGCATCCGCACGCTCAACTCTGATCCCGTGCTGATCTATGCCAAGGACACGATGAACCTGCGCGACCTGCACATCACGGAGTGGCCCAACTACGTCTTCTGGACGTACGACGGAGTGGGCGCGGCGGCCAGCTTCGAGGTCACGCCGGATCTGGCCAGCTTCCAGGTCTGGCAATCACGCGGGCTGCCCGACTGGCCGATCGACACACCCGGTCTCGCCTCGCTCGAGGGGGCGCTCAACCCGGACACGCAGGAGGGCTACCTTTACTTCCTGGGCAAGAACGACGGCTCGGGCGACCTCGTCTTTGCCCGAACGTACGAAGAGCACCTGCACAACATCGAGCTTTACCTGGGCGGCTCGCCCGCGCCGACCGACGAACCGTCATTCGGCATCGCCCAGCCGACTCCAAGCGCGGAGGCCTCTCCTTGACCGACATCTTGATCGCCCGTCCGGCACCATCGGCCGCCGACCTCGAGCGCTGGCTGGATGCCGATCGGGTGGCTCGCCCACTGCGCCTGGTGGGACTGCGCGCGCGGATGGCAGAGGAAGGGGTCGGCGCCTACTTCGGCGTCCGGCGCGAGAACATCCGCTATCTGACGGGCTTCGAACTGGGCGAGGGCGAGGAGAAGGTCGCCGGCTACTCGGGCCAGTTTCTCGTCTCCGCCGGTGAGCTCGCAATCCTGGCCGACTCGCGCTACTCGGTCCAGGCTCGCGAGCAGGCGCCCGAGGCACGCCTCGAACGTATCTACAACGATCTCTTCTCGCGCTGGCCTGAGCTGATCGCGAGCGTCGGCTCGCCGAAGCGAGTTGCCGTCGAGGCCGGTTTCGTCAGCCACGCGACGTGGGGCAAGCTGGCCGCGGCTGCGCCGGACGTTGAGCTCGTGCCGGCCGAGGGCTGGGTCGAGGCACTGCGCCAGGTCAAGGAGCC
The DNA here is from genome assembly GCA_036508755.1 of Candidatus Limnocylindrales bacterium. Lineage (GTDB taxonomy): Bacteria > Chloroflexota > Limnocylindria > Limnocylindrales > CSP1-4 > JALYGJ01. Next base: position 9,051 of record DATCGV010000027.1, on the reverse strand, counting down.
GGCCGAACTGGAGCGTGTCGCGTCCGCCGCCGCGGTTGCCGACCACGCGCTCGAGCGGCTGCTGCCGTCGATCCGCGCCGGCGTGACCGAGCACGAGCTGGCCATGCAGCTCGAGTGGGAGATGCGCACCAACGGCGCCGAGGCGCTCGCGTTCGATGTTGCTGTGCTGAGCGGGCCGCGCGCGGCACTGCCGCACGGCTCGCCCGGGACGCGCCAGGTGCGTGAGGGCGAAGTCCTTCTGTTCGACTTCGGCGCCCAGGTGTGTGGCTACCGCTCGGACATGACGCGGACGCTCTTCGTCGGCCACCCGGCACGGCGCGATCTCGAGATCTACGAGCTCGTCGCGCGCGCTCAGCAGGCGGCGATCGACGCGATCGCGCACGCGATCGCTGAGGGTTCACGGCCAAGCGGGCGCGCGATTCATATCGTCGCGAGCGACGTCATCGCCCAGGCCGGCCACGGCGACCATTTCGGCCACGGCTTGGGCCACGGCATCGGCCTCGCCACGCACGAGCTTCCGTCTCTGGGCATGTCCGCCGCTGACACGCCGCTGCCCTCGCCGACGGTCTTCTCGGTCGAGCCTGGGGTCTACCTCGACGACGAGACCGGCGTCAGGATCGAGGACCTGATCCTGCTCGACGCCGACGCCGGCAGGGTCGATCGGATCACGCTCTTCCCGCGTGAAGTCAGCGTGGTCGAGTAGCATCCGACCGTGATTTCGACAGGAGAACTTAAAAAGGGACTCGTCATCGAGCTCGACGGCGAGATCTGGCAGATCCTCGACTACCACCACATCAAGATGGGTCGCGGCTCAGCCCAGGTGCGCATAAAGCTGCGCAACATCAAGCGCGGCCAGACGGTCGAGAAGAGTTTCCAGGCAGGCGAGAAGTGGCCGCGCGCCTATCTCGACACGCGTGACGTGCAGTTCCTATACGCCGACGGCAACGACTACCACTTCATGGACACAAGCTCGTACGAGCAGTTCTCGATGACCGCCGAGCAGCTGGCCGAGAGCGCCCAATACCTGACCGAAGGGATGGTTCTGCAGCGCACCTCGTACGAGGGCGAGACGATCGGCGTCGATCTGCCGGTGACCGTCGATATGAAGGTCATCGACACCGAGCCCGGTTTCGCCGGCGACACGCAGTCCGGTGCACGCAAGCCGGCGACGGTCCAGAGCGGTCTCGTCGTCCAGGTGCCGTTGTTTGTCAGCGCCGGCGACACGATCCGCATCGATACCCGCACCGGGGATTACCAGACTCGCGTCTAAGCCTTCGATGCCCGGCCGCGTCGTTTTGGGCTGACCGGAGCGCCGCTTCCGACTTCATATCGGCACCAAGGCACTGATCGGTGCCCACCGAGAACAAATCGAGAATTACGGTCGACGGTATTCCGCCGCGAAATCGAATGTGGTCGGTTTACAAGCGACGTAACGCCCCGTCCTTAACCGGTTCCAGGCGGGGTGACGACTTCAAATCTGAACCTGGCTCGGCTGTCTGAGGCTGGCGCGGACGCGCTACGGTAAGCCGATGAGGGAGCCGATGCGGCCGTTCGAGCCGTTGCTGCCGGCGGAAGAGCCGCGCCGCGCCGAAGCGGCAGCGAGCCTGCCGATCCTGACCGTGGCCGAGGTCACGCAGCTCGTCAAGGGCGCGCTCCGTGCGGCACCACGGCTGCGCGACGTGTGGGTCGAGGGCGAGGTCGGCCAGGTCAGCATCAGCGCCGCGGGTCACTGCTACTTCACGCTCAAAGACGAGAAGGCGCAGATCAAATGCGTCATCTTCCGCGACGACCGGCTGATGATGCCGTTCGAGGCACGGACGGGGTTGCGCCTCGTGGCCCAGGGCAACATCGACATCTTCGACGCGCAGGGCGTCTATCAGCTCTACGTTCGGACGCTCCAGCCGTCGGGCTTCGGTGATCTCGCGCTGCGTTTCGAGGCACTCAAGGCGAAGCTCCAGGCCGAGGGCCTTTTCGACCCGGCGCGCAAGCGCAAGCTGCCGGCGTACCCGCAGACGATCGGCGTGGTCACGTCGCTCCAGGGCGCCGCGCTGCACGACATCCGGCGCGTCCTCGCGCGACGCTGGCCGATGGCACGCGTCATCGTCAGTGCCTGCCAGGTCCAGGGGGCGCCTGCCGCGCCGACTATCGTCGCCGCGCTGCGCCGGGTGGCGCGCTGGACGGATGATGAGACGGGGCGCGCCACGGACGTGGTCATCCTCGCGCGCGGCGGTGGCTCGCTCGAGGATTTGTGGCCATTCAACGAGGAGAGCGTCGTGCGTGCCGTCGCGGCTCACCCGTGTCCGATCGTCGTTGGCGTGGGTCACGAAACAGACGTGACGCTGGCCGAGTTCGCCGCCGACATCAGGGCCGCGACCCCGTCCGTGGCCGCTGAGCTCGTCGTTCCCGCACGCTCCGACGAACAGGCACGCGTCGAGGGCTACGCGAGCCGCCTGCATGGTGCGACGAGTCGCGCGCTGTCCGACCGCCGATCCGTGCTCAACAACGAGAAGCGCGCGCTTGAGGCCAACCATCCCAAGGCACAGCTGGCGGCTGAACGCGAACGTATCGGCGTCCTTCTCGATCGCGCCGCGCGAGTTATCGCCCGCCGCCTCGAGATTGATCGCGCGATGACCGAAAGGGCAGGGGAGCAGCTGCCCGCGCTCGCGGCAACCCGGATCGGCATCGCGCGGGCAGAGCTCAACCGTCAGTCGGCATCCCTGTCGGCGCTCGGTCCTTACGCAACACTGGAACGTGGCTATTCGATCGTCCGTGGCCCGGACGGCACCGTGCTGCGCGATGCGCGCAACGTGAAGTCGGGCGACAGCGTCAGTGTGCGGCTCCATCGCGGCGAGCTCGACGCCTGGGTCGAGTCGGTGCGAGACTCCCGCTCGTGATGGACAAGATTGACGCTGAGCGCCAGCGCATCGCGGCACTGCCGTTCGACAAGGCTCTGTCCGAGTTCCGCCAGGTGGTCGAGAAGCTCGAGGCGGGCAACCTGCCGCTTGAGGATTCGATCGCACTATTCGAGCAGGGAGTGCTCCTCCAGCGGCACTGCGAGAAGATGCTGAGCGAGGCCGAGCTGCGCTTCCAGCGCCTGGTCGAGTCGGCTAGCGGCAAGGTCCGCGCGCTCGATCTGTCAGTAGGCGAAGGGGACGAACCTCCCGCCTAGCACAGGGTCAGCTGTGCGGCAAGATGATCGGACCTGTGTGCACGAGATGCCAGGTGATGTCCATCTTCACTGCCGGCAGTTGCAGATTCCATGAGATCGAACCGTCGATCGTCGTCCCCGGCGCTCCGATGATCTGCCCGTGGATGTCGCTGTAGAGGTTGTTGACGTCCGTCTCACCGATGAGGCTCGAGACCCACCAGACGATCGGGCCCTGCGTATCGGTCGTGTCGTAAGTGGTGTCTCCGGTACAGCCGGCACTCACATCGCTGACCGTGAGCCAGGTTCGATGCGGCAGCTCCGGCGTTTGGTACTCGCCGTTCGCGTCAGACACGCCTGCACTGACGTCAATGCTGTACGAACCGTCCTCGTTCAGTCGAAGCGACCCGTTGGCCGTGCCGGCGCCGTTCCAGTTGCCGGACGTCTGGTCACCCAGCTCCTCTTTCCAGGTGCAGCCACTGTTCTGCTTGTTCCAGTTCTGTATGTAGCGCTCGAGAGTCGTTCCGGTGTTCGCTGCAGCCCCGGCAAAATCGACCGAGTCGATGCCGTAGGTAACGTCTTCGGGGTCGTTTGCGGTGATGTTGAACGTGTCCGTCACGTCGGTCTGTGTCGTGTCGTGGCTCGTGCCGGTTTCGTAGTAGGTGCTACCGGGATCGCCGCTCGAGATGTCCTTCGTTTCGTCCTTGTTGATTACGCCGTGCAGCGTGATCGTGCCCGTCCACGAGCCCCCGGCAACAGCCGGTGGGTCGGTCACGTCGGGCTCACTGAGAGTCGGGCGTGAGGTCTGGACGGGGCCGGTCGTCAGCACGGGACCAGCCGGAGGCTGGGCGCCACATGCGCCAGTAATCGACAGGACAAGGAACCAAGCGACAGCCGCCAGGCTCTGTGGCTGCAGCCTGATGCGGGCCTTCATGTGCATTTCCTGTGACGAGTCGTGGGATGCTCGCACCCGGTTGCTTCGTTGGCAATAAGCAGTCCCCTCCCTATTGCCAAGCCCGATCCTCGGGACCATACTTAGTACATGGCAGTATCCAGTAATAGCGTGCGGTGGCTGTCGTTGTGAACCGGCAGATGGCCTCGACACGTAGAATCGGTTAACAGCGGATGAGCGACTCCGCCACAACACGAGCGAAGCGGCGTTCGTCCACGTTGCGAAACCCACTACCGGAGAAGCACTTGTCCGTACTGGCGAGCCTGAACGGTCCGCGCGATCTAAAGAAGCTCGACGGCGACCAGTTGCGCGAGCTGTGCGACGACATCCGGGGCATGATCATCGGCACGGTCGCCAAGACCGGCGGCCACCTGGGCAGCTCGCTGGGAGTGGTCGAGCTGACCGTGACCCTGCACCGGCTGCTGGATAGCCCACAGGACAAGATCGTCTGGGACACGGGCCACCAGGCTTACGCGCACAAGCTGATCACTGGCAGGCTCGACGACTTCGGCACACTGCGCGCGCTGGGCGGCGTCGGCGGCTTCCCGCGCCGCTCGGAGAGCCCGCATGACATCTTCGACGGCGGCCACGCCGGCACCGGGTTGTCTATCGCCGAGGGTCTGGCACTCGCCCGCGAGCGCCGCGGCAGCAAGGAGCGCATCGCGGTCATCGTGGGTGACGCGGCGCTGATGAGCGGTATGGCGCTCGAGGCGTTGAACGACATCGGCCATCGCCGGACGCAGATGCTGATCGTGCTCAATGACAACGAGATGAGCATCTCACCGACTGTCGGCGCGATCAGCCGCTACCTGTCGCGGATCAAGATCTCGCGCACCTGGCGCGGGTCGAAGCGGGTGTACGAGGACTCGGTCGAGCGCATCCCGATGGTCGGTCCGGGCCTGGTCTACTGGTCGCGTCGGTTCCGCAAGTCGATCATCAGCTTCGCCCAGCCGGGGCAGCTCTTCGAGGATCTCGGCATCACCTATGTCGGGCCTGTGCCGGGCCACGACATTGCCGCGCTGCACAACGTCTTCCGCCGCGCCTTGCGCACCATGGACGGCCCGGTCATCGTCCACGTCCGGACGCAGAAAGGCCGCGGCTACCAGCCCGCCGAGGAGGACAAGATCAGCTTCCACGGTGCGGCACTGCCGCCCATGACGGTCGTGCCCGGCGTGGGCAGTGGCGCTCCTTCCGTCCACTCGCTCAAGACCAACGGCGACGGCGAGGCCACGCCGTCCATGGCGCAGGCAGTCGCAGCGCGCTTGAAGCCGCCCAACTACACCTCGGTCGTGTCCGACGAGCTCATCGCGCTCGCTAAAGACGACGCGCGCATCGTGGCGATCACGGCTGGCATGCCCACCGGCACCGGCCTCGCCAAGTTCCAGGCCGCGTACCCGGGCCGCATGTACGACGTCGGCATCGCCGAGCAACACGCGGTGACGATGGCCACCGGCCTGGCCCTGGGCGGCATGCGCCCGTTCGTGGCCATCTACTCGACGTTCCTCCAGCGCGCGTTCGACCAGACGGTCCACGACGTGTGCCAGAACGACCAGCCGGTGGTCATCGGCGTCGACCGGGCGGGTCTGGTCGGCGAGGACGGCACCAGCCATCAGGGCATGTTCACGATCCCTGCCCAGCGCCAGCTGCCGAACCTCATCGTCGCCTCACCGAAGGATGAGCAGGAGGCGCGCCGGCTGCTCCACAGCGCATTCGCGCAGGATCATCCCTTCGCGCTGCATTACCCGCGCGATTCGGGTTTCGACCTGCCCGCGGTGGCGCCGGAGCCGATCCCGATCGGCCAGGCGGAGATGGTGCGCGAGGGCACGGAGATCCTCTTGGTGGGTTTCGGGCCGATCGTGATGCGCGGGCTCGAGGTCGCGGACGAGCTCGCCGCGGACGGCTGGTCGGTCGGCGTGATCAACGCGCGCTACGCGAAGCCGCTCGACGTTGCCCTTATCAGTAGCGGCGCGCGAGGCAAGAAGCTGGTTGTGACGCTCGAGGAAAGCGTCGTCTCGGGTGGTTTTGGCTCAGCCGTGCTCGAGGCACTGACGGCCGCGGCGCTCGATGATGAGACGCTGCGCGTGTCGCTCAGGATCATCGGCCTGCCCGCAGATCGCTTCGTCGATCACGGCTCGGTCACCGATCTGCGCCGATATCTGCGCATCGACACGCCGGGCATCGTCGAACAGGTCCGCGCGACCATCGCCGATCTCGGCATCGCGCCCGAGCGCGACGTGCCGTCGATACGGGCACGCAGCGCCTGAGCCAGACTGCCCGGGCGCGCCACGTCCGGCTCGACGAGCTGGTCGTCGCCCGCGCCCTGGCGCCAGACCGCGACTCGGCCCAGCGCCTGATCATGGCCGGCCGCGTTCGCGTCGGCACTGGCGACGGCGCGCGCACGAATCTCAAGTCCGGCGAGAGCGTGGCCAGTGACAGCGTCCTTACGCTGGTACAGACGCGGCCGTATGTCTCGCGCGGCGGCGAGAAGCTCGCCGCCGCGCTCGACGCGTTTGACATCGATGTGGCCTGCAGAATCTGCCTCGATGTCGGCGCCTCGACGGGCGGTTTCACGGATGTCCTGCTGCGCCGCGGCGCGACCCGCGTCTATGCTCTCGACGTGGGCCACGGACAACTCGCCGACGCGCTGCGCAACGATCCGCGGGTCGTGTCGATGGAGCACACGCACGCCGCGCGCCTCGACCCTGCCTCCGAGGATCACATCGCGCTGCCCGAGCCGGTCAGCCTCGCCGTCATCGACGTGTCGTTCATATCGCTGACGCGCGTCCTGTCCGGGGTCGCGGCCGCGCTCGACGGCCGTGGCGACATCGTGCCCCTTGTCAAGCCACAGTTCGAGGCGTCGCCGGCCGACGCACCCAAGGGCGTTGTGCGTGACCCGGCTGTGCACCGCGCGGCAGTCGAGCGGATCGCCCAATTCGCCCGCGGGCTCGGTCTCCAGGTTCGCGCCGAGATCGAGTCCCCACTGCGCGGTCCGGCCGGCAACCGCGAGTACCTGCTTCACCTGGCCCAGCGCTGATGCGTCGCTTCGGCCTCGCCTTCAACCCCACCAAGCCGGCCGCGATCGAGATGTGCGAGCGCGCCGCCGAGTGGTGCCGCAAGAACGGCGCGGAGGCCTGGGCTGTCGAATCGGGCGAGACGGAACTACTCGTGACCCGCCTGGCCGAGGCGGACGGCCTGATCGTGCTCGGAGGGGATGGCACCTTCCTGCGCGCCGCGCGGGCCCTGGCGCGCGTCGACGTCCCGGTCCTCGGCGTCAACTCTGGCCGCATCGGCTTCCTGTCCAAGGTCGAGCCCGCTGCGCTCGAATCGACCCTTGGCGACCTTTTGGCGGACAGATACGAGATCGAGCCCCGGATGATGCTCGAGGCGCGCCTGACGCGCACCGCGCACGAGGACAGTGGCGCAGCCAGCGGCACCTTCGCCGCGCTCAACGACGCGGCCATCGTTCGCGGCGCCGAGGCGCGCGTGCTCCACCTCGAGGTGCTCATCGACGGCTCGCACCTCGCGACGTACGTGGCCGATGGCGTTGTCATCGCCACGCCCACGGGCTCGACGGCATATTCGTTCAGCGCCGGCGGCCCGATCCTCGACCCGACCGCGCGCAACCTGGTCGTGACGCCCGTCGCCGCCTACTTGGCGTCGGTGCGCTCGATCGTCGTCGGCCCGTCCCACACGGTCCGCGTCAGGATCATCGACGGCCCGGAGGGTATCGTCGCCATCGACGGCCGCGACGACTATCCCATCGAGACTGGCGATATGGTCGAGGTCCGCGCTCTCGAGCGGCCGATGCGCTTCATCGCGCCGCCCGGCTCGTTGCCGTTCTGGGAGCTGCTGCGCCAGAAGGCGGAACTGCTGCCCGCGTGAGCGGCGCGGGCATCAGAATCTGCTGATGCTGCGCGAGCTGGCCGTGCGCGATCTGGCGCTCATCGAGCGGGTGCGCGTGTCGTTCCCGCCCGGCCTGACGGTCATCACCGGCGAGACCGGCGCCGGCAAGTCGCTGCTCATCGATGCCCTTGGCCTCGTGATGGGCGCGCGCGCCGACACGGGCCTGGTCAGGCACGGCGCCGCGGGCGCGCGCGTCGAAGCGCTGTTCGACAACGACGCGGCGCGCGAGCCACTGATTTGTGTTCGCGAGCTGTCCGCCGAAGGACGCAGCCTGGCGCGCGTCGATGACGAGACGGTCACCGCGGCACGGCTCGCGCAGGTCGTCGGGCCGCTGATCGAGATCCACGGCCAGCACGAGCAGCAGCGGCTGCTCTCGAGCGCCTGGCAGCGCGACGTGCTCGACGCGTTCGGCGGTCACGCATCGTTGCGCCAGACGGTCGCGGACGCGGTGCGCGAGATGCGCGCCAACGAGGCCGCGCTACGCGAGATGGCGATCGAGCCGGCCGAGCTCGAGCGACGCCTGGAGCTGGCGGGCCACGCGGCCGACGAGATCGACGCTGCCGCTCCACTTGAGGGTGAGGTCGACGAGCTGCGCGCCCGACTCACCGTTGCCGGCAACGCCCAGCGCATCGTCGCGCTGCTGGCCGAGGTTCACGACCTGCTCGGCGCCGATGGCCGCTCGGCACGCGATGACGTCGCCCAGGCTGTCCGCGCGGCCACGGAGCTCGCTCGTCTCGATCCCGAGGCGGCCGGCCTGGCGGATCGGTTGTCCGGCGTGGAGGCCGAGATCGACGACATAGCGCTCGAGCTGCGCCGCCGCCAGGAGGTCGTTGCCGACGCCGCGTCCGACAGCACGGCGATCGAGACGCGCCTCGGCGTGCTCTACGGCCTGATGCGCAAGTACGGCGAATCCGAGGACGCGCTGATCGAGTACGGCGAGCGTGCCAGGGCAGAGGTCGAGCGGTTGCGCGGGCTCGGCGCAGAGCGGACGCGGCGTGCCGCCGAGCAGGATCGGCTGGTCGGCGCCGCGCGCGCCGCCGCAGCGGAGCTG